>NZ_JADPRZ010000031.1 GCF_017347095.1 Sporosarcina sp. E16_8 | reverse complement strand
ATAGTTCCCTTTTTCTCTAATTTACGTTGGACATTAATTTAGCAATCATTGGACAATGGTTACCGTCAATCGATGGACATTAAGCCGTGTCAGTAACATTTAACCTTTTCTTGAATGTCACCGATACGATTTAAAATCTTACCTTTCAAATTAACCCCTCCAATACTATTCCTTCCTCCACTAACCTGCCCCGTTAGTAAAAAAGGCACTACTCCTTCTTGAAGTAAAGCACCCTTTAGCTCAATATGAGATTTTCATCTTTTCACCAATCAAATCTCAATGAAGTCTTACCATATTAGTTTTATTATCGTTGAAATTATAAAATATAATATAAATCCTAATAAAAATATTTTTATTGTTCCTTTGTTAATATATTTTTTCATCTTAATTACTCCCTTCTTCCGTACAACCTATGTAGTTGAAGAAGTCTTAATGAACTAAAGCCCCTTTAGTGTAAGAAGAACAGCGACACTTATTTAAGAATCGCGCCCGGTTCTTGATTAACCCTCTCCTAATAAAAGTTATACAATCGATTCATCAACATAAATAATTTGAAAGACTAGAATGGATAACCTTCCGAAAAATAGAAAACTAGAAACAAAGCCAGAAACATCGTAGCACCTAAAGATTGATAATAATATGACTTTTCTTCCCGATTAAATGCCCAGAGCTCCAATCCTCTGATTACTTGAAGAGTGAAATGCAGCACAACAATAAGTTTTGGAATGAAGGTCCGAGAAAAATGCGCCGACTCAGCTAGATTTAAATAAACAATACCAATGACTGTGAATGCAATGATTGAGATGATTTCTGTGATTAAAAACAATTTATTTCTGTTTTTTGAAAAGGGGCGTAACCTTTTTTCTTCAATGTTTAATTTTCTTTTAAAAACGAAATGACTAATTAGGATATATAACAAAAGAATAATAGCCGAAACTGTAATAAAAACTAACACTCTTTCACTCCCCTCCCTAAGATAACTTGTCCCACAAAATTGCCCGATTGTTAAACACAAGTTAAACAACACTATGTTGATGAACTATTCATTATCATAGCACCATAATTACCCATTTAAAAGGCATTAAAAAAACACCTCAGATAAGGTGTTTATGCTACACATTATGGTCCGGATGTGCAAAAAAGCCAACTGAGTGTTGATTTAAATTGCTAAACTAAAGCACCCCGTTAGTTTAATAAGATTGATTTTGATAAATGTCATTTTTTGTTTTGTTTAGAATTTAACCGCCATTGATTTTGTTCCAAATTTTTAATGCACTTGGATAACAATTATTAATCGAATATACTTCATCAACCGAAAACATTATAACAAATACCTCATGTATCACTACAGCTAATTTTTCAACAGAAGTTGCTGTTGGTAATAGGTCTACAATCATCTCTATTTCTGGGTTATATTCATCTTCAGGTGTCTGATGTAAAAATTGCTTCGGGTCCCAATCATCAATTACTTCTTTTACAATTTGGTAATTGTTGTTCATAATATCCCTCTTTTAAAATATTGTATTGTTAGTGATTTATTCTATGCCCTTCTTGTTCAACAAACCCTCTTGTTAGTTCAATATAAAAGTGCCAGTCCCACCTGAAAGTAAAGCCCCCCTTAGAGCGCCTTCACTTTTGTTCAAAAATTTACATACTTTAACTTATTCAACACCATTCAAAATAAACCTTCTTCTTAAACTAACCTGCCCCGTTAGTAAAAAAGGCACTACTCCTTCTTTGAAGTAAAGCACCCGTTAGTTGAATTAAATTTTAAACGTTTGAATTAGACATAGCTCATCATCAATTAGGTCTTGTCTTTCATGAGTTTCTATATTTAACTCATTATAAACTTTTTTCCAAAATGCAACCGCACGCTTATTTTCAACAACCTGCATTACAAAATATTGCCCTGTTTTCTCTTCAAATATCTTTCCTGCAGCCTGTACAGCCAATCCTTTCCCTTTGTACTTATTGAGTATAAAAAAGTCGTTTATTCCATAATCATTGCTTTTTTTCAAAAATGGGCGTTCTAATAGTAATATAAAACCGATAATTTCATCATTCAACTTAATAAAATAGGGGGATAATCCATCTACGTCCCAGAATTTATCCAATTCCTCATAATGAAAGACACCATCTTCTCCAACATCTAAATTCGTGGTGAAATTCGAAAGCTCGTGAAGATACAACGAGTAAAAGTTACGCAAAATAGATTTTTCTATTTCCAAAACTTCTTTAAGTTTAACAGTCATCGTATAATACCCCTTATCTTTTTAAAAATTATAGCATATTAGTTGTCCCAATTTTCACATATTTTAATATTTTCTTATTGAACTAACCTGCCCCTTTAGTTCATTAAGAAAACAGCTTTACTCCTTCTTGAAGTAAGCACCCGTTAGTGAAACTAAAAAGCATTATGGCGATAATTCAAGAAAGTAATCCCTTATTTCTGTTGGTAACTCTTCAACTGCAAGAACTTTTAACTTTCGGATACCTTGTGTACCTGGTGAAGTCATAATCAGATAAGATCTTTCATCATATTCAAAAAGGGCAAATTGATTTATACTGTTTGCTACTGTTTTCGTTCCATTGATAAATTCAAAATCTTCTTCCTTAAAATTAGCCTCGTATCCTTCTAACATTAAACTTTGTGCCTCTTCAAAATCATCTGCAAAAGTCATTGATTGATATAGGTCTAATGAATTTTTAGGTTTGAAAAGATGGAAATAATAATTAACCGAAATAAGAATAACAAAAACGATTATGCCAGTTATTAACCTACTTTTTAATGACACTTTCTTCAAACGTTCCATTGTTCCACCTCACTTTTCACCTGATTCTATCATAAATAAAATATAAACCGTTCTTTCACTAACCTGCCCGGTTAGTTGAACAACAACAGTCCTAATAGTGATACGTTCTTAATGAGTTATAAGTTTCATTAACTGTAAATAAATAACTTAATACTATCATTTTGCTTAAAGACCATTATCACTTCTACACTTCGAAATATCCAGGAACTGGAATATACTAAAATTAAGGGCACTTACAGTCTCTATATAAAGTCATCTATTCTTTTCTTTCGAAGCAAATGCATTTTTCACTTGAAGATTGTTGAAACGCGGCAGGCAACTATTCGCAACAGGATTTCCGAAATAGTTGGAAATAGTCCAGTTAAAATGAAGGTTTTCAAGCCATTTTCACTAGTGTTTTATGCACGTAAATCGTTAAATAACAGACGTGACGCCAAAAATCTCCCTACAACTATTTCGTAGGGAGATTTTTGGTTATTTTTTAAAAAGTGAATCCGCCTGTCTGACAATCATAGAAAAGCCTTCACGCTCGATTAGTTCCCTTTTTTCAGTGTCATAAATAGGGATTGCCAAATTTTCTATAGAATCATTCATGTCAATCGCACAATGGATCTCTGCCAGCTTTCTTGATAAATGAAGCATATCTATATCTTCTTCGATTTTTTTACGCATGCCAGGGGTTAATTCATGTAAGGCCTCAATTACACCCTCAACCGAACCATATTCCTTAATTAGTTTAAGCGCAGTTTTCGGTCCAATCCCTTTAACACCAGGATAACCATCGCTGGTATCGCCTGTGAAGGCCTTCGTGTCTATAAACTGCTTTGGTGAAATGCCGTATTCTTCTACAAAACGTTCATATGTATAGATATCATAAACGTTGTATCCCTTTTTCATGAACGCAATTTGAACGCCCGGTCTGAGTAGTTGGAGCAGGTCTTTATCACCTGTTACGATTGTGATCTCCGCTTTACCATCCCACGTCTCGACCATCGACCCAATTAAATCATCTGCTTCCATCCCAAGTATTCCGTAGTTTTTCCATCCGATTAGTTCAGAAACACTTCTTGTCATATCGAACTGCGGAACAAGCTCTGGTGCCGGAGCAGGTCGATTCGCTTTATACCCATCGAATAAATCATTGCGAAACGTATGTGCACTCATATCCCAACAAACTGCCATATGTGTCGGTTTGAATATCGACGTTGCAGTCATCGTATGACGCGCAAATCCTTGTACCCCATTTGTCGGTACACCTGCGGCATTGGGAAAGTAGTGTCCCATAGCTGATGTTGCAAAAAATGAACGGAATAGAAGTGCCATTCCGTCGATTAATAAGATATGTGGTTTTTCTTGATTATCCATCGAAACTCCCCCTAAAATCATTGCTCGTTCTATCATAGCATAATGGCCAATAATCGATTTCAAATCAGATTCAGAATGAAAAATAAAGATCAGACATTCAAGTAGATGACTAATCTTCATTTTTATCGTTATACAATTTTTTGAATAGCATCGTGCAAAGATAACCTTTTTTAATGAATCAATTCATTTTTCTTATCTTCTCAATTGCTTCTTTATCCAGATGAGTTACCTTGGCAATAAAGTCAATTGACGCGCCCTCTTTTAGCATTTCAAGTACGACTTTCGCTATACCTTGCTCTATTCCTTGCTCTATACCTCGCTCTATTCCTTGCTCTATTCCTTTTCTTTCTCCCTCTTCTCGTTCCATGGCGAAGATTGCAGCTAGAGTTGGTGATGGGTTTTCTTCGTTAAATTGAACCATGTCGTTGGCCTCCTCTTTTAAAATAGGGCGAATTATTTTTGCGAGTTGTTCGGATAACTCCTGCGGTAACCGTAATAAGTAGTCTATAAAATAAAATACAGCTTGAATCGTCGTGCGCGAATAAATGGGGTGTTTAATAATTTCCCGCATTAATTTCATTTTAAACGCATAGCGTTTGTCAGCATCTTGCTTCGTTTCGTTCATATATTTGGTCGCAAGGACAACTTTACTGAATAGCTTATCTGACTGCTCCAATTCTTTATAATCGTAATCGGCAACCTTATAATTAGTATACGCATAATCCAGCTTTGTGCCAAAATAGGAGTAGCGAAATTGAGTAGAAAATTCGCTTTGATGCGGCGATGTCATGATGGCTAATGCAACAATTTCTCGATCAAACCGATCATAAATGCGATAAAAGTATTGAAACATTCGCTTAGCAAAATCTTTTTCATTGTCACTTTGCACTTCCACATGTACTAAAATCCACTTTTCTTCACCGTCAACCAGATACACTTTGACAAGTTGGTCTGCCATTCGGCGCCCTTTCTTTTCATCCATAATTTCTTGAAAAAGTTCCTGTTGCAAAAAATCCGGTGCTTTTGAAAAATCTACTTGTGCATGTAATGTTGGTGCGAAAAACAACAAAAAGTCTTCGAATAGTTCTCCAATCACTTTTTTCCATAGACCGTCTTGATCCAAGTCTCCCGCTTCATAATCCGCTGGCTTTTCCCATACTAACGCTCTCACCATACCGCTCAGCCCCTTCATACTGATTCTTTCATCCACCTTATAACAAAAGGAATATAAAGTGAATTTAGCAGAAAGACGAATAATTCCATTTTGGGTATGAAATCGTAACTTTTGATCAATTATGAAGCCAAAACGGGGATTAAAACTAATATTTGATATAGTGAAATTTAGTAAATTCGGGTGCCAGGTACCGGATGCGATGATCGGTTCGCGCTGCTTTATGATTGGTTCCAACTTTCATCACTTCATTCAACACAAAAGACCGAAG
Source organism: Sporosarcina sp. E16_8 (assembly GCF_017347095.1). Classification (GTDB taxonomy): domain Bacteria; phylum Bacillota; class Bacilli; order Bacillales_A; family Planococcaceae; genus Sporosarcina. Next base: position 35,476 of record NZ_JADPRZ010000031.1, on the reverse strand, counting down.
CTGTCAAATCTCGCTTCGGTCTTTTGCTCGTTACCCTACCAAAAACTGAGCAATCTTTTCAATATCCGGTGTAAAGATACGGTCTTCATCTATCGGACTAACAATGGCACTTAATTGCTCGAACTTCTCACGCGTTTTCGGAGCCATTTTTTCTACTTCTCGAATAGAACAGCCTGTCATCGCACAAAGCGCTTCAATCCCAAGCACGTTTCGCGCATTTTTAATGATGGCATGCGCATGCCTCGCGCCAATCGTTCCCATCGAGACATGGTCTTCCTGATTACCGGACGATGGAATCGAATCCACGGACGCTGGATGTGCAAGTGTTTTATTCTCAGAAACAAGGCTTGCTGCTGAATATTGCAAGATCATTGCACCCGATTGTAAACCCGGTTCCGGGCTAAGGAACGGTGGTAATCCTTCATTTAAATGTGGATTAACGAGCCGTTCAATACGACGCTCGGAAATACTTGCAAGTTCTGCCACGCCAAGCTTCAAGAAGTCCATCGCAAACGCAATTGGCTGACCATGGAAATTACCACCTGATACAACAGTATCCCCATCATCGAAAATTAGTGGATTGTCTGTCGCAGCATTCATCTCAATCTCCAGCTTCTCTTTTACATAGCCAAGCACTTGCCAGCTCGCGCCGTGCACTTGTGGAATACAACGAATTGAATAAGCGTCTTGGACACGTTTTTCGCCTTGGACGGTCGTAAGCTGACTCCCTTCCAACCAATCCAACATTCTCGCTGCAACATCCATTTGTTCCGGATAACCGCGCGCTTCGTGAATCGCTGGATGAAATGCGTCTGTAATTCCATAGAGCGCTTCCATTGTCATTGCCGCAATCCATTCACTAGCATACGCAAGTGATTCTGCCTCCAAATAATTGACAACGCCTTGCGCAGTCATCGCTTGCGTGCCATTAATAAGTGCGAGCCCTTCTTTCGCTTCGAGCACAATCGGCGACATGCCATGCTCTTTCCAAATAGTTGCAGCTGGAACATGCAAACCATCTTGCCAGACAAAACCTTCACCAAGCAAAACAAGTGCGAGATGGGACAATGGCGCAAGATCGCCTGATGCACCAAGTGATCCTTGCTGCGGAATGACCGGGTGAATGCGATTGTTCACCATATAAGCAAAGCGTTCCAACACTTCTGCACGGATTCCTGAGAAACCTTTCAAAAGCGCGTTCAGGCGAAGCACAACCATCGCACGCGAAACCGTTTCAGGAAACGCTTCTCCAACGCCGCATGAGTGGGATCGAATCAAGTGCAATTGCAATGCTTTCGTATCTTTTTCATCGATTTTAACGTCGCTAAATTTACCAAAACCTGTATTAATTCCGTAAACAGTCCGGTCTTCCCGAACAATTTTTTCGACAGCTGCACGGCTTTTATTCACGCGTTCCACGGCTTCCTCGTTCAATGAAACCCCAATCTCTTTATATAAAATGTCGTTCATTTGAGCCAGACTTAGAGACGAACCTGTTAATTCAATCATGACAACCATCCTTTAGTAAAATTAATCATCCAACGACTTTTACACCTTTTTTCCAAACGGACTTAACGTGGTTTACCCCAAACAAGTATTGAAGTTCTTGGTAGTTTGAAATGTCCCATAGAACGACATCTCCTTGTTTACCTGGTTCCAGTGATCCCGTCGCGTTTTCCATCCGAATCGCACACGCCGCGTTATATGTCGCGGCAGTAAGCGCTTCTGCCGGTGTTAGGCGCATCGATATGCACGCTAAGTTCATAACAAGTGGCATCGATGTTGTCGGTGAAGATCCAGGATTACAATCTGTCGAAATTGCGACTGGTACGCCAGCATCAATCATCTTGCGCCCTTCCGCTGCCTGCTCTCTAAGGAATAAAGCCGTTGCTGGCAATAAACAAGCGATCGTCCCCGCGTCTGCCATCGCTTTAATTCCTTCATCAGACGCTTTCAATAAATGCTCTGCTGAAATCGCTCCAACTTTTGCCGCAAGTTCCGCACCGCCATAGGGTTCAATTTCATCTGCATGGATTTTCGGTATCAGACCAACCTTTTTCCCAGCTTCCAAAATTCGTTGTGATTGTTCAGGTGTGAAAACACCGACTTCACAAAATACATCGTTGAAGACTGCGAGCTTTTCATTGGCAACAGCAGGAAGCATTTCATTGACAACTAGATCTATATAATCGTCTTCTCGCCCTTTGAATTCTGTTGGGACTGCGTGTGCACCCATGAATGTTGGCACAAGGTCAATCGCGTGTTCTTGCTGCAAACGTTTCATGACACGCAACTGTTTGAGTTCCGTTTCTAAATCTAAGCCGTAACCGCTTTTTCCTTCGACAGTCGTGACGCCATGTTTCAAAAATGAATCCAGACGTTTCTTCGCCTGCTCAACAAGTTCATCTTCAGTCGCTTCGCGCGTCATTTTTGTTGTCGCATGAATACCGCCGCCTGCATTCATAATGTCCATATAGGTCGCACCTTCAAGTCGCATTTCAAATTCACGTTCGCGACTGCCGCCATAAGCAACATGTGTATGTGGATCGACAAGCCCCGGTGTAACGAGATGACCTGTCGCGTCTGTGATTTCAGCTTCATGGGCGCGGTCTTTGAACTGCTCTTCAAGTTCCTGCGTTGTTCCGACCGCTTGAATGATGCCCTCTTCAATCCAGATACTGCCGTCTTCTATGATTGTTAACTCATTCATCGCTTGTTTTATTCGCGGTGCTGAACTTGGTTGGGCTAGCGTCGCGAGTTGTGTTGCGTGTTTAATCCAAACAACGTTTGTCATTCTTGAATCGCCTCTTTTGCCATCATTGGGATATTGACGCCTTTTTCACGGGCTGTTTTCTCGGCGAGTTCATAGCCCGCATCTACATGACGGACAATGCCCATTCCCGGATCCGTCGTCAATACACGTTCGATTCGAGCTTCCGCTTCTTTGGTTCCGTCTGCGACAATCACCATGCCTGCATGAACCGAGTAACCCATTCCAACGCCGCCCCCATGATGAATGGAAACCCAAGTAGCTCCGCCAACCGCATTGATCATTGCATTCAACAACGGCCAGTCAGCTACTGCATCCGATCCGTCTTTCATCGCTTCCGTCTCACGGTTTGGCGATGCAACTGACCCGGAGTCAAGATGATCTCGCCCAATGACAATCGGTGCTTTTAATTCGCCCGAAGCCACCATATCATTAATGATTTTCCCGAACCGAGCACGTTCCCCGTAACCTAGCCAGCAAATCCGTGAAGGCAATCCTTGGAATTGAATTTTATCTTGCGCCATCCGAATCCAATTGCATAAATGTTTGTTGTCACTGAATTCGCGTAAAATCACTTCATCCGTTTTATAAATATCTTCAGGATCTCCTGATAAAGCTACCCAGCGGAAAGGACCTTTTCCTTCACAAAACTGTGGACGTATATAGGCAGGAACAAACCCTGGGAAATCAAACGCACGCGTAACACCTTCGTCTTTGGCCACTTGACGGATATTATTACCGTAGTCGAACGTAATCGCACCTTTATCCATCATTTCTAGCATTGCCTCAACATGTTTTGCCATGGATGCTTTCGAACGTTTCACATACTCCTCGGGGTTATCCGAGCGAAGTTTTGCAGCTTCGTCGAGTGACATGCCAGACGGGATATAACCGTTTAACGGATCATGCGCAGATGTCTGATCAGTCAACACATCCGGAATAAATCCGATTGCAAGCATGGCAGGAAGAACTTCTGCTGCATTTCCTAGCAAGCCGATTGACAGTGCACGGCCTTCTTTTTTCGCTTCTAGCGCAAGACGAATCGCTTCTTCCAGTGAATCTGTTTTCACATCGGTATAGCGTGTTTCAATTCTGCGATCAATTCGGGTTTCATCCACTTCAATGCCGATACAAACGCCCCCGGCCATCGTAACCGCTAGCGGCTGTGCAGCACCCATTCCGCCAAGTCCGGCAGTTAGTGTGATCGTCCCTTTCAGCGACTCCCCGAAATGTTGCTTCGCCAGTTCTGCAAATGTTTCGTATGTCCCTTGCACGATTCCTTGTGAACCGATATAAATCCAGCTTCCCGCTGTCATTTGTCCGTACATCATAAGTCCTTTTTTATCGAGCTCATGGAAATGTTCCCAGTTGGCATAGGCCGGGACTAGGTTCGAGTTTGCTATTAATACTTTTGGTGCATCTGTATGTGACTTGAATATCGCAACTGGTTTCCCCGATTGCACAAGTAGTGTTTCATCATTTTCAAGTTCTTTCAACGAGCGGACAATTGCGTCGAACGACTCCCAATTGCGTGCCGCCTTTCCAATGCCACCGTAAACGACTAGATCATCGGGATGCTCCGCTACTTCCGCGTCTAAGTTATTCATAAGCATACGAAGCGCCGCCTCCTGCTGCCACCCCTTCGTGTTCAACTCAGTCCCACGGTAACGAATAACCATTTCAGATGCTTTCCCCACTATGAACCCCTCCTTACTAATCTACTAATATCGTACACGATGAAAGCGGTTTATTGTACGGTATTCAGAAAATTTAGTTCGTGCTAATAGGGTGCTATTGTAGTGGGATGAAGCGGTGAAGTTGCTATAATAGTTGGCAATTAAAAAATGGTGTGTGATTCCTATATCGCTTAGTCGCTTGGTGATGGCCTTACGCAATAAGCCCGTCAGAAGATCACTAGGGAGGAATTGAACTACATGCCTCCTAGGTATTATTGCTTCGGCGATATTGGGCTGCCTATCATTAGTGTCGCCCCTTCGCTAGATTTGCTCGTTATACGGGTGGGGTATAACGCCTGGTAAATCCTAAATAGATAGTACCAAGAATCTAATCGGAGTGAAGTTGATAAACTTAGTAACCCATAGAACGAACTGTAATACAGCATCGCGAATCTCTACAACAGCGACAATTCTTTATCAAATAAAAAAGGTTCTAGCATCCTCCTATAAAATGCATCTTTATATGTAAACATAAGTGACAGGTTAGCATCATGATTTACTACAATCGCTTTTTCCGCCAATTCCATAGCAGTCATCCCCACTCATACAGTAGATCCGCTAAACTCGAAAAAGCTTCCCGAGAATAAAAGTCCATTCCTTTTCACCCATTGTCGCATAGGATAAAGAGAATCGCTTGGAAGGAGTGGACGAATGGTTAACATGCAACCAGGTGGTCAAGGGGAACAGCAATGGTACCCGAAATTACCTGAAGGATATGAAGGCAACCGGGCGCAAGATACGTCAGGCTATGCGAATGACAGCTGGTCTCCAGGCATGGGGATGTCCGGACAAGGAATGCAAGGTTACGACATGCAAGCTTTTTCTCCAGGGCAAGAGATGCAAGGCTACGACACGCAAGCTTTTTCTCCAGGGCAAGAGATGTCAGGTTACGGGATGCCAGAACAAGAAATGGTTGCTTTCCACTCAGGACACGACATGCAGGGGTATGCTCCACCAGGCCAAGGAATGCCAGGATTTGGGCCTCCGGGACGACCACCTGGGCCAGGAATGCCAGGATTTGGACCTCCGGGACCACCGCCGGGTCAAGGGATGCCAGGATTCTGGCCTCCAGGACGACCACCGGGTCAAGGGATGCCAGGATTCGGTCCTCCAGGACGACCACCAGGTCAAGGACAGCCGGGATTTGGACCACCTGGACAGCCTGGTGGACAACAAGGTCCATCGTCACCGCCGCCAAACACAATACCCGCATATCCAAGTAATCAGTTGTTTGCAGTAGATCCAGGTGCAATCCGCGGTTGTCTCTACCGACAAACATATGTTTGGTTATCAAGAAGACAAGGTTTTTGGTTTTATCCAGTCTTCGTCGGACGTACATCTGTTGCCGGCTACAGATGGCGTAATAGGCAAAGAAGATGGGAATATACGGGGATCGACCTTAACCAAATCGAGAGGTTCTCTTGTTTTTAACAAGCTACATTCTATTACTTACACTCACTTATTGAAAAAAAACGATTCCATCACCAATGGAATCGTTTTTTCATTGTGCTTATTTGTTTAACAATAGAAAGAAAGGGGAATGAAAGGAGAAGTACGTGCATGGGATTGAAGATTAATGGACAAGATTAATCTAACTGTTATGTACCATTATTTTATTAAGAAAAATAGGTGATTAGATGAAAAAAGTATCAAGCGTTTTTTGGATTACGCTAGTTCTTGTAGTATTGGCGGTTTCATTCGGGGCCTTTGCGCCGGAAAGCTTTGAAAATGCAACAAATAATATGAAGAATTTCATCACTACCTCATTCGGCTGGTATTATTTACTTGTCGTCACTGGAATTGTACTGTTCTGCGTGTTCTTTATCGTCAGTCCAATGGGGCAGATTACACTCGGTAAACCTGATGAAGAACCTGAGTATTCTCGCATTAGCTGGTTCTCAATGCTGTTTTCAGCGGGCATGGGAATAGGGCTCGTCTTCTGGGGAGCAGCCGAACCTTTATCGCATTTCGCTATAGACCCTGCAACTGAACTACCGGGAAGTGCCGCTGCTTTTCGTGAATCCATGCGCTTTACATTCTTCCATTGGGGCATACATGCATGGGCGATCTATGCTGTCGTTGCCATGTCACTCGCTTATTTCCAATTCCGTAAAGGGGAACCTGGATTGATTTCCTCAACATTGAAGCCGCTTTTCGGAGATCGGATGAACGGCCCTTTAGGCACATTGGTCAATGTACTCGCTGTCTTCGCGACGGTAGTAGGAGTTGCAACGACTTTAGGATTTGGGGCTATTCAAATCAACGGCGGATTATCTTATGTATTCGATATCCCCATCAGTTTTTCCGTTCAGATTATCATCATCATTATCGTTACGATTTTATTTCTCGCTTCTGCTTGGTCTGGTATAGGTAAAGGTATTAAATATTTATCTAATATCAATATGGTACTTGCGGTCGTCTTACTGGTTCTGGTTATCGTACTTGGACCTACTTTATTAATCTTCAATACATTTACCGATACAATCGGCCTATACTTACAAAATTTAGCCCGTATGAGCTTCCGGGCAGCACCGCTTGATGTTGCCAATCGGGAGTGGATTAATGGTTGGACCATTTTTTATTGGGCATGGTGGATTTCATGGGCCCCGTTTGTAGGGATCTTCATAGCACGCGTATCTCGTGGACGGACCATCCGCGAATTCTTGGTCGGTGTCTTGATGCTACCCACAGTGCTTAGCTTTTTCTGGTTTTCTGTTTTCGGTGCCACAGCAATGGATGTGCAAATGAAAGGAACTGATCTATCTGGGCTGAAAACGGAAGAAACGCTTTTCGCCGTTTTCCAAGCGATGCCATTGTCAATGTTGCTATCGATTGTAGCCATAATCCTTATTTCAGTCTTTTTCATCACATCCGCGGATTCTGCCACATTCGTGCTCGGAATGCAGTCGACATACGGATCACTAAATCCGCCAAATATTGTAAAACTAACATGGGGTATCGCACAAGCAGCGGTTGCTATCATTCTGCTCTCGGCCAATGGACTAACCGCATTGCAAAATGCATTGGTAATTGCGGCACTTCCCTTCTCCTTCGTCATCATTTTCATGATGATTTCCTTTTACAAGGCTCTTGATAAGGAACGGAAGGAGATGGGTCTGATGGTGAGGCCTTATAATAAGACTAAGAGGAAATAGCCAAATATAAAAGACGCCCTGTATCTAATCGTATGACTAGATACGGGGCGTCTTTTTATGAATAACATTCTGAACTTGTACACTAAATCCTATAGGTCTGTCTCGATTACGTCAGACAAACCAGGTTTTCTCTTCCAGCCAGGAGCACTCTATATTTTCTCCAAAAAAGCTATCCATTGAACAGAATCATACAATCGCCTCGTATTCTAGCTCTATCAGAAACTTTTTCATCAAACCGAGAACGTCTTTTTTCAACTCTGGACGATCTAAAGCGAACGCCAATGTCGTCTCAATAAACCCCAATTGTTCGCCCACATCATATCTTTTGCCTTCAAATTTGTAAGCATATACATCCTGAATTTCCTTAAGCCGTTGAATCGCGTCGGTAAGTTGGATTTCTCCTCCTATCCCTATTCTTTTTTCTCCTAAAAATGAAAAAATTTCTGGTGTAAGTATATAACGGCCGATAATCGCCAAGTTCGATGGAGCAAGTTCTTTTGAAGGTTTTTCTACAAGATTTCTTATCTGCATTAGATCTGATCCCTTATAAAAGGTGTCAACGATTCCATATTTATGAATACTTTCAGCATGGACTTCTTGTACACCAATGACACTTGAACCCGTTATCTCATGTTGTTCAATCAATTGTTTCAACACTGGGGTTTCACTTCTGACAATGTCGTCACCAAGCATAACTCCAAACGCTTCATTGCCAATGAATTTCCGTGCACACCATATTGCATGACCTAACCCAAGGGGTTCTTTTTGGCGGATATAGTGAATATCTACAGTCGATGACTCTAGCACTTTTGCCAGAAGTTCAAATTTTTCTTTTGCGATAAGGTTGGCCTCAAGTTCAAATGCATTATCAAAATGATCTTCAATAGCTCGTTTACCTTTACCAGTGACAATAATAATATCTTCTATTCCTGCTGCAATAGCTTCTTCGACTATATATTGTATTGTTGGTTTATCAACAATTGGAAGCATTTCTTTTGGCATCGCTTTTGTTGCGGGTAAAAAACGAGTTCCTAAGCCAGCTGCTGGAATGATTACTTTTTTGATTTTAGATATTGGCGTTACTCCTTTCATCATTTAAGTAGCGTTCATAAATGTCATCCATTTCTTGTAGTACGCAATGCAAGCTATAGTTTTGAATCTTCTGCAGTCCATTTCGTCCATAATTCAACCTTAGTTGCTTACTCCGAAGTACTGTAACAAAGCTTTCAACGAGACTGGCTCCATCGCCAAGTCCTACAACTATCCCCGTTGATTCGTGTTCTACTAAGTCGCGTGATCCCCTGACATTTGTCGTCACAACAATTTTGGCGCATGCCATAGCTTCCATTAAACATTTGGGAAGCCCCTCATGCTTCGATACTAATGTGACAATATCAGAAGATGATATAATTTGATTTATATCACTTCGAAAACCTATCAAATGTACATTTGGTATTCTATTACTTTCAATATATTCTTTTATTTCCTTTTCACTTTTTCCCGTGCCAACAAGAACTAGATGGGCAGTCGGACACTTAGCCACAATGGATTTCCAATTTCCCAATAAAAAAAAGTGATTCTTCCTAGCGCTTAGTTCTGCAATACAACATACGATAAGCGCATCGTCCTCCACTCCCAATTCCTCACGAATATCCATGTCGCTATCCCTGACAGTCGATTGAAACTCCGCTAGATTGACGCCGACACCATGCACTTTAAACAGATTTTCTTTTTCCTTATAGCCAAGCTTCTTTCCCAACTGGTAATCTTCTTTGTTCATGACGATTAGACCATCAGTCCATCGTACTGCAAGTTTCTCGGCGAAATAAAACAACAACCAATTCTTCATAGGGGCCCCTTTATAGAAATGAAAGCCGTGCGCAGTATAAATTATCTTTCCTTGTTTATGTTTCGAAGCTATATATCTCGTGAGAAATGCGGCAGTCGGAGTGTGAACATGAATTAATTCAAAGTACTCATGTCTAATTAAATCATCAAGCGTCTTCAATGCCCGTATATTTTTACTCGATAAAGGTATTCGATAAAAATCCATGTCATGGCAAATTATCCCCATAGCTGTCAGCTCATTTTTTCTGCCCATAGAATTACTACCGATTGCATGGACTTCAAATCCTTTTTCATGAAACATTTTCATGAACGGTTTATGAAAGGACGCAAGATGATGATAGACAGTTGCTACAAATAGGATCTTTTTCATGTTCAGCCTCCCCATTTTCTTCGTTCAGCCTTATCGAAAGTAGCTATGGGTCCTCACACCACACTAAGGTTCTATAGTAAAGGCAAGCCAACTAAAACAAAGGATTGAAATAAATAGATACTGTCATTTATAAAATCATTTAATTTCTCCCGCTTTCTAACTATCTTAAATTCACTTTCCTCTACCGCGATAATGGGAGGCCTTTCTTTAATAAAAGGTGGATCTAAAACAATGGTATACGCACCTACGTTACTAAAGACCAAAAAATCGCCTGGCTTCGGAATTTCAGCTTGATAATTTATTGCCAAATAATCCCTTTCCATACACGTATAACCCACTACATTAAATATCCCTTTCTTGTATAGCCCTCCGTTTTTTTTTACATGTTCCATTGGTAAATTGATAGAATGCATAGTCGGCTTGATATTATGAATACTCCCATTGACAAGAACAAAGATTTCTTCTTGATTTTTCTTCACATCAATCACTTTGCTGTAAAACTTAAAAGTGTCCACAACGATTGATAATCCCGGTTCAATGATTAATAATGGATCTTTTTTAAAGTGAGATTTTTCCTTATTGATGACTGAGCAGATTGCTTCCGCATAGTCATCAAATGTTGGTATATCTTTTAACCCCATTTCTTCTGGTACATTTCCATACATTCCACCACCAACATCTATATATTCCAGCGTATCCAGCAAATATTCTTTTGACAGATCACATAACTTCTGTGTTATTTTCCGATAGATACTAACACTTCTTACCTTTGTAGAAAAGTGACCATGGAAACCGATCACATCAATACTTCCTATACATTTCAAACGCTTTATCGCTTTTTCTAAATTTCCATTTTCAACACAAAAACCAAATCTACTTTGGATAAATCCACTTTGATGTGGACTACTCCCCTCACCCGTTAAATCAAAACTCACTCGTAACCCTACTTTATAATTGCTGGCAGCATTTTTGTATACATAGTCCTCTAACAGATCAATCTCGTAAAACGAATCCAGATTAAGAATACTTCCATTTTCCAGCGCCAGTGCTATATCATCGTATGTTTTTAACGGACCATTAAAGATGATTTTTTTCGGTTCCACTCCAATTTTGAGAGCTAAATCATATTCTAATCTCGATACAACTTCAGCGTAAGCACCAAGTTTATACATTTCTTTTATAAGCGCGGGCAGGTAATTCGTTTTATAGGAATAACCGATAATAAAGTTAGTGTACCTACTAGTAAAAGCGGAAAACATTTCCATGTAATTCGACCTTAATTTCATTAAATCAAACAGATAAAAGGACTCACCGTATTTATTTTCTAAAGCCTCGACTGTTTCTTTACTAGTAGCACCTCGAAGTTTTTCTACATCACTTTTCTCCCTTGTAGTCTCTTGAATGTACATCATTTTTTTTGTTTTCTCCTCCCATTCACTGACTCTCTATCTTTATAGGTTGAACATATGAATGACTGTATAAACTTAGTTCTCCCGTCGTAGTGGGTTCAATGGAATTCTTTATTTCAACATATATATCATTTCCTATGAGACAATTTCACGGATATTAGCTGGTTCCAGCCGATCTGTATTATTTAAATACCATTCAATTGTCATCTTAAGGCCTCTTTCAAATGTAATGGCCGGGGACCAACCTAGCTTTTTTGTGATTTTCGAATTATCGATTGCGTACCTTTTATCATGCCCTAAACGATCCTCTACAGATTCAATAAGTTTCTCGTCTTTCCCTAATTGACTAATCAGAAACTTAACAACTTCAATGTTTGGTCTCTCATTGTTCCCACCGATGTTATAAACTTCTCCGATTTCCCCTTTATGAAGAACCGTATCTATGGCGATACAATGATCTTCTACATAAAGCCAATCTCTAACTTGTCTACCATCTCCATATACCGGAAGGGGCTCTTCTTTTAAAGCTTTGCTAATCATAAGTGGGATCAACTTTTCAGGGAATTGGTAAGGGCCATAGTTATTCGAACACCTCGTAATCATGATAGGCAGCGCATACGTTTCGTAATAAGCCCTAACGATTAAATCTGCAGATGCCTTAGAAGCTGAATAGGGGCTATTAGGGGCTAGATTTGTTTGTTCGGTGAAATAACCACTATTTCCAAGGGTTCCATATACTTCGTCCGTTGATATTTGAATATATTTCACATGATCACTAAATTTCCTACAAGCTTTATCGTCAGGATTGATTTCCCAGTGTTTTCTTGCTACCTCGAGGAGTGTTTGCGTGCCAAGAACATTGGTTTTCAGGAAAAGTGCAGGATCCGCAATACTCCGGTCCACATGTGATTCTGCCGCAAAGTTAATGACGACTTGAATGTCATATCTCTCAAAAATTTCTTTCAGCAACTGAGCGTCACAAATATCGCCTTTTACAAAGTGATAATTCTCGCTCCCTGCACTATCTTCAAGATTAGACAAATTCCCTGCATATGTTAATAAATCCAGATTAATAATTTTATAATCATATGTTGAAAGCATATGTTTAATAAAATTCGATCCGATGAATCCGGCCCCACCAGTTACTAGTATATTCATGGAAAACTCCTTCTCGTCCAAATGATTTTCATACAAATAGAAGCTCTTGCGTAAATAAGTTAATCAGTTGTTTTGATTTTGCAACTTCAACTAAATATTGACCGTAATCTGTTTTCAATAAAGGCTGAGCTAACTCTACTAGCTGTTCTTTTGTTATATAATTTCTTCTGAATGCAATTTCCTCAATGCAAGATACATATAAGCCTTGGCGTTTTTGAATCGCTTCGACAAAGTTTGAAGCCTCTAGCAACGACTCATGCGTCCCCGTATCCATCCATGCCAATCCTCTTCCCATGAGCTCAACCTTGAGTGTTCCCCTTTGAAGATAGACATTAATAATCGAGGTGATTTCTTTTTCCCCCCGCTCAGATGGCGTGACTCTTTTAGCGATTTCCACAACGGTATGATCAAAAAAGTAGAGACCTGGGACAGCATAAGAGGATTTTGGTTTTTCGGGTTTTTCTTCAATAGACAAGGCATGCATTTGTTCATCTACTTCAACAACGCCATATGCCCTAGGATCATTTACAGTACAACCAAAAATGATACTTCCGGATTCTAATGTAGCTGCGCGCTGTACTTTATTTCCAAAATCAGAGCCATAAAAGATATTATCCCCTAGGACAAGGGCAACAGGTGATTGACCAATAAATTTTTCCCCGATTATAAAAGCCTCTGCAAGCCCGTTTGGATTATCCTGGACTGCGTATTGCAACTCCATGCCTAGTTTGTTGCCATCCCCTAATAACTCCTTAAATCCTGCAATATCTCGCGGAGTTGAAATGATCAATATTTCCTTAATACCTGCAAGCATTAAGACTGATAAAGGATAATAAATCATCGGCTTATCGTATACCGGTAACATTTGCTTCGATATGGCTTTCGTCAGAGGATAAAGACGAGTACCTGATCCACCTGCTAATAGGATCCCTTTCATACAACATCACTCCACTTTTTATGACTTATATGCAGTTCTTCGATAATCTCACAAATTTTAATCACAGAAGATATCCCAAGTTCACCGTAAAAAGGCATCGCTAACACTTGTCCTACAGATTTCTGTGCTTGTGAAAGATTTTCTCGTTGGGTAGATTCAAGATGCCGATACCAATGGAAGTCACTACAAAGAGGATAGAAATACTTTCTTGTGAAAACGTTATAGTCTTTTAATTGTTCATGGAGCCAATCCCGAGATTTACCAAACCTACTTTCATCTATTTCAATAACAAAGTATTGATAACTACTGCTGTCCTCTTCTAAAGTCGTTAGCACTCGAATTCCGGGCAATAGAGCTAAATGCTGTTCATATGTTTTTTTGAGGATATGCCTCTTCGCTCTTTCTTCATCCACTAACTTCAAGACTTCCAGTCCCATCGCAGCTTGGATCTCATTCATTTTTGCATTTAAGCCAGATAACAGGACTTCCTCTGGGTTTGCAAGACCAAAGTTTTTAAGCAGGTCTAACTTTCGAGCGAGCGCTTCAGCCTTAAACGCTAATGCTCCACCTTCAATCGTATTAAAAAGCTTGGTCGCATGAAAACTTAACATTGTCATATCACCGTAATGACTGATTGGTTTACCATTGATTTTTGCGCCGAATACATGTGCACCATCATAAATAACTTTCAATTGATGGCGGTCTGCAATTGCCTGTATGGCTTCAACATCACATGGATTTCCAAAGACATGTACTGCAAGAATCGCACTCGTCTTGTCCGTTATTAAGGCTTCAATTTTAGTTGCATCGATTGTTAAGGTTCGGGGGTCAATATCACAAAATACTGGGGTAAGTCCATTCCAATCTAGGGCCTGAACAGTTGCAGGAAAGGTGAAGGGAGTCGTAATAACATCTCCTGTTAAATCAAGTGCTTTCAATCCAAGCAGCAGTGCTAACGTACCGTTTGAAAAAAGTGATAACTGGTCGACGTTTAGGTAATTCTTTAATTGGATCTCTAATGCTTGATGTTGAGAACCATTGTTAGTTAACCATTTGCTGTCCCATATCTCGCCTATTTTCCTCGATATATTGTACGTTGCCGGAAGTAATGGTCTAGTGATTAGGATGGGTTCATCAAAATAGTTATTCATCAGTTAAATCCCCTTTTCTACACTAATATTTCTACTAAAGTACGACAGGAACTGCATTTGTTTGATGTTCAATAATCATTAAACTCTTATAAGCAACTACGCCAGGGTTTGCCACTAATAATGATTGCTCCACTGCTTCACCATTCAACCAATGGATGATTGCCTTCGGAAGATTCACTCCAGCGATATGACTGAATGGATAACCTCCACCAAAACGAGCATTCATCTCTAAAATATAAGGGACACCCTCTACGATAAAAGCATCCACATCAAGGTTAGCAGTATGTCCCATCACCAGACTTAGTCTTTTCCCCATTGTTTCTAATTCGAGATTAATAACTGTTTCTGCGCAATCTGTTTCTCCAGCTCTCATAGCACGCTTTTTCTTTACAATCGTCGTTTGGTAATTGCCTTCAAGATCGTTGATGATATCCAAACCATATTCTTGACCTACTAATTTTTCTTGGATAACAACACAACTTTTAATATTCTGCTGCGATTCATATGATAAATAAGTAGCTTGAATCGTTTTTTCAACTTTATGATATAAGACATTTAGCTCATCCATATTTTCCGCTTCAAAAATGGAGATTGAACCCATCCCCCATCTCGGTTTAATGATTAACGGAAAACAAATATGACCTTGACGGATCGCATTGATTGCAGCTGGAAGTGTTACAAATGTCAGTGCTGTATGAAAACCCTTCTTCTTTAAGTAGTTACATGTCTCCCATTTGTCATTACATATCGCTATCACTTCTTTGTTCGATACAATTATTTCGACCCCGATTCTTCTAAACTCTGTTTTGTAATTTGATAGAATAGGTAAATCAATATCAAATAAAGGAATCAATGCATCAATATGGTGCTCCTTACAGTACGCTTTAAGAAAGGGAATATATGCATCATCATAAATTAAAGGCGTAACAACCGAATGATCGCCATACATCATAGCAGTTGAATGAATGGAACTATTCGCTACATGTATCTCACCTTGATTTTCTAACGCCTCTTTAAAATAGTTGACCAAGTAACCCCTTCGCCCAGCAGAAGTCAGTAATATGTTCACTTATTTCCTCCTATCGTCTCGTTCTCCAGTACGATCTTGTTCTCTACAATTTTCTTGTTTTTATGTTTCATGAGTCTACTCTTCATCACTAGGACAAGAAGTATGCGATAGACTGTTTCTAACTCTTGTACCCTCGCCATTTTACATCCAGCTATATATACAACAATTCCAATGCCGATTTGAATCGTCAAATTCATGATATGATTTACCGGCAGTACACTACCAATCGTAGCAACAGATACGCCCATAACAATTGAAAGTAAAAGCACAGGAAATAGGTCTTTCAACTGGTCTTTCGCCGAATAATCTATTTCCCTTGCAGAAAAGTAAGTGTTAATATATAAGGCTATATATGAGCTCAATACCGCCGCCACGATTAGACCAATGATTCCTTGTCCAAGTACTAAAGACACTGAGATTAGTAAGGTCAATACTAATTTTTTAATTATTTCAATCAGCAAAAACAAATCTGATCTTCCTTTGACCTGCAGTATGTTTAAATTTATCGCGTGAAGTGGGTACAGCATTCCAGCGATGCAAAGCAGTTGGAAATAGACTACTGAAGGCATCCACTTCTCACCCAGAAGTACAGTGAAAAGTGATGGTGCAATAGCTGCCAAACCAATCATCAAAGGAAAGTTTATAAAGGCAGATGTCTTAATGATTTTTCTAAATCCGGATTTCAGACGAATCTCGTCTTGCTGAATGCTACTAAGAATTGGATAAGATACACGTTGAACAGTGGCAGAGATTGCTTGAGAAGCCATGTTACTAATTCTCGCTGCATTTGTATAAAATCCGAGTTGCGTTGTGGAATAAAATCTTCCAATAATAACGAAATAGATATTGTTATATAAGGTATCTAATAGACCGGATAATAACAACTTGTATCCAAATTTATAAAACTTCCTAAATGACTGCATGTTGAATGCCATTGAAGGTACCCATTTATTAAAAATCCATAGTAGCAACGTCTGGATTAATTGCATGGACAGTGTATTAATAACAAGACTCCAAACACCATAGCCCATCATCGCAAGGGATATCGTAATGCTTCCAGATAGCAAGACCGCAATGACATTTATTTTTGCTATTGTTTTGAAATCGACATTCTTAATGAGCATAACTTTATGGATGATTCCTAAAGAATTAATAATAAGCACTAAAGAAAGTACACGAAGGATCGGAATCAGCTGAGGTTCATTAAAAAAATTGCTAATCGGAAAAGCAGAAAAGTACAAGATGCCATACATCACGGCAGCCATCATGATATTAAAATAAAAGACTGTAGAATAATCTGTCTGGCTCGTCTGCTGATCACGAATCAATGCCTGTGAAAAACCACTATCCACAATTGAATTTGAAATCGCTATGAAAATCAAAATCATACCAATGACACCAAAGTGTTCAGGCAATAATAGCCTAGCTAACAGGATTTGTATGACAAATTGAACACCGTGGTTTGCTAGTAGATCAGCGAAACTCCAAAACAAACCTGTCATCGTTTTTGTTTTTAACGGGTTTGAGTCTTGCATATGAAAGCTCCTATTTTTTATTCTATTGAGCATCTAAATATATGCTTTTAGGCGAGTAAAAAGTACATAAAGACTTGGGAAATTATATCTAGCATAATATCTTATTTTCCCGTTCAAACCTAAGCGATTAAAATATTCTTTATATCTTGGGATTTTCAACTTTTTTCGTTCTCTTTCTAATCTTACTATCTCAAGCTCAAACTGAATTTTAGCTTTATCAATTTCCGGTTTATATTTATCCTTTGTAAAATCATTGAAGTTATCGAATAAGTGTAAAAATCCTTCATTAATTAAAATTTGTTTTTCCTTATTTCCACTTTCTTTTTTCCAATTATACATAATTGAACCCTTCACTCCTGTTCGATATACACTCATAGTTTCATCTAAATAATGGGCATAACCATAGCTTGTTGTTATAAGTTTTATCGGGACATCACCCACTATAGCTGTAGAGCACCATTCTGGTAGATTATCCATTAAGTGTTTGGGATACATAAAAGAAGCCGTTGGAATAAAGCCCAATAAAGCCAATTCACCTACGGAATAATTACTATCTCCTCCATGAAAATAGTAATTACTTTTTTTAATTAAATGAGTTTGCACTCCAGGTATTACTTTCTTATTCGCTTTTACTAACACCGCGTTATGAAAACAAAAAGTACATTCAGGATTTTGTTCCAAGTAATCCACTTGTTTTTGAAGTTTGTAGGGGTCAGTCCAATAATCGTCTCCCTCACATTCTGCAATGTATTTCCCTTTACTGTTCTCGAAAATTCTTTGAGAGTTTTTCCGGAATCCTACATTTTGTGCAGAGGTGATGACTCTTATTTTTTCGGGATACTGATTGGCGTATCTCTCCACTATTTTTTTCGTGTCATCTGTACTGCAATCCTCACCAATCAAAATTTCAAAGTCAAAATTAGTTTTTTGCATTAAAAAGCTTTCGATAGCATCTGCTATATAGTCTTCGTGATTATAAGTGATACAGTTTATACTTACTAAACAACTCATCATCTTACCTCCTGTACATTTTTAATGCTTACCAAACCAAGACTTTCTTGAAGATATAGATAACTATAGATAGGGTATTTTGTGTATGGAAAGAGTGCTGCACCTATTAATATCAGGGTAGGGAACAATATTTATTTTAATTTCTCTTCTCCAGTTACTTCCCGATAAATCCTCAAATAATTTGATGCCATTTTCTCGATACTATACAAAATCATTTTTTGTTTTTTTTCACTATTTAATTCTTTTCCTTCTATTCGATCCTTTGGAGTATTCAAAATTTGTCTTTTCAAGTCTTCTTCATTTCCAACCTCGAAAAAAGTTCCTACCCCTTCGACAACTTCCCTTAAACCAGCAACATCAGAAACGATAATGGGTAAGTCGGCAGACATCGCTTCCACAGCCACTAATCCAAATCCCTCCCATTTTGATGACAAAACAAAAATATCACATGATTTCAAAATAGATGGCACATCAGATCGCCGCCCCAAGAAACTGATTTTCGGAGTCCCATATTCTTTGGCATATTCCTTTACGTCAGTTAACCGCTCTCCTATACCAACTAAAAGGATATGATAATTTTCGGGAAGTAATGCTGATGCCCTAATTAAAGTTTCATAATCTTTCTGTTCCCGCATAGCGGCTACCATCACAATTAGGATGTCATTTTCACGATAATTGCTAACTAGTTCTTTACGTTCTAATGGTTTCGCCTCTAGGTATTGTTTAATGCGTATTCCATTATGAACAACGACCGTTTTAACTGCCACCTTAGGGAGATAGTTAATCATCTCCTCTTTAGTACCTTCTGTATTCGCAATGATTTTTGTGTATTTCTTATACATCCAACTGTCAATAAACTTGAAGTATTTCTTTTCACGCCTTCTGTTATGTGTATTATGTTCAGTTGTAATGAGCACTGTCTTTCCACCCATAAATTGTTTGATATATGCTACATACAGTTGAGGCGCAAATAAATGAGCATGGACAATGTCAAAATCTCTACTAAGATAGTCCTTAATGACCTTAACTTGCAACAGATGGTACACTTTATTTATGGGACTGAAATGTATCGGGATTTTCAATTCTCTTATTCGCTCACTGTAGAAGTCCTCCGAATCAGAAAGCACGAGTACCTCTACCCAGACTCCCGCTTTCTTCATCTCTTCCACTAGATCAACTAACATTTTTTCGGCCCCGCCACTTGCTAAAGTAGGAATAATATGGAGAACTTTCAAATCGCAACATCCTTTGAAATACTTGTAGTTTTGTTTTCTATGATGCTAGAAAACATTTCTAATACGTCAAATTTAAATAATAAAATTTCAAACCAACCGGCTATATCAAGATTTCTGTATTTATTTTACTATTCTAAGGTTGAGTTTTTTCATTTCTTGCAATTTCAGACCTTTTTTACGTGTATAGTATTCACTATAATGCTTAGTGAATACTATAAAGAGTGGTATCCATCCTACCATTCGCAATCGTGCAGTCGTTCCCAAGTTATCATTCGAAATCGCTATTAACATAAACCAGGCCGTACTGTGCAAAATTAAAAGTAAGTCCATCTTTCCGAATTGCTTTCTCCTCCTGAAAAGAAATAGGAGAATTGACAAGAATAATAAAGTTTCCGAAAAAAAGACTAATAAGGTTGCTCCACTATTAATTTGCCAAGGTAATGGGCCTAATACATTGCTAATAAAACTGTGAAAATAATTGATAGCGAAAAGAAAGACGTTTGGCTGATCCAAAGAAATATTCATTTGACTACCCCCAATATTATACGGAGAGTGCCGGTAGTCCAAAACAGTTTGAAAAGAAAGATTCACATATGGAATTGTAGTATCTCGTAAGAATGTATAAGCAATGGAAAACCCGACAACGATAGCCATAATAATTTTCTTGAACGACAACCTACTATTTTTCCTACCTATAAAAATTAAATAACAAATAGAACCTATTAAAAAACTTAACAATGCATATTCACGGTATCCTCCAAGCATCCCTACTGATGCCATTAATAATATAAAATTGAGTAGAAATGGACATCTACTTTTCACAATCCATAACGTAGAGAATAGATAAATAGACAGCAAGTAATAGAAACAAATCCAAACGTCTCGATAAATTGATAATGTGGAATTCAATAGTAAGCTGGGGTAATATAACAAAAATAATATTAAAATAGCCGCCCCCGTACCAGATTCTTTCTTAACACCAACAGTCTTTCTTAAAGTGAAAAGTGCAGTAATCAAAAGAAAGAAATTACCTGTGATGTTAAACAATTTGAGTAGGAAAATACTTTCGCTATTGAATAATTTAAGTATCTGCCCTAAAATCCATGCATGTATTGAGGTTAATACCGCAGGCAAGCTATTGGCTATATTTCCGGCTTGTTCTGCGTAAATAGCACCATCGTCCCCACCACCGAAAAACGCTAACTCCAAACCATCTTTTCCTTGCGAAAGGCTTAATGTATAAAAAACTGTCGATAACATCAAATATGATAAACAATAAGTTAAAAATAGGATCAATGGAATTTTCAGTTGTTTATACATAGCCTCCCTCCTGATTAAACTCCTAAATGACATAAGTATTTTTTTTTACTTAAAGCGAGGTTAACCCACTCTAACTACTAGTAATAAAATTACCAAGATGCTTCACCTTGTTACGTGAATAATACTGAACGGTCTCTTTCAGTCCATCCACAAGGGAATAGTGTAAACGCCATTCCAACTCTTGAAGTGCTTTCGTATGATCCAATACACTTTGTACAATTTCTCCGACTCTCAAAGACTTATAAACCGGGATTGAAATGACATCCATCTCACTTGAAATCAGTTGAAATAGCTGATTAATCGTTGTTTCTGTACAGGAACTAATGTTATAAACGCCTTTTTGTTTCCCCACCATTGCAAGGTGGCAAGCAGCTGCCACATCCTTCACGTATATAAAATCTCTTGTTTGACTTCCACCGTAAATGTAAATTTCATCATTTTTCAAAAGGCGGTTAATGAAAATTGAAATGACACCGGCTTCCCCCTCCGCGTTCTGCCTTGGCCCATAAACATTTGAAAATCGTAATATACAGTAATTCAAATCTTGCATGACACCGCTCAATAATATAAAGTTTTCAGCTGAATACTTTGATAGAGCATAATAGGACTGCTGTTTTAATGGATGTTTTTCATCTATTGGAAGGTAAGAAGGTTCATCATAGACTGCTGCGGTAGAGGCAAATATGATTTTTTTCACATTATATTTTTTGGATAATAGTGAAACCCTAACAGTTCCTACTGTGTTCGTGAAGAAATCTAAATACGGATCATTTGTTGAAGTGATAACTGAAGCCTGGGCTGCCAAATGAAGTACAAAATCTGGTTTTTCTAGCTTAAATACGTCCTCTAACTCCAGGTCAGTGATGTCCCTTCGATACAATTTCGCATCTACGCATACATTTTCCGGGAAACCAGTTACAAAACTATCGACGATCACCACCTCATATTGATGATTCAGTAATTCTTCAACTACATGGGATCCAATAAATCCAGCACCACCCGTAACTAAAACTTTCAACTTGTCCCCTCCCTTTATTAACATCCAAACCTTTCCCTCTTTCAATATTGCTATATCTGCTAGACTCATCTTTTTATATCGTCATTTAGTACAGTACCTATGATGCTTCCATTTACTTTACTTAGTGATTGGAAGCTATCGATGGCCTGCTTTTCCGATGTTTTCCTTGCATTGACAATGAATATACAACCGTCTGTCATTCGAAGTAAACTGACCGCATCCGCAACTATCAATGCCGGCGAGTCAATGATAATGACATCAAACAGTGTTTTCAGCTCATCTAGTAGTTTGTCCATCTTTTCTGAAAGGAGGAAAGGTGTTGGGTTTGAAGGTAGTGGCCCTGTACCAATGAACGATAGATTCTTTATACCGGTTTCCTGAACTATTTCATTCAATTTATAATTCCCAGAAAGAACAGATGTCAGCCCTTTTCTTTCCGGTAAATCAAACAGTAGCCTACCATCTGACTTACGGAAATTAGTATCGACAAACAGCGTCTTCTTGTTATCCTTCGCCAATGCGACTGTCAGATTTACTCCAATAAATGTTTTGCCGTCTCCTGGATTAGAACTTGCCATCATTATAACTTTCACCTTTTTTTGTTCGATGAGATAATGAATATTCGCAGCAAGCCTACCAAAATCCTCATCGAAAGCACGTGAAAACTGCAAGTCACTTCTCAGCGTACGGGTCAATTCATATGGATTATTTACATCGTGGAATTTTTCACTATTTGAATTGATTGTCCCTAAAAGGGGTACCTGAAGAACTCTTTCGACTTTACGTTCTGAATCAAGAAATGAGAAATATACTTCCTTTATGATAATGACTGCAAGACAAACAACAGAACTTGTGATGAAGGAGAGCGTTAGATAAAAAAATAAATTAGATTTAATCTTCCGCGTATCTGTTTCTTCTACTGCTTCTTTTAAAATCGTAACGTTATTAAGATTCATGAGTGTTTTAATCTCTTCTTGAAATGTTGAGCCATATATGTTTACAAGATCAGTAGCCCTTTTAGGTGTTTTTTCATGGGCGATAATCGTAATGATTTGTGAATTGTTCCCAGACTCAATTCTTATATTTTTTTCCAGCTCGAATTTCATATTCAATCCTTCTAACTTCGAATTCACTTTACTTCTCATCCGATCACTTCTCATTATCTCCTTATACGTTTCAACCAAACGGAAACTCATATCTATTTCACTCATAGATAAAGTCGTATTCCCTGTACTTCCCGTTGTCGCATTAATGAGGACATCTATCTTCGCTTCATATGTCGGGGGGATGAAATAGCCTATTAGCCCACCGCAAAGGGTGAAAAGGAAAACCAATATGACAACTATCTTTAATCGTTTTCCAATTGCCTCCACCAAGTCTTTCATTTCCATTTCCTGATTCAATGTATTCGTATTGGGCTGACCGTTATAGTAAACATTATTTTCAATAAGCCCCCTTCCGTCCAATTATATGTGTACCTTTTTCATTATGCATAGACATCGTCATCGTAGGGAATCTCATATTATTTATACCGATTCTTTTTGTGTTTTTTTCCAGTTAGACTATGAAAATCAGTTCCCTGAAGAACACACACAGTATTTCCCATAATTTTCTTCACAGTGCTGGGCGTCATTCTTCTTTCCAAGTATTTGTATGCACCTCTTAAATGAGATGGCCTTTTTTCATCACCTGAGGAAAATGATGATATAAAGTGTACAAGCCCTTTCTTACAAAGTTTCACTGAAATTTCACGAGTTTTCCTACCATTTAAACCAATAATACTTGCCGCACTTACATGGACAAGTGCTCCCCTATTAATAAACTCCAGTATTTTTTTGGGATTCGTCATCAACTCCTGAATCCGTTCTACATTCGCTATGATTGGAATATAGCCCATAAGCTGTATCTCAAATAAAACTGATAAAGCAAATGGCGGTATACGATCATCCTGAAAAACTATCAATACATATTTATTGGTATCAGCAAGTGGGACCGCATTCACTTTTAGATCTTGTGCAAGTTGTTCATAAAGCGTAATTTCCATTCCCGGTAGAATGGTTATCGGTATCGCTAAGCTAACAACCTTATCATTCAGACTGTTCACGAGACTCTTGATAGACATCCTATCCGTTACAAAATCTCCGTATCTGAAAGGAGGAGTTGCAATCATATGTGTAATACCATCATCAGCAGCTAATTTAAGGATTCGGATGGTTTCTTCTTCATTTGTGTAACTACTTCCTGGTACTTGCAATAGTTGATTGTGCATATCTACAAGTATTGTCATTATCAAAAAGCCCCCTTCCCCCTTATTACAAATACAATTGTTGCAGCAATTATTTTCATATCAAGCAAAAGACTACAATTTTCAATATAATACAAATCATATTCTATTTTCTTGCCATGACTTATTTCAGATCGCCCATTTATTTGGGCAAATCCTGTGATTCCAGGTTTTACAAGTAACCTTTTTGCCTGATGGCCATTATACAAATCTGTAATTGCAGGTATTTCAGGCCGCGGTCCGACAATGCTCATATCTCCCATCAATACATTCAGAAGTTGAGGTAACTCGTCCAAGCTGCACTTTCGTAAAATTTTACCGATTGACGTTACAGTCGCATCACCTGCCGTTTTAAAAAGAAAGCTGTCGGGAACCCCTTCTTTCCATTCATACTTATGCCTATTGTCATCTTGTTTCACAGTTTTCATTGTACGGAACTTAAAAATCGTAAATTCTCTATTGCCAATGCCTGTCCTTGTTTGAGTAAAAAAGACCGGTCCACCCGAAAATAGGATAATGGCAATAGCCAATAAGATGAATAGGGGAAGGCAACAAATGAGGAGCAGTAGACTGACGACGATGTCGAAAAACCTCTTTCCTAAATGATACCGATGCATAACTGGTGTTCTTATCTCTAAACCGTGTTGCATCTTCTGCACTTACAACCCCTCCGTATACGTTCTTTGTTTCCTAGTATTATTGAAAATAGGATCGCACTCTAAGATAGATAATCTAGAACTCTTAAATCCACTTATTACACAGTATAGGCAGACAGACCTAAAATTATGCCAGTCATCAGTACAAAAAAAACGACCTCATCCGAAGATGAAGTCATCTACTCATAGCGGCACGATACTCAGACCCCGCTTTTCTCTTTGTGTTCCTCCATTTATATAAAAGCCTTCCCCACATTATTGCTGTGAAAATTGTACTTTCATAGATTAGAGCAATCTGCATATATTTCGAAGAGAGCTTTTAAGAATAAGATTTAGATTGATCGGGGTGATGAAAGTGAGCGCACTACTACTTGGCAGTTTTCTTTTTTTAAGTGTAAGCTTCGGCGGCGGTATCGCTTGGTTAGTCTCCAAGCTATTCCATAATTCAACTGCAGGATTATCACTCCTATGCGGTGGATTTTTAGTAGGGTTACTGGCACTCGATATCATTCCAAGCGCATTGAAGATGTACAAGTCTTTCGGCATTATTCTAGGCATATTCATTGGCTATCTATTTTTTCTAGTGCTCCGCAATTTAGCCCATCCATCTGCCGGTCAAAATCCATCCGTTTACTTACTCATGCTTGCCATACTCATCCATACAATCCCACTAAGTATGACCATTGGTAGCTTGATGGAAAATTCGATAGTCGGCATCACGATTACAGCCTCAGTCATTCTGCATCATCTCCCGGAAGGTTTTGCCCTTACCACCGCATTTATTTCGCAAGGGATAAAGCCATGGAAGCTGTTGTTTTGTTTCTTCGGCTTATCAATCTGTTTTAGCCTATTTATCTGGATTGGGCATTACGTGAATCTCTCTACAAAAGAGCAAGGTGTCCTTATGGGAATCTCTATTGGCCTCATTGCAGCTACAAGCATTAGCGAATTCATCCTGCATAATATAAAAGTTGTTTCTGTAAGCTCATTTATCACGTATATTGTCATGGGCTATTTACTAAGTACACTGTTTCATCTGTTGTTATAATTTCTGGCAATAAAAAAAGACGATTTCATCTCTAGTTAGATGAAATCGTCTTCGTTATTTTAACCTTTAAAAAGATTTCTTTTATGCCACTTGAAATAGGGCTTGTTCTCTTCAGTTCGAGCGATTTTCATTAATGAATGTATGCTGTATTTGTCATAATCTTGTTCGGGAATCTGAGATGAAATATGCAATCTACCTTGTCCATCGAATGCGATAAATCCGTTCTCATAAAGCGCATCATGATTACAACATAGAAGTACACCGTTAGTAGGATCCACTCTTTCAAAATCCATACTGTCTTTCCAAGGCTTAGAATAGCTTGCACGAAGTAGTGCCGGTAACTCAATCTCACAAAGTACACATTTGTAATCCCATAGCGGTAGTAAACCTTCTCTAAATTTTTGTTTCCCTAAACGAATCTTTGTTTTCAATTCCGATTCCGTTTCAGTAATCATCGGAATGAACGTGTTACGCTCTGTTTGTAGTACCGTACCAATTGCTAATTCTAGCTGCTCTTCATCTACTTGATAAATATTAAGGTCACCAATTAATTCTACTAATTTTATTGATAATTCCTCATTACAAGGATACAAATATCCCTGATTACCGTTTGCGTCTGATTGAAACGGTGAATATTTAATTGGTAGAAGCGGCATAATTTCATCAAATTTCGAAAGCACATTGATAGGTACTTCAAGTTCATGATAGTCCAGTTCTACTAAATAGCCATTATCATTCCCGCGTTCATGATTGTGCAAAGTTGACGGTTTACCCGCTATCTGGCATCCCGATTTAGCAACACTAACCGCAACAATATTTCCTTTTACATAATGAAATATGCGATCCCCTTCATTTACCTCTATCATTCGTAGCCGTGAATGACGTTCTTTCCCAGTACTGTCTTGTTGCAGCGACCAAATGATCCCTAATTCTTTTTCTTCTTGATACGTCTGACCTTGCATCACAACGAAACTTTGCATGTATGGAACACTCCCTAAATCGCAATTCAACTAGCTCTATACTCATTATAGCTGTTTTTTCCCTTTACACGGCTAATTGTAGTTTCAAATTGCTTTAAATGAGTAAAAATTTTTTTCTGCACAACCAAAAAGCCACAATCACCGAAACAGCTCCGGTAATCGTGGCTTTTAATTTTTCATCGTACTTCTTAAGACTTCACAGTAACGACTTTACCTTCTTTACGTTCTTTCGCATATTCTGCTGTAGCTGTAAACAGTACGTCAGACGATGAATTCAATGCAGTTTCACAAGAGTCTTGAACAACACCGATGATAAAGCCTACACCAACAACTTGCATTGCAATATCATTTGGAACTCCAAACAAGCTACATGCTAGTGGGATCAGTAAAAGTGATCCGCCTGCAACACCTGATGCACCTGCTGCCGAGACAGCCGCTACGATAGATAGCAGAAGTGCAGTCCCGAAATCAACTTCAATCCCTAGCGTATGGACTGTTGCAAGAGTTAATACAGAAATTGTAACTGCTGCTCCAGCCATATTAATCGTAGCACCTAGAGGAATTGACACTGCATAAGTATCCTCATCTAAGCCAAGTTCTTCACATAATTTCATATTCACTGGAATATTTGCAGCTGAACTACGTGTAAAGAATGCCGTGATACCACTTTCTTTTAAAACCTTGAAAACGATTGGATAAGGATTTCTGCGTATATAGACATACACGATTAACGGATTCACTACAAGCGCGATAAAGAACATACAGCCAACTAAAATTAAAACTAATTTACCATATACAAGTAAAGCAGAAAAGCCAGTCGTTACAATAGCATCAAATACAAGCCCCATAATACCAATCGGCGCTAAATTGATCACCCATTGTACTACTTTAGTAATTGCATCTGAAAAACTACCTAACACGTCTTTCGTATTTTGATTGGCATTTTTCAATGCAAGTCCAAGAACAACTGCCCACATTAAAATACCTAAATAGTTAGCGTTTAGTAATGCATTAACAGGATTGGCAACCACGTTAAAGAGTAATGTTTCAAGAACCTCAACAATACCTTCTGGAGGGGTAAGTCCTTCTGCTCCTGTAGTCAACGTTAGTGTAACTGGGAACATGAAGCTTACAGCAACAGCAACAACCCCTGCTAGAAGTGTACCAATCCCATAAAGAACAAGAATCGTTTTCATATTCGTTTTCGTACCGCTTTTATGTGCGGAAATTGCGTGCATTACTAAGAATAATACCAAGACTGGTGCCACTGCCTTTAGTGCTCCGACAAATAAAGAACCGAAAATAGATAGGCCAGTTGCATTAGGAACCGTTAAAGCTAAAATAATACCGACAATAATACCGATAATTATCCTTTTTACTAGACTTATTTGATTCCATTTAACTAGTAAATTCTTCATTATTCTACCCCCAACTAATTTTCTTAAAACCCCTATGATAAAAACGTACAGTCACTTCTCCCTAGTGAGGCAGAATGTACTTATTTCGCCTCAAAGTAGACTGTCAATTCATTTTAACACGGAGTTTCCGAATTGTGCAATGATTTTTTTATATCAGAATACATATGGGTTTTTTTATGAAATTAATCTACACGTTAATTGAAGATTAAGTTAAGTTGGTGTAATAAAAAAGCTACAATTACTGAATGTTCTTCAGGAGTTGTAGCTTTTGGACTTCATGAATTATAGTCAATCACATTAATATACTAGTTGTTGTTAGTGCTTTGAAAAATAGAACACTCGGTGCCTGGCATTGACACAATTCACACCCTTCGAATCATTGCAGTACCTGCCGTCACCCCAAAATTATGACTAGAGTCGAATCTTTAGCCCCTTTAGAAATGTTCGTTACTTAATTGTCTTCTTCGTTTTTATAAAAACCATACAGCAAGCAATAATTACAAAAGCTATTAATGCTAAAAATGGTATCGTTATAAATCCGAACCAATTTATATATTGGGAGCTACAAGGTACACCACTCACGCACGACTTGATACCGCCAAAGCCGGGTATCTTCTGCTCTAAATAATGCAAGAAAGATATGCTTCCTCCAATAAGTGCTAACGGAAGCACGAACTTTTTAACAGAACTGTCATTCTGAAAAGTTCCAATCCCTAGTATCAAAGTAAGTGGGTACATGAGAATCCGCTGATACCAACATAGCTCACATGGAATAAACCCTTTAATTTCACTGAAGTACAAGCTCCCAAACGTTGCAACTAATGAGACAACCCAAGCCCCGTATAATAAAAATCCCTGCGATTTGGATTCCGTTCTTTTAGTCTCGACCATTAGTCTTTATCCTTAATCGCTTGTTCTATTGCCGCCTTAATGGCTTCATAATCAAAGGGATCCTCCATCATTCTCCCGTTAATCATAATGGACGGAGTCATTGAAACTCCGGCTTCACTTACTAAATCTTTATCAATTTCAACGTTCTCCATAGTCGCTTCCTGTTCCATATCCTCTTTTAACAATGTTGGATCAATCTCGGGAAAACCGCTTGCAATTTCAAGGATTTTTTCCGGTGTTATCCATTGTTCATCATGGTTTTCAACTGGCTGTGCATCAAACAGTGCTTGATGAAAGCTCCAATACAAATCCGGGCTCCGCTCATAAACGGATTCGGCGGCAATCGATCCTAAAGTCGATTCTTTACCGTGGAATAATACGTTCACGAATGAAAATTTCACTTTACCAGTTTCGATATAATCATTAACTAATTTCGGATAAATCATTTCGCCCCATGCTTTACATGCAGGGCATTTAAAATCACCGAATTCAACAACCGTTACAGGAGCATCCTCTTCCCCCAGTGAGGGTTGCCCAGTAACATCAATTTGCTTTATTTCTGTAGGCAAGGATTCTTGTTTATTGCTGAGTACAGCGACCGCCGCCACTATTACGACTAAAGCGAGCGTTAATGCAACTACAAATTTCATATTTGAATTCTTATTCTGTTTCATCAAATACCTCTTCTCTATTATTTTTCTACTCAATTCATAAATTTGACACACATATTAGTCATTGCTAATATGATGATAACAAAACATATTAGTGTTGTCTAATATAAAAGGAGAGATATCATGATTCAGACAGATTTAGATCTTAAAGTGAAGTTTTTACGTGCGTTCGGAGATAAAACAAGGGTACAAATATTAGAGTGCATCAAATTTGAGGAAAAGACAGTATCACAAATTGTTGAAAGTATAGAAGGAAATCAGTCAAATATTTCGCAGCACTTAGCCTGTCTTAGAGGTTGTGGGATCATTGTAGGAAGGCCTGAAGGGAAATACGTCTACTACGGGTTGCGAAATCTGCAAATTAAAGAGTTGTTAGACACATTTGATAATGTACTTAATCAAATTGAAGACAATGTTGCTTGTTGTGATAATCATATAAGTTAGGAAGTGCTTAAAATGGATGAAAAATGCTGTTCGACCAAAGCAGCCCCCCCAAAAAAAGTGGAACAAAAAACCTGCTGCAGTAGCAACCAAGCAACTCAAATTGAAACAAAGCAGGATGATATGACAAATTGTTGTAGCAGTAACACTATAGATAAAGTAGTCGAAGATGAATGTTGTAACAAAAATTCGATGATTAGTGAGGAAAACACTAAAGTAGAGTCTTGCTGCAGCGGTATAGAACTAGATAAAACTTCGATTGTTTCAGTCGATTATTGCACTCATACAAAAGAAAATCTACATCCGGTTAACGTGAAATTCAATAAAAGATTGAAAGAGGAATTTCGAGTTTATGGAATGGATTGTCCAGCCTGTGCGGTAACGATTGAAAAAAGTTTAATCAGCCAAAAAAATATCAATGAAGTGAACGTCAACTATAGTACAGGAAAAATGCAGGTTAGTACGACTGATGAACTTGAACTTGAATTTAAATTCATCCAAAAACAAATGAAGAAGCTTGGTTTTGAAGTTGAACCTATTAAAGTTACTAACAACTTGAAGAGTTACTTTATTGAAGGAATGGATTGTGGATCTTGTGCCTTAACAATTGAAAACCACTTGAAAAATCTTCCTACTGTCAAACACGTTCAGGTGAATTTTTCAACGGGCAAAATGAAAATTGAACATAAAAATAGCCCAGAAGACATTATTAACGAAGTAGCTAAAGCTGGATTTAAAGCGTCACTCATCACTAACAATAAGCGGACGCCTTCCTCCACACGTTCTAGTAATCAGAATGGGGCTGTCATTTTTTCAGGTATATTAATTGCGCTAGGATTTATCGGAACTTACACGGGATTTCCTCCATATCTACCGATAACCATGTATGCAGTTGCAATGATAATAAGCGGATATAAACCTGTAAAAAGTGCTTATTATGCGATTAGAAGCCGCTCGTTAGATATGAACGTACTCATGTCAGCTGCCGCAATCGGAGCTGCATTTCTAGGCGAATGGCTTGAAGGTGCCACTGTTGTTTGGCTATTTTCATTAGGTCTAAATTTGCAAAATCGTGCCATTGAAAAAACACGGAAATCGATTCGTGGGCTAATGGAGTTAACCCCACCGGAAGCTTGGGTTAAAATTGGAAACGAATTAATCAAAAAGCCTGTTGAAGATGTAGCAATTAATGAAGTGATTATAGTGAAGCCTGGGGATAGAATCCCATTAGATGGGGATGTAATAGAAGGCGAATCCAGTGTCAATCAAGCGGCTATAACAGGAGAATCCATCCCCATTGATAAAGTAAAGGGTAGTTTCGTGTATGCCGGTTCCATAAATGTACACGGATCACTGAGCGTTAAAGTGACAAAACTAATAGAGGATACAACTATTTCAAAAATCATTCATTTAGTTGAAGAAGCCCAAGAGAAAAAGGCTCCTACGGAAGCTTTTATAGATAAGTTCGCTCGAGTTTATACACCTGTTGTATTCATACTCGCCCTTATGGTGATAATCATTCCCCCATCACTTGCCTTTGGTACTTGGGAGGCCTGGATTTATAAAGGATTAATGCTGTTAGTGATTGCCTGTCCTTGTGCACTTGTTATATCAACTCCAGTTGCAATTGTTACGGCCCTAGGAAATGCTGCTAAAAATGGTGTTCTTATCAAAGGTGGAACATTCTTAGAGAATGCTGGCTCTATAAATGCCATTGCCTTTGACAAAACTGGAACACTTACTGAAGGAAAACCAAAAGTTACTGATGTGCTAGTCTTTAATGATTCAGAAGAAAACATGTTATCTATCGCTCGAACTTTAGAGGAATATTCTACACACCCAATTGCTAAAACAATAGTGAATTACGCGAAAGCTAAAAGCATTCAAGCGAAGAGCGGTGCACAGGTTAAGAACCGTGCGGGAAAAGGAATTCAAGCGACAATCGGTAATGTACCCTACTTTGCTGGAAACTTAAAACTATTTGAAGAGGTCGGCACCCCTATCACTAACCACCTAGAACAAATTCTAAGCCTGCAAAATGAAGGTAAAACCATTGTCATCATAGGGACAGTTGAAAACATTTTAGGAATAATTTGTGTTTCAGACACGATTCGAAAAACAACTAAAGTGGCAATCGCAAATTTAGAAAAAATAGGCGTTAAGCAAATTGTAATGCTTACAGGAGATAATGAGGGGACAGCCAAAGCAATCGCTTTTGAAGCTGGCGTGAACCGCTATTTCTCTGAACTATTACCGGAAGAAAAAGTAGATGCAATAAAACAACTGCAAGAAGAAGGATATCGAGTAGCCATGGTTGGCGATGGAATAAACGATGCCCCTGCACTAGCTACTGCAAACCTCGGGATAGCGATGGGCGGTGCTGGCACAGATACTGCAATGGAGACTGCAGATATCGTATTAATGGCTGACAACTTAGATAAACTGCCACATACAATTAAGCTAAGTAGAAAAGCAATCTCTATTATCAAACAAAATATTTGGTTTTCTATACTAGTAAAAGTAGTAGCTTTACTATTAATTTTTCCTGGCTGGCTAACACTATGGGTTGCTGTATTAAGTGACACTGGAGCTGCACTGATTGTTATTTTAAATGCACTTCGTCTAGTAAAGGTCAAAAGTTAGTAACTTTATTATCTTTAACGAAATGGATGTCACGTAAATTGGCATTTGAGTTCTCTTCAGACATGCTAATTTGAATAGTATAGAGTCAAAAAGCACCTAAAAACTTTGGTTTTGGGTGCTTTTTGTGTTATGTATCTGAAGCGCAAATAACAGCTAATTTGGTGATAGTATTGACTATTTAACACCCTCGAGTTTCGAGGGTCAGGTTCTAAATTAATTCCTAATTCAATTAGAATCTGGTTCCATTCACTAAATGTCTGTTATCTAATCTGTTTATTCAGGAGCGTGAATTGTTTATCTTTGTTCGACATACAGCGTACCACAACTTTTTAGGGATGCTCTGATTCAAGTTATTCAATACTTTTCCTTTTGATAAATAGCTGAATGAGTTCTATGTCTTCTTTAGTAAGGTTTTCAATTTTCTCGATTGATTGTATTACTTCTAACACTTGTTTATCGTGAGACAGCTCGTTTTTCTTGCTAAAATAACTTGTAATGGCAGAGGTAAACGTACCGATGATTCCAATACCCACCAACATTAAAACTACAGCTAAAACTCGACCTAAAGGGGTGGTAGGTGAAAGATCACCATACCCAACAGTTGTTGTTGTTACAACAGCCCACCAGAGTGCATCAGTAAAAGTGTTAATCGATGGTTCAACCAAAACAATTGGAATAGGAATAATAAACAATAGAACAACAGCAACCATTAGCAATTTATCTAATCCGTTGGTCTTTAAAATACTGTAGACCGGTTTTAGAAACCGTGAGCCAATTCCAAGTAAACGAATAATCCTGAAAAACCGAACGAATCTAGCCACTCTAAATATGGAGTCGAAAGGAATAATCGCAACAAGCTCTAAAGGATGTTTTTTTACATAAGTCCATTTGTTTTCTGAACGTAAAAATCGTACTGTATAATCTATCACAAATATTATCCAGATAATACGATCGTACAATACAATTTGTTCGTTCTCTGAAAAAGCAAAAAGTAATGAAACGATAACAAGAATTAACATAAGAATTTCATATGTAATCGTAATCTTTTTCATATAATCGACCACCTAGATTCAATAATTTTATATCCTACCATTATACAGTTAAACATCATTTTATTTCCCATGAAAAAAACACCTCGAATTGAGGTGCTAGTTAAGGTTATATTTGGCTGACTAATCGGAATTTGTGAACCCAAACAGAATCGCTCAACATGTGATGAACCGATTTTTATATTATATTTCAAAGGTTTATCTCTTTCTGCTGAGTTCCGAGTCCCAGGTTCCCAGTTGACTCATAATTCAATAAGAATCTAGCACCCTTCACTAAACTTAATGACGCTCAAAGGGTTTGTCGGAATGACACTTGACTGGTTTTGGTTACGCCCCTCCTCCAGCCGCCCCACCAGCAGCAGACTGGGCTGCTTTTGCATAGTCAATTGCCACAACGAGCGCCACGAGAAGTGGTTCCATCTCATCATCTAGAATTTCCAACTGGTAGCTATCGCCCCATGTGAACCACTTCTTGCTGACAGCCCCAATCAGTTCCCCGTGTTGGTACACTTCGAAATCCATATCCCACCAATTCCCCTGTACTTCAATCCCTGCCGCGTCAATTGAATACCGTGCTTTCATAAAAGAAAATTCCTTTTTTATCATTACCGTTTCTTGCCCGTGCACTTCGACAAAAAAAGTCGGTAGGAAACTAAACGTCTTTTTCGTTATCATCGCAACTTCTTGTAAAGCCGCATCCATAATCGAAAATGTCTTTGGCATTTTCATGAAGCTTCCTTCTACGAAATACACTTCATTCTCTTCTGTATCCTTCACCGAAAACTTGCCGCTCAGACTAAATACCTTTTGTTTGATATACAACCGTCTCATTGAATCCCTCCTCGTACTAATAGACCCTTTTCAGTTAAACCCGTTATCTCTAATACGTATCGAATGACAAAACGTTTCACTTTTACTATAGATAATAAGCGAAATTTTCAGTCTTGTTACCACACTCAGGCCCGTATCCGCGCCAACACCCGCTCCCCCGCCCTGGCATGTCCTAAGTAGTACGGATAAGCGACCACTTTGTTGCGGTGGAAGTATAATATATTCGCAGCATCCGTTTCATCGAAATGAAAAAGCTTCGTCATTAAATGGGAGGCATTCGTCAATCGTTTTGGTGTCTCTCGGAACATGTCCTGGTGGAGTGCATGGGCTTCCAAAACATTTTCACTATAATAAAATGCGAATCGATCTGGCATTGTTGTTTCGGCAACGTATAGCTTAATCTTGCCAATACGTAACTGATTTCGTGCAACCATTTTCGAAATCGCCACTTCGTCATAGTCGATCGCATCCAGTCGCTCGGAATCTTCCTCCACTGTTACTTTCCCCTCGGCAATTGCCCAAAAAATCCGATGTGCCAAGTGCATCATGTCCATTTCAATCGCCAACAAAAATACTTCTTGTACAGATACCATATACATACCATCCTTTCTCTTTACCTAGGAAATCATTAAATCTCGTACTGGGAGAAAGTTTGTATAAAATGATTTGTCGTCTAGGCTCCGAGCGCCAGCCCCTTGAGTCATAAGCAACCCAGCTAT
The DNA here is from genome assembly GCF_017347095.1 of Sporosarcina sp. E16_8. Lineage (GTDB taxonomy): Bacteria > Bacillota > Bacilli > Bacillales_A > Planococcaceae > Sporosarcina. The sequence goes on along the minus strand of NZ_JADPRZ010000031.1, from coordinate 123 downwards.
GTGGCAAAAACCGCCACGTCGTTGGGTCGACTTATGCCTGGCGGGGCTAGACGACGCCCTACGCTTTTGTTGTCGTCTAGGCTCCGGGCGCCAGCCCCTTGAGTCATAAGCAACCCAGCTATG
>NZ_JADPRZ010000030.1 GCF_017347095.1 Sporosarcina sp. E16_8 | reverse complement strand
AGCAGGATTTCTGAATCTACCCATTACAATGAGTCTTTTATTAATCTCCTCCGCAATTATAGAGAACGAAATGCGCCTCCTTACATAGACCATCCAGCGAAGGCGCGTCTTCGTGGTAGCCGGAGCGATAAGACTGAAAGCGGTCTCCTTTCCGGCTTATCGCGGGAGGCATCCACAAAGCGCAGAAGCGGTATTAGCACAACTTCTAATTCACTCCCCATCTTTCAGTAATCCCTGACCCACTTCCTGTGCGCCCAAGCCCTGGAGTCTAAACGATAAAAAACCACTCCAGAGGCGTTTACTGGAGGGGTTACTTATATGAGCAACAGTCACATGTACAAGTCAAATTCCTATAGGAATAATGTACATCCCTGTCTCTTTATCATTTTTCACAACCACATCAACGCCGTAAATCTCTTTTACAGTTTGAACGGTAATAACCTCACTTGGTGTCCCTTTAGCAACAATCTTTCCATCTTTCATCGCAATAATGATGTCACTATAACGTATCGCCTGATTAATGTCATGTAAAACCATGACAATTGACATACCGTGCGTGCGATTTAAGCCCTTGATCAGTTCCAATAATTCATATTGATAATAAATATCAAGATAAGTCGTCGGTTCATCTAATAGGAGGAAGGGCGTTTTTTGCGCTAGTGCCATCGCAATCCAGACGCGCTGCATTTGACCTCCAGACAGTTCATCAATCGGTACCGTTCGCTTATCCGTCAGATTGGTACACGCGAGCGCCCACTCAATTGCCTGTTGATCGTCATCCGTTGCTGAAGTGAACAAACTCTTATATGGAATCCGGCCATAACCCGTTAGTTTTTCGACGGTCATATCCGACGGAGCTTTATTTTGCTGGTGAACAACGGCTAATTTTTTCGCCAGCTCTTTCGGTTTAAAGTCAGCGAGTGCTTTGCCCTCTAATAGAACTTGTCCGCTTTGCGGGTGATTATTATTAGCCATCACGCTAAGCAGTGTCGATTTCCCACAACCATTCGGTCCGATAATCGTCGTCACTTTCCCGCTATCAATCTTACTGTTGACGCCATGTAACGTATTTACTTTTTTATCGTAAGAGAAAGAAATAGCCTTAATGTCCATAAATACGATCACTCTTTCTCAGCAAGAATATTAGGAAAGGTCCCCCGATGACGGCCATAATGATAGATGCCGGGATTTCATTTGGCGCGATAATCGTTCGGCCTAACGTATCCGCCGTTAAGATCAGCAAGGCTCCTGCCAGCGCTGAAAACGGAATCAGCACTTTGTGATCCGTTCCGACCAATGACCGTCCAATATGAGGAATTAGCAAGCCGACAAACGCAAATAGGCCCGCGACTGCTGTTGCAACTGAAGCAAGCAGAACAGCCACTAACGAAATCACCAATCGCGCTAGATTTACATTAACCCCTAGATTTTTAGCGGTTTTATCATCTAATGCCAAGTAATTGCACCAGGAATAAACCACAAACGCTAACACGAGGCCTATCGTTCCATATAACATGAGTACATCGACATCACTCCACTTTTTCATCGTAAGCGTCGAAGTCATCACTTGACTCATCGATTGTGTAAGGGCACTTCCGCTAAAACCAAGTCCTTGGCTCAACCCTGTAAATAAGGCATTCACCGCTATCCCGATTAAAATCATGCGCAGTGGATCAAGCCCGGATCTCCACGATAGTGAGTACACAAGGAAAAATGCTAAAGCTCCGCCCAAGAATGCAAAAAGGGGCACGAAAAAGTACAGTGTCGGGAAAAATGCGACAACAACTATGGACATAAACCCAGCACCCGCAGAAACACCAATAATTCCTGGGTCTGCTAATGGGTTACGCATAACCGCTTGCAATAGTACACCCGCCACGGATAAAGCTGCTCCTGCAAATAAAGCGATTAGAATTCGTGGAAGCCGTAAATCCTTAATAATTGCAACCTGATCATTTGTCCCCGTTAGTAGGCCATGAATCAGTTCGAACGGTGTGACTTTAATACTTCCCATAAGTGCAGATTGAATGCTAACTAGTATGAGTAGAATAATGACGCTGATAAAACTAAGCGCCTTTTTATTTTTCCGTAACATTATTATCCCTGCCTTTAGTTTGGATACAACATCTTTTGCAGTTCGCCAAGTGCTTCGACTGCCGCTAGACTGCCTGTTGTTCCAAATAGAAGTTCGTCTAAATCATACACACGGTCATTTTTAACAGCTTCGAAATGTTGCCAAACGTCATTCGATTTGAACTCATCATCAAACATTTGAATGACCTGCTCGGGCATGCCATGTGATGCTCTTAAAATGATATCCGGTTTTGCTTGCTGTAAGTATTCTGTATTAGAAGAAAGAAACTCTACTTTTTCTCCCGTAATAACATTTTTACCGCCGCTTCGCTTAACAAGGTCACCGATATAGGAATGTTCTGTTGCCACTAGATAACTCCCCGGAATCCCAAGCAAAATAAGCACAGACGGCTGCTCTTTGCCTTCTGACAGCTTATCCAATTCGGCAACTTTCTCTTCGAATTGATCGACAATCGCATGCGCTTGTTCTTCGCGATCATACTTCTCGCCTAATTTCAAGATTTCGCCGTGCATGGCATCTATGCTTTCCAAATTCACATAAGTCATATCGATATCACGTTCGTCAAACATCTCTTGCAAATCATATTTCAGCGTTGTCACAGACAGTATTTCTGTCGGTTTTAGTGACAGCAGCATTTCCATATCAGGGCTCATCGGATTCCCGACTTCTTTTGCATCAGCGTAGCGTTTCGGTAGCTCTTTGTAACTTGATGGTATCCCGACTAGATCAATTTCTAAGGCATCCATAATTTCCGTCAACGCGACCGTTGTTGCAACAATCCGCTCACCCGCTGGATCAGCATTTTCTTCATTGGATGAAGTACCTTTTTCGGACGAACAACCAGCCAGAACTACAATGATTAGAAGCATATAGAGAACATTACGTACTTTTTGCATTTTCGTTAACAACTCCTTGTAGCTTCTATAAAAAAAGGGTCTTGCTGTTTGTTCTCAAGACCCCACTCCCCTATACCTCTTACTTTTCAGTCCGTGTGCGCTGTCTCATTGCAAAAATTATGGCTCCACCAAGAATAAGAACTGAAAAAATGACGATTAACAATGTAGATTTCGAATTCGACTCAGATGTTAAATCTGCTTCAACCTCTGCATCGATTGCTTCTTTCGTTACTTCGGATGACTCTTCTTTTGCTACTGCTTGATCTTCGGCAACAAGTTCTTCTTCGCTTATCTCAGACTTAGCTTCATCTTTCGCCTGCTCGGTTGGTTCGGTTGGTTCAGTACTTTTTTCTTCTACTAGTGTATCTGACTTTTCACTTGTAACTTCTTTAGATTCTACTGATTTAGCTTCAGTTTTCGTTTCTACTTTTGTTACAGCTTGTTTGTTTTCAACTGCTTTAGGTGTTGCAATTGCCTTTTCCGTTACTGCAGGTTTGGGCGTTGGTTTGGGTGTTGGTTGTACTGGTTTAGGTGTTGGTTTAGAAGCTGGAGGTGTTGCGGGCTTCTCGGCGACAGGCGCTAAAGGAATGGTAGAACTGTTAAATTTGAAGCGGATATCGTATTTATTGTCATATGTAAAACCGGGGATGCCCGTTACAATGACATGAATTTTGGCATTTACCAATTGCTCAATGTCTTTCACTTCAAACTTAACCACTCGTTTATCATTTGCTTTATCATTGCTCAGTACTTGCACATCGGCAAAACCACCGCCTGCCTGCACTTTAAAATACTGCCACCAAGAACTGTTGTTTAACGTTACGACAGCGAAGATTTTATTGTTTTGAACGATTACTTTCGCCGGACTAACCATGTATTCAGCCGTCGTTGATTGTTCATTACCTGTATCTTTTAACACTGTAAACGGAACTGAATACTCACCATCGGCGAAATTAGATGCCGCAGCGGCTTTCTCAATCGCAAGCGATGGTAGTAGCGTAAATAAAGCGAATAATATCACCGTTGTAAATACCGTATTTTTTTTCAAGTTATAATCTCCTTTACCTAAACATTTTAATCAGTACAATGCCGGCTGTCACGAATGAAGCAGTGACGCCGGCATTGGTTGATTACTTATAGTTACTTTTGAAGTTTTTCAAGCATGTAATAAACCATTTTCGAAGCATGTGCACGTGTTGCGTTTGCTTTAGGTTCAAATACATCTTTACCTTTTACTTTTTTACCGTTAACGATACCAAGACCAGCTGCCAAGTCGACAGATGTTTTTGCGTATGCAGTAATGTCTTTTGCATCTGCAAATGTAACATCATTTTTTACGCCTTCTAATACGCTTGCATCTTTGTATTCAATAGCACGGATAATCATAGTAGCCATTTGTTGACGTGTGATTGCTTGGTTCGGACGGAATTTACCATCATTGACACTGATAATGCCTGCGCGACTTGCAGCTTCAAAAGAGATCCAATCCATCTTTTTTGTTACGTCAGAGAATGTTCCTTGGAAATCTTGTTTAGGAAGCTCAAGTGCACGTGACAAGATGATTGCAAATTGCGCTCTTGTAATTTGATCATTTGGAGCAAAAGTTGTAGCTGTTTTGCCTTTAACGATTTGTTTCGTAGCGAGTGACTCGATATAAGGTTTTGCCCATGTGTTAGCAATATCTTTAAATGTTACTACTACTTCTTCTTCTGGTGTTTCTACTTCTTCACCTGGAACTTCTTCAACTACAACTGCTTTAACGCTTTCTTTATCAAAAGCAAGACGTACAGTATAGTTACCTGTGTGGTTCGCTGCAGCTACAAATACTGTGAATTTCGCATTGGTAATTGTTGATAAATCAGCAACTTCGAATTCAACAACTCTTTTATTTGCTTCTATATCTGTGCTTACAACAGTTGTATCAATGAATTTACCAGCTTGTTCTACTTGGAAAGCTGTAATTTGTTCATTGTTTGTAAGGGTCATTGAGACAAGGTTTTTACCATTTTTCACCGAAAGTGCTGCAGGTGTTTCAATATATCTAGTCATTGAAGACTCTTTGTCTTCTTCTTCATGCAATGCTTTGTAACCGATTGTATATGCACCGTCTTTAATGACTTCTGGTACTGGAGTTACAGGTACTTCAGGCGTTTCCGGTTTTACAACTGGAACTTCTGGTACCACTGGAGTTTTGCTGTTATCAAATTTCAAACGAATATCATAGCTGTGATCATACTCGCCTAGGCCCGGTACACCCGTTACGATGATATGGATTTTAGCATTCAATTCTTTGCTAAGATCTTGAACTTCAAATTTAACAAGTCTAGTATCCGCTGCTTTATCTTCACTGATTACTTCTGCATCTGTGAAGTTTGTTTCTTTAAATGTACCTGGTTGTTTTGCTTGAACTTTCAGTGACTGCCACCATTTACTGCTTAATAGTGTTACATATGCGTACGTTTTACCGTCTTCAACAACGATTTTCGCAGGACTTTTCACATATTGCGCAGTTGCTGATTTGTCATCATTTTCAACTTGTAATACATCAAGCGGTAGTTCAAATTCTTGTTTCACTGGTGTAGTTACTTCAGCTGCTTGGATTTGGCCAGCAGGTAGTACTGTAAATAAAACGAGTAGTGCTGAAAATAACATCATCATTTGCTTCTTCATTCGTTAATCCCCTTTTAGTGTTTTATTTTCCTCTTTGTTTCGATAAAGTTAATCTTCAATCAGAGGGGGTTTTCTTCATCCCCCACTGATTGTTAGTTTAACCATTCGGGCTTTTACGGGCAGTTGATCCCCCATATATTCTTCTTGTGTCCCCGAAGACTTGAAGTGGGGTCTTACTGCCCGTTAATGCGGGATAAAGTAATCTTGCGCACAAAAATAATCGCAATGATAGCGATTACTGCGAGCAGTACATAAATAAGTGCTTTGTTACTGGTTGATTCGTCCTGCAATTCATTCGTGTCAGCTGAATTTGATTCGCCGACAGGAGGATTTACAACAACCGCCGGAGCGTCAGTCTCTTCCATTGTTTCCAAATCCAGATTCAAACGAACTGAATACTTGTGGTCATATGATGGCTCCATTTCTTCAATCACAACATGCATTTGCATGAGCAGTGGCGCTGTAAGATCTCCCTCAATTTTAAAGGCTACAACACGCTTATCATCGTCAAGATCCTCACTGACAACTTGTACGTCAGCAAACGCTTCACCACTTGTTGATTTTATGAACTGGATCCATTTGGCATGGTTCACCGTGAATTGTAAATACTTTTCATCGTTATTAATCGTCAGCGTTGCCGGCTTTTGGAAATAATCATTTGCAATCGATACGGAATCATTCTCGGCTTGCAACATTTCGTAGTCGACCATATAGGTGCCATTTGATAAATCAGCAGCCATAGCCCCTGGCGTATGAGAAACAACCATCACACTTAGAAATAGGATGAATGAAAACGGAATAACAATTCTCTTTTTCAAAAATGCAATACCTCCTCCCTCCACAGCGGAAGAAATCCTTGTGAGAACGATTATCAACTATCTCTCTTCTATAATAGCTCATAGATTCAGGTTGTCAAACAACTAGCAAGACCTTTCACATATCGTTCACATTATTATGTTGTCTGGGTGACAGTACCTCTGCGATCCGCACACAATTTGAATCGCCTGGAAGTTTTACAGTATTTAAAGTTTTTGTAATAAACGAAACCTTTCTGGAATATATTCGTAAATGTAGTATACTTACATTTTAGTAGGTTTTTTTTACCAATAATTTGATGGGGGTTTTATTTTAATGAAGAAGATTATTACATGGGCATTGGCGTTCGTTTTTGCACTATCGTTCGCATTGCCACACGGATCAGCGGCCGCACAATCATCCGCACTAAAGTTAGTAGTAGATGGCGTCGAGGTTACTAGCTACGAGCAACCGTTCATGTCACATGATCAAGTTTTAATTCCGGTGGAAGATTTGTTTAAAGAAGCTGGCTATAAAGTTTCCAAGGACAAATCAGGTAAAGTTAACGTAACAAACACGCATTTGACTGTTGATTTTAACGCAGCTGTAAATTCGATTAAAGTAAACGGCAAGAAAGCGGACACTGAATTCCCTCTTACTTTGAAAAACGCTGGAAACTATGTTTCTGGTGAGTTTTTAGCAACAGTAGAAGGTTTTGAAGTTAACGTTTCTGAAGACAAAAAAACGGTAAACGTTACGACGAACCGTGTAACAGACGTCCCTGCATTTTTAGAAAAAATGCTGGCAGCTGACTTGAAGAGCTATTCTTCAAAAATGACATTGGATCAAAAGATGGAGACATCATCTGAACTGGGTTCAATGGATATGCTGATGGATATTGATATGAACGTGATTCAGGACCCAATTGCAATGTACATGCTCTCTAAGATGACAATGAATCTTGAAGGTGAAAAGACGGAGGATGTTTCCGAAACGTACTTCACTAAAGATGGCTATTTCCAAAAGACTGGCGACAAATGGGTTAAATTTGACGATGCAATGACGGAAGGCCTGCTACAGGCTTCTATCGCACAAGCAGATCCTTTGGCACAGTTGGGATTAATGAAAAAGTTCACTAAAGGCATCCACATCTTTGAATACGAAGATATGTATGTTATGACACAAACGCTAACAAACGAAGAGTTCGGTGAAATCATGGAAGATGCACTGGTACTACTGACAGGTATACTGTCACCTGGTGCTACTGAAGATTCTATTGAAGGTACTGTTGAAGGCACTGAAGTTACAGAAGCTACTGAAGTGGAAGCAGTTGAAGGGGAAGTAACTGAAGAATCAGAAGGAGTAGAAGATATTTTTGCTGACCTTGCTATCAACATCGAAGAATACTACGTTGTCACGACAATTGACAAAAAAACGTTGTTCCCGATTGCAACATCAGGAACTACGCATATGACAATGGGTGTTGATGAAGATTTAATCTCTATCAAACAACTTATTACTGGTACATTCAGCGACTATAATGCGGTGAAAGAAATCAAGATCCCAGCTGATGTTATCAAAAACGCAATCAGCATGGAAGAGTATATTAAACAATTAGAGTTAGAGTTTGAAAAAGCTGAGGCTTTGAAGAAGTAAGTAGATAGGTAGAATTGAAAAAGCGGAACAAGCTCGTAATGAGCTTGTTCCGCTTTTTCTGTGTATATAAAGAGTTTAAATAAAGATTTTCCATCAAATCCGCTTCGGCGCTTAGGGGATGCCTCCCGCCCTAAGCCAAGCAGCTTCGCCGCCAGTCTTATGGCTTCGGCTACCCCTGGTAAGGCGCCTACGCTCAGTAATTACACAGGATTCAATCATTCAACTTGAAATTCAGTTTTTTCACGCAGAAAGAAAATCCACCCAGGTCGCGATAAACTTGGGTGGATTTTCAGATTCATATTATTAACTTCCACTTATGACAAGTAGAGTGTTATTTAAATTGTGTTGAAACTCTTATTGTGTTACTAAGATATTTGCAGGTACTGAAAGTTTATTTCCAGCTACGTCTGTGATATCAAGAGTAGATAGTGCTTTAAGAGAAATTCCTTTTGCAAGCGCAGCGGCATCTAACTCAGTAATCGATATTTCGACTGTTTTAGGAGATGTTGCAAGAATACCTGCATTTACTTCATTAGCAGTACCTTGTGATTTCCCTCCAACTAAAACCTCGAAATCAAGACCTGCAACATCACTTACATTTTCAGAGAAAGTAAGAGTAATTTTGTTAGTAGCAGTCAATTTTGCTGAAGCTACTGTTGGAGCAATATTTTCTTTAAGTGAGACAGTGTTGATGAAATAAGGCTCCATTATTTTAGTAGAACCAAGAGCTTTTACATTCTCAATAGTAATATTACGAGTGCCAGTAAAGTTATTTGAACCTGCTTTAAGATTTAGAACAGCTACTTGAGTAGTAGTAGTTCCAGTTGTTACTGGTTTCAAAGTTACTGACTCAACTACAGCACCATCAATTTTATAGTTAGCTGGATTTGTTGCAGAAGCTCCATCTACAGCTTTGTCAAAAGTAACATTTACTTTGTTATTATCAGCAGCGTCCTGAGCTAAAGTAGATACGGCTACCACTGGATTACTAACAGGAGTTCCGTCTACACCACGAGTGAATGTAACTGCAGTAGTAGCTGCTGTTGTATTCGCATCACTTGTTAATTTAACAAAAGTTAAATCTAGAGTATAAGTTGCTCCTTTAATGTCAGTAGCAGTATCACCCAAGAATGCATCTAATTCAACGCGTACAACTTTTTTGTTACTAGAATCTTTATAAGCTACTTGTGTTGCAGTAAAGTTAGTCGAAGCGCTAGTTACATAGTCTTTTACAAAAGTACCAACTCCGCTAACTTTTGAATCTGCTACTATACCGTCTAGATTAACATTTTTATCAAATGAAAGTTCTAGATATTCTTTGCCATTAGTAGCGTCTTGAACTACAGAACTTGAAACAACCTTAGGAGCGTCCGCGTCTTTAACGAATGTAACTACCTTGCTTGTAGTAGCTCCTACTTCTCCGCTTAAGTCTGAGAATGACGAGATTCCAACTGTTTTAGCTCCATCTAATACACCAGTAGTAGTTACGATGTATTTTGTAGGATCAGTATTATCTTTGACTACAGAACTTACAGCTACACCACCAACCGTTACAGTCGGAGCTGCAGAAAGTTGTTCTGAAAACTTAACTGCAAATTCTTTAGCACTCGTTTGAGTAATTGTAGATACTGTTGGAACAACCCCATCAGCAGCACCTTTAGTTAATGAAGCAGTTGCTGGGTTTGGAGTCATTAAGTTACCGGCTTGGTCTTGTGCTCCGATGAATGTTGCAATAACTTCTTTATTAGCTGCAACGCCGCTACCGATAGTGAAGAGTACTTCAGTATCTCCCGCATTGAATGTAGAAGCAGTTATACCTGTCTCACCTGCAACAACAGTACTTCCATCAGCAAGTTTGTATGAAACAGTTCCAAGTGATTTTAGTGGTTCTGAGAAAGTAACTTTTACTTGTGAAGCAGAAACTCTTTCAGTTCCAAGAATTGTAGGAGCTGTTTTGTCAGCTGCAATTGTAATAGTAGATTCGTATTTATCGAAAGTAGAACCAGTTACTGCTTTCAATCCGTCAACAACAACGTCATAACGTTTTGAAATCACATTTTGAGTTGTGATTTTCAGCGTTTTACCGTCTGCGCTAAGCTCGCCTGCAAGTGTGCCTGAAGGCTGTGTATCTAAAGAACCTAGAGAAACAGTAGCTTTGAACGCACCACTTTTACCATCTGTAAACAATGAAGCTTTATCTACAGCTGCGCTGAATTTAACTTCAACTTGTGTAGCGTTCAATGCATTAACTTCAGTAACAAAGCGATCATCTGCTGCGAAGTCGAATGTCATAGCGATAGTTTTTTCTGCTTTTGCTTCACCTTTAGTAAGTGTCACAGCAAATTCTCCAGCAGTTTTACCAGCTACTACTGTTGCTACTACGTCTTTTTCAGTTACAAGTGAAGTAACATATGTTTGAACTGCCGCTAGTTTGTTAGCATCAGTTGCATAGTTTCCACGAGCAACAGTTACTGCGCCAGCTTTAACTTGTTCAGCTGCTGCATCTACTGCTACTTGATTTTCATCTACTTCAGGTGCTTTAACTGCAGAGAAATCTGTGTTAACTGTTTTGTGTAGGAATGTAGCGAACTGTCCACGAGTTGTCGTGTTTTTCGGGTTGAAAGCTGGTGCAGCCGGGTTCGTGATATCGAAGAAATCAAGAACGTCGATTGCTGTACGAGCTTCAGCTTTCGCTTTCGCTAGATCAGTAACGTCTTTTTTGAACTCTTGTGCTTTAACGAAAGTTACAAGATCCATGTCTTTTACTTGGTCAAATGCGCGAACGATAACAACAGCCATGTTTTCACGAGTGATGTTGTCGCCTGCTAGCAGATTACCGTTACTTCCGTTGAATACGCCATTGTCTTTAACGACTGCAGCATATTGCAATAGTTCATCATTAGATGTTGTTTTCAAGTCATCGAAACGCATCTTAGTTTTGTAGTCTGTTGGTACTTTATAGCCTTCAGATACAAGCCATTTACCCATCAATTTAACAACGTCAGAACGAGTCATTGTTTTGTTTGGCAAGAATGAACCGTCTGGATAGCCAGTGATGACACCTGCATCAGATAGTGCGTCGATTGCTGGTTCGTGCGTGTTACCTTTTGTATCCTTGAAATCTTTCGCGCTTGCTACTGGTGCTACCGCAGACGCTACCAATGCTGCAGATGCAGCACCTACTATAAATTTTTTGTACTTCGCTGATTGATTAATAGACATAAAATAATTTCCTCCTCTTAAAAACTATGGTATCGCTTGTGAATTACCAAATGTTAGTGGTACTGCTTGTGTACCTCTTTGTTGCACCTCTATCGTAGCATGTAGTTTAAAGTCTACCTTGGTCCAATTTATGGGTATAGTTGTTTACTAGAGTAGAAGGTACAAACAGATTAAGCATTACTGGAACAACGTAAATAGGATGAATTAAACTGCAACCGACATCACCTGGGACGAGGAGCGCTTCATTCACCTTATAGTAATCTATACCCGTTAACCGGACGCTTAAAACAGTCTACCATACTTCTATCTTCCAACCCGTCGACTGCCATAGTTAAAAATATGTCTATATAATAGAAGGAACTCATCACAAATCGTAAAACTCATACAAATGCACCACACGAAAGAAGACCATTTCTACTATCGAAATGGTCTTCTTTCTATTTCCCAACAACTTATATCTCGAACTGAATCCCGATACCTTGATCATTCGCTTTTCGATAGACACCCTTTGCAACGGCCAAATCGAAATAGGCCGCACCTACTGATTTGAAGAAAGTAATCTCTTCATCATCCGTACGAGCATCGACCTTTCCAATAACGACATCCATTAACTCCCCGTGAATCTTTTCGAATCCCCAGTCGGGCTCAGTAGCAGCGTGGATCAATTCACCAGCCTCTTCTGTTACACCTTCCAGATCATCAACAACAATTTTACTAGCACGTTGAATGAATTCAAAATCTACTTCCCTCATATGTGGTAAATAGGATCCAACCCCATTAACATGCGTCCCTGGCTTAACATCATTGCCGTTGAAAACTGGTGTAGTAGAGCGAGTGCTGCAACAAATGATATCTGCACGGCGAACTGCTTCTGCTACATCCCTTACACTAGTAATTTGAATTGCTTCGTTAATTCCATATGCTTGAAGCCTTTCACCAAACTTCACCGCTTTTTCTTCTGTCGGATTAACAAGAAGAATCTCTTTGATAGCGCGAACTGCTAGAACACCTAAAACTTGTTCAAATGCCATTCCGCCTGTACCAATAACTGTCAACACAGTTGAGTTCAGCTTTGACAATTTCGCTGTCGCCAATCCACTAAGTGCACCCGTGCGCAATCTTGTCAGATACGATGCATTCATCAATGCTAGATGCTCACCATTTTGTGCATCCGTGACGAGCACGACCCCTTGAGTTGTCGGCTTGCCAACCGCTGGATTGTTCGGGAAAATTGTAACCGTTTTCACAGTAACCACTTCTTCAACTAGATCCGCGCTTGGCATATACAGTGAAGATGCGTTATGCTCTGGAAATTCAACGACTGTCCGTGGCGGATTCTTTATCTTCCCTTCCACCTTAGAACGTAATACCTTTTCGATGTCTACTAATGCTTCTTTCATTCCATACATGGATTGGATTTGTTTTTCATTCAATAAAAGCATGTTTATACCACCTTTTTTTAGTTATGCATCCAATTCTTGACCTTTACGATCTTTAACAGCCCAAACCGCTAACAATGAAACGACTGCTGTAAAGATAATATACAGTGCGACTGGTACATATGAATTGTTGAATTTTAGTAAGAGTGCCGTTGCAACAAGTGGTGCTGTTCCCCCAGCTAACGCTGCACCAATCTGATACCCGAGTGAAATACCTGTATAACGGACTTCTGCCGAGAATATTTCTGATAACATTGTGCCAAGAACTGCAGTAATCGGTGCCCAGATGACGCCTAGTCCAATAACTGTAGCAATTACGAGAAGTGTTACCGAACCTTGCTTCACTAACCAGAAGTATGGGAACGCATACAATGCCATGGCGATTGTACCGAATACATACAATGGCTTTCTACCAACACGGTCAGATAATGCTCCCATAATTGGGATTAAAATCGTTGTAACAATTGTTCCGACCATAACCGCTCCCAGTGTTGCGGTCCGAGTGAAACCAAGATTTGTCGTTGCATAAGATACGACAAACGTACTGAAAATATAAAATGGTGCAGTTTCAACAACTTTTGCGCCAATTGCGATAAGTACTTCGCGCCAGTGATATTTAAGCGTATGGAATAGCGGTACTTTCGGAATATCCCCTTTTTCCTGTACTGCCTTAAACGACGGTGTTTCGTCAATTCCTTTACGAATCCATAATCCAAACACGACAAGCAATGCACTTAAGATGAACGGAACGCGCCATCCCCATGTCATAAATGAATCTTCTGGAAGAAGTGTCATAATCGAAAGTGCAATTGTTCCAAGTAGCATCCCAATTGTAATTCCCATTTGTGGTACACTTCCATAAAGTCCACGTTTTTCTTTTGGTGCATATTCGACAGCGAGCAGTAATGCTCCACCCCATTCTCCGCCGATACCTAATCCTTGGATCAAGCGTAGTGTAATCAGTAGAATCGGTGCCCAAATTCCGATTGCTTGGTATGTTGGCAATAGCCCCATCCCGAATGTTGCAACCCCCATCAACGTTAGTGTTATGACAAGTGTTTTCTTTCTTCCAATCCGGTCACCAATATGACTAAAAATGATTCCCCCAAACGGACGTATGAAAAACGCGAGTGCAAACGATGCATATGCTAGCAACAGCCCAACTGACGGGTCTTCTGTAACAAAGAATACTTGATTAAAAACGAGTGCCGCTACCGTTCCATACAAAAAGTAATCGAACCACTCGATGGAACTCCCTATGAGACTCGCAAGCAAGACTCGATTCATCTTTTTCTTTTCCATACCAAACTCCCCTTTGTTTGCTAAGTGAATTGAAGTGACACTTCAATTTGTATTAATTCCATCATAATGATACTATAATATTCTGTCAACGTTTATTTTAAGGAGTGTTTAGATGCAAGATAGTACTTTGGGTATTAAAATAAAGGAAATTCGAACAAAAAGACGTTTGACATTGAAAGTCCTTGCCGAAATGACTGGGTTTTCCATTAGCTTTTTATCTCAATTGGAACGAGGGAAATCTTCAGCAACACTGGAGTCACTTAAAAAGATTTCCATTGCTCTCGAAGTGAATCCAAGTACCTTTTTCCTCGACCCAAATGAAGAAAAAGAAGTAGTTCATCGGAATTCAGCCGTTCCTATCCAGATGAAAGAACATGATATTTATTACAAAGACTTGAGCGGTGAAATTAATCAACCAGCTTTCACTCCACTTCTTGTTGTCATGAAACCTAATCAAAATGAAGGTGATCCCATCACCCATAAAGGGCAGGAATTCTTATATGTTCTTGAGGGGCAATTGACTGTACAAATCGGGGAGAATCTACATACACTCGATGCCTTCGACTCCATTATGGTCGATTCACGCGACCTCCATTATTGGTATAATTATACTGATAGCGATGTGCGTTTTTTATGTATTTCCTATGATGAGAAATAGGACAGTTATCCTCCAACCAGTAATTGGTCGGAGGATAACTGTCCTATTCTATGCGATTCCCACCAACAAAATAGCGTGTACTTGCCGTTCAAACTTTCATGCTTCTGTTGGCCTTAAGTAAGTGACCGCCATCATGCTCCACTCCAGTCAGCTTTAAATGACTCCAACAGAATCTCCGCATCAAGTATTACTCGTTCTTTTTCACTCAGCCATTGCATCGCTTCTTTCGTAAACTCTCTCGATTGTTCAAGTGAATCTTTCATCGTTTCCGCAGAAGGTCCGCCGTAGATAGTTCGTATAGCGACAAAATGTTGCGGACGTAACGTTGTATAGAAATCCTCTTCAGTGAGTAGTAAATCTTTATTCAAAACTAGCTGTGCCTGGTCATTCGCCAGTTGCCACGTAAGGCTCATCAACGATTCCTCGCCCGCCACTACCAAGGCCTTCACACAATTACTAACGATTAGATGGGATTGCCTAAAACTAATCTTCTCCGAACGCACCAATGTATCCGCCAGTTCAGTCACGTTTGCAAAACTATTTTCCGCCCGTTCAAGCAACTTTTTCTTATTCACTTTCATGGTGAGAACGACACTGCCGAACAATTGGTAGATTCCAATCAGCCGATCAATCGCTTTCCACAAGAACGGCTGCATATCATCTTCCGTATCCACAATATCTCCGAACGGCGTGTTGTGTACCATCGTCAACACCGTATTCGTATCACCAACAACCGCTGACAATAAAGAACGCATATGTTCAATCGAAACCGGATTGCGTTTTTGCGGCATGATTGAACTTATTTGGACATATGGATCAGCCAATGTGAAAACATTAAACTCCTGCGTCGCCCATGTTAGAAAGTCTTGAACAGTACGCCCCAAATTTAACGCGGACAACTGGACTGCACTCGCCGATTCCGTAATATAATCTGCGCCTGCCACCGCATCCCATGAATTCTCGATAATATCGTCAAACGCTAGCAACTCCCGCATTCGTTCACGACTGATTGCAAAACCCGTTGTCGTCAGTGCAGCAGCTCCCATACTGCTTCGATTTACCGTTCCAAACGCCGACTGAACGCGCTTGAAATCTCTGCCTAGTTGATCAATAACGGCCTTTAAATAATGAGCGAGCGTTGTCGGTTGCGCTTGTTGTGTATGCGTATAACCAATCATCACCGTATCGACATGCTCTTCACAAAAGGCAATCAGTGCATCTTTCAACGCTATCATCTCACTCATTAATTCTAGTAACTTTTTACGAAGCGTCATCCGATAAATGGCGATTCCCATATCGTTTCGGCTTCGTGCGATATGCAAATTTCCCGCAATCTCCCCCGCGTCTTCAATCAAATCATGCTCGATGCGAAAAAAAAGATCCTCAAACAGCGGATTGTAATGGTCCGTACTGTAATAATCGACATCGAGTGTCTGGATCGCTTTGCCAATCGTCAACGCATCCGCCTGACTGACAATACCTTGCTCTTCCAACATTTTTAAATGTGCGGTATGGATCTGGATCATTGAATGTAAAAAGTACTTCTTCGCTTCATCATAAGCAGGTTGCAAAACCATTTCCCGATAGGTCTTGGACGGGAACTCTTCCCCTTCAAGCGCATTGATGCGATCCTTGAAGTTCCTGATCACGAGGTATTCCACCTTTCATTCGGAAGTAAGTAATTAAATTGCCGAACCAGCAGTTCCTTTCGACAACCTCTCAGAAATCGTCAATACAATCAGAATTAAAACAATTTGCAGCACGCCGTATGCACAGGCCGTACCAAATTTGAACGCGTACATCTTTTGGAAGATTGCGACAGATAAAGGCATCGTCGACGTACTATAAATGAGAATTGACGCCACAAATTCCCCGATACTTTGAACGAATGCAAGAAGTGTTCCCGCTAAAATCCCTGTCAATGTCAATGGTAGAACTATTTTTCGAAACGTCATCCACCAACCAGCGCCAAGACTCCTAGAAGCCTCCTCTATTGATTGGTCCATCTGCATTAACGACGCTGATGTCGAGCGGAAAACGAGTGGCAAATGGCGAATGAAATAAGCGAGTGGCAATATCCAAAACGTCCCAATCAAAACTTGATTGAAAGCGAAAATATTTTCTTCACTGAATGCTGCAATCAAGTTCACTGCTACGACGGTACCAGGAAGTGCCCACGGAACCATGATTAATATATCAAGCAAAGTCTTCCCTTTAAAATTAAGCCTTACCATCGCATATGCCGCCGCAACGCCAAATATGATGTTACCAAGCGTTGCGACAAAGCCCATTTGCAGCGAGTTCCAAATCGGTCGCCACGTCCGTTCATCCGTAAATAATGAAATATAATGATCAAATGTATACGCCGGCGGCAACACTTGGGTCGTCCACGTACCATCCACAGATAACGATATGAGAATGAGCGTCAAAATTGGCAATAACAAGATGATAACGCCAGCAACAGATAGAACGATGGAAACCACTTTCATGGCCTTTGATTTCACTTCCGAACGATGGACACTAATTCCTTTGCTCAAGTTTTGGTAATTACGCTTATTTTGGTACCATCTCATGATGATTAAAAATGAAATGGATACAAATGATAATATCGTTGATTGCGTAGCGGCCATATCCAAGTTGCCATTCGTCCTCGATAAATAGATTTGCATCGTCATCGTCCGCTCCACCCCAAAAATAAGCGGTGCAGTGTAGGACGCCATTGAAATCATAAACACGAGAAGTGCCGCGGCCACAATCGACGGTGTCAGCATTGGTAAAATAACTTTTCGCCATATCCGCAGTCTGCTTGCACCTAGGTTTGTCGCCGCTTCTTCGAGTGACGGATCGAGCCCTTTAATCGCCGCCGAAGCTGTCAAATAGAAGTACGTATACATCGTAAACGTATGGACCACAATAACGCCCCATACCCCTTTTAACTTGAAAGGTACTTGCTCTAAATTGAATAAATGCTGAATACCACGTGGAATAATACCACTTTCTCCATACAAAAATGTGAATGACAGCACACCGACAAGCGGTGGCAACGCCATGGGTACTAGCACGAGAATGGATAACACACGACGCCCTGGAAAGTCATAGCGCTCAAGTAAAAAAGCCATCAACACGCCGACAATTGCGCATGTAATAACACTAATAACCGAAATGTACACACTCGTCCAGAGTGCTTCCAGATTGGCTGTACTTTCTAAACTGAAAAACTTTTTATAATTATTCAGCCCTGTTTCACTGCCGAAACTTTGAATGAACGACTGGTAAAATGGAAAAATAACATATCCAAATAAAATGAGGAACAATGGTGAAATCAGGACATAAATGAAGGAAGGGGACCGTGTAATACGCGCCCATAAGCTATCTTGTGACGACTGGAATGGTTGTTTTTTCACTTGCAAGCCCCCTATTCCCCAAGAAAGTAAAGGCTGCGAGATGGGATAGATAACTGGATGGAATCCCCTATTTGCAACAGTTTTCCGCCTGTATTAATAATCATCACCTTAAGCGTAACCCCCGGAACTTTCACACTATAATTGACGCTTAGTCCAGTGAATTCAACAAATGTAATTTCTCCGGTCAGTGTGTTTTCCCCGTCACCTTGAAGTATTGATTCTGGACGAATTGACACATGGATTGTTTCCCCTTTATTCATCGGCGCTAGCGGAGAACTGTTGCTAAGAAGTCCTGACAGCTTGACACCATGTTCATTTCTCACAATAACTTTTTCACCATCAATTGACATGACGGTCATTTCTAGCGTATTCGATTCGCCAATGAATGATGATACGAACCTATTGACTGGACGATTGTAAATTTCCTGCGGCGTACCAATCTGTTGTACATAGCCGTTTTCCATCACCATAATGCGGTCAGACATCGCCATCGCTTCCGTCTGATCATGAGTAACATAGACCGTCGTCACACCAAGTTCCGCTTGCAGCCGTTTTATTTCAATACGGGTTTCTTCGCGCAGCTTGGCGTCCAAATTCGATAACGGTTCATCCAACAGCAAAATATCCGGTTTAATGACAAGCGCCCGAGCCAATGCGACACGTTGCTGTTGACCACCCGAAAGTTCATTGATTTTCCGTTCGCCATATTGTTCAAGCCGCACAAGGCCTCTCACTTCATCTACTTTTTCACTTATAGCCTGTTTCGAAAACTTTCTCACTTCTAAGCCAAACGCAATATTTTCATTCACCGTCATATGTGGAAAGAGCGCATAGTTCTGGAACACCATGCCAATGTCCCGCTTATTCGGCTGCAACCTGGTTACGTCACGTTCATCGAAAAAAATCTTCCCATCCGTTGGGTAATAAAATCCGGCAATCATCCGGAGCGTCGTCGTCTTTCCGCATCCGCTCGGTCCAAGAAATGTGAAAAACTCGCCAGGCTGTATGTCGATATTCAACTCTTTTACGCCGTGAACTTTTCCGAACGTCTTTGTTATATCTTGTAATCGAACACCCTTCATCCCGTCACCCCTTTTGTTCCAATCTATCTATATTGAAAAAATGAATACTTATATCAAATTAGCGAAGGCGCCTTCCAAGGGGTCGCCGAAGCCCTAAGACTGGCGGCGAAGCTGCTTGGCTTAGGGCGGGAGGCATCCCCGAGCGCCGTAGCGAATTCAATGGGATTCTTTATTTCAACACATATAGTCACTATGTAATGGAAAGACCTCGAGAGTAATAACCCGAGGCCCTGCTTGCCGCGCTGATAAAAGAATAATTACTTCCCTTTTCCTTTGATGTTCGAATCCCAATGCTCCATCCATTCCGCTTCTTTGTCAGCCATCACTTCCCAATCGATATCAAGTGCCTTCAGGTCAAGTTCCTGGTACCATTCAGGCATATCTTCTTTGGCAATATCCGAGCGTGTCGGAATCTGATACAATTCTTCTGCAAGTTCTGCACGCACTTCTGGGTCAAAGAGGAATTCGTAGAACAGCTTCGCATTCGCTTCGTTTTTTGCTTCATTGACAATACCGACCGCGTCTACCAGAATCGGCGCGCCACTCTTCGGATAAATATAGTCAAATGGCTGGTTGTTCAACTTGCTTTGCAACAGGATATCTTGCAAATTCCACAACGAAACAATTCCTTCTTGGCGAACCAACTTCAAATAAAGATTTGTCGGATCTTGTGCGTAATCTTTCGTGTTAGCATCTAGGCCTTTAAGCCATTCATAGCCTTTTTCAGGATCATCCGCACCTTGACGATAAATCATTGATGAGTAAATTGTACGCATCGTCCCAGAAGCTAGAACACCTCGGATAACGATTTTATCTTTCCATTCTGGCTTCAACAAATCATCCCAATCTTGCGGACCCGTCTCCGGCGTTAATACATCGCTATTGATCATAATGACTTCCGGCAACAGCATCTCCCCGTACCATCTGCCTTCAGCATCTTTATAGTCGGCCGCAATCGCATCATCAAATGAAGGCTTGAATGGCATAAGTAGATCCTCATTCGCCGCCACCATCATTGCGGATTGTGTCCCACCCCACCAGAAGTCTGCTTGAGGATTCGCTTTCTCACCGCGGACACGCTCAAGAATTTGTTGTGCCCCCATCGTCAAATTATCGACTTGAATGTCAGGGTATTTTTCATTAAACATCCCAACGACCTTCTCAACAACGCTTTCATCGCGCCCTGTGTAAATAACGAGCTTGCCTGAAGCGCCTTCTTCTTTCACTACATCATCTTCCTTTTTAGTGTCGCTTTCCCCTTTGTCATTACCACACGCAGCCGCAACAAGGAGAAACAGAACGAGCAACATACTAAATAGACCTTTTTTCTTCAATCAAAAAACCCCCTTTTGATTATATAAACGATTGCAAGGTACCCAGGAATTAGTTAGTACTCTGTTACTATATGGTCCCTCAACTAGATATGTTTTCATTAATTGTAAAATGGAAACTCGTTCTAGTCAAACTTATTTGTCTATTTGCAATAATCAACCATATATGCGCAGTCATTTTCATAAAGCAAAAAAACCTATTCACACAGTCATGTATGAATAGATTCCTTTTCACTGGATCATTTCCGGTTCGCTTTCGGCGAACTATTCATGACAGATTTACTGAGGGGTCCTAGTGTGGCTAAAAGTGACGGAGTCACTTTTAGCCACACTTCTTTCAGTAATCCTGTTGCGAATAGTTGCCTGTCGCGATCCTACAATTTCCAAGTGAAAAATGCAGTTGTTTTGGAAGATAAGAGTAGATGATATTCTATACAGCGTGTAAGTGCCCGAAGATGCAATTTCGGGCACTCTTGCACGTTGTACAATGTGCATCTTGCTTACTTCTTGTAAAGCTTATGCATCTAATTATGTGATGTCTACTAGAATGCGACACTTCTTTAATAAAGAAAGGAAAATCCATAGAGAAAGTTTCAGCCGCCAAAATTGCATCTTTGGCGGCTTTTCTCCAGCTAAGGAGCCCACTATTCTTTCGTCCCAAAAAGCTTGAGCACTTCGTGTATCTGTGTTTTTGAAGAGCGACGGATGAAGGACCACCATACGATTACCGAAAAGACTGTGTAGGGATGCGACAAAGCCGCATTCCTACACGCCCAGACATCTCGGTAATCTTATAGAAGTCATTCAATCCAAAGCGAATCCAAAACAACTATACACGTAGCGCCCAGTAGGTGATCATGTTATTCACTGGTTTGGTTAATCAACAGACGTGCTTTTTTATTTCAGTTCATTCAAACGGATAAGCGTAAACGGTATTTCCCATCCGTCCGGTAGTCGTCACCGCCTGTGATAATGAATTTAAAATCGCTTCCTCTGTAACATCTGACGCGGCAGAGAAGAGGTCATTCATAATCGGATGATCTTCTCTAAGCTCTAGCCTTGTTTCGATAGTATCCGTAGTGAAATGTGGTATTTTATGAGCTGTCGAAAAAGCAATAACAATGTCACCACTGCCATTACTAAAATGACTGCCCGTTCTCCCCAGTCCGATACCACATCTTTTAGCGACCCGCCTTAACTGCCTGCTGCCCAGCGGTGCATCTGTAGCCAAGACAATCATGATGGATCCATCTGCTGGTTTAGGATAGGTAGGCACATCCTGATTGTCACTCAGTTTGTATCTGTCAATTTGAAAATCTTCTTTCCGCCCGAAGTTACTAAGAACTAAACAACCAATTGTATAGGTCTTTCCACTTGCGTCGTCTTTGATAATTCGTGAGGAAGAGCCGATTCCGCCCTTATAACCAAAACAAATCATGCCTTTTCCAGCTCCAACCGCCCCCTCTAGGGAAGCATCAGTAGAAGCCCCTTTAATAGAAGCAACCGCGTGACTTGGTTGAATCGGCAGCTCACGAATTGAGTTTAGCCTGCTGTCATTGCATTCCCCAACAACCAAATTAATGGTTCCCGTTGTATCGCCAATCTCAGGATTTTGTTCTAACATATAGTGGAGCGTCCCTTGTGTTACCGCGGAAACCCCAAATGTATTGGTCAGCATAATCGGAGACTCAATTAGCCCTAATTCATCGACTTGGACGAGCCCTGTTGTTTTTCCGAAACCGTTCAATACATAGCTCGCGCCCACTACCTTATTCATAAACAGATTATCACCATGCGGTAGAATAGCCGTCACACCTGTAGCAGCGTATTCATCCCCCTGCAATGGATTGTCCAGTGTGACATGTCCTACTTTCACACCCTCTACATCCGTCATACAATTCTTGACCCCGACCGGAAAACGACCAATCGTAATACCTCTAGCTCTAATTTTTTGGGGTTCTTGTGGCTTCAATTTTATTCACTCCAAGTAGTCGTGTTTTTTAGATGGGTGGCTAGTTTAAGATACGGACTCGCAATCATGATTGAACTTCGAATCAATTGATAGTGCTTCCATCACACCCCGTGTAAATAACGGGCTTGCCTAAAGCGCCTTCTTCTTTCGCATGTCATAGTCTTATTTTGTACCATTAGCCTTTCATTATCTGAACTAGTGCTATGTACCAAATTGTTAGCGTTTCACGGCAGTCCCATAAATTTATTTCAGTATAAATATAAAATCCCCAAACCGAGTGATTCAATTAGGGGATTTTGATAATTTAACGCCTTATAAGGAAGCTTGCCATCCGCCATCTACATATACAGTATGACCATTAACATAATTAGATGCATTAGAGGCTAGATATATTGCCGTTCCTATTAACTCTTCTGGGTTTCCCCATCTCTGTAATGGAACTTCAGCCTTTACCCAACTATCAAATGTAGTATCACTTGCAAGTGACTCCGTTAAATCAGTTAGAAAATAGCCAGGTCCAATAGCGTTAGTTTGAATGTTATATTTTCCCCATTCAGTTGCCATCGCTTTCGTCAGCATTTTCAATCCGCCTTTCGCGGCACAATAATTCGCAATACCTGGTCTTGCAGCCTCTGCATTCAATGAAGTTATGTGAATAACTTTTCCTTTTAATCTTAATTTCATATACTTGAACACACACTGCGAAACATAGAAGGCCGAACTTAAATTAACATTGATGACTGTTTCCCAATCTTCTTCTGTAAGTTCTTCAAGAGGTGCACGGCGCTGTATTCCCGCGTTATTTATTAATACATCAATTGGCCCAACTGTCTCTTCAATATGTTGAATTCCTTTTTTTACTGCTTGTTGATCCCTAACATCAAAAGCATAGCTAAACGCACGTTTACCTAATTGAGCAGCTACTTCTCTTGTTTTTTCAGGGTCTCTCCCATTGATAATGACTTTTGCTCCGACATCCAAAAATCCTTTTGCTAGAGCGTAACCTATTCCTTTAGTTGAACCAGTAATTAAAATAATCTTGTCTTTTACATCAAAGAGATTCCGCATTGTACATCCCCACATCTCTCTACTTTATTTCGATTCAATGACTTTCACTTCTGTTTCACCCGCAAGAATCACTATATCTGTCATTCCTATGAATAAACCAGTCTCAACAACTCCGACCATTTCTTTTAATTCTTGATGAAGTTTTACAGGATTCGGTATCGAATCGAACTTACAATCGATGATATAATTTCCGTTATCGGAAACGAAACTTACCCCTTCTCTAATTCTTAAAACAGGATTGCATCCGAGTTGTGCAATTTTCATTACGGTTACTTCCCAGCCAAATTGAAGAATTTCTACCGGCAAAGGAGCCTTCCCCAATTGAGAAACCAATTTAGATTCATCAGCAATAATAATTAACTTTGTAGAATTAGCATCGATAATCTTCTCCCGAACCAATGATCCACCGCCGCCT
Source organism: Sporosarcina sp. E16_8 (assembly GCF_017347095.1). GTDB lineage: Bacteria > Bacillota > Bacilli > Bacillales_A > Planococcaceae > Sporosarcina. The sequence continues at coordinate 17,345 of NZ_JADPRZ010000030.1, read as the reverse complement.
TTTGAAAGGTTAAACTGTAGATCAATTTCATTAGCACCATCTATAGACAAATCGAGTAGTTGAACTTCCGAAAAATCGGTAAGTGGAATTCCAAATTCTCGGGCCCATGCTTCTGTTCGGATGGAAGAAGGAATTCCCTTAACATTCATGCCTTGCTCAACCATTTCTCCAAGTTTTTTCAGCATCCAATATACTGTAGAGCCTGAACCAAGCCCTATTGTCATTCCATCTTTGATATATTCTGCGGCTTTTTCACCTGCTATTTTTTTCTGTATATCTCTTTTTTGTTCATCCACCTGATTCACCTCTACTTCCCATTAACAAATACCTTTGAACAAATCACTGATTACTACTACTACTACTACTACTACTACTACTACTATTACTATTACTATAAATAATGACTAGCTTACGGAAATAAGTACTGTAGGCTACTTCCTTTTTTCTGTTACCTCACTAAGATGTAAAGGGCGATCATGTTTCCATTAAACGCTTTCATGGATTTATAATACTCGATAAGTTTTTCGTTATTTAATAATCGGGTCACTTATTTTACTTCTACCGCAACTTTTCCTTGTACTTTTACTGGGTTATTCAAGATTCCAATTTCAGGAATCTCAATTTCAATCCGATCATTATCGGCAAGTGTAAAATCATTGGGAGGAACGATGCACGTGCCCGTCAGTAAGACTGTACCAGCGAAAACGTCATTGTCGAGAACCAAGTATGATACGAGTTCATCTAATTTCCGTTTTAGTTGATTTACTTGCGCTTCCCCCTCAAATACTTTTTCATTGTTTCTAAAAATACGGCAAATTATAGTCAAGTCATATGGATTTTCAACTGCATCTTTCAACAGGATGGCTGGGCCTATAGCGCATGAGTTTTTCCATATTTTAGCTTGCGGTAGGTAAAGTGGGTTTTCTCCTTCAATATCGCGGCAGCTCATGTCATTTCCCGCAATATAGCCAAGTATAGTTCCATCTGAATCAATAACTAGACCAAGTTCTGGTTCCGGAATTTGCCAGTTAGAATCGGAACGCAAATAAACAGGTTCGTTTGGTCCGACTGTTCTAGCCGCTGTAGATTTAAAGAATATTTCTGGACGTTCAGCATCGTACACTTTATCGTAAAATGTTTGGCTATCTAATTTTCCTTGAGTCGCCTCATAATTACGGGCCTCTTTACTTTTCTCATATGTAACGCCGGCTGCCCATACTTCGGGTGCATCGATTGGTGTTGTCAGCGTCACTTGTTCCAACTCTTTTTCATCCTTGGCTTTAAAGATAATATCCGATACAACTTGAAGTGCTGTTTGCCCTTGTTCATTAGCTTGTTGAACCAATGACATAAAATCTTCATATGGTAAATCGAATACCTTATTTTCATTGCTAACGGCAGCCAATTGTTTTTGGTTTTGATTATTTATATAACGAATAATTCTCATCAATAATTCCCCCTATATTTAAGTATTAATTTCATCGACTAAATCTATAAATAACCCTATTTCCAAACCAATGTTTTAACTCTTTACTGTGAGGTAATTGTCTGCTTTTTATCCTTCGGGAATAACACATCTTTTCGGTAATCTAATTGGGCCTCTTCAGCCACAATAATTGGGACTACCCCATTTGCTGCATCGGTATGCCCTACAATCCGGTTGCTAGCCGCGACGGATCGTTGACGTTTCAACATTTTCCCAAGTCGTTCTTGGGCTAGGTGACTTCTGCTATCCCGAATAGTATCAAATGAAAATGATAATGTTCCTTCATTAAATTTATCCGCATCAATAAAGTTAACTTGGTTTCCTATTAAGTCCAAATATAACAGGTCTCCCGTTTGCAAATAGAGGATCCCCCCATCTTCAATTGCTTCTGGAGTCATATGACCAATTGCCGCACCATATGTAACTCCCGAGTAACGACCATCACTAATGAGTACTGCCAGTCGTTTGAGTTTACGGTTAGCGTTTATATGTTGCATCGGTGTGAAAATTTCAGGCATTCCAAATGCGATTGGCCCTTGTCCTGCTATAGTAATTGCGATTTTCATAATATGTTTATCTACCATGACGTCGAATAATTCCTCGTAATCAAGGTCTTTATTTTCCTCATACTTATCTGGAGCATTCACATTCAACATTGACAATAAGTTTTCATAACTGAAACATTTTTCTGTTTTCAACTTGGATAGTAATTCAAAATCTAATAGACCATTATTCGCGTCATCTTCATTTGTATAATATAAAACAAATGCAACTTTCTTATCAAATTGATTCAATTGCTGAGTTGGCATCCCACTAATTTTCACAACGGCACTTTCAAAAAAATTACCAGTGAGGACATCTACTCCACTAAACGATCTACGCGGTGTGGATAAGATAACAGGGTTCTCAGTTACATTGTCAGCCGATAATCCATTTCCGTCCTGGAGTCTTTCTTTCCATGTTTGACCCGTTACCGTTGGAGCATCCACATCCATAGGTACACCGTTCTCTAATAGTTCGTAGAACAATGATTCCATTCCTTTGCTATCGCCGTCACAACATTGCATTGCTAGCGAGAAGATATCACGACCTTCTGTTAGGCTATAATTAAATAAGTCTGGGACTGGATGGGAATGATGAATATCATTCAAATCTTGAAGACTAAATTTATATCCGCCATATAGCATTCCAGCAACAATATGCATTATTAAATTGGTAGAACCGCCTGAAGAGCTGTGGATACGGATTGCATTCCGTATATTTGTAGCCATAATGTTTGCAACACCAAATACTGGATCATTGATCATTTTAGCTAAACTGTCTACACCTTCGTTTACTTGCGCCTGGTTAGGTGCGCTCGTTAGTAATTCAAGTGTTGGATGTACAAGCCCCATACCTGCAACTAAATGCCGAGAACTATTCCCAGTTCCATTAAACGCACACACACCACCGCTACCGTCACAAGTCGCTATAGCCAAGCGTTTTTCATAATCTTTGTGGGCCTCTTTAGACACAATGCCTCTTTCAACAGCACGTTGTAACACTCCTTGAAAGGCAGTGTTAGATGTGCATTGTAAAATATAATCCATTGCATCTCTTAAATCATCCGCAATATCAGTAGCACCTAATTCTATTGCCTTTTCCGCCAATTGATTAAACTCAATCATTAAATCTTCTGGAATAGTTCCGCCTTGCAAAACATGTGCAGGGGCAAAAGTCGCGAAGAAAGGAGCTTCACCCCGATATTGTCGGAGACGGTCTAAATGCGCCAACGCACTTACAACACCTAAAGGTTGCTTATCACATCCTTGCAAAACAAATGCGCCGTGATAACTGTGAGCCTCTAATTGGTTCACTACCATTTGCGCCACTGCATTTCTGCTTTGCAAGGAATAACTCATCCCTTGGTTACTTTGAGCAGTTCCGTCACACATTACAGGCGTGGAAAAGTAAAAGGGCACCCCACCATTTTGCCATATCCGAATAGCAGCATGTGATGATGTTTTATAATCCATAATATGGGCTGGATGATCAGCCGATCCGCCAATTATTGCGATTCGCGGTGCATTTTCTTCCAAACGATTATATATTTCATCTAACGACCAGTCTGGCGTTCCCCCTATATACTCTGCGCCTAAAATCAGCTTTGCTCTATCTAGTATTCCCGCGACCGTTATTGGTTCATTAGCTTTCCCCTGAACATTATCTCTATATGGATTGATAGAGTTTGTGATTTTTGGAAATTGAACTGACATAGTAAAAACTCCTTTCTCTCAGTTGAAGGAATACTCTGTTATATATTTCCGTAAAGCTCCTAAACCAGCTTCTCCTTTTGTTAATAATCAACCTTTAATAAAAACAGTTTTGATAGCCGTATAGAATTCGATTGCCGCTTGTCCTTGCTCACGTGACCCAGTACTCGATGCTTTCATTCCCCCAAATGGTGCTTGTAGTTCAACTCCGGCGCTTTCCGCATTAATACGAACCAAACCTACCTCAATTTCATCAATGAATTCAAGGATAGATGCAATATTAGTCGTAAAGATTGATGCACTCAATCCGTATTTTGTATCATTAGCAATTTCAATTGCGTTTTCCAAATCTGTTGCGCGAAGCAATGCAATAACTGGCCCGAAAATTTCTTCTTGAGCAATTCTCATATCTGATTGCACATCACCGAAAATGGCTGGTGTAATGTAAAATCCTTTGTCAAATTCCTCGCCAGTTAAGACCTCCCCCCCCACTAATAGAGTAGCTCCTTCCTCTTTCCCGACTTCAATATACTGTTTCACTGTATTAAACTGACTTTCGCTAGCCGACGGTCCCATCCAAATTCCTTCTTTTAGCGCGTCTCCTACAGTGATTTTTTTTGTTTCTGTGATCAGCTTGTCTACGAAAACATCGTAAATTTGCTCATCTACAATTACGCGGCTTGAGGCTGTACATTTCTGACCCGATGAACGGAAAGCTCCGCTAATTACAGCTTCTACTGCTGCATCAATATCGGCGTCTTTTGTAACAATAACCGGGTTTTTCCCACCCATTTCCAATTGAAACTTAATCCCCCGTGCTGATGCAGATTTCGCTACACCTTCACCCACATTTTCAGAACCAGTAAATGTAATCCCATTTAGTAATGGGTGATCTATCAAATCCTGACCAATTACTGAACCTGCACCTGTGATGAAGTTCAGTACTCCAGCTGGCAGCCCTGCTTTAACGAAACAATCTACTACTTTCGCAGCCGTTACAGCAGCTTCGGTAGCTGGTTTAAATACGACTGTATTGCCATAAACAAGTGCAGGTGCAATTTTCCAAATTGGTATAGCGACGGGGAAGTTCCACGGTGTAATGATACCAACAACTCCAAGTGGCATTCGTTTCGTAAACATAAGCGCATCTTTATCGGTAGATGGAATTACATCCCCATCCTTTCTCATCCCTTCACCAGCGTAGTACCGAAGAATCGCAACGCCGCGCGCAGTTTCTCCTTTTGCTTCCGGAAGTGTTTTACCCATTTCTCTAGTCATTGTTTCAGCGATGTCATCTATGTTTTCTTCGAGAATGTTTGCAACTTTAAACAAATATTGCCCTCTGGCAGCTTGACCAATTTTTCTCCATGCCTTTTTTGCTTCATGCGCTGCATTTACTGTTTTCTCTAAGTCTTCTTTTTTCGAATTTTGGACATAACCTACTACATTTTCTTTATTTAACGGGCTGATACTTCTAATCGTCTCCTGAGAAGATGATTCTACCCATTCGTTGTTAATCAGGTTTTTATATACTTTTTCTTTTGATAGTACTCGCATAATTACATTCTCCTTTTCACATATTAAATAAATATACAGATTAAATAGTTCCATATGAGTTGATAGGAATTGACCGCAATACTCTGAAGTTATTGCTCAGTTTTTTCTTTACCAATACTTTTTGAATTTACTAGCCCATTTTTTCGTATATCTCTTTTCTTCTATTTATCATTTTCACTAAGATAGCCGACTACCTCTTCTAACGCCTTTTCACAATCTTCTCCAACGACCTTAACAAATAAATGGTCGCCGTTCCTAAGCTGTAATGTAATCAATCCAAGAAAGCTTTTTAAATTTATTTCATAAATTGATCCATTCACATTCTTCTTTAGATAGATTTCTGATTGATACTTCTGTGTAGCCTTACTTACTTCAACAATCGTTACATTCTCTGATATATTTACAACAATAGTTTTGCTAACACTTTTCTCCATTCACGTCTCCCCCTAAATATAAATTACAAATTGACGTTCGTTAGACACCAACTAATTTTATATCCGTTCCTTTAGGTTCACCTTCTCTTTTACTTCTTTGTTGACAAGGTATACTGGATAATAACCGGATAATACATCTGCAACATTTTGCGCAGTTTTCCGTTTTAATTCAGCTTCTGCCTCATCAGAATAGAACGCACCGTGGGGGGTGATAATGACATTATCCATTTTTAATAGAGGGTTGTTTGGATCAATAGGTTCAACTTCTAGTACATCTAGTCCTGCCCCTGCTATTTTCTCTTCTACTAATGCATTAATAAGTGCTTTTTCATCAATAATTGGACCACGGGAAGTGTTAATAATAAATGCTTCTTTTTTCATTTTATTGAATTGATCATAACTAATCATGCCCTCAGTATGCTTATTTAACGGAACATGAATAGATACATAGTCCGATTGTTTACATAGCTCTTCTAATGTTACGAGCTTTACATCCATTTCATGCGCTATTACTTCAGACACAAATGGATCATAAGCAATTACAGTCAAGCCAAATGCTTGTGCTTTCTTTGCAACCATTTGCGGGATATTTCCGAATCCAACGAGACCAAGGGTGCGTCCTCTTAGTCGAAAAATTGGTATTCCTACATTGAAGTCCCACGTTCCACTCTTCACGGCATTATTTAGTTTCGTTATTTTTCGTGCGCTTGAAAGGAGCAGTGCAATTGTGTGATCTGATACTTCATCCAAGCAGTAGTCAGTTACATTTCCTACCATAATTCCCATTTCAGTTGCCGCATCAATATCAATCGTATTAAATCCCACACCATAACGAGCAATGACTTTACACTTTTCTAAGCTTTCAATAACTCTACGAGAAATTGGAGCGTATTGGCTAATAAGCGCATCTGCATCTTTACATTCAGCAATTACATCCTCTTCCGTGCGACACTGTTTAAACGTTAACTCAATGCCGATTTTACTTAACACTTCTTGTTCGGGTGCAAATGTTGTGTATTCGTAATCGGTAACAATAACTTTATAACGGCTCATTTTAGCCACTCCTTTTTACTCTATCTAATAGACTTTGTAGGAATGCATTGCTGAAATTGGTTTTCAGTGTTTCAGCTAACATTATGCTTGGCAGTAAATAAAAATCTAATAGATAATTGCTTGGGCAAATACACTCTTTCCATTATTACCACTCCGCAATAGTTCCATCTTTATGGCGCCACACAGGGTTTTTCCAACTATGACCAATTTTAGCTTGTTCCTTTACAAATTCTTCGTTTATTGAAATACCAAGTCCCGGCCCTTTTAACATATCGACATAACCATCTTTATAGTCAAATACTTTTGGGTCATTTAAATAATCAAGCAAATCACTACCTTGGTTATAATGGATACCTAAACTTTGTTCTTGGATAAATACATTATGCGAGGTGGCGTCTACTTGAAGACATGATGCTAGCGCAATCGGTCCGAGTGGACAATGAGGTGCAACCGCAACATCATAAGCTTCCGCCATCGCGAATATCTTCTTGCATTCAGTAATTCCCCCAGCATGCGATAGATCAGGTTGTATAATATCTACATAGCCATCCGAAAGCAACTTTTTAAAATCCCATTTAGAAAACATGCGCTCTCCAGTGGCAATTGGAATATTCGTTGCGTGTGCGATTTCACGAAGCGCTTCATTATTCTCAGGTAATACCGGCTCCTCAATGAACATTGGCCTAAACTGCTCTAGCTCCTTGACTAGTACTTTTGCCATCGGTTTATGGACCCGTCCATGAAAGTCAATTCCTATACCAATGTAGTCCCCAACAGCCTCACGTACAGCTGCAATTCTTTCGACCGCCTCATCAATTTTTTGATAGGAGTCAATATACTGCAACTCTTCAGTCCCGTTCATTTTAACTGCAGTAAATCCAGCTTCTACTGCCTGTTTAGCCGCTTTCCCTACATCGTTTGGCCGGTCTCCACCAATCCAAGAATATACTCGAACAGAATCTCGACATGCACCACCCATTAACTCCGAAATTGGTGCATTGTGAAATTTCCCTTTTATATCCCATAGTGCCTGGTCAATTCCCGCAATTGCACTCATTAAGATTGGGCCTCCACGGTAAAAACCGGCCCTATACATCACTTGCCAATGATCTTCTATTCGGAGAGGGTCTTTACCAATTACATACTCGCTCAATTCTTTGACGGCAGCTTGAACTGTAGCTGCACGACCTTCTACGATTGGCTCTCCCCATCCGACAATACCTTCATCTGTTTCGATTTTTAGAAATAACCATCTTGGTGGAACAATGAATGTTTCTATTTTAGTAATCTTCACTTTCAAACCTCCTATTACCAACTTTTCTTGTTACCACTTAAACTCTAGCATTCTGAATTTTACAGATGAACGCTTTGGCAATTTGGGTTAATACATCATAACGCTTTTCTGCAATTGCATTCGCATCAAGTAAAGATCCCCCCACACCTACAGCAATCGCACCATTTTTTATGAACTGCTCAACGTTCTCCAAAGTTACTCCGCCAGTAGGCATCATTGGTATATGTCCCAATGGTCCTTGCAAATCTTTAAGATAATTTACGCCTAACGACTCTCCTGGAAATACTTTTACCAAGTCTGCTCCTGCAGAGTATGCTTGAAGAATTTCGGTGGGTGTCATCACGCCAGGAATCGATATTCTCCCGTAACGATTTGTAAGCTGAATCGTATTTACATCAAAAGTAGGGGAGAAAATAAAATCCGAGCCTGCATCAATTGCTCCTTTAGCTGACACAGCATCTAATACTGTACCTGCCCCAACAAGGACTTTATCATTGAACTTCTCTTTCAGACTTTTTATCATTTCCAACGCACCTGGTGTATCCAACGTAATTTCCAAAGCTCCTACGCCTCCCTCTACAAGCGCTTCAGCAATAGACTGTATTTGCGACTGCTTTGGGCTACGGATAACAGCTATCAGTCCAGACTCTTTAAGACGTATTAGGTTTTCCCATTTTTTCATGCGTAAAATCCCCCGTCCTTACTATCTTTTTACATCTCTTGCCGTGCCTCTTGGATCCATAAATCTTTCAATAGCCTGTAGTGTTGGCAGACCTTCCACATCGCCATTTACACTGACCACCATTGCACCAATTGCGTTAGCCCGTCTAACGGCTAATGAGAGTGGCTCTTTTCGTAAGATTCCACTAATTATACCCGCCGCAAAACCGTCCCCTGCACCTACCGGATCAACTACATGTTGAACAGGGAACCCTTCAATATAGGAACTTTCATCTCTAGTACGTAAATAAGCTCCATTATGTCCAAGTTTAATAATAATCGTCTTATCGCCCTCGGCCATTCCCATTAATGTGTCGGCGATATCTTCCACCTCTGTCATTCCAGTCATGAATTGACCTTCATCAAGTCCTGGTAAAATAACATCCGAATAAGAAGCAATTTCATTAAAAACACTTTTCGCCTGTTCTGCTGCCCAAAGTTTCAAGCGTAAATTCGGATCAAAAACAATTGTCATCTTGTTTCTTTTTGCGATTTGGATGGCTTTCATCACAGTTTGATAACACGATTCACTTAGTGCAGGCGTAATGCCTGTAATGTGGAGTATTTTCGCCTGTGAAATGTAGCTTTCATCCAATTCTGCAGCTTCCATTAAACTTGCTGCAGAATTTTTACGATAGTAGTATACATTTAAATCTTCTGCTGATAGTTGTTCTTTAAAGATCAATCCAGTTTGTGCTTTATCTGTAAAAAGACAAGATGATACGTCTACACCTTCTCCGCGAATGGACTTGTATATGTACCGTCCGAATGGATCATCCCCCAGTTTACTGAACCATCCGACTGAATGGCCCAATCTAGTTAATCCGATTGCTACATTTGATTCTGCACCTCCAATACTTTTTGGGAATTGGCGAACATATTCAAGGGGTAGCATTTTCTCCGGTTGGAATAAAACCATCGTTTCTCCCAACGTAAAGACATCTATTTTACTCATACAATCCGACCTTCTTTAGTTATATTCATTATTTTGATAGACCTACTAAAAACATAGATAGTTGTGGAATAAACGTAATTAGCATTAGAGTGAATAACATGGCAAAAATGAATGGCAAAACAGCACGTGATAGCGATTCAAGTGATAATCCGGATATTCCTGATGCCACAAACAAGTTCACACCAAGCGGTGGTGTAATAAATCCAATTGCTAAGTTAACGACCATCAAAATCCCAAAATGGATTGGATCATAACCGATTTGAACGGCAATTGGCAATAAGATCGGTGTTAATATAATAATCGCTGCAAGTGTATCCATAAACATGCCGACAACTAACAATAGTGCCATAATGAGCATGATTATAATTATTGGTTCATCTGATACTTTCATAAGTGCTTGCGCCACTTTTGTAGGAACTTGTTCAATCGTTAAGAACCGCCCGAATGCGGTTGCCGTTCCGACAATAATTAAGACTGTTGCCGTTGTTAACGCTGAATCGACCATTACTTTCGGCAAATCCTTAATACTAAGCTCGCGATATAATACCATTGAGGCGAATAGACCATATACAACCGCTATAACTGCTGCTTCAGTGGGTGTGAAGAATCCTCCGTAAATACCGCCTAAAATGATGACAGGAATCAATAACGCCCATTTGGCGTCCCAAAAAGCCACACCAATTTTCTTTAACGATGTTGGTTCGTCCATGCCCCTGTATCCATTTTTCTTTGAGTAAATGTACGCATAGATGATCATAGAGAGACCAACTAAAATCCCAGGAACAATTCCCGCAATGAATAAATCGCCGATTGAAGCATTTCCAACGACACCGTAAATAACCATTGGAATACTCGGAGGGATAATGACTCCAATTGATCCGGCTGAGGCAACTATTGCCGTTGCAAACTTTATATCGTACCCGTTACGAACCATTGCAGGAATCATAATCCCACCGATTGCAGCAACGGTCGCCGGGCCTGAACCCGAAATAGCTGCAAAAAACATACATGTAATAATTGTCGCAATGGCAAATCCACCTGTTTTATTCCCTACAATCGCGTTCGCCACATTAAACAATCTTTCAGATATGCCGCCTTTCCCCATAATTTCTCCCGCCAAAATGAAGAAAGGAACAGCCATTAATGGAAATGAGTCGACAGATGTAACTAATTCTTTCGCCAAAAACTCAACTGGTAAAGTACCCGTAAAGAATATTGTTATTAGCGTTGCCAAACCGATTGAGATACCAATAGGTACACTTAAAAATAGCAGCACCGCAAAACTACCGAACAAGATAGCAGTTGTCATCATTTAACCTCCAAAATTTTTCCAGCGACTATGTCCTGAAACATTTATATTATCGTTTGTTCCTCAAATTCTTCTTTGCCCTGTAAAACTCGTAAATGTTTAATAAGATTTTGAATTAATCTAATGAGCGTTAAGCCCATTCCTATAGGTGCCGACATATAAACTAGTCCCATCGGAATTTGTAATGCAGGAGACTTTTGTCCAAAACCCAATAGTTTATTTGCAATTTCAAATCCGTAGATTATTACAAAAACTGCAAACGCCATAAATAATACATTAGCAATAATATTTATAATCACTTTGCCTTTTTGATTAAGAAACACTAAAATGACATCTACTTTAATATGCCTTTGTTTTTTAACACCATAGCTGATTCCAATATAAATTAACCAAATAAAGCAGAATCGGGCTAATTCTTCCGACCACGATAATGAACTATCAAGTTGTCTCATTACCACCTGAACAAAAATCACAGCCACCATAATTGTTGATAAGATTGTTAGTAGTAACTCTTCAATATGTCGATCAAACCATCGAATTATATTCATCCCAATCTCCTTTATACAATAAATTCAAATAACTCGTTATTAAATAAAGAATGTTGACCCTCCTGCAGCTCTGCCACAAAGAGAGTCAGCTTCTATCAAATATACATCCCACTTTTCACTTAAATGGCGCTTCCAAGAAATACTTCTAAAATACATTTCCCTGATTTATTTCTTTGAAGCTGCTTCAATTGCGTCGTATACTTCCTTTACAATCTCTGAACCAATTTTTTTAGTGAATTTATCAATTGTAGGCTGTACAAGCTGTTTCATTTCTTCTCGCGCTTCAGGTGTAACTTCAGTGTAAGTAATTCCTTCAGTCTGAAGATCTGCTAGATTCGTTTCGTTTGCTTCGCGATTCAATTGGCGTTCATAAATTCCTGCTTCAATTGCAGCTTCTTTAACAATTTTTTGTTGTTCCTCTGTTAAATCATCATAAAATGATTTACTCATCAAGAATACAAAAGGACTGTAAACATGATTCGTATTTGAAACATGTGATTGAACTTCATAATATTTTTGTAGATAAATAGTTGCGAGCGGATTTTCTTGCCCATCCACTGTTTTTTGCTGCAGCGCTGTAAATAGTTCTGTAAAGGCCATTGGAGTCGGGTTTGCACCTAATGCACGGAATGCTTCTAAATGAAGCTCATTCTCCATTGTCCGTAGTTTCAATCCTTTAAAGTCTGCAGCAGTTGCGATAGCCTGCTTACTGTTTGTCACATCACGGTACCCATTTTCCCAATAAGCTAGACCAACTAAGTTTTGAGATTCTAACTTATCTAAAATCTTCTTACCGACTTCACCATCTAATACTTCGTCAGCCACTTCTACAGTTGGGAATAGAAAGGGAAAGTCGAATATACCAAATTCAGGAACAAAGTTAGCTAATGGTGCAGTTGAAGGAATTGTAACTTCTTGCGATCCTAATTGTAGTGCTTCAGTCATTGTACGGTCATCGCCAAGTTGTCCACTATGGTACGTTTCAACGATAATCTGTCCGTCTGTTTTCTCTTCGACAATTTCTTTAAATTTAATTAGACCTTTGTATTGGGGGTGTAAATCATTTAAACCCAGTCCTGCCCGAATCTTTTTCACTTCAGCTTTACTACTTCCAGCACTTTTCTCACCAGCATCTCCCTTATCTTCAGCGCAAGCAGCAAGGGCCAGAACCATAACAGCTAATAGAATAACAGTTAAAAACTTTTTCATTTTGTATTCCTCCTATTTTTGTTTTTTTGCCACATCTTCAAAACCATAGTCAAATTTACTATTCTCAAGAATGTCACTTCCATTATGAATCGTTTTCAAAAAGTGACCACTACCCAATTCCCCCGCATAAAAACAACCATCTTCCACTGCAGTATCTTTAATAATCTGTTCGATTGACTCAGTAACTTCTTTTTCTACGCCAATCATGGTGCAAATACTATTTCCTCCACCATCTACTCCTACACTCGCACCACAGTCGAGAAAGTGAATTCTTATTTCCAATTACGTTTCTAAAGGTAATAGGACCGTTTCGGTCACGTCTCCGGCGGGTATCATTAACTAAATTACTTGAGGGAATTCTAACTTTTGAACAACATCCTCCAAGCTAGTCGCTATAAACTCGCCTTCTCCCGTAATTTTATCAACTACAGCCACATCATCGTCATGAACAATTACCTAATAACGATGGTCAATCTATTTCAATGCTAAATTATATCCCATCTTACCCAGACCAATCATAGCTAGTTTCATAAGATTGTAACCCCTTTCATTAGTCTGAATGAAATAATATTTCACCTAAAACCAGTATATACCGAATATTCTTTTACACAAGCATTATTTAGACAATTCGAAACTTTCCTTAAGCATTCAAAACCGTTAAAATGAAATGAGGATTATTATCATTTCAAGTTAATAGGATTGAATAAGAAGGCAATTCATAACTCCAGATGTTGTAAACCTTGTCAATCTAGCATGTAATTGCATCCTCACTAAAAAAACGTTGCGAAATAAAATTTCATGTATGATTGATAAATGATTTAATGCAATGATGATATCTACATCGAGGGAGAGAAAGTATATGATTAATTCGAAGACACCACATTGTTTCACACTGATACGTGCAATCTATACACAACTTAGCGAAAAGGAAAAATTAATAGCTGACTTTTTTTTTGATCATCCAGAAAAAATTATTCACTCTACCATTAATCAAGTTGCCGAAGAAGTAGGCGTTGCGGATGCAACTGTTTTCCGCTTTACCAAGCGGTTAGGTTATAAAGGATACCAATCAATGAAGATAGCCCTTGCGTCCGAAATCATTACCACCTTGAAAGATATTCATGAAACAATTGATGAAGATGATGATGAAAAAACGATTGCCGAAAAAGTTTTCAAATCAAATATTAGAACGTTAGAAGATACGCTCCAAGTTCTTGATCAACACCAACTTCAACTAGCTGTAAATGCATTGGTGGCCGCAAGAAAAATTGAAATTTACGGAAACGGTGGCTCTGGAGCTATTGCAATGGATGCACATCATAAATTTCTCAGAAGCGGATTACTTACTAGCTGTTATACGGATGGTCATTTACAGGCCATGAGTGCTGCACAATTGACTGAAGAGGATGTTGTTATATGTATTTCACATTCGGGATCTAGCAGGGACGTAATCGAGGCGTTGGAAATTGCGAAATTAAAGGGTGTTACTAGCATCGGTATTACCCAATTTGGAAAAACACCACTAAGTGAAAAAGCCGATATATCGCTTCTGACTATCTCTGTGGAAACAGAATACAGATCTGAAGCCTTGGCTTCACGTCTTGCACAGCTAAGTATAATTGATGCGTTATATGTTAATGTGAGTATCCGACTGAAAGAACGTATGAAAACATCGCTACAAAATCTTAGATATGCGATTACCGTGAAACGGATTAAATAGATTTTTTTATAGGTAGAGGGTGGATCAATTGATAAATTTGATTGTAGTAGGACCTGATATTGGGACGTAAAGTACAAAAGTAATTGTTTTTAATAAAATCGGTATTGATAACGGTGAACATGAAGTATCCCTTAAATAGCGTTCATTTTAGAAGGGGTGAACTAAACCCTTTAGATATTGAAATTGCAGCAATAACTGCTATTTATTGCTTGCTTACCACAAAAGGTATTGCACCCGACAAGCTATTATCAAATGGATTACCAAGCGTAATGCATTCCCTTATTTGTATATATAAGGAGTTAATCTCATCTACTCATCTATTAAATGGCAATTAGACAGCTAGTTCCACAACCCGGAATGGAAGGCGTTATTTTGAGTATCTGCCATGTAGGCAAGCTTTAGATCGGATTCGCTCGGTCAGCTCTTCGGCTTCAAATATTTTCAATTTTTAACCAAAAGGTAGACGTTACGGTTAGCCATAAAAAAACAAGCGAAATTCTCCGTATAAAGCCACTTTTCCAACGAAACCTTTATGAACATGCAAGTTATACCGGCTTAGTTGAATATTGATCGCTGTCGAATATAATTGCCTGAATCCCTTGTGGATAAAGTTACTAACACCCTGCCAACTGAGTTTTCTGTATTCAGTAACATTTCAAACAAGTTACTCACAGGATATCCACCACTTTTGTTGATAAGTTTTGATTATTCTATACTTATCATTTAAACCAACTACTTCTTGCTAGTTCCTTCCATTCTATCTATTATAGAGAGAGATACTAGATTAAAGGGGCATACTTGAAATTGAAGAAACTCATCATTTTTTTACTACTATTCTTTGTAGCATTTCCAATTTTTATAGAACCGACTGAAGCATCCACTGTAAAATCGATAAAAATTACCGAAACCACACCCGTTTTCGATGATTACCAGAAAGTCGCTGTATTTCTAAAAGGTACTTCGCATACCGTGGTGGATGAATCAAACCTGTTTTATCATACGGTCATCGGAAACGACCAAGTTAAGTTCTCGAAAAAGAAAGCAGTTATTAGTAAAGATACACCGAATAACTGGAAAGCCGCACATCCAGTTCGAGCCAAAACTTCAAAAGCTGTACAAGTCTTGGATCGCCCAGCAGTTAAAGCGAAGAGCTTTGGACACATCCAACCGAATATGACGATTAATGTACAGAGAGTAAAGGGTAATTATTACCCCGTCTTATTAGGCGGTAAAACAGGATATATACATAAGAACGACCTGCTAATCGAAGCTGGTATCCCTGTCTTGATGTATCACGATCTTGTAGTCAACAAAACCGATCAAAATGCATCAACATTAGAAGTTGCTAAATTTAAAGAGCAGATGGATTATTTGAAGGCAAACAACTGGACGACAATCACGCCACAACAATTAGAATCTTGGGTTGCCAAAAAGGGTACACTTCCAAAAAAATCAGTCCTTATCACATTCGATGACGGCTATAAATCGACAATCGACATGGCCTATCCTATTTTGAAAAATCACGGATTCCAAGCCACCTCTTTCCTGATTACAAGTCGTATCGATCGACATGGCGTGGTCTCGGAACAAGACATCTTTCAAACACAGGATGTCTATTCCTATCAAAATCACACACATTTATTCCATATGTTCAATTCATTTACTAACCTAAGCCTTTTGCAATATGAATCGGAACTGGTAATCTTAGAGGACATCCAACAAGCGAATGACTCCATCGAACAAATTATTGGCAGGGACTACCAAGTCATGGCCCACGCCTACCCGTACGGCAAACGTAGTCTAACGGCGATTCTTGCCTTACAAGCAGCCGGTATAACGAGCGCTTATACAATTGATGAGGGCAATGTCTTCCGTGGTGATTCCCTCTTTGAACTAAAACGTCAGCGCATCCACTCCAACATGAACTTGAAACAATTTGCGGATAAACTGCAAGGTAGATAAGATTTCTCTCTTGGATGACAGTTATCCAGCACGCTGAGCTACTAATTTCAAAACAAGACATCCTCTCCCAGCTTTCGGAGAGGATGTCTTGTTTTATTTCTTATATTCCGGAAGCTTACTGATACGCCAACCCAATTTTCTCACGTATTCGTACGTAACTGTAAAGGTATCAAATGTGCCTGTATAACCAACGGGTACACGCACTTCGAATACGCTTTTATTCTTTTTCGATTTCACCTCTATCGCTGTCGCCTCGCTCCACTGAAGAAGCGAACCACCGTCGGCCTCTACCTGCGCCAATCTCCTTTTTTGTTTAATAAAATTTTGGTCCTTCATGAACTGTTTAGCAACTTTTTTTGTCACCGATTTCTCCAGTTCAGCCCTCATTTCCTTCTTCGTATCCAATTGGCTAGCCATGTAGCGGTATGTCTTCCCTTTATAGTTGAACCTCTTATATTCTCCTTCTGCATAGACCCCACCCGCTTGCACAAGACTCGCTGTCGCTGCCCAATTTGCAGCAATCTCCACCGCTTTTACCGACTGAACTTCGCTTTTTGTCACCTCAGCAATTTCTGATTGCTCACACGCACTACATAACAACAGCAATAGTGTTATGCTAAGTAGCCAAAACTTTTTCATTTCTATGCCCCCTCTCATACATTCCTTATCTTCAAATTAGGTGTAAGTCCTGCCAATTATGTATATGCGAGAAAGGGCAATGATAAGAGTTGGATTCGAGAAAAGCGCAAGCGCCTGGTAGACCCGACAAGCGCTGGAGGGCCTTAAGAGAAAGGCGCTTTTTGCCTTTAACTTAAGGACTGAAGCGACTCGAGGGGCTAGGCGCTG
>NZ_JADPRZ010000029.1 GCF_017347095.1 Sporosarcina sp. E16_8 | reverse complement strand
TCCACGTCGCCATGGACACCCTTGCGTTAAGCTAACTGTTACTTCTACCTTCACAGTTCGGGACTTCCACCCTATAGATTACGCCCATGCTGGGCGCACAAAAAATACCAAGTGCCAATAATGGCACTTGGTATTTTTTAATCTCAATCGTTTGGAATTCTGTTGACAGACATTTTGTTTGTAGACAATTTTTTCTCCAACACAATTCTATGAATCCCCTCGTCATCCGTGAATGTTTCCATAACGTTGAATCCCTTTTTAATATTAAGTATAAGCATACTTCGCCACTTATTTCTCGTCTTTGTTTGAACAATTTGATAACCCGATTTAACTAAATAGCAATGTTGTTGATCCAGTAGCCTCGATGCTACTCCTTTTCCTCTGTACTCCTCATGAACTGCCCCGTACCAACTATAGTACTTATCCGAGTTAAGCTCGTAACCAATTTTATAACCGACCACCGTTGACTGATCTAAAGCTACATTTATTAAAACTTTAGGCTTTGACTTTATTTTCTCTACTAACATATTGGAACCTTTGAAAACACTTTCATGTAGTTGCAAAATCCCATCAACAATTTCATCTTCAGGAATCTTCAAAAACTGTTTATATCTCAGCATAACGAACCTTCCTCACCAACAATATGCAGTTCGTGCATTGGCCTTGTCATCGCTACGTATAGTAACTTTCGGTCAATTGGATGATTTCGGAATGGCTCGTCGAAAGCAGCAATAATGACCGCGTCGAATTCTAATCCTTTTGCTAAGTGACTTGGAACAATCAGCAGACAATTGTCGTTGATTCCAGATTGCTCTCCGACCAGGTGGACCGACATTCCAAACTCCTTCAGTAAAATAAAAATCGCTCTAGCCTCTTTCCTATTTTTGCAGATAAGTGCAACGGATTGATGGCCACGTTTGATAATTCCTTCATAAATACGTTGAATCTCGACAGCAACCAACTCATGCATCTCATAATACTCCGGTTCCCTTCCATGACGAACAACCGGTTCCACAAGTGGTAGATTTTCATCCATCTGGGCAAGTACTTGATTCGCCAAATTCATTATTTCAATTGTCGTTCGATAGCTTTTTTGAAGTGTCGTATACGTAGCCCTTGGAAACAGTGCCTTTATCGGTTCCCATGATGTTAATGATCTGTAACTATGAATTCCTTGGGCCAGATCCCCAACCATTGTAAACATATCCGTCTCTAGACCGTCTTGCATTGAAGCGAGCTGAAATTCGCTATAATCCTGAACTTCATCGATGAAAACAACCCTCATTTTCCATTCATCTGCAATGCCTCTCAGCTTTGTGTGCAAATAATAAAGAGCGGCTAAATCCTCAATTTCCCAAAACTCTTTTTTATGTGCCTCAAAAAAAACATTCCTTTCACTGTTAGACCACTCGTATGCAAATTCTGCTTGTAGTTCGCTACTTGTTAGCCAATCCCGATACAATTTCTTGACGTTGAACTTTTTGAATCTACGCATATAGGCTTGGGCAACCGTTTTCCCTACCTTTTCAATTGCAGGAAGTCTTTCGTCGCGCTCTTCCAAAATTCTTGTTAACTTCAGTTTCCGTCTTTCATCATCCCGTATGCCATATAACGCCTTATCAAGTGCAGCGTCATATTTTGTCGTCAGCATATCCATAAGTTGTTTCCGTTTTCGCTTAACGTCACTTTGAACAATAATTTTAATTCTATCCAGTCTATTCTCGACTGGCATATACGAAAACTCTTTCAAAAATAGCTGTTTCAACCGAGTAGCTTTTATGATCCGATATTTTTCAATAAAGATATCTTCAAATAGTTCAGCCATATCCAGTTCCAGCTTATGCACATAGCGTCGCATGATTTCCCGGTATTGAAGGCTTCCCTTCACGCGTGTTACAAAAAGCAAACTTGCATCTAGCGTGTCAGTTTCAGTCAGCTGTTCTAACTTGGCGTCTGAGTCTGTCAATTTTAATTTCAATCCCGTAGCACTTATGACGTATTCGCTATATGTCGTCTGACAGATACGTCCGACACCGAGTTCGGGAAGCACATCCGCAATATAATCCATAAACAATTTACTTGGTGCCAAAATCATCAATTTATCAGAAGGGAAATCTTCACCCATTGTATAGAGGAAATAGGAAATCCGGTGAAGGGCAATTGTTGTTTTTCCGCTTCCAGCCGCTCCTTGTACAATAATCGGTTGTTTCAAATTCGCACGGATGATCGCATTTTGTTCGGCCTGAATCGTCGACACAATTTCGGTCAGTCGTGTGTCTGCCTTGCCAGCAAGGGCTTCCTGGAGGAGTTCATCGTTCGTTGTAAGATCGACATCACGGATATCAAGAAGTTCACCTTCCTCAATTCGATACTGCCGTTTGGAATAGAGATGTCCTTCGAACTCCTCATCTCGCACTTTATAGGAAAGAGCACCAAGTCTTCCATCGTAATAAACATTTGCAACCGGCGAGCGCCAGTCGACGATAATCGGTTCCTGTGTTTCCCGGTGGAATAAAGATGTCTTGCCGATATAGAGTAGCTCATCCGCCTCCTCTTCCTTTCGAAAATGAATCCGGGCAAAATAGGGCTTCTGTTGAATGGCCTCTAGTCCCTCTTTTTGAGAACGGGCAATTTCAAAAAATCTGGCATTTGTCAAAATGTTGATATAACTTAAACTGGAATCCAAATAATCCAAGTCAGCCATCGACTGGCGAATCTGTTCTTGAGAGGATTTCACGTCGCGTCGTGATTCCTCCAACAGTTGTTGCATGTACTGTTTGGTGTAGTCAAGGCGCTGTAATTCAAAATCAAAGTCAGGATGTTTCCGAGACATACAGATCCTCCATTTGTCGTATTTTGCGTCCCGTGTGGCTGTATGGGAGATGTTGGGGATTTATAAACAGAATTGAATTTTACCACTTGCTAGAGACGGAATCAATATCATTTCGCATAATGGTATAAACATTCTGATAAATTTAAGCATTAATCAGGGATAGATACAAAGAACAAAAGCGCAGCGAATATTCAGCGGGATTTAAAGAAGATGACACCGGCACAATCCCGAGGTCATCTCCTAGCAAGTTGAACTATATCTGTTGAGCGTAGTCTCCAACGGATGCGCTTACTTGGGAAATCGAAGCGACAAGCGCTAAAAGTGTGACCCCTTCGTTCAACTAATATAATGGTTCTTTTTTATGTATCCGTATTACAGGGTACAGTTCATATCTGTAAAGTAAGGTGTTTTCCTATCAAGATCACTTCTCAAAACGAACAACCCATTGGTTATCCACTTGTTCAATGCCCGTCCCCATCCAACCGTCATACAGGTACTGTTGTTGTTGTTCAGTATCCGCCATCAAGACAAAGCAACTGTCCAAAGTATCCTGTTCTTTTAAAGGGCCTGTTAAATCTTTCATCAAAATATACCTGAGCAAATCACCATATTTCACTTTTAACGCCACAATTTGCATACCATGTGTAAACTTGTCTTTTAGACTGGCAATATTAAATGGTGCAACAGTTGTATAAATGTAGCGAAACTGCTGTTGATCGACTTCCTTCATTAGTACTTTCCCCAATAACACTTGCAAGCCATTGCCTTGGAAGTCCGGATCAACATTTGAGATTTCGGAATATAACACAAGCGGCCACTCATCTCTAGGCAGTCCCGCATCCTTCCCTAGATGCTCTTCATCAAGTTCCGGTTCAAGCATGGCCCGAAATGCAATCAGTTGTTCATTATAATAGGCACCAATCATGAGCCCTTTGCCGTTTAAAATAGTACTAAACTCTTCTTTAGTCAACGGCTGTAAAAAGGAACCCGTAGATAACGATTCAATCACTTTCCATTGAAGTGTAAGGATTTCATCCAGCTGAGCTGCTGTTAAGCGGACAATAGTAATTTCACACCCATTTTTCAGAAGATGCTGTTGCTTCATCCGATTACCTTCTCTGAGAACACAGTCAGTTCCAGCAACACTTGCTCATCAATGTCGATTCCTAATCCTGGCTTGTCACTCAAACGAATAAATGGAACGTCGTAATGTAAATTTCCAACGTCTTTGCTGAATTTAAGCGGACCTGTTAATTCCACACTTGTAATAATCTTTTTCGAAAAAGCTACATGGAATCCTGCTGCTGATCCGATAGATGACTCTACCATCGAACCTATCTGACACTCAATTCCCGCCATTTCCGCCATATGAGCAAGCTTGGTTGCCGGATAAATACCTCCGCACTTCATCAACTTGATGTTCACTTTATCAGCAGCACGCTTCGCAATGATTTCCTTCATATCACGCACGCCACGACAGCCCTCGTCAATCATCATTGGAGTGGAAGACTTAGATTTCACTTCGACCATACCGTCTATATCATCAGCACGTACAGGCTGCTCCAACCAATCGAGCGAACAATCCTGCAATTTTTGAAGACCTTGTAGTGTATTGGCGCTATTTTCCCACCCCTGGTTCACATCGACACGAATTGCGATCTCTTCGCCTACACGATCGCGTACCGCTTGAATGCGTAACACATCATCAGCCACATTGGTACCGACTTTCATTTTCATCGAACGGTATCCAGCGGCTACATGTTCTTCTGCTTCTCTAGCCATTGCTTCCGGAGCTGCAATGCTCAATACATGCGTAATCGGAAACTCTTCGTGGTACCTGCCTCCAAGAAGATTATAAACAGGTATTCCAAGTGCTTTTCCTGCGACATCATAGCACGCTATGTCAATTGCGGCTTTCGCCGTTGGAACGCCATAAATTTCAGCATCCATCAGTTCATGAATTCGCTCCATATTCATAGGATTTTCGCCTATTAACTTCGGTGCAAGGGTATTTTTCAAAATCTCGAAAGTGCCTTTCCAACTCTCGCCCGTTACATGTTCATCCGCAACACCTTCTCCATAGCCGACTATACCAGCATCCGTTGTGATTTTCACGATGATGGATGGCATGTAATCATAAGTCGCATAACTGATAACAAAGGGTTCATAAAGTGGTAAGTGAATCGCGAAAATTTCAATTTCAGCTATTTTCATATGTCAAAATCCTCTCTATTGGCAAACTCTACTTTTTATTGTATCATTGTCGTTAAATAGTCGCTAATCATTGGGGGTTCATCGTGAAAATTAAAATCGCAGTTATCGGATCAACTGATTTTTGCCATCGCACAGAACAACTTGTCGGCAATCGCAAAGATATTGAACTTAACTGGTATCGCTACGCCGAACCCAGTGAAGCACCTCGTCTACTGCAAAAGCTTAAACCGTGTGATGCCCTGTTGTTTTCAGGCTCACTCCCTTACTTTTATTCCCGGGAGGTACTTGATGCCTTACCGATTCCAGCCGTTTTCATGCAACAAGACGAAACAGCTGTAGCCATTACATTGCTTCAGTTAACTGCACAAAATCAGCAGGATTTGAGCCGCGTATCCATCGATGTACGTGAGCAAAGCTATATTGAACATGTGCTCAATGATTTGGGTCGATGTGTGGAACTACCTTTTGTTCACTTGATAAAAGATGATGAAAAAATCACTACCATAACGTCCTACCATCAGACTCTTTCTTTACAAGGTAAAACAGATATGGCGATTACAAGTGTCCATGCTGTTTTCGAACAGCTACAGCAGCACGACATTCCTGCGTGTAAGATGATCGACCCTGAAAGTACAATTCTTCGAAGTATTGAACAAGCAAAACAGCTAGCATTGTTACAAAAAAGTAATTCCGCCCAGATTGCAGTCGGAATTGTGAAAGTAATTTCTCCGGGACAAGACGTTGAAACGTCCATTGTTAAAATAGCGTCTATCATGCAGGCACGTTGGAGTGCCCAAGACGGGGATTTCACTCTGTACACTTCAATGGGAAATATCGAATCTGCTATAAAAAACAAGGAATTCCTATCTGTGTTTCAATCACTTGCTACTAAAGCCAAAATGGCATTTGGCTGTGGTGAATCAATCATTGACGCAACCGAAAACGCGAATTTCGCACTCAATCTTATACAGCAAAGTGATGGTCATTCTTTTTACATGCTAGATTCAAACAAAAGATTGCATGGTCCATACCCACAATCGGACGTAGCCGTTGAAATGAAAACCACTGAACCTGCCCTCGTGGAGATGGCAGAAAAAACGAAACTCAGCCCTGTAAATATTTCTAAATTGATGCAATACAGCCGGGTACGTCAAACGAAACAATTTACTGCAAATGACTTGGCATTATATTTAGACGTCTCACGAAGGACCGCTGAACGTACATTAAAAAAACTTGTCGACTATAAGTATGCAACAATCATTGGCGAAGAAATGACATATCGGCAAGGAAGACCCCGTGCTTTATATGAATTTAACTTTCGCCCTTATTTTTAAAAAGAATGGAAAGTTCACTTAATAGAAGTGGACTTTCCATTCTTTCATCGTCTAGACCCATGGGCCCACAAGCCGTGGGTCATACAGTGAGGGGGGATTGTTCTTCATCCCTCCTACTTGTCGAGGCTGAACAGGCACTTGCGTTTTTGTTATTAAGCCAAATTGACCTCTTTGTTCATTTTCTCTTCTGATAATTCATCTACTGCAAGTTTTTCCTTTTCTTGTTCAGTCAACTTTACAATCGTAAAGCCTGTTAAGGCATAAATAATGGATATCAATGGAACAGCCAAATTCAGTATGGCATATGGGCCGTATTGGACAACACTAACGCCCAATGTTCCAAAAATGAATACACCGCACGTATTCCATGGGATGAAAACAGAAGTCAACGTTCCACCGTCTTCTAGTGCACGCGATAAATTTTTCGAATGCAAACCCATATTCTGATACGCTTTACTAAACATCCGTGATGGCACAACAATTGAGATATATTGCTCTGAACAAGATGCATTTGTTAAGAAACAAGCCCCGATTGTCGAGATAATTAACGACGCGGAAGATTTAACAACTTTAAGTAGTTGGTTCATCAATGCCTGAAGCATCCCTGAAAACTCCAATATCCCACCGAATGTCATAGCAACAATCGTCATGGAGACTGTATACATCATCGAATCTAATCCGCCCCTGTTAAATAATTCATCCACCATTACATTTCCCGTGGCAATTGTAAACCCGCTTTGCAACGCCTCAATCCCTCCTATAAGAGAACCACCTTGTATAAATATTTGTGAAAGGAACCCTAGTACAATACCTACAACCAGTGCTGGAATTGCAGGTACTTTTAAGGCTACTAAAACAATGACTGCAAGTGGCACAACTAAAAGCCAAGGTGAAATAAGAAAGTTTTCTTGTAGTACTTTTGCCGTTTGTGCAATTTCAGCTA
Organism: Sporosarcina sp. E16_8; assembly: GCF_017347095.1. Classification (GTDB taxonomy): domain Bacteria; phylum Bacillota; class Bacilli; order Bacillales_A; family Planococcaceae; genus Sporosarcina. The sequence goes on along the minus strand of NZ_JADPRZ010000029.1, from coordinate 35,238 downwards.
CTTCAATATTGTTTTCAGCAAAACGCTTCCCTAAATATGCATAGGCGCCAAGGGCGATCGCTAGTCCAGGAATCGTCGTGTAAAACATGTGCTTGATATGATCAAACAAATCCGTCCCCGTTAACCCCGCTGCTAAATTCGTAGTATCTGAAAGCGGTGACATTTTATCCCCAAAGTAGGCTCCAGATATAATTGCTCCTGCAATCATGCCTGCTGGAATCCCCATACTTAAACCGATTCCCATTCCGGCTACGCCGATCGTTCCCATCGTCGACCATGAGCTACCGATTGCCAAAGATACAATTGAACAAATAAGACAAATTGTAACGAGAAACCAAGCGGGCGTAATGATTTGCAAACCATAGTAAATCATCGTGGCGACAATTCCTCCGCCCATCCATGCGCCAATTGTAAGCCCTACCAAAATAATGATAACGACAGCCGGAAGTGCCAAACGAATACCTTTATACATCATTTCCTCAATTTCTTTCCAAGTAAATCCTGCTCTCCACGCTACAATAGCAGCAGTCGACGTTCCAATTATCAATGGAATATGAGGGCCTTGTTCTAATTTAACAACCGTAAAGATCATGACAATAATCATGACGACTAAAGGCAGTAGTGCCATCCAAAAACCAATTTTTCTCTCTTTTTGTTGTTCCATCTATATTCCCCCAGAATGAAATATTTTCAAAATTATTAACTGTCGCTTAATAGTCGTTAATAAATATCTTAAGGGCTCTTTGAAACAATGTCAACAGTATTTCCACATTTATTGTAAGCGGTTTCAACCTTCCAGTAGTCTTATTCTAACTATTACTTTTTCAGGCCTGTATAGGTTGATAAAAAGTATCCTATTGAATTGGCTTAGGCTCCACCTTGTTAGGCATCTTCTCTCAGTTAATATAGGTATTCATTTGTTCAACTTATATAGTTGTTTATTCCCAAAAAAAGTATAGTGAAAAGGTAGCTGTTCTGATAATATGTAAGCAACTAAACACTATCAAGCTGACATGCATAAACTCTATCCGCTGTTGCACTCTCGTCTTTTAGCTCAGATAGTAACAGTCGAATGGATAATACTATTCCCCATTGAGAAATTTCAATGGGAAAGGTTTACTCTAGTTGGTTAATCAACAATCCTGCTATAAGGATTCATATTCTATAGGATGGGAGCCTGCATATGCATTCAAAGAAAAAGTATAAACGACATATCTCCCCTCCAGTGGTGATTGCCGGGAATTTCCTGCTGCTAATCCTTATCGGTACGCTACTTTTGAAATTGCCAATCGCGACTGAACATCCAATCTCTTGGATAGATGCGCTATTTACGGTAACGTCTGCAACGACGGTGACGGGGCTCATTGTATTCGACCCGAGCTCTACACTCACCTTATTCGGTGAAATTGTCCTAATGTCCCTAATTCAAGTTGGAGGAATCGGCTTGATGGTATTTGCTGTAGCGATACTTTTATTGCTTGGTCGCAAAGTTGGAATGCAGAACAGAATTTATCTACAAGAATCATTTAGTTTTCAAACGCTCGGAGGAATGGTCAAATTTGTTCGTCAGATTTTTCAGTTCGTTCTGATCGTTGAAGGGGTCGCCATTATTATCCTGTCGTTCTATTGGGTACCAACTTTCGGGTTGCAAGATGGAACTTATTACAGTACTTTCCATGTCATCTCAGCATTTAATAACGCTGGTTTTTCATTATTCCCTGATAACCTCTCTCAATTTGTTAGCGATCCGCTTGTTAATCTTGTTCTTTCCTCATTACTGATCATTGGAGGACTAGGGTTTGTAGTCGTGCTAGATCTTATTAAAAATAAGTCGTTCGTGCATTGGTCACTTCATACGAAGATGATGATTACCGGAACGATTGCATTAAATTGTGTGGCCACAGTGACAATCTTTGTTCTTGAGTTTAACAATGTGCATACAATTGCTGACTTTTCATTGGCCGATAAAGCACTGGCATCTTATTTCCAGGCGGTTTCACCTCGTACCGCCGGCTTTAACACAATCCCGACTGGAGACATGGAAGATGCTTCTTTGTTATTCACAATGTTCCTCATGTTCATTGGCGGAGGTAGTGCCTCAACTGCGTCGGGTATTAAATTGACCACATTTATGATTATTATCTTAGCAACCATTTCCTATTTTAGATCCATACGGGAACCTCATCTTTTTGGGAGGACAATCAGATTTGAAATCATCTTTCGATCGTTAGCAATTGCAGCGGTTAGTACTATGATCGTTTTTGGTTTTATATTTTTATTAACAATTACAGAAACCATCCCAGTATTTCCTCTGGCATTCGAAGTCTTTTCAGCATTCGGGACTGTTGGATTATCAATGGGGGTAACCGAGGACTTTAGTGCTATTGGAAGAGTGTTATTATGTGCGGTGATGTTTTTAGGTCGCATTGGTCCACTGACATTATTCTTTTTATTGTTGAAACCGAAAAAAGAGTCTTTCCGTTATCCTTATGATCAAGTCCAGTCTGGATGAGAAATACATGATTCAAAGTACAAAAATTTAGCCGTATAATCCTCCCTCTTTGACAAATACTATTTGCGAGGACATAAACACAAAAAAATCCTCTGCCAAATTAGCAAGGCAAGGAGGAATAATACGTGAAGTATTGGGGATTAAAAATAGGAATTGTTAGTGTTTTGTTTTTCTCAATCGCTTATGTTTCTTTTGCAACGGAGAAAGATAGGCCTTATTACGAAGATAAAGGCTATGTACTTTGGGATATCAACACTGAAGAGAAAATCATTGCGCTTACTTTTGACGATGGTCCGCACGCTATATATACACCACAAATTTTAGATGTACTTAATAAATATGATGCGAAGGCTACATTTTTTGTCATTGGCGAGCGCGCAAAGAAATTTCCTGCTATTATCCTCAGAGAACAAGATGAGGGCCATGAAATAGCCAATCATACGTATACCCACCCCTATACAAAAACTGCAGAAGTGCTAAAATCTGAATTAATAAAGACAAATGAGGTCATTTATGACATTACCGGTACTTATCCATCTTTGTATCGGCCCGTAGGTGGAAGTTATAATGATCGTATTATTAATATTGCCCTTGAGAATGGGTTTAGAGTAGTTATGTGGTCATGGCATCAAGATACAAAAGATTGGAAAAGACCAGGGGTATATAACATTGTAACAACGGTATTGTCAGGCGCTAAACCAGGTGATGTCGTTTTATTTCACGATGCGGGCGGTGATCGCTCCCAAACCGTGCAAGCACTCGAGGAAATTCTACCTGCACTTAAGAAGCAGGGATATGAATTCGTCACGATATCAGAACTTTGGAAAAGGAATGGTAGTCAAGTATCAAATCAAAAAGATAATTTAATGAAGTAAAGTTCCATAAAATCCATCCACGAAGAGCTTAGTGACGAATTCAATTATCCGTGTGTAAGTCTAAAAGAGCTGTAAATCACTGATGGTATGGAAACAGTCGAAATTTAGCTGAAATAATTTTTGGGGTAACTAATTGCGAGTGTTACCACATTTTTTACCTAAGTTACTCCTAAACGTTTCTTATAATCGCCATAGACACTAATTCACGCTGTATTTGTTATACTTCTCTATGTAGAAACTTTCATAGAGGGAGTGTTAGGTATGCAAATCATAAAAGGTAAAAACGCTATAATTACTGGTGCAGGCAGAGGTATCGGCCGCGCGACAGCCATTGCTTTTGCTCAAGAAGGCATCAATGTAGGGCTAATTGGAAAAACGGCTGCAAATCTTGAGAAGGTTGCAGAAGAACTTCGTGAATATGGAGTTGACGTAACAATGGCAACTGCCGATGTATCGGATAATGAATCGGTCATTGCCGCAGTCGAACATATCAAATCAGAGCTTGGCCCAATCGATATTCTCATTAACAATGCAGGCATCGGTAAATTCGGCAAATTCCTTGAACTTTCACCAGAAGAATTCAAAAATATAATCGATGTTAACTTGATGGGCGTCTATTACGTCACACGAGCTGTTCTACCTGAAATGATCGAAAGAGAATCAGGAGACATCATTAATATTTCCTCAACTGCTGGACAAAAAGGCGCGCCTGTGACTAGCGCATACAGTGCATCAAAATTCGGCGTTCTCGGACTTACAGAATCACTTATGCTTGAAGTGAGAAAGCATAATATCCGCGTCAGCGCATTGACACCAAGCACAGTCGCTACAGATTTGGCTTTCAGTGAAAACTTAACAGACGGCAATCCTGAAAAAGTAATGCAACCGGAAGATCTTGCAGAAGTAATGGTCGCCCAGTTGAAACTACACCCACGTATTCTTGTTAAGTCTGCTGGTTTATGGTCGACGAACCCTTAATAGGACTTCAACTGAAATTTCTTCACAACAAAAGGACCCTGAAAAGGTCCTTTTGTTGTGGAAATATGTGCTCTATTATATATGAATCCGGTAAAATCATCCCCTTTAAACTAAGGAATACCGTTTTCCTTAGTTTTTTAAACAGCTATTAGTTCCCTATGACTTGAGCAACCTTTTTTACTACATGGCTACTTCCACCTTTATCTTCTATACTTTCAATCATCATCGCCAGAATATAAGATGATTCTTCCGTTTGATAACCGACGAAGAATCCGTTTTCCTTGCCGCCTTTTTCCTGTGATGACTTTAACTCTGTAGTGCCTGTCTTCCCAGAAATTTTAGCAGAAGGGATATTTGCATCTTTGGCAGAGCCATTGACAACGACTTCACGTAAGTCTGTTCGAAGTATAGCAGCGTTCTCAGTTGAAATTAGTCCTTCTTTCCATATTTCACTTTTTGGTTCATCTTCGAATAATACCAACTTGAACATCTTTCCATCATTAATGATTGGGGCATAACTTGAAGCTAAGTGAGCGATGTTTATTAACATTTGACCTTGTCCATAGGAGGTATCAACAAGTTGTGCTTCTGTTCCAATCGTTCCATCATTCGATATTTGTGAAGTTCGGATTGGATAACTAAAGGGGATATCTTCTCCAAAACCGAATCTTTTTAGGCCTTCAGTTAAGGTGCCTTTTCCCATTTTTAGTGCTTCCATGGCAAAATAGATATTATCCGAGTAAGCCAGTGCTTTTTTCAAGTCAATTGGATTCGGTGGCGTATAAACCCTTGTGACCCCAAAATTACCCCATGACTCATCTTTCTTCCATCTCTTTCCTTCAATTGTACGGCCTATATTAGGATCAATTGTTCCCGCTTCTAATCCAATAGCTGCTGTAATCGGTTTTATCGCCGAGCCTGGCGCATATGTGGCTGCAAATCGGTTTAATAGTGGTTGTAAAGGATCTTCAGTCAATTCTTTATAACGCAATGGACTGACACCAATCATAAGTTCATTTGGATCGAAAGCAGGCGAACTTGTCAAAACAAGTGTTTCTCCAGTTTTGGGATCAACTGCTGCCGCTGTACCCGCTTCACCATTCATTGCATTAAATGTCTTCTGTTGAAGTTCAGCATCAATTGTTAACGTGACTGAATTACCATCTGCCGCAGTTTTCTCAGCTATCGTAATTCTCTCTGCTTTTTGCTTCGTTTTCTCAATATATATTCGTACCCCGTCCTGACCACGGAGCTGTTCTTCAAGAAGCTGTTCCAGCCCACGTTTACCGATAGAATCAGTTTCCCTATAGCCCTGAGTTTTAACTTTCTCTAATTCGTCAGCATTAATACGACTGATGTAGCCCGTAAGATGTGAAAGCGACTCGCCATATGGATATTCCCGCATTTCTACTTGTGTATAGGTAACGCCTGGAACTTCAATCATTTTTTCAACAATCAGCACTTGGCTGGATGCCACTTGTTTAATAGGAACAAATTGATCTGCCTTGACCCAACTTTGATTTAGTTGTTTGTTAATAAATTCTCGTGTTGTACTAAGTACTGTTGCGAGTTTTTCTACATCTTTTTCTTCATTGAATTTTTCTGGGACGATTCCTGCTTCGTACCCTTTTCCGTTTATAGCCAAAGGCAATCCATTGCGATCAAAGATTTCACCACGCTTTGAAGAAATAGTGGAAATGCCCACTTTATCTGCCATCGTTAAATCTGGCAGAATGAAAGATGGATCCCATTCAACAAACCAATTTTCATCTTCACCAGATTCACCATATGTCATCATCACTTTTTTCTCGAACTCCACTGGACCTGCAAGTGTTTCCATTGTAATGTGAACAGGAAACTCAGGTTGATCCTCAGATTCATACTTCTTATCTCCATCTGGCTTAGTAAAAACGACTTTTACATCCGTGATAGTCAAATCTTTATACAGTTTCGCCGTTCGGTCAATGTATTCAATTGAACCAAAAGCATCTTTTGAAGCTTCACTCACATATTCATCATACATTTTTGTAAACTCGGCATCGTTCCATAATTTGACGTAAGTTGAAAGCCTATCTTCGGGCGTCTCCTTCTTTGAACATGCCGCGAGTACAGTAATAACGATAATAAAGATACCGATGCTTCTCCATTTTTTCATAGGTATGACCCCTTTCACTTGTACTTTTCACTAAAAACCCCATTATTAAATGATTTAATTTAAGTACTTGTCCTTGGTTTCAAGGTGTTACTTTTCTTACTAATAACTGCCGATTATGTTATGACCGCCATTGAGCTCGTAGTAATCGCCATGGCTGCATTTATGACCGGCACGAAGCTTGTTATGACCGCCGCACGGTACTCACAAAAAAACCTACTCTTTTTCAAAGGTATCCTTTACCTAAAATAGAATTCTCTACTATCAGTACGTTTATTAATGCAGAAGGTTCCATTAATTCAAAATAAACATTCTAAATAACGTTTTCACGATATAGTATTCAATTTCACTGACTTATTTTCCAAACAAAAAAACACCACCAAAAGGCAGTGCTAATTCATGTACTACTATGATGTTAATTTAAGTATGTTTGTGGCCATACATCTATACTAACTCCAACAATTCACTCAATAATAAGGCGAAATCAGTATATAAACCAACACACCAGTGAAACTAACATACAGCCAAATCGGCATTGTCCAACGAGCAATTTTCTTATGACGCTCATTCTCCATATTCCATGCGCGTGCCACACTCGTCAATGCAAGCGGGACTATAGCTGCTGCAAGGATAATATGTGTGATTAAAATGAAGTAATAGAACCCAGCCATAAAGCCCTCTCCACCGTAGGGCGTGGATGGAGCCAGATAATGGTAAGCTACGTACGTAATTAGGAAGAGAAACGTTGTTACAAACGCTGCGTAAATAAAACGGCGATGAACAGTGATATTTCGTTTAAGAATAGCGATAAGAGCACATACCAGGAATACAAACGTAAAACTATTCAAAATTGCATTCGTCAAAGGCAAAATTGTTAGATCGAACGCATCAAAATCCTTAACTCCTCGCATTCCAGACAAGACGCCAATTGCGCCGATAAGTATAACAGAAAGTGCAATAATCCATGGTTTATAATTACGTTTTTTAAACGTTTTTGTAGACTGTTCATTTTTCATCATAAATGTCATTCACTCCATTACTAATTGAATAAAACGCTATCCTATAATTGTATAGCAAGAAGTAAATCAGTGCCTTATCAAAGAGTACTTTTTTGTGAACGAATACTGTATATGTTGAACACGTCTGTTGATTAGCCATTTATTTGCGTAAAATACTGGTGAAAAGGGCTTGATGACCTTCATTTTCACTGGACTATTTTCGGCCTGCTTACGGCTAACTATTCATGACAGATTTACTGAGGTGGCCTAGTGTGGCTAGAAGTGACTCCCTCACTTCTAGCCACACTTTTTCAATAATCTTGTTTCAAATAGTTGCCTGTCGCGTTCCTCCACTATTCAAGTGGAAAATGCAGTTATTTTGAAAAAAAAGAATAGATGACTTTCTATAGAGAGTGTAAGTGCCCGAAGATACAATTTCGGGCACTCTTGCACATTGTATAATGTGCTTCTTGCTAACTATTAGCAAAGATTATGCATGTAATCTTTTGATACCTTATAGAAAGTGACACTTCTTTAAAATAAAAAAAGAAAAACCATAGAGAAAGCATCAGCCGCCAAAATTGCATCTTTGGCGGCTTTTAACCAGGTAAGAAGCCAGCTATTCTTTCGTCCCAAAAAGTTTTAGCACTTTGTGTACTTATGCTTTCGGAGCAGTGAGGATGAATGACCACCATACGATTACGGAAAAAACTGTGTAGGTATGCGACAAAGTCGTATCCCTACACATCCAGACATCTCGGAAATCTTTAGAAGTCATTCAATCCAAAGCGATCCAAAAATGCAACTATACAAGTAGTGGGCATGGGGTGATCAAGATACTTTTTGGTTACCTTTGGTTAATCAACACATGTGATGTTGAAAAAATATATACACATATAAGCCTTGCGCCGTAGCTAATTCATTGGAATTCTTTATTCCACCCTATATAGTTGAATAGTCCGAATTCTGATATGCTAGTAACAGGTCATACTGTTGGAGCTGAACCCCTAATGAATTTAATCTTAATTATTTTACCGGTATTTATTATCTTCTCTATTGGCTACATTGGACAAAAATTTATAGGCTTTGATATTAAGTCTATTTCAACAGCAGCCCTTTATTTAATGTCGCCCTTCTTAGCGTTCCGGACATTCTATTCAAATGAATTGACGATGGACTATTTCTATATTGTGATATTTAGTCTACTCCTGACAACTATACTGCTACTTGTCGTGTGGATTACGGCCCTTAGTATGAAGGCAACACAGTCACAATTATCTGCAATGATTCTTGGCGGCGTATTTATGAATAGCGGGAACTACGGGGCACCAGTAGTCCTGTTTGCATTCGGAACCGTCGGATTTGACTATGCCGTCATTATGATGGTGTTTCAATCGTTACTCATGAATACTGTCGGTATCTTCTTTGCATCAATCGGTGGAGAAGAAAAATCTACACTACGCCAGTCAGCACAGCGAGTGATCCGCATGCCACTTATTTACGCCGCCTTTTTAGGAATCGTACTACAGCTAGTTTCAGCACCTATTCCAACCGCAATCATGGAAGCCATCAGTCTCGTTGCCGATGCATCCATTCCTACGGTGATGCTCGTACTCGGTATGCAGCTTGCGGCTATTTCGCGAAAAAGGGTTGCTTACCGTTATGTTTCTGCAGTCAGTACCATCAGAATGATAGCCTCTCCTTTGATTGCTGTTGGGATTTTGTATTTCATGCCGGTCAATGACCTTCTAAGAGCGGTCATTATTGTACAGGCATCCATGCCGGCAGCAGCGAATACAACGATGCTTGCCTTACAATTTGGGACGGAACCTGATCTTGTATCGTTTACAACATTTCTCACTACACTAATCAGTATTATCACCATTCCCGTCGTACTGTTCTTCCTAGGTGTTTAATTCTGACACGCAATTGGTATAACAGATTTGTCGTTCCCATCCGTATAACTTCCCCTTACAACGGTTAGATTGACAGTAGTCTACTTTAGATAAGGCCGGAAAGGATGACCGAGTTGACAATAATGCGCATAGTTTTACGAATCGCGATGATTTCTGCCCTACTATTGATTGTTGGTTGTAGCAATAAGAACCTAGTAACAGAATCTGATTCGCCAAAAGAGCCGCTTGGTGATACATACGGCTTCACCGCTTTTGATGTAGCAATTGATACTAAAGAGATTAAAGGAGCAGTCACCGCCAATTATGATGAAAAGCGTGATAAAACAGAGGCAACTTACGAAAACCAAATGGAAGATTTCTATTTGCATGGTGATAAAGCCATGGAAAAACTCAATAAAATATTCGAGGAACTTTCGCTTGAACCCGACATGGATGACGTAGATATCATCAAGCAGGCATCAGAGGCATTTGAAGTTATCGATTATGAAACGTTAAAATTGACAGTAAAGTTTAAAGGGCACGATAAAAAAGTTTTAATGATGACGAAGTAATCCCTGCAAAAAGATAGAAACGCCCCAATCAGCAAGTCGATTGAGGCGTTTTTTGTTGCAATCACTAATACTACTTTTGCACATTCACTCTTCTCTTATAAACAATCGTAATGACAATGGTAACGAGTAAAATCGCCTGGGCAATTATTGTCTCGGTAGTCGGATAAAAGCCAATACCATTTAGGATTGGCAACCCCTTCACCACAGTCATTGACACTACACTCGTCAATTGCAATGTATGCAAACTGACACCTATAATTTTAAAGGCCAATACGTAGATGAGTACTGTCGCGACCAGAAAGAAACGATGAACTGGAATCCGACCACTAATGCGCAGCAACAGAAAGGCAATAATGACTAAAATGATGATTGCGAGTACGATTCCGCTGATAAATTCAGCTGTTGGCATTTTCGGAGCAATACCAGCGTAAAAGACAATGGTTTCGGCTCCTTCTCTAAACACAGAAAGAAAACTGATGAAGGCCATCGCCCATACACTTTGTTTTGAGATTGCATTGCCTATCTGTTTCGAAATGTATTGATTCCACGAGATGACGGACGACTTACTGTGAAGCCAAATCCCAACACCAATCATTAGCACGGCCGCGGAAAGACCTATATATCCTTCCATCATTTCACGGCTTGTGCCGATGGTAAGCGATTGAAACAGTGTCGACATAAAAATCGCCGCAACTACACTGACAGTAATTCCGCCGAGCGCGCCGAGGTAAATCCATTTCTGCATGGCTTCTTGGCCAGATCTTTTTAGAAACGCAATAAGTCCAATTATAATAAGTAAAGCTTCCAGTCCCTCACGCAGCAATATGAGGGCCGAATCCCAGAAACTATACGTCGTATTTCCTTGTAGGAGAGCAATCTGCTGTTTAAAGTTGTCCAACTTAACGTTGATTTCCCTTTCATCGACTGACTGCTTTGACAGATCACTTACCAGAAGCGGAATTTCATTTTCTATTTCCGTATAGAGTTTAGCGTTTTTCGTTCGGATATCGCCTTCAACATTCGGCCAAATTGTGATGAATTCTTTTAGTGATTTAGCTGCTTCATCGAATTTTCGGTTCTTAATAGAACCTTTACTGTCATCCAATAAACCGATTAGCGTAGCCAGCGAGTAACCCTCGTTTTTTACCTTGACCTTTTCGCCGGAGACAAAGTTTTGAATTGCTATCGATAACGCATCAAATTGTTCAGTTAAAATTAGTATATCAGGCTTATCTTCCGCCAGTGAAATACGAATGAACGCTATTTGTGTTTCAATTTTTCCATAAGCGGCAATATCTTGCTCACGTACAGGCCGTTCGCTTTTTTTCCAGTCTTTGATGAATTTCTTTAGACCAGCTTCCATTGCTTCAGTATCACCTGAAAGTATTGCCTCTTGAAGCACTTTCAAGGAAGGTTGGATTGCTTTATCAAAAGCCTCCCTTTGCGCCTTTTCATCGACAGGGTTCTCTGCTTTTTCGAGTGTATGCAATGTTTTCGAGAGATTCGTTAACGCTTCGAGTCTGGTTTTCGAATTCTTCGCTTCAAATGCTAGTTGCAAAGCTTGATCGATTGCTTGAGATTTTACATTATCTGCTTCCGATAACTTTTGCCAATCCTCTTTGAAAGTGTCCAACGCTGCGATTGCGTCCGCATCATTTCCTTGTTTAGAACCCATAATGGCATCGCTGATTGAGATATACAATTCGCCGTATGATTCTGCAGCTTCAGCAGGCGTCGTTATCAGTGTAAAAAGAAGTAGTACTATGAAACTGATTTGACTACAATATGCTAAAAAGTGCTTCACCGATATAACTCCCTTTTTGAATACCAGGGAAGCATGCAAAGAGTCCGCTGCCTCGATGTGTAATGTATTCATTCAATTTATCTGAACGACCGAAGCGATTTTGTATCGTTATAAACTGCAACGGATTTTTTTGGAATGAAATGAAAAGTAATCCTGCATCGTATGCCCCTGTCTTATCAACAACCCCCGAGGCATAGCTGAATGCTCTTCTATGGATACGTTCGCCCGCTTCCCTTGCCAGGCGGGAGTGAGAATCCACCGGAATGACCGGATTGCCTTTTTCGTCTAAGCGATTCACTTCCAGATCATCCATTTCGTTCAATTTCCCAAGAGGTGCGCCACTATCTCGATGTCGTCCGAATACGTTTTCTTGCTCATGTAAGGCAGTGCGATCCCATGTTTCCAGATGCATTTGAATGCGACGAACAATTAAATACGTTCCATCCGTCAACCAATTTGCAGATCCACTAGGCTGGATCCAAACAACATTATTCATATCTTGATTGTTTTTCGAATTTGGATTGACGCTTCCATCTTTAAATGCAAACAAGTTACGTGGTGTCTGCTTCACTCCATTTTTCACTGGGATTGAGTTAAAGCCAGTTTGAGACCATGCTAATGAAACCTTTCCAGAAGCAGCGCGAATCAAATTGCGAACTGCATGAAACGCAACTTGCGGATCATCTGCGCACGCTTGTATACAGATGTCGCCGCCCGTATAAGATGGATTGAGCTGATCTTTCGAAAAATGCGGAAGGTCTTGTAGCTCTTTCGGCTTTTTACTGTTCAATCCCAAGCCTGATTTTTCAAAAAGCGAAGGTCCAACGCCAAAAGTTAATGTTAAATTCGATGCATCAAGACCTCGAGCTTCACCTGTATCTTTCGGTGGAACAAAACCATTTGCATCAGATTGCGAAATGGATTCGCCATTCATAAGACGGACTGCAAGAGGCGTCCACATTTTGAATAGCTCTTGCAATTCATTTTTAGATGTCACCAAGACGTTCAATGAAGCGAAGTAGACATGACTTTGAGTTTCCGTAGCAATTCCAGATTGATGCTTACCGTAAAACAACACTTTATTGGTAGCATTTACGTCATCTTCAGGAGCCGTCATTCCGAAAGTATTCAGAATGCTACCTAACCCCGAAACTCCAATCGCAATACCGACCGCACCAGCGCCTGTATATTTCAGCAGCTGTCTGCGTGATATTTTTTTGTCGAGTAATTTTTCTTGTTGTTGATCTGACATTCTACTCACTCCATAATAATGCCGATTTGACTTAATGGCTCGCCAAGTTGATTGACAGCCTCCGCTAACGCTTTAGTATCCTCTGTCGTTAACTGCTCATAGGATATATAATTACCACTGCCATCTTCATGTTTCGCTAATAGACTGTTCAAATCGGCAAATTTAGCCGTTAATGTTTCTACAAGACTTGTATCTTTTTGCTTGATTTTATCTTTTAGAATTTCAAAGATTTTCTCTGCACCTTCGACATTCGCTTTAAAATCATAGAGGTCAGTGTGGGAATAAATTTCTTCCTCTCCTGTAATTTTTGACGTCGATACCTCATTTAGAAGATCCACTGCACCCGTAATCATCAAATCCGGTGTTACTTCAACTGTTTCTACACGTGCTCTCAGTTCTTTCGCATCTTTTAATAATTGATCCGCTGTTCCTTCGTAACCTACTGTCGTATTTTCAACCCAAAGACCATATTCAATTTTATGATAGCCTGACCAATCTTCTTTGCCTTGCCCTTCTTCCTCCAAATCGGCAAGACGTGCGTCAATACGTGGATCTAAATCGCCAAAACTCTCCGCAATGGGTTCGGATCGTTCAAAATACATGCGGGCTTTCGGATAAATTGCTTTCGCATCATCAATGTCTCCATTTTTTACGGCTAGTACGAATTTTTCTGTTTCAATTAGAAAATAATCCATTTGTTCCATTGCGAATGCTTGATAAGCCTCCATTTCAGTTTGTAAATCAACCGTTTCTGGCTGTGTCTTTTCAGTATTAGCAGGGGCCGTGTCCTTGTCAGCATTACAAGCTGACATGATAACTCCACCTGATAGAAGTAATGCTAAAAGTGCTTTTGATTTCATCTTGAACCTTCTCTCTAGTTAATCGTCATCCTCTTATTAACAATGATAATCATTATCAGCGTATTGTCAATATATAATTCAAGTCTTTTAAGTGATTCAAATAGTGAGCAGGCGCTACATTCGCACTTTAAATTGCACAGTATTCATTATTCAAGTATAATGTAAGATTACCGGTTATATACTTTATTTTAATTCATCTTTAATTTCACAGTTTTCACAACAGAAATCATGGTATCATTGTATTTTGGATAGTTGAAATCATGGCTATTAATAAATCGAAAATCGTTTGTACACTATTAGGAGGTGTTTTATGTTTTCACCTGATTATGTTGAACAATCCAAAGTTAAAGCGCAGTTAGCAAATGCAATTACATTATTGAATTTAGGTTTTGGCGTTGTTGCTATCATTCTTATTATAAAAGGCTTAGGTCATATGAGTTTACTATTCATTTTCCTTGCTGCATTATTCGATCGTTTCGATGGAATGGTGGCAAGACATTATAATGCAGAATCACTCTTCGGCAAAGAGCTCGATTCATTATGCGATCTAGTTTCATTCGGTCTAGCGCCCGCATTATTAATTTACGAAGCAACACTCCATATGACCCCTTGGCTTGGAATCATCGCCACCATTTTTTATGTATTAGCTGGCGCAGTTCGTCTTGCCCGCTACAACTCATCTGAATTTGATGGTGCATTTTATGGTGTTCCGATTACAGCAGCGGGGGTTGTCATGACACTAAGCTTTTTCCTTGTTCCATATGTGGGACCATTATTTTTTGTTATATTAATGTTGATTATGTCAGTATTGATGATTAGCAACATCCGTATTGCAAAAGTGTAAATGAATCGTTCGGAGGATAAGATAAATGAAAAAAGCACTCTTTAAATCTTTTGTCGAGCTAACAGGGAATCCGGTTTCTTCTGCTCTTTTAAAATCATTTACAGGCTCACGATTTAGCCGGCCTTTCATTAAACCTTTCAGCAATGCTTATCGCATTAATAATGACGAAATGGAATACCCAATTTCACATTATAAAAGTCTACAAGCACTCTTTACTCGCCAGCTAAAAGATGGCATACGTCAAGTGGATCCTTCGCCGAACGCCATCACTTCACCAGTGGATGGCGTTGTAAGTGGATTTGGGAAAATAGCTACTGACCAATCTTTCCTGATAAAAGGCCATCAGTATAAGATAAATGAAATTATGGGTACCTCTGAAAAAGCAGCTGCTTATAAAGATGGCACATATTACATCTTTTATCTGTCACCAAGCCATTATCATCACTTCCACTATCCTGTAACGGGAGCATTGGTTTCACGTTACGCGCTTGGCGGTGTCTCTTACCCAGTGAATAGTTTAGGATTACGTCTTGGACAGAGCCCCTTCTCCACGAACCATCGCCTCATTTCAGAGGTAGTGACGGATTTCGGAAAAGTGGCCATTGTAAAAGTCGGTGCGTTAAATGTGAATAGTATTCAGCTCCTTAACTCTTCGAAAGAATGTGTTAAAGGTAATGATTTTGGATACTTCAGTTTCGGTTCTACAGTTATTCTATTTGTAGAAAATAACCCGAACTTCACTCCGACTGTTGAATTGAACAGTGAAGTGCAAGTGGGACAACCAGTCGGTAAGTGGAGTCATTAATAAGTAAAAAGCAATTCTTGATCAGATAAGACTGATCAAGAATTGCTTTTTTAAATGGAAAGATAGTATACGTTTTTTTCAACTTAGAATAGTGTCTAGCTACAGGCGCCAGCCGCTTGAGTCTAAGCAATCCTGCTAGGAAGGATTGAACTGCATCCTTCCCGGGCAAAGGGCGCCACGTCGTGCCTGCAAGGATGCAGGTATGCAGTTGTTGCGACATGAAGTCGCGATCTTAGACTGCCTTCCTTTTAACTTATGCCTGTCGCGGGCCTACAGGATGTAGGTCATGCAGCTTTTGCGACAGGACGTCGCGCACTTAAGCTGCGTTCCTTTTAGGCGCCTTCCGCTTTTCTTAGTGTCTAGCTACAGGCGCCAGCCGCTCGGGTCATAAGCAATCCTGCTATGTGGCAAAGGCCGCCACGTCGCAGGATCGACTTATGCCTGTCGCGTCTAGAAGGCGCCTTCCGCTTTTCAAATGGGCAGTTATTTATTCGCTATATGCACTTTCAATAACTTTCCTTTAACCGTTGTCGTTTTCATTTCATTTAATACGAGTTTGCCTTTACCGTTCAAAATGTCAATATACGTCACAGTGTCCTGTATTTTGATGATTCCAATGTCTTCTGCCGACACGCCTGCAATATTTGTAATTGTACCGACGAAGTCAACAGCACGTAGCTTTTTCTTTTTTCCGCCATTGAAATACAATTTAATAATATCTTTGTTCACTTGAACATTTTTGTTCTTTTTCAATTCAGGTAGACTTTCCAACTTTTCGGTAAATGCCCCCATTGCTACTACAACTGCCTGTTTCGATGGAGCATTGCGTTGTTGAATTTCAAATCCGATGTACGCTTCAATCTCATCAAGCAAGTGATTTTCATTAGGCGTGACGAAAGAAATTGCTTTCCCTCTCTTACCAGCCCGACCAGTTCTCCCTACTCTGTGCACATAGCTTTCAGTTTCCACAGGCAGGTCATAGTTAATTACGTGCGTAATGCTGTCGATATCAATACCACGTGCAGCAACATCTGTCGCAACCAAGTAGCGGAATTCACCTCGCTTGAACTCATCCATAACAGAGAAACGGTCTTCCTGCATCATACCGCCATGTAGCTTATCGCAAGTATAGTGTAGTTTTTCAAGCTGTTCAGTAACACTGTCCACCTGATCTTTAGTCCGGCAAAAAATAATACAGCTATCTGGATTTTCAACAACAGTCACATCGCGTAGCAGGTCAAATTTCTGCGGATCCCTTACGATAATGAGTGAGTGGTCAATTTGATCCGTCAGTGTCACAGTTGAAGCTATCTCAATATTTTTCGGGTTGTTCATGTATTTACTGCTTAGTTTGCCAATCTTTTCAGGAAGTGTTGCTGAGAACAGCATAGTCGTTCTGTTTTTCGGTAATTTATTAATAATCGATTCGACTTGGTCAATAAAGCCCATATTTAGCATTTCATCAGCTTCATCAAGTACGAGATATTTAATTTGGTCAAGCACAAGCGAACCTCGCTCAATATGATCGAATACACGCCCCGGTGTTCCCACAACTACGTGGCATTTTTGCTTCAGTTCTTCTTTCTGATAAGCATATGGGGATTTTCCGTAGACAGCAGCTGCCTTAATACGCTTAAAACGACCAATGTTTGTTATGTCTTCTTTGACCTGGTCTGCCAGTTCGCGTGTCGGTGTTAGGATTAGTGCTTGTGGTTTATTCTCGTCCCAGTTCACCATTTCACAGATAGGGATTCCAAAAGCCGCCGTCTTCCCGCTCCCCGTCTGTGATTTGACAACTAAATCGTTTTTAGTAAGTGCCGCGGGAATTACTTTCTCCTGCACTTCTGTAGGTGATGAATACCCAAGCCCGTCTAGCGCCCGTGTAATCTCCTTGCTTAAGTTATAATCTTGAAATGTCATTGTTAATCAGCCTCTCATTCTAAGTGTATTATCTCACAAACAGGGGCGATTCGTCAGTTAAGGAAGTCTTCTGACACTAATTTTAAGAGTGATATGCAAAAAAAACACGTCTGTTGATTGACCATTTTCTTGTATAAGGTACTGGTAAGATAGGCGCAATATTCTTCATTTGGACTAGTACGTTTCCCTAAAATGAAAAACCATAGAAAAGAAGTGAGCATTGAATATCACCCTCTGTAACTAGGCGGTATATCTCGCCAGTATAACGAACAAATCTTGCGAAGAAGTGACAAAGCGGTGTTAGAAGAACATTCCATTTGTTAAGTTCCGACTATATAGTGTTTGATTAAGTTGTTTTCTGGTTATTTTTAGTTAATCAACATATACAAAAAAAAGAAAGAAATCAGCCATTTTATACATGGCTGATTTCTTTCTAAAGATCCCTTACGCTATTCTTATTTTTTAATCGTAATAATGTTTTCTTCTTGCAATTCAACAGTACCTGACTTATTAATAACGACTGACTCACCCTCAAATAGATTAGTAAAGATAATCGGGGTAATAATTGAAGTCGCATGCTCCTTAATATAATCAATATCGAATTTCAACAAAGGCTGTCCTTTTTGAACACGATCTCCTTGTGCAACTAGAGCTTCGAAACCTTTACCATCTAGTTTAACCGTATCAATTCCAACATGAATTAAAATTTCTCTTCCTGAATCAGCTTGAATCCCTAATGCATGTTTTGTCGGGAAGAAAGTAACGATTGTTCCATCCACTGGTGAAACAACAGTACCTTCAGATGGCATAATCGCAAAACCATCGCCCATCATTTTTTCGGCGAACACTGCATCAGGTACTTCCGAAAGTGGCTTAATCTCACCTTGTATTGGTGATATAAACAGATCTGTCACTTGATTAGAAGTAACTTTACTTTCAGGTTGAATAGGTTGTTCGATCACCTCAGAACGAGGTCGTTTCCCACTGATTACATCTTGCATTTGACCTTTAATAATTTCAGATCGTGGGCCGAATATGGCTTGAATATTATTACCAACTTCAAGTACACCTGCCGCACCTAACTTTTTCAATTCTTTTTTATTTACGGCTTGAACATCAATAACAGATACACGAAGCCTTGTAATACAAGCATCTAACTGGCTGATATTCTTTTGACCGCCCATTGCTTCAAGAATATTGTAAGCAAGATCAGTGTTCCCCTTCGGACTCGTTTTCGCTTCTTCAGTATCATCATCGTCATCTGCTTCACGTCCCGGCGTCATTAGATTAAACTTACTAATCATAAAGCGGAACAAGAAGTAATAAATCACTGCAAAAACAAGGCCGAGTAATACGGCGATCCACCATGATTCTTTGCCCGGTAAAATACCGAAGAGGAAGAAGTCAATGGCTCCACCTGAGAAGGTGTAACCGATATGAACTTCCAAGAATGTCATTAATACAAATGATAATCCATCTAAAACAGCATGGAGTAAGAAAAGTATAGGCGACAGGAATAAGAATGAAAATTCAAGTGGCTCAGTTATCCCTGTTAAGAATGAGGTTAAAGCACCTGATGCTAATAGTCCTGCAACTAACTTTTTCTTTTCAGGTAGCGCTGCATGATACATCGCAAGCGCCGCCGCTGGTAAACCAAACATCATAATCGGGAATTCTCCACCCATGAAGTTACCAGCTGTAAGCTGTACACCATCTTTTAACTGTGCAAAGAAGATTGTCATATCACCGCGAACCACTGAACCAGCGGCCGTCGTATATGTACCAAATTCATACCAGAACGGCGCATGGAAAATATGGTGCAATCCAAACGGGATTAGCAAACGTTTGATAAATCCAAAGAAGAATACAGCGATATATGTACCTTCATCGAGTAACCAAAGTGATGCACTGTTCATTCCAGCTTGAACTGTCGGCCAAATAACGATTAGTAGCAACCCAGCTACGAAAGCCGCGCCAGCCGTAGCGATTGGAACGAACCGTTTCCCTGCAAAGAACCCAAGGAAGGAAGGCATTTCAATGTCATGAAACTTGTTGTAACAAAACGCAGCTATCAAACCTACGATAATCCCGCCGAAAACTCCGGTTTGTAACGTTGGAATTCCGAAAACAAGTGCATAGGCCGGATTATCAGCAAGCATGTCCGGTGTAATCCCGAGCCATGAACTCATCACTTGATTCAATACTAAGTAACCAACAAGTGCGGCAAGTGCTGCAGCACCATCTTTTGCTAACCCAATCGCAACACCAATTGCAAAGATGAGCGGTAAATTACCAAAAATAATTCCACCTGCGTCTTCCATGACAGTTGCTGTCAACTGGATCCAATCTGCAGACAAAAACGGCAGATAATTAAGCATTGTTTCTTGCTGTGCAGCATTACCTATACCAAGCAGCAAACCTGCTGCCGGAAGTAAAGCCACTGGAAGCATTAAAGCTTGGCCAACTTTTTGCAAAACGCCAAAAGTCTTTTTAAACATTTCAAAACCTCCTAAATAATTAATAAGCCATCGGGTTTTTCCAACTATATAGGTTGACATAAAGAATTCCATTGAATTCGCTACGGCACTCGGGGATGCCTCCATCGTTAGGGGGCATTCGCCTAGTTTAGTAGGTACTCGTTTGTTCAACATATATAAATACAAAAAGACATGAGAAAAAAGGAATTGAAATAAGCCCAAGAGTTGCCCCCCAAACTTTCATCAATCATCTTTTTACTCATGCCTGATCGAATCAGTAACACGTACGAAGATAATATTTTTATAAATTATGTCTGACGCCAATTGTATTACCCAATGACTTTATTTAATAATATTATCATAGTTATTAGAACCTTGCAAATAATATTATTTAACTCATAACAGGCCACTATTTTCATTCCATTTTTGCTTGAATCCGTTGGAGATGAAGTGTTAGGTAAACCGCTTCGGCCTCATAGATTTCTTTTTGTAATGTTTGTTGCATTACTTTAATCAGCTTCCAAGCTAAATTATAACAAATTGGATACTCCATTTTTAACAGTCTTGTAATTTTTTTCGGCTCTGCAATCTTTTCTCCACGTACCACCCGCTCAATTGTAAAACGAAGATGGCGGATCAACCGCATATAATCGATACTATTCTTATCAACGGCTACGTCAAGTTGTTCTTCGATCATTTTGACGAGCCGAATAATCAAATCTGAATTCGTCGTTAATTCACGCACATTTTTATTCACAAGAGCACTGTGAATATGTAAGGCAATGAAACCAATTTCCCCTTCAGGTAGCGCAACAGTTAACTGTTTATTAACCATTTCTGTCACTTCAGCAGCAATTTTATATTCATCAGGATAAAGTGCCTTTGTCTCCAGTAAAAAAGGATTCCGAATTACCATTCCCCGCCTCATCCGATTAACCGCAAAGAACAAATGGTCTGTCAGCGCTACGTGAATATGTTCATTCAACTGCATGCCAGCTCGCTCCCGAATAATTTCGACTGCAGAAATGAGTACTTTTAACGTCTTTTCATCAAGAGTGGAAATAAGTTGCTTGTACTGCTCCTGCTCTTCAGGATCATTCAATACAAACAATTTCTCAACTTTTTCTCGAATAATCGACTCTCCAGCTTTGTTATCAAAGCCGATGCCTCGACCAATTAAAACGACCTCATCTCCATTAACATCAGTTGCAATGAGAACATTATTATTCAATGCCTTCTTAATTAGATACGTTTTCATCCATCTATCCCCATTATCTTTTCTTGACTCTATTCTAGCACTAATCTCAATTGAATAGGTGCTTTTGACTCACTTAAAGAAAGATTCAAGTACTGAGCTATATAGTCGGCACTTAACACTCCTAACACCCCTTCTTCGCTTGGTAATGGCCTCATGCAATAAGCCCACCGGAAGGTCATTGATGAGGGATCGAACTGCATCCCTCCTCGATTTCAATGGCCGCGGCGCATGTAGGATACGGAGTGCAGCCTTCGCTAAATTTGCTCGTTATACCACCTAGTTAATTCTAAATAGGTAGTGCGTATATATACTCGCATTTCCACTTAATGGGATAAATTATTCTGATTCATCCTCAAAAACCTGTCGGCCAATTTGCCAAACGTCGTTCACTTTTGCTGCCATTTTTATTACATGCGTATTCGAGAGCCTGGCATAAAAACTTACGAGTGTCGCGTGGATCAATCACATCATCAATGTAATGCTCTGCTGCCGCCTTGTAAGGTGAACTATCAAAAGCCCATTTCTTCAATAGTTCTTCTCTTTCTCTTTTTGGATCATCTGCTCGTTCCAATTGCCGACCATAAACTACATTAATACCCACCTCAGGGCCAGTAAAGTTTATTTCTGCGGTTGGCCAGGCAACGACGAAATCTGCCCCCATCGTTGGGCCACACATATTGCCATAGGCAGCCCCAACACTCTTGCGAATGATGACGGATATTTTTGGTACAGTTGATTGTGCCAGGGCTTGATTCCATACCATGATTTTTGTTGGCATTTTCTCCTTTTCGGCTTGGTTACTGACACGGAAGCCCGGCGTATCATGCAAAAAGATAAGTGGAATATGAAAAGAATCACATAAGCAAATAAAATCAGTCGCTTTTTCACACTCTTCTGGACCAGCAGCCCCTGCATACTTATTTGGCTGATTCGCTATAATGCCGACTACTCTGCCATTTAAATGAGATAAAATCGTTAATAATGCTGGGCCATAGGTAGATTTATATTCGAAATAGTCCCCATCATCTACAAGTTCCTTCACTATTTCTTTCATATTATAAATACGATTAGACTCTTTTGGTAAAATGTCTAGTACATGATCCACCCGGCGTGATGGATCATCGTTCGTTACTCTTATAGGCGGCTCTTCTGAAGCATTGGACGGCATGTATTGGAAGAAATCCTTCATTTGATCGATACATGCTTCTACCGTTTCCCCGAATGCATCTACTTGGCCTGTATCTCGCGCATGAACTTCCCAACCACCCAGTTCCTCTTTTGAAATCTTTTGGCCTGTTGCCATTTCCAGCATGCGTGGGCCAGCAACCGCCATACACGTCCCCTTCAATTGAGTAACGAAATCTGAAGAAACCGCCATCCAAGTCGGTCCCCCAAAACTATCACCAAGAATACTTGTTATAGAAGGTACTTCCCGCCCAACCATGAGCATTTCTTGTGGGAACAACTTCGTACTGATACCGTCGGAACCCATTCCATCGGGCATTCGTAGGCCACCACCTTCACTCAGGTTAAACATTGGCATTCCACGCTTAATTGCGTATGCGAAAAGCCACTTCGACTTCCTTAAATGTACGGTTCCTTCCGTTCCCGCAAACACCGTTTTATCCCCCGCTTGAATAACGGCAGGACGGCCGTTTACTTTTCCAATGCCACCGATTAATCCATCACCCGCACTTTTATCTTCTGATCCAATGACATCGGAATGATTTAACATCCCAAGCTCCATGAAGGTACCTTCATCAACAAGTAATTCGATTCTTTCCCTTGCCGTATAATTACCGCTTTCACGTTGTAGATTTAATCTATCAATTCCGCCATTAAACTGGGCTTTTTGCTTTCTTTCTTCTAAATCTTTCACCGCCATATGAATTGTTTCTACAGCATTTTTCGTCATATATGACTCCTTTCAATCCTTGTTATCTTTTAGCAGTCTTCTTAAGACTTTCCCTGAACTTGTTGTAGGCAGTACGTCTATAAACTCTATTTCTCTTGGATATTTATAAGCAGCCATATTTTCTTTTGCCCATTCAATCATTTTCGATTCCTGTATATTGTTTTTGAAATCTGGTTTTAAGACAACGAAAGCTTTCACGCTTTCTCCTCTTTTTTCGTCAGGTACACCGATCACTACACTTTGTAAGATAGCGGGGTGACGGCTAAGCAATGCTTCTACATCTTCTGGAAAAACACTATACCCCGAACACTTAATCATTTCCTTTACACGTCCGAGATAATACAAATAGCCATCTTCATCTATTTTCCCGATATCCCCCGTGTAAACCCAACCATCCCGCAACGTTTCCGCTGTTGCCTCCGGATGATTTAAGTACCCTTTGAAAACACCCGGGTTCTTCAATATAATTTCTCCTTCATGCCCTATCGATAAGTCATCTCCTGTTAGTGGATCTATAATTCTTAACTCAGTTTCATAAGTTGGTATGCCACAACTGCCGAATTTGATTTTTTCTTGCGGCATGAATGTATCTCCTGTATGTGTTTCGCTCAACCCATAGGAGGCTTCAAACATAAGGCAGCCATCCGTAACTTCTTTCCATCTGGCTGCCAATGATTCAGTTACAGCAATTCCAAAACTAGTCGCCATATTTTTCCTGAGTGATGATATATCACTATTTCCGATAGTCGGTAAGCTTAAAATAGCGGCGTTCATGGCTGCTATACTATACCAAGTTGTCACTCGATATTTTTCGATCGCAGCAATTGTGATTTGCGGATCAAATCTTGTAAGTAATACCGTTTTACAACCGCTATACACGGGAATATTTACTCCCATAAGCATGCCCGCAATATGGCAGAGCGGCGCAACTGTCAACATGATATCAGTCGCTTTTAGTTGATTTGTATCAACATTTGCAGCAGTTTTAAATAATGCATTGCCATGCGTCAGCATTGCGGCTTTTGGTCTCCCAGATGTACCTGAAGTAAACGCCAATAATGCAACATCTTCCCATATATTAATCGATGGATATTCTTTTAATGGTTCCATCGTATTCAAAACTTCGAGAAAATCTATTGTATTTTCATGACGAATTTTCGGTAGGTTATATTCATTCGGAAACAATAGCGAAGGTTTCTCAGGTAGATAGTCAATGTAGTTGGTCGTTATTATAAACTCCAGTGTTGGCGTTTCATTGGCGACTTTTTCAATATGTCCATATAGCTCCTGACCTGCAATTACAGCTTTCACTCCACTTTCACTTATTAAATAAACAAGTTCGGCTTCTTTGTACATAGGATTTAAAGGAACAACAATGGCACCAATTCGCTGAATGGCATAATGACCAATTAAATACTGGGGACAGTTTTGCAAATACAGACCCATTCGATCTCCTTTTACAATTCCTTCTGTCTTAAAAAATTGGGCCAAGCGATCAATAGCTCCATTTAGTTCTTTCCAGGTAAGTTCATTACCGTAAAATTGATAGGCTACTTGATTTGGGGAATCTTCCGCATTACGTTTAACATATTCATGTAATGGAATTTCACCACAGCGATACGTTAACTCTCTAGAAACACCACTTGGCCAGCTCTTTTGTAAAACATCATTCAAATTCTTCACCATCCTATTCCTTTTAATAGACTCCAACTACCTATATATATTGAACATATGAATACATATGAAAAATAAGCGAAGGCGCCTACCAGAGGTAGCCGAAGCCCTAAGACAGATAGCGCAGCGGTTAGGCTTAGGGCGGGAGGCATCCTCTAGCGCCGAAGCGGATTTGAAGGGAATCTTTAACTCAACTACCGAATGATCAAGGCACCAAAACTAGTTTCCCCATCGTTTTTCTCCCCTGCATCAGTCGATGTACATCTGCCGCCTCTTCCAGTCTGTACGTGCCACCAATCGTCAATGTTAAATCACCGCTTTCAATATACCCGAGTAGTTCCTTAAAACTAGCTTGGTACATGTCATAATTATTCATGATTTGTGGCAAGAAAAATCCAATGACAGATTGATTGCGGCGCATTAATTCTCCAGCAAGTAATGGTGAAGATTCACCGCTTGCTGCACCAAAAACAACCACACGACCAAATGGGGCCAGGCATTTCAGCGTCTTTCGGAAAATATCGCCACCGACCATTTCAAGTGCTAGATCCGCCCCTTTACCGCCGGTAAGTTCGCGGACCTTTAATTCCCAACCTTCCTCTGTGTAATTTACAACATGATCGGCACCCATTTCTTTTGCATGCGCCAATTTTTCATCACTGCTTGCAGTAGCAATAATCTTGCCTGCACCGAAGATTTTTGCAAGTTGGACTGTAATTGCACCGACCCCGCCTGCTGCTGCATGAACGAGAACAGTTTCTCCTTTTTCAAGCCGTCCCATTGTCTTTAAAATATGGTAAGCCGTTTGTCCTTGCAAAGGTAGCGCGACAGCATCTACAAAATCAACACCGTCAGGAATAGGTGCGAGTGCCATCTCATGAAGATTGACATACTCCGCATAACCCGCCGATTCGATTAATGACACGACGCGCATACCAGGTTTATAACGTTTAACGTCTTTTCCTACTTCGGTAATAATGCCCGCAACTTCAGCTCCAGGCATGAACGGCAGCGGAGTCGGTACAACGTATTTCCCTTCACGACGTGCAATATCCGCATAATTCACACCAATTGCCTTCACTTCAACTAACACTTCTTGATCACCGACTGTTGGTGTAACGATATCTACTAGCTCCAACACGCCCGGACCTCCATACGCTTCAAATCGAATTGCTTTCATCTTCAAAATCCCCCTTTAAGATATATACTGCCCTGATTCATTAATGGCTTTCGCAATAGCCCTCTTCGTTTGGATCGTTCCTTCACGCGCCAGGTCACTCAATCGATTTGTCACATCAGCAACTGCTGTCTTGCGCTTCTCTCCTGTTGTGATGCCCACTATCAATTTACGAGTAATCATTTCAACTTCGAAAAGCGTATCGTCAATCAAGGCTTCTGTCAGTTGAATTTTAAGGACAGATTTCCCTTCACCCTTTTTCACAATTGATTTCTCAGTTCGCAGTACAGCAGATTCAGCTGCATATAGGGCAATTGCTATGTCTGCCAGTTTCAGTAACGTTTCTTGTTCATCAACAATACGGGATGCAAAAGCTTCATAAGCAAAGCCTATGGACAACAAAAACACATTGCGTATTGCACGGATTGCCTCTTTTTCACGAGCCAGAATGTCACCCGGTAATGTTGTTGATTGCTTCAGTTCCACAATTGCTTGCCCAACTAGCTTTTGGAGTGGGACCATTCCTTTCCCCACTTGTTGCAAAAGAGCCATTGGTATGAGCAATCTGTTGATTTCATTTGTGCCTTCGAAAATGCGGTTAATGCGCGAATCACGATACATTTGCTCTACCTTGTACTCTTTTATAAAGCCATAACCGCCATGAAGTTGAAGTGATTCATCAGCAACGTAATCCAAGGTTTCAGAACCATATACTTTGCAGATAGCGGTTTCTACAGCATACTCCCTCATTCTGTCTGCAATAAGCTTCGTGTCATCTGACTCGTCCAATTCACCTAGTGCACCTTCAAGATAGGAAGCAGTCCGGTATTGAAGGGACTCTGCTGCATAAATTCGGATGGCCATATCAGCGACTTTTTCTTCGGTAGCTGTAAATGAAGCAACCGTCTTGCCAAATTGTTGACGTTCATTCGTATAATCAATAGCTAATTTGAAGCTGAATTTTGCTGCTCCTGTACAGGCAGAACCGAGATTGAAGCGGCCTAGATTCAGTACGTTCAATGCGATATGATGTCCTTTTCCGATTTCACCTAATAAGTTTCCGACAGGCACTTCACAGTTGTCGAAAAACACGGCTGTCGTGGACGACCCTTTGATGCCCATCTTCTGTTCTTCTGGTCCGAGGGTTAAGCCTGGAAAGTCTTTTTCAACGATGAATGCCGTGAACTTTGCTCCATCTACTTTTGCATAGACAATGAATGTATCGGAAAATGAAGCATTTGTAATAAACATCTTCGTGCCATTCAATAAATAATGCGTTCCCTCTTCATTCAGTAGTGCTGTAGTCGATGCAGCTAGAGCATCCGACCCGGCAGAAGGTTCAGTTAGGCAATAAGCTCCAATAAATTCACCAGATGCAAGCTTTGGCAAATACCTTTCTTTTTGCCCCTGCGATCCGAAATAAGTAATCGGTAGCGTTGCGATACATGTGTGATTGGAATGCGCAACGCTATAACCGCCTGCAGCACCTATAATTTCTCCTACAAGCCCTTTCGTGACTTTATCGAGGCCAAGCCCACCGTATTTCTCGGGGATACTATGGGCAAGCAAACCCAATTCTCCTGCTTTTCTAAGAAGTGACCTAACAAGTGTAAAGTCCCCTCCCTCAATTTGTTCATTGTGAGGCCGCACTTCTTTTTCAATGAACTTCTTAGCCGTATCAGCAATCATATGGTGTTCTTCTGTAAAATCTTCTGGGGTAAAAATAGCTTCTGGTTGTGACGCGCTGTGTAAAAATGAAGTACCCCGATAGGTTAGTTGATCAGTAGTCAATCGCTTTATCCCCTTTCACAATCATATTCCCGTTGTCAAATTCAGGTACAACCTCAATCATTCCTCTACTAGCGGAATAAAGTATATCTTCCTCTAAATGCGCTTGCATAAGCATCTGACCTGTTAAAGATGTTTTGAGTATCGAAACGGAATTTTCTTTATTCCCCCTATAAAAATACAAGGCTGCTTTCGCAGAATCCGTCAGATCCCACGACTCATTTTGTTGGAGTAATTCATCAATGAAATAGCCTGCCCCGTAAAAGTCCTCTAGGGAAAACTGCTTCATGGTTCCGGCGCAGATTAAAATGACTGAATCATCCACATGTTCTATTGCTACTTTTTGTGCAACTGCTTGCCCATTTATAAGGGAGGCGGCGAATACCTTTTTGGCGTTCGCGACATGACGAATAGCGACGGTGCCATTCGTCGTCGAAAGGATGATGGTTTTTCCCTTAGCAACTTGTTTAAGTTTAGAGGGTAGCGGATCAACAAAACCTTCAATGGTTAATCCCTCAGATTCTCCGGCAATAATCACCGTCGTTTTTTCAAAACTCCCCGCTACTCTCAAGGCTTCCTCCCCGTTCATTACAGGGATAACTTCCTTTGCTCCGTGATGAAGCAGCGTGGCGATTGTCGTTGTCGCAAGTAAAACATCAAACACAACTGCCACTTTATCTTTATCAATCAACTCCGGCACAATAGCTTCTTTTTGAAGAATGACATGAAGCTTTGGTCTAGTTACAGTCATCATTTTGTCGTTCCAATCATCGCTTGCCTGATTAGTATCTCTACGAATTTATCCATATGGGCGAAGCGTACATCTGTCGTTTGTCCATTTTTATAGCGGTAATAGATTTGCTGACAAATGACAGCGAGCTTAAAATACGCAAAGGTACTATAATAATTAATGTTCGTCATATCCCGTCCACTTTTCTCCGCGTAACGCGCAATAAATTCTTCACGTGTAAAAAATCCTTTTTGAATCGTAATCGGTGGTTTACCAAGTCCATGCAGTAGCTGATCCGGATCATCTGCCTGCATCCAGTAACTTAGTGCCGCCCCGACATCTGCAAGAGGGTCTCCAACAGTCGTCATTTCCCAGTCAAACAATCCTGCCATCTCAGAATAATCAGGTGAAAATAGCGCATTATTTACTTTATAATCATAATGAATAATTGTTGGTTCAGCTGATGCAGGAAGATTTTTCTGCAACCATGAAGTTAGTGCTGCAACCTCCTCAATAGCAGATGTCTTCGCCTTTTCATAGCGTCCAATCCAGCCATGAACTTGTCTTTCCAAGAACCCATCCGGCTTGACCATCTCAACAAGTGCAGTTTTTTTGTAATCAATTGCGTGTAACTCCACAAGTTTATCGACCATAATTTCAGATACTTTTCTTCCTAATTCTTCAGTAGAATTCGTACCAATCGGAAAGACTGTATCAAGAACAATTCCATGCCGTCTTTCCATAACGAAAAATGGGCTACCTAAGATAGTTAGATCATCACAAAAGACAAGTGGTTTCGGTGCCGTTGGATAAACAGGATGAAGTGCAGATAATACACTGAATTCTCGTTCCATATCATGTGCTTTCGCAGCAACTGGACCAAGTGGTGGACGTCGAAGTACAGCTTGCCAAGTTCCAATTTCGAGTTCATAGGTTAAATTAGAATGGCCCGTTCCAAACTGCCGAATTCCAAGTTCACCTTCTGGTAAATCGGCACAATTCTCCCGAAGAAATCGCATGAGGACTTCTGCGTCCATTCCTTCTCCCTTTCGGACAGGTATGGTATCGTTGGTTGTTTTTGCCACATTAATCACTCCCTATTCTCTTGGATATAATTCACCCCTAATAGCCACGATTAATAGGAATAGAATCCTTGTCCCGTTTTACGTCCTAAATGACCTGCCTCTACTTTTTGCACAATACATGCAGCTGGCTTGCCTGCCTGATTTCCCGATTCCGCGAATTGCTGTTGCATGACAAAATTGACAACATCCGCGCCGGATAAATCAATAAGTTCAAACGGTCCCAATGGATGCCCAAGCGATTTTTTCACGATTAAATCTATATCTTTAAAATCAGCAATTCCATTTTCATAAAGGGCAATTGCTTCTTTATGAATAGCGCCTAATATACGGTTTGCGACAAAGCCGGAAATTTCCTTTCGAAGGATGATCCCCTCCTTGCCGATTTGTTTACAAACAGTCAACGCAGTTTGTGCTGTTTCTTCAGACGTTTCTTCGCTCATGACGATTTCCACACACTCCATTACGAGTGGCGGGAAGAAGAAATGTGCGTTACAAACCTTATCAGGACGTTCTGTTACTTCTGCAAGCAACGAGTTGACAATAGTCGAACTGTTAGTAGCTAAAATAGCATGTTTCGGTGTAAGACGGTCCAATTCCCTAAACAATTCCTGTTTACTAACTAGTTTTTCTACAATCGCTTCGATTACAAAATCTGCATCTTTCGCGGCTTCATCTAGACTATCCGTGAACGTGAGATTTTCAAAAGCAACTTCCTTGCTAGCAGCAGTTAACTTCCCACTTGCAACCCATTTATCCATACGCTTTTTCAAGCGCTTTTCTGCATCCTTCAGCGCTTCAACATTTACATCCTGCAATGAAGTTCTGTATCCTCCAAGCGCGCACAGCATAGCGATCTGATGCCCCATTTGTCCCGCTCCAACAACAAGAATATGCTTAATTTCATTCGAACTCATCATTCATTCCCCCTTCAATTCAATTCCGTGTAAGATGAAATTCATATACATAATCGCAAGTTCTTTTGACGATACATTACCTGTCGGGTCGAACCATTCATAACTCCAGTTTGTAACTCCCAGAATCGCAAAAGTAGTCATTTTAGGATCTAGATTTTCTCGAAACTCCTTCTTTTCGATCCCCTCCTTAATAATTTTCTCAATAGTGAGATGGAACATTCTTCGTTTATTTTTTATGACACTACTGTTTTCCTCTGATAAATGACGCATTTCCCTAAAGTAGACACGCACACTTGAACCTTGTGTCCGAATATCGTTAATCAGCAACCCAACAATTTCCGTAAGCTGATTTCGGCAGCTGTCATCGCTGTCTAAAACCTTCTTTTGTCTGGCTAATAAATCATCGATATAGCGAAGATGGATGTCCATAAGAAGCGTTTCTTTACTTGTAAAATAATAATAGAATGTCCCTTTCGTCACACTGAGCGAATCTACAATGTCCTGAACAGATGTGGAGCTAAAGCCTTTACGCTCAAAAAGTTGAATGCTTTGTCTTGTGAGTTCCTCTTTCATAACGTACTCATTCCACCGTCGACAAGCAGGATATCGCCTGTCACATAGTCAGATGCTTTCGAAGCCAAGAATAATGCGACGCCCTTTAAATCTTCTTCAGATCCTAAGCGGTTTAACGGTGTGGAATTCAAGATATACTCATGCCCTTGCTCAATTGTGGCTTTCGACATTTTGGTTGGGAAAAATCCGGGTGCAATCGCATTGACGTTAATGTTGTGCTGCCCCCATTTCGCCGCGAGATCTTTCGTAAATGTAATGACTGCCCCTTTACTAGTGTTGTAGCCGATGGTATCCATAAAGCTCGGATGCGTCCCGCCCAATCCAGCAACGGATGCTATATTAATGATTTTCCCGCTTCCTTGTTCAATCATGACTTTTCCAACTTCTTGACTCATCAAAAATGTGCCATTAACGTTTACGTCCATTACTTTTTTCCACGCTTCATACGGCATGTCAACAACAGTCGCACCCCATGTTGCCCCGCTATTATTGACGAGTATGTCTATCGTGCCAAAAACCTCCATCGTCTCTTCAACTACCCGTTTTACATCTTGCTGTTTCGTCACATCACACTCAAGCCCCATCGAACGAACACCTAGCGCTTCCAGTTCTTTACTCATTTCACTACAGGCTTCAACATTGCGCGAACAAAGCACAACGTTTGCACCTGCTTCCGCAAACCCTCTTGCAATTTGCGCACCAAGTCCTCTGCCTCCGCCTGTAACGATTGCTGTTTTCCCTGTTAGTTTAAAAAGGTCAAGTACGGTCATAATTAGTTCCCCTTTCCGTGAGCTGCATATTTTTTTAGTTCCAGTCGTGCGATTTGATTGCGATGTACTTCATCGGGTCCATCAGCGAGACGTAGCGTTCTTGAATTCGCCCACTGTGCCGCCAATGTATAGTCTCCGCTTACACCCGCTCCACCGAATGCCTGAATAGCGCGGTCGATTACACGCAGTGCCATATTCGGTGCTGTCACTTTAATCATCGCGATTTCTGCTCTCGCTTCTTTATTGCCTACCGTATCCATCATAAAAGCTGCTTTTAACGTCAAAAGGCGTGCCTGTTCGATATCAATGCGCGATTCTGCAATCCATTCCCGAACGACGCCTTGTTCCGCAATTGATTTCCCGAATGCAGAACGTTGTTGGACACGAATACACATTTCTTCAAGCGCACGTTCAGCAGCACCAATTAACCGCATGCAGTGATGAATTCGCCCAGGTCCTAGGCGTCCTTGAGCGATCGCGAATCCTTTCCCTTCAGCCCACAACATGTTTTCCACTGGCACACGAACATTGTCAAATGTGATTTCCGCATGTCCGTGTGGCGCATGATCATAGCCAAATACGGAAAGCATTCTCTCAATCTTGACTCCGGGTGTATCAAGTGGCACTAAAATCATCGACTGTTGCTCGTATTGCGCAGCATTAGGATCGTTCTTGCCCATGAAAATAGCCACTTTACAACGTGGATCTCCCGCTCCGGATGTCCACCATTTATGCCCATTTACTATATACGCGTCCCCGTCCCTACTAATGCTTGACTCAATGTTTGTTGCGTCACTTGAAGCGACATCCGGTTCAGTCATCGCAAAACATGAACGAATTTCGCCATCTAAAAGCGGTTCGAGCCATTGTTTTTTCTGCGCTTCCGTTCCATATCGCACAAGTACTTCCATATTCCCTGTATCAGGCGCGTTGCAGTTAAATATTTCTGGTCCAATTAGAGAACGGCCCATAATTTCGCATAGTGGTGCATATTCTATATTGGTAAGGCCTGCACCCAGTTCACTGTCAGGAAGAAACAAGTTCCATAGGCCTTTCTCGCGTGCCTTCGCTTTCAACTCTTCCATAATTGGCGGATTTTGTGCCCAGCGATTTTCTTGTGCATTTAACTGTTCGTCAAAAGTCTTTTCATTTGGATAAACAAATTCCTCCATAAATGCCGTCAACTTCTGTTGCAATTCAATTGTCTTTTCCGAGTATGAAAAATTCATGATCTATCTCCATCCTTTCATTCTATGAATAATATGTGTACTAACCGGTCGGTATGTTCAGAATATATCAACTAATCAATATGTTAATGCTTGCTAGTTCATTAATCAAGTAGATATATTTTGAATTAGAGGATTCCGTTAAATTCGCTACGGCGCTCGGGGATG
The DNA here is from genome assembly GCF_017347095.1 of Sporosarcina sp. E16_8. Taxonomy (GTDB): domain Bacteria; phylum Bacillota; class Bacilli; order Bacillales_A; family Planococcaceae; genus Sporosarcina. The sequence goes on along the minus strand of NZ_JADPRZ010000029.1, from coordinate 2,016 downwards.
CCTTCCGCCCTAAGCCAGATGAGATATCCTTTAACCTATATGGGATAAACTCTTGGCATTAACTGTATAATTTCTGCGAAGAACGCAGAAATTATACAAACCGAACTCTTCGTTGTTCGGTTGGCTACCCCTTTTAAGGCGCCTTCGCTTAGTCTATGTAGTATTTATTTGTTCAACATATATAGTTTTATAAAGCTAGGAAGAACAACATTAAAAAGGCGCCAGCTATGTAGATGCTGACGCCTTTCGATAAATCTATTCATACAAACGGCTACCATTCAAGATTTAAACATACCCAACCAACCTTTATATTTAAACAATGCCAACATAGATGTCCCTATTACAAGCATAACAATTAATACGATGATGTATCCATATCGCCAAGTAAGTTCCGGCATGAACTCGAAATTCATCCCGTACACACCCGCTATAAATGTCAGGGGAATGAATACGGACGATACAATCGTCAGTATCATCATAATACGGTTCATCTGATTCGAGTTAATCGATAATTGGCTGTCCCTAATATCGGTTGTTAGCTCCCGATTCGATTCAAGAATATCTCCAAGTCGCAGCAAATTATCATAGATATCACTAAAATAAGCTTGTTCATTCGCGGATAACTTTATCCGTTCCGAGTTTATTACCCTATGTAGAAGTTCATGCATCGGCAAGATTGTTCGCCTTAATCGCAATAAATTGCTACGGACTTCAAATACAGAGTCCATTGATAAATGAACCGTTGACGGCGAAAGCATGTCTTCAATATCATCCAGATGATCTTCTATTTTATAAAGTACCGGGAAATAATCATCGACGACTTTATCCATGATCTGATGCGCAACGAAAACATGTCCCTTCTTCCATTTCCCTGGATTCTGAATAATCTTTTCCCTCGCATTTTCTAGCCCCTGAACCGTCGTGTAATGAAAAGTTATGACATAGTTTTTTCCGAGATACAGATTTATCTCTTCAGCTTTTATCGTTTCATGATTTATGGCATGCAATACAAAGAACGCATAGTCATCATAATAATCCAATTTCGGTCGTTGAAGACGGTTCAAACAATCTTCAATAGTAAGAGGATGAAATTGAAAAAATGAATGCAACAAAGAAGACTCTTCTTCATCTGGCTGTTCAAAATCCACCCAGTACCATTTGAATTGACGAGTATGTATGTCTTCTAGCGGGAAATCATACATTAATTTGTTCTCTTCTGTGAGTCCCATCGTTCGGATCAAACGAACACCTTCTTTCTAACTCCACAAATCCTGTTGAAAAGCAGTAAATATAATTGCATAAATAATTCCATTGAATTCACTACAATGCTAAGGGATGCCTTCGCTCGATTTATATAGTATACAAAAGAAAATCATTAACCGCATTGTTCGCACTCTAATTATCCTAGTATGAATACCCACAAGTTATCCCAAACTCTATGTAGAACTTTAACCATTCTCAACAGGGGAGGCGTTACTATTCAAGAACTAAGAGTTACATTTACTGCTTGCAAAATACTAACTATCGCTGGGATTCTTCTTTTACTTTTAACCGTTGCGGATTCATTCTTCACCGATTTCGGCATCCAAAACCAGTATATCACTGAAGCGAATCCATTAATGGCGTTCATCTACGACACAAGCATTTGGGGATTTTACACGCTTAAAATCAGTTTGCCCTGTGTTTTACTCTATTTACTGACAAAGATTGAACCAAAAAGGTATCTAAAACTATTAATCGGATCCGCAATTCTACTTTACAGTGTCGTTCTAGTTCAGCATATTTATTGGTTATCATTGGTCCTATAGAATAAATCACCCAAAAACAAACACCACTCATTCGACTGGAGGCCGCTGAAAAAGTCCTCTATCAAAGTTGTGACTGAAAGTTTCCATTGAAACCACTTCGGCGCTTGCGGATGCCTCCCGCCATAAGCCAGGCAGAAAACCACTGCCAGTCTTATGGCTTCGGCTACCGCTGTAAGGCGCCTTCGCTGGATCTACTTTCGTATTTTAC
>NZ_JADPRZ010000028.1 GCF_017347095.1 Sporosarcina sp. E16_8 | reverse complement strand
CGCCATGGACACCCTTGCGTTAAGCTAACTGTTACTTCTACCTTCACAGTTCGGGACTTCCACCCTATAGATTACGCCCATGCTGGGCGCACAAAAACTGCCTAGTAGTTATCTAACTACTAGGCAGCCTTAATGAGTTAAGCGTATGAATGCAAACCAGCAATAATCAAGTTCACTGCAATCAGGTTAAACATGATTATGACGAAACCGATAACCGCAAGCCATGCCGATTTTTCGCCATCCCAACCGCGTGATAAACGCAAGTGAAGGAATGCAGCATAGAATAACCATGTGATAAGCGCCCATACTTCTTTTGGATCCCATCCCCAGAACCTAGACCACGCTTCATGCGCCCAGATCATAGCGAAGATGAGTGCACCCAGTGTAAAGATAGGGAAACCGATCATAACTGCCCGGTATCCAATTTCATCCATTAATTGCGAATTTGCTTTTTTAGCGAATGGTTGCAACAATGTTGCAATTGGACGACGGAAAATGAGTCTAAGAATCAAGTAAAGAAGAATTCCGCTTGCCACTGACCAGACGAACGTCGTCAACGTCTTCGCATTGACGATTGGAGGCATCTCAGCCCACGGCGTCATCACATCTGGTGTAAGCGATTCGTAGCCAGCCATTCCGAAAAGTGGTGGATAATTGTACTCGATTTTAGCAGGTTGTTCATTTTTATCAATATAAGTGAACTCTGCTTCATAGCCTGTCAATTTAAACGTAGACGAAGATAATACGAAACCGACTACTAAGATAAGCGTGAAAATAACCGCCTCAAGCCAGAAACGCTGTTTCGACTTTTTCGTCATGTCGATATTCTTCAATAAATAAATCAGTCCCGCTACAGCACTAATCGCGAGAATCGACTCACCTAGTGCAGCTGTAATTACATGAACTGTCAACCAGTAACTTTTCAGTGCTGGAATTAGTGGTGTTATTTCTCTTGGGAACATACTTGCATAGCCGATAATAATAATCGCGATTGGTAGAGCAAACAAGCCCAGTGATGGTGTTCTATATAAGTAAAACAGAAGAATGAACGCCCCGACAAGCATCATTCCAAATGCTGTCGTAAATTCGAACATATTACTTACTGGAGCATGACCTGATGCCATCCAGCGTGTGATGAAGTAGCCGACATGGGTAATGAAACCGATGACCGTAATGGTAATCGCAATTTTTCCCCACCGGTTATTTTTATAAGTTGCTTCAGATTTAGCACCCTTCACCGCACCGCCAAAAAATAGCGTCGCGACGAGGTAAGCGATAAATGAAACAAACAACAAGTTGGAGCTTAACGATGCAAGTCCCATTATACTTTGTCCACTTCCTTATCCTGCAAGATAGATTCCTTGTCCTGTCTGTCTTCATAAGAAGGTAAATTTGCAACGTCTTTCACTTGATCCAACTCTTTTTTCAAGGAGAACCAGTTTTTATTCGTATGGCCAGCTATCAGCAGCTCACCATTAGACCCTTTTTGAATCCAAATCCGTCTATGGTTCCAATAAGCTCCTTGCGAAACACCAATCATAAAGATAATTCCACCTAAAAGTAGAAGATATAATGTTTTATCTTTACGTACCGTAAGCCCGGATATATCGCGGGTTTCAGCACTGATGAATTTCACTTTATAATCGTTGACTTCCGTTTCAAGAGTTTGTTTGATGGCGACGAAACTCATTTCACCCTCCGGTTTGGCCGGCGTCACCATTTTAAAGATGAATGCAGGATTGTTCGGTATTGGAGATTTAGATACCGGCTCTCCATCTTTAACGCCGTCATAATCCGGATAATAATCGCTCAAAATAACGCGTGCGCCATTATCAAGTTCATATTCACGGCCCGGATTAGTAAGATCTACCGTAAACTCGCCAAGTGAGGATTCCGTAGCTTTTTCAGTTAATTGGAATGTCATGGATTTTAATTCATCTAAACGAAAATCCATTTGGAAGACGTTGAATCCATCAAACTTCAACGGTTTATTGACAATGATGGAGTAATCTTTTACGAAGTCCATTTGATCGGATCCCGGGAGACCGCCTTCAGGCGTCTGGAATAAAGCGACATCTGTTTGATAATTTTTCGCAATCATGCCTACACGTTCGAGCGCATCACCGAATACCTCATCGGCTTCCTCTTTTGTGTAGTTTTCCATGATGAATTCTTTACTTTCCAAATAATAACCTTCTGCGCCAGGAATAGAGCGCGTTTCCCCTTCGCGAATCCACATTGTTTCATCAACATAAAACCCGGGGATACCGCGCAGTAGAATACCAAATAGGAAAATGATAAGCCCTAAATGATTGACGTACGGGCCCCATCTTGAAAAACGGTTTTTCTCTGCTAGTATTGCTCCGTCCTCAATCTTAACATTGTAACGAAGTTCCTTCAGTTTCTCCTCCGCTTTTATAAGTGCGGCTTCTGGATCTTCTGACAGTCCTTCGCCATAGATTCGCTGTTTCTTCATGAATGAAGGATGGCGTTTCGTACGTTGCTTTTTCAATGACTTATAAAGCGGGATAACCCGGTCAACACTGGCGATAATGATTGAAGTTCCAAGCATCCCCACCAATGTGATGAACCACCAGCTATTATACATGTCATGAAAACCAAGTTTGTAATAAATTGTGCCCGCTAATCCGTAAAGCCGTTCGTAATAAGCTGCATACTCCGCCTCAGTTGATGCGGCCACGTACAACTTTTGCGGGAAAATCGTACCTATCGCAGCTGTCGCGAGAACCGCAACGATAATACTGATTCCAATTTTCACACTTGAAAAGAAATTCCATATTTTATCGATGATTGACCGTTTATACGTCTGCGATCTTCTTGCAGCACCTTCGTAGCGCATATCAACAAGTTTACTTTCTTTCGCTTCTTCAGTTTGCGGTCGACCACATCGCTCACAAAGCACTGTGCCAAATGGATTATCATGACCGCACTGGCATTTGATTTTGCTCATTTTGGATTACTCCTTATTAGGGTTGAATGCTTTCCATGAGTGAAATAATCTCTTTTTCAGACATTTCCCTTGTTATAATTTTCTCTATTCTTCCATCCTTATTGATGAGGAAGGTCGTTGGAAGTGGCACTATATTATAGGCTTCCTTAACACTCTTGTCCTTATCAATAACGATAGGGAAAGTTAGGCCATACTGATCCCTGAACGTTTCAACCTTCAAATTAGATTCGGCGATATTCACAGCAAGGATTTTGACACCTTTTTCTTCGAATGCTTTATGTTGATTTTCCATATACGGCATTTCTTTTTTACATGGCCCGCACCAAGTTCCCCAGAAATTCAGGAAAACTCCTTCACCTTTGTAATCAGATAACCGATGTTTATTGCCTTCCAAATCGACAAGCTCGAAATCCGGTGCTTTATCCCCTACCGCTAATACCTTTACTTTATCCTTCGATGCAATTGTATAAACAACTGCCGAAACGAGAAGTAATAGGACAATTGTCCTTATAATAAGACGTGTTTTCTTTTGCCCCGCCTTAGCCATACGTATTGCCCCCTTACGATAAATAAGTTCTGCCTTTAATTATAACAAATAGACCTATGTAAAGACGGGTCATAATTGAAGGGATTGTGAACAATTGAATCGAAATCAGCCTATTTTACCTGTTTCTGCGAGGACACGTAGCTGTTTCACTTCATGTTTTGTTAGTTCCCGTGCGTCTCCAGCATTTAAACCGTGAGTCGTTACGTTACCAAATGATTCCCTACGAAGTTTTTGGACAGGACATCCAATCGCATCGAACATGCGGCGTACTTGACGATTTTTGCCTTCATGTATTGTAATCTCAATAAGTGCAGATTCACTTTTTTTATCTACTGACTGCATTTTCACATGTGCAGGGGCAGTTCTGCCGTCTTCTAGGTCAATTCCAGTCTCAAGCTTGCGCAGCGCTTCACGACCAGGAATTCCTTTTACTTTCGCAATATACTTTTTCTTAATACCGAATTTCGGATGTGTCATTAAGTAAGAGAAATCTCCATCATTCGTCATGATAATAACGCCGGATGTATCATAGTCAAGACGCCCAACTGGAAAAATTCGTTGTTCGATTTGCGGGAATAGGTCTAATACTGTCTTCCTGCCTTTCTCGTCATCCACTGTCGAAATGATCCCTCTTGGTTTATATAATAAGAAGTAGACGTAAGTCTCTTTAACAAGCTGAACGCCTTCAACTTCTACACGATCCGAACTAGATACTTTTGTTCCAAGCTCTGTTACGACGACACCGTTCACTTTAACTTTTCCTGCTACAATTAGTGTTTCTGATTTTCTACGTGATGCCACGCCTGCTTGTGCCAACACTTTCTGTAATCTTTCCATTACGTCACCCCATCTTCATTCTGTAAGAAAAGCGTAAGGCGCCCGCTAGACGCGACAGGCATAAGTCAATCCAGCGACGTGGCGCTTTTTGCCACATAGCTGGATTGCTTATGACCCTAGCGGCTGGCGCCTGAAGTCTAGACACTGTTCCAGGTCAAAAAACTTATACTTTCTTACCTTTTAAAAAATTATGTCACACTTTGTAGTAAATGAAAAGAGGACTGACCTATATAGCGTCAGTCTTCCCCAAACCGTCACAATTGCATTTTTCCAATTAATAAATGCTTGAAGTTTATTGTTTTTTTTGCCGTTGACAATGTTTCATTGTTTTATAAGGACTTCCGCCGTAATCAGTGGCTCATCGCCGAGTGACACGGTCCAATGCCCTGTACTTTTTTCATTTTTCCCACGGGGGATAATAAGGACATTCGACAAGTTCGATTTCTCCCCTTTTTTCAACAATAAGCGGATGGGCCTAGCCAGCTCCGCTTCTACACCAGGAAGAATATCATATACCCCTTTTTTAGCGACAGTCACCATTTTGAAAGAGGAAAACACTTTATTGGCTAAACTTCTATGTGTATTCCAATCGTCTCCATCGTTCAGTGTGACAACAATGATATTTTTGCCATCTTTCTCAAAATAGGTTGCAAGTGTCCTACCCGCGGCTTTTGTAAAGCCAGTCTTTCCTGCAATTGCTGTCGGTTCAGAATGAATGAGCCGGTGTTTATTGCGCCAGCTATAGGCCTGATCCTTCCCCTGGTAACTAAAATTCTTTGTGGTAGCAATTTTGCGGAACTGGTCATTTTGCATCGCATAGTGCAACATCAATGCCGTTTCGTATGCAGTAGATAAATGACGTTCATCATGCAGTCCTGACGGATTCGAAAAGACAGTATCATTTAATCCATACACCAGCGCCTTGTCATTCATCAGGTCCACGAAGCCATCCATTGAACCACCCGCATGTTCTGCTAGCGCACGTGCCGCATCGTTGCCCGACCGTAGCATCAGGCCAGTTAGCAGGGCTTCTGCTTCAATCTTCATCCCTTGCGGTAAATAAAGGGACGATCCTTCAGTCGAAGCAGCTTGTGGTGAAATTTCGACATCTCCGGGCGCTGTTACACTTTCAATGAACGTAAACGCCGTCCATATTTTTGTTAGACTGGCAATCGGCAATCTAACGTTTTCGTTATGACCTTCCAACAATCTGCCCGTGTCAGCGTCAATAACGGCCCATGATTGGCCTGACGCAGCGACTTCTTTCAAACTTCCGCCAACAAGTAACGTGAAAAATAGGACAACGATTATCGCCCGTTTCAAGAAATGTTTCCTCCTCCGTCATTTTCCATCGCAAACGCTTCTTGGAACTTTGTCATAAACAAGTCTGTTTCAACCGTTTCTCCTTCTTCTTCCTGGGAAAGGGGTGGCAACCCGTTTAGTGATGCCAACCCGAAACGATCCAGGAACAAGTCTGTTGTGCCAAAGAGAATCGCTCGTCCACTTCCTTCCGATCGGCCTTTTTCCATTATGAGTCCCTTGGCAATAAGCGTGTTAATAGGTCCCTCGGATTTGACACCCCTTAGATCGTCGATTTCAACACGCGTCACAGGTTGCCTGTATGCGATAATCGCCAATACTTCAAGAGATGCCTGGGTCATAGATTTCGGAGATGGATTTTCCAACAACCGTTTTATATCCTCAGCGAAATCAGCTTTCGTCACTAGACGATATGCCCCTCCAAACTGCTTCAGCATAATGCCGCTCTCTTTGCGTTCTTCATAACTCTTGCACAGCCTATCAAGTGCCTTAGCTACTTCTGATTCTTTACACTCCGTTAGGGTGATTAACTGTTTAATCGTTAACCCTTCATCCCCTACGATGAATAAAAAACTTTCAATCATCCCGGGCAAACGGTCTTTAAATTCCATTTCACTCATCCTCCCGTCGGTACGCCACTGTCAAATCGTCGAAATTACCTGCCTGACTGACAATGATGTCTCGCCGTTTCATCAATTCAAGCAATGATAGAAAAGTTACGACTAGATCTGTGGTCTCGCCCTTGTCAAATAAGGCATAGAAATTACATTTCCCGCCGCCTTTTTCTAGTATTGCCATAATTTCATCCATCTTTTCACTGATCGATACTTCCGTCTTAGAAATACTTGCTGTCATAGGTGCCTTCAAACGTTTTCTGTGAAGCATCTTTTGAAATGCACCAATTAAATCGAAAACGTTCAAATTTTCATCCGACTCACTCGCCACAATATCACCAAACTCCGTAAGATCTTCGGGTGGTTTGGTAAAATGACCAGATCGCTCATCTGCAGATTCTTTCAGACTAATTGCTGCCTCTTTATATTTTTTGTATTCAATCAAGCGAGCAACTAACTCGTCACGAGGATCATCTTCCAAGTCGAAGTCAAAGTCGTCATCAAACTCTTCGCCTTCATGGACAGGTAGAAGCAATTTGCTCTTAATTTCAATCAGCGTTGCTGCAAGAACAAGATATTCACTTAACTCATCTAATTGCAATACGCGCATCGCTTGGAGGTGTTCTATGTACTGCGCTGTCAGTTCCGCCATCGGGATATCGTATATATCAATTTCAAGTCGGTTGATTAAATGCAATAATAGATCTAGTGGCCCTTCAAAAGCCTCTAATTTCACTTGATATGTCATTCCGTGACACCTACCTATCTTTCAGACTATGGAAAGGACTGATTACATGCATCCGTATCATCATCCGCTATTCGTAAATTTTATTGTTTATTTCAATAGCAATCAAGACTACTTTGAATGCCACGAGGTACTGGAAGAGTATTGGAAATCCATTCCAGACAGCGATAAAGATCACCCGTTGGCAACCTATATCCTCCTTGCTACAGGTATGTATCATTGGCGCAGAGGTAATAATACAGGAGCATCCCGTACACTAAACAAAGCAATGACAAAGTTTCCGACTTTCCTTGCTAACTATCCTGTATTCACGGAAGAAATTGATGTTGACAAGTTAGTTTACGATGTAACAAAAGCAGTCAACCGGTTGGAACATAATCTGCCATTCGAATCATTCCAAATCACTAGCCTATCAACTAGCATTTCTGACCTGGCTAGTAAAATGGAACAATCTATGACACTTCTTCCATTCGGCAGCGATGCTGTCATTCATAAACATATGCTTCGAGACCGCAGTGATATTCTTCGGGAACGCGAAGAAAAGAAAAAGGGTAAACACTAATTGACTGAGCATTGAAAACATTTTAACCCTAAAAGTCAGTAGTACCAATGGTTTTATAGTATATATGCTTATGACGAAAAAGGCGAATAAGTCCATATTATTAAGGTTTTTTTACCAGATAAGACCACTATCGAGTAATAAAGTAATAAATAGGAGCAATCATCGCCTCGACTAATCCATGTCTTTCTCCAGATGAAAGTGAAGAGATTTCGAATAAATTCTATTCAATAGGCGAAGTAGAGTTAATCAGAGTGCAAAAAAGCGAATCGCTTGATTTGATCTGGGATTACATCCATTTTAAAAGAGCCTAATTCGCATGAATATAAAACCGCTTGAAAAATCAAAAAAGAAGCTGCCCCAAAACTCTCCTATGTTGTATTCGGAGAGTTTTACGACAGCTTTGCAAGAACGACACTTAATAGACGTTATGCTATGTACATCAAACGTGCGGGTGTTATACGAATCCGCATACATGATTTATGACACTTGCATGCAACCTACCTTAATTAACAATGGAATTATTATTTCCGTTGCTACAAAAAGACTTGGCGACAAGGACGTTTACATCACAGTGAATACTTACGGTCACCTTTACCATACCACCGAAAACGAAGTGATTGAGGCAATGGAAAACGACTTTACAACATCAATGTTACCACAATGCCCGTCAGCCCTTATCCATCAACACGAAGGGCAGACGTTAATTGTCAGAACCTTCTTCTTTAGGCTTACATTTCTGTAAGAATAAATCGGTTTCTTCTGTTCCAATACACGCTTTATCAGGGAAGAGTGCTTGCAGCTTCATTACCATTTCCTGACCAATTCCTTCACCACGGAAAGATGGATTGACAGAAAGATGCTGTAATGTATAAGCTTCTTCTCCTATTGCGATCCCTATCAAACCGATGAAATCCTCATCTTTTTTCAAAAGATATAATTGCCAACTATCATCTGTTTCATAGCGGTGAATCCACTCCTGCAATTTCTTGACGGTTTTATCGCCCGGCATAAAAGAGAGTAGACCCATCGCAATTTTTTCATATGTTTTCTTATAACGTAAAAGTATCAATTGAATCCCTTCTTTTCTGAAAATACTTTGAACATTGGATAGTACTAACTACATTTCCCAATGATAAGCAGTTTCCTTTATCGCGCAGTAACAGGCAGTAAGAGCCCCATTCAAGGCTTATATAAAATGACATAAAGAAATTCCACCGAGTTCGCTGTCTCGCTAGGGGGATTGCTCCCTCTGATTGAAGTTTTACTCTATCGTGGATCAATGATTGGCATGATGAACTTCCAGTATACCGCTCCCCACATACTTGCTGCAACTACAATGAAGATGAAAAGAAGGATGTTGCGTTTTCTCAAATCCTCTCCCCCCTTCTAACTAGTTGCAACGGAATGTCTAATCTGACAACGTCTTCATAAGTTTCCCTGCGGACGACAAGCTGATGTTGTCCATTTTCACAGAACACGACTGCCGGTTTCGGAAGACGGTTGTAATTACTGGCCATAGAGTAACCATAAGCACCTGTACAGAATACAGCGATGATGTCCCCTTCAGTCGGATTAGCGAGCTGAGCCTCTTCAATAAGCTTATCCCCTGATTCACAACATTTCCCCGCTATCGTCACTTTATCGACGTGAGGTTCATTCATACGATTTGCCGAAACTGCAGTATATTTCGCACCATACAACGCCGGTCGAATATTATCCGACATTCCGCCGTCTACTGCAATATATTTCCGAATACCAGGCACTTCTTTTGAGCTTCCAGCAGTATACAGAGTAGTACCTGCATCCCCAACAAGCGATCTGCCGGGCTCAATCCAAACTTCTGGCAATGGGTAGTTATGACTGCGCGTCATTGAGAGTACAACGGTCGCCATTTCTTCGACGTATACTGACGGTTCAAGCGGTTTGTCTTCCTCAGTATAACGAATACCAAATCCGCCACCTAAGTTCAGAACTGTGCAGATGAATTCGTGATTATCGCGCCAAGCAACCATCTTATTCATGAGTGCCTCTGCTGCTAAACGAAACGCATCTGTTTCGAATATTTGAGAACCGATATGGCAATGCATACCCAATAAATTGATGTAAGGATGCTTGTACAACTGAAGGAAAGCCTCATCCGTCTGGCCATTTTTCAAATCAAATCCAAACTTCGAATCTTCCTGCCCCGTCGTAATATAGTCATGGGTAGATGCTTCCACTCCCGGTGTTACCCGGATAAGCACGTTCATAGATTCTTTACGGGCTTCAGCAATTTCCTTAACTAGTTCGATTTCAGAAAAATTATCAATGACGATACAACCTATTTTTTCATCGAAAGCGTATTGTAATTCAGTGTAGCTTTTATTGTTGCCGTGGAAATGAATTCGATTGCGCGGGAAGTCCGCAGATACTGCTGTAAACAATTCCCCTCCAGAAACGACATCCAAAGAAAGTCCTTGTTGTTCAGCAATCTCGTAGATAGCAATGGACGAAAATGCTTTACTCGCATAAGCGACCTGTGCACGGATGCCCATCGTTTCAAATGTCTTCTTAAAGGCGCTTGCCCGTTCACGGAACAAGGCAATATCATAGACGTTAAGTGGTGTTCCATAAGTATGCGCAAGATCAACTGTATCCGTGCCACCAATTGTCAGATGTCCACGTTCGTTGACTGATTGTGTTCCATAAAGATGCATGTTGCCTTCCCCTCTCGAATTAGATAACTAAAACTTTATCATATAAGGAAGGGTAGAGGCAATGATCTAAGAAACACGATCCCTATCTGGAGAGTCTGTTATAAACGGTCTAGGGGCATCGGAAGTCATCGGAAACCTAATAATGACACGTGACATCGCCTTTGGAAAGAACGGTACAGCGGGCCATAAATAGGGTACACCCATTGGCTTCAATGCACATAAATAGTAGAAAAGTACTGCGACTGACAAGAAAAAGCCAGGTGCTCCGAGTAGCGCAGTCGACAACAGAATACAAACTCTGAAAATTTTTGTCGTAAGGCTTAATTCGTAAGAGGGAATTGAGAATGTGAAAATGGCACTTACAGCCACATATAAAACAACTTCAGGGGTGAAAAGACCAACGTCTATCGCTACTTGTCCAATGACAATCGCCGCAACAAGTCCCATCGCGGTCGACATCGGTGTCGGCGTATGAATAGCCGCCATACGAAGTATCTCGATCCCGCCATCTGCGATAAGAAGCTGAACAAGTAATGGAATTTCCCCGATATCTTTTGGTCCTATATAACTGAGGAAATCAGGTAAGTAGTGTTGTTTCGTTGCGAGCAAGTACCAAAAAGGTAAAAGAATAAGACTCATGGCAGCCGCAAATAAACGCATAATCCTGACAAACGTCCCAATAAGCGGGGCCTGGCGGTATTCTTCCGCATGTTGCAAATGATGAAATAATGGGGCCGGTGCAAGTATGACAGAGGGAGATGTATCCACGATGATTGCGATATGCCCTTCCAATAAATGTGCCGCACATATATCAGGACGCTCCGTGAAACGAACGAACGGCATTGGATGAAAACCCTGTTTGAACAAAAACTCTTCAAGAGATTTGTCCGTCATTGTCAGTCCATCGTGGTGAATGGCATCCAGCCTTTCACGGATATAAGTAAGATGCTCTTCACTCGCCGCCCCTTGCATGTAGGTGATTGATACATCTGTCTTTCCATTCATCGTCACTTTATGCATTTCAAATCGTAAATCCTCGGTACGAAGTCGTCTCCTGATTAGCGCGGTATTTTGGATAAGATTCTCCGTAAATCCATCCCTTGATCCTCTAACGACTTTTTCATTGTCAGGTTCTGCAGGTTGCCTGCCAGGATAAGATCGAATATCGATGGTAAATACATAGCCCTCAGGTGTGACGAAGGCAGCTTGTCCGCTTAATATCGAGGTAAGCAATTCGTTTCGATCTTTCACATTTGAAACGGCGTGATACGGAAAAAAGGAGAGGAATCGTTCCCCTCCATCCTCCTGGTCTTCGTCCTCCACTTCTCTAGCTCCTTGCATTTCCGTCAATAAAGTCGTGATTGTATCACCGTCTATGAGTCCATTAATATAAAGCAACAGAGCAGGCATATCCCAAAGATGCAATGATCTGGCAGTAGCATCGAACGTCTTATCTTTACCGAAACAGGTATAGAACCACTCTTCCCCTTCATTCACCGATTGGAATAGCTTTTCCATTAGTTTAATCCGTCCTCACATTTAGTATAGTTTCTTCCGAATCAACACCCATCCATAATTTCAATTGGGCTAAGATTTTCTTTTCAAGTCGTGACACCTGGACTTGTGATATACCAATTCTCTCTGCAATATCACTTTGCGTACAATCCAGATAATAGCGCATATAAATGATTGTTTGATCTCGTTTATTTAATTTAGAAATGACATCACGCAGCGGGATATGGTCGAACACTCTTTCAGACCTGTCATCTCGCAACTGATCCATCAACGTTAAGCTATCCCCTTCACTTTCATATAACTGTTCATGAAGTGACGCGGGATCGCGTAAAGCATCAGAGGCCAGAACGACATCGTCAACGGACACTTCGAGGACTGCTGCAACTTCCGAAATTGATGGCGATTTGCCATGCAATTTAATATAATCATCTGTTGCATGACGGATTTTGAAACTAAGTTCGCGGATGGACCGACTTACTTTCACCATCCCGTCATCTCTTAGAAAACGCTGGATTTCTCCGACAATCATAGGTACCGCATAAGTAGAGAATTTCACTTCATACGATAAATCGAATTTATCGATTGATTTCATAAGACCGATACAACCAATTTGAAATAAATCCTCGGGGTCGGCGCCACGGGAAGCAAACCGCTGGACAATGGACCAGACAAGCCGCGTATTTCCCTCCACCATCATCCTTCTCGCTTCTTTATCACCTTCTTGTGAAACTTTAATGAGTTCCCTCATCTTTTCTTGGGTCAACAATGCCGGTTTTATTTCAACGGATGCGTCCATGGGTCACCTCATTCTGCTTGCTTCCGGGACCGGAGAAAACGTTTTCTCGAACTTGACGATTGTTCCATTTCCTAATACAGATTCGACTGACAAACTGTCGGCAAAGCTTTCCATTATCGTAAATCCCATACCCGATCGCTCCATGAAGGGCCGTGTGGTAAACATCGGTTCCATCGCCTGTTCTACGTCAAAAATACCCAAGCCTTCATCGCGGACAGTCATCGTAACTTTGTTCTCTTCAATCACAGCGTGAACAGTGACAAGGCTTTTGCCATCACATTCATAGCCATGAATGATGGCATTCGTTACAGCTTCCGACACAATGGTCTTAAATTCTGAAATTTCTTCAATAGTAGGGTCCAGCGGCGTTATAAAACAGGTCATTGCCATCCGTGCCAGTGCTTCGTTTTCCTCTATTGCGACGAATGATAACGTCATTTCATTGTTCATGTAATACCCCTCCGATTTCCCCGATCGCTAGATCGACCGTGCAATGCCTTATATTTGGTCCAAGACCAGAAAATGTGAATATCTTTTCCATTGTCGTAGACGGATTCAAAATGAGCGTTTCCCCTTCCACAGGTGCTAAATCGCGCATCCTTCCAAGAATGAGCCCGATTCCTGCGCTATCCATGAATCCAAGCCTCGTCAAATCCCAAATAACCGCCCGGACTTGTCCGCTATAAATAGCTGATGAAATGTGGGACCGGATTCGATTTGCCTCATGATTGTCCAATTCCCCTTGCAGTGTCGCAATTAAAATCCCATTGTCAATAATTTCGATGTCAGCCATGCTGAAACCCCTCCTTCATGCGAATTATTCCACATTTGAAGGGCGAAATCCTTTCGCCTGACAGAACTAGTCACAGTCAGCGCAAAGTTCTTATGTTTCGACATTGCTCACTACTGATGAAAGTATGTACGTCTTCCAAACGATTTACACATCCATTGGAAAAAGAAATATTTTTAGGGAGTTATTGTCGGTCGAGGCCATGGATATGATTGGTCCGACTGCGGTTATGATCGATTTCTTAATTTCAAAAAGCTACCCTATCAACCAAGTTTGGTTGATAGGGTAGCTTTGAGTTTCAACTACTTATTAGCCCGTAATCATGTCGCCTATGAGACGCGGGCTTGCCACTGCTTCCTTACCAATCGTTATATGTTTCTGGATCAGTGTCATGGATTGTTCTACACTTTCCGTATTCGAATGGATAATCGCAAGTGGTTCTCCCACTTGCACAGCATCTCCGATTTTTTTAGTAAGCACTATACCTACTGCAAGATCGATCTCATCATCTTTTGTCGCTCTACCCGCACCAAGAAGCATTGCGGCAACGCCAATGTCATCCGCTTCCATCTTCGTTACATAACCCGATGACAGTGCAGGTACTTCAATTTGATATTTCGCTGTCGGTAATAAAGATGTATCGTGAATGATAGCGCCATTTCCGCCTTGCGCTTCAATCAATTTACCAAACAATTCAAGAGCTGAACCGTCAGTAATAACCGCTTTCAGCATGTCCCTAGCTTCCTCGACTGAAGTAGCTTTTCCTCCCGCTACAATCATCTTGCTGCCAAGAACGAGACATAGTTCCGTCAAGTCTTCAGGACCATTCCCTTTTAGCGTTTCAACCGCTTCAATCACTTCAAGTGAGTTCCCAATTGCAAACCCGAGCGGCTGGCTCATATCAGAAATGATCGCCATCGTATTTCTACCGACTTGTTTACCTATCGCCACCATCGAGTGAGCCAGTGCTCTCGCGTCTGCCTCTGTTTTCATGAATGCACCGTCACCGGTTTTCACATCGAGAACAATCGCGTCTGCACCAGCAGCAATTTTCTTGCTCATAATTGAGCTGGCAATGAGCGGGATGCTGTCAACAGTAGCTGTCACGTCGCGTAATGAATAGAGTTTTTTATCAGCAGGCGTCAAGTTGCCACTTTGACCGATGACCGCTAATTTCAAATCATTCACTTGCTTGACGAACTGTTCTTCTGTCAATTCGATATGGAACCCTTCTATGGCCTCCAGCTTGTCGAGCGTCCCGCCTGTATGGCCAAGACCCCTGCCACTCATCTTAGCGACAGGAACGCCGCATGCCGCGACGAGAGGCACCAGGATTAATGTCGTCGTATCTCCAACTCCGCCTGTAGAATGTTTATCGACTTTAATCCCCTCAATTGCAGATAAGTCGATTTGATCGCCAGATTCAACCATCGCCATCGTCAAGTATCCCTGTTCTTCAGCAGTCATTCCTTTGAAATAGATCGCCATCAGAAACGCACTTGCTTGATAATCCGGGATGGAACCAACTGTATAGCCATTTACAAAAAAAGTGATTTCTTCTTTTGTAAGAACTTCGCCGTTTCGCTTTTTCTCAATTACATCTACCATTCTGAACAACTTCATCACACCTTTCCCTCTAATAAATTCAAGAAACTCTTACCAAACTCAGGCATTTTCACATCAAAATTGTCCGCGATCGTAGCACCAATATCTGCAAAAGTCTCGTTCAGTGGCATTTCCCCCCCAGTTTTGAACGAAGGCGAATAGACCACGAGCGGGACATATTCGCGGGTATGATCAGTACCTGGATAAGTTGGGTCATTGCCGTGATCCGCTGTAATGATCAGCAAATCGTCATCACGCAGCGCTGCTAAGATTTCTGGCAACCTTACATCAAACTCCTGTAGCGCTAAGCCATAACCAAGCGGATCTCTCCGATGACCAAATAACGCATCAAAATCAACGAGATTCGTGAAACTGAGACCCTTGAAGTCTTGTTTCATAACATCCAGTAATTTGTCGACGCCGTCCATATTGCTCACGGTTCGAACGGATTCGCTAATGCCTTCACCGTTAAATATATCCGCGATTTTGCCAATCGCCATAACATCATAATCCGCAGACACCAATTCATTCATAACTGTACGATTAAATGGTTTGAGAGCGTAATCATGTCGGTTCGTTGTTCGTGTAAAGTTGCCCGGTTCTCCTACAAATGGACGTGCAATGACACGACCAACTAAAAATTCCGGTTCCAATGTCAACTCACGCGCAATTTCACAAATCCGGTATTGTTCTTCAATTGGGATGATCCCCTCATGCGCAGCGATTTGCAGCACTGGATCCGCAGACGTATAGACAATAATTGATCCAGTCTTCATATGTTCCTCACCAAATTCATCAATGATTGCGGTACCACTAGCCGGTTTATTACCAATCACTTTACGTCCTATTCGTTGTTCAAGTTCCGCAATTAATTCCTGTGGGAAACCATTTGGATATACTTTAAATGGCTTATCAATGTTGAGACCCATTATTTCCCAATGACCCGTCATTGTATCCTTCCCGACAGATGCTTCCTGCATTTTACCGTAAAAAGCAAGTGGTTCATTCACAATGGAGATACCTCTAATTTCACTAATGTTGGAAAGACCAAGTTTGCCCATGTTCGGCATATGTAAGCCTTCCATTGCTTCTCCGATATGTCCTAGCGTATTTGCACCTGCATCACCAAAAATAGCAGCATCCGGTGATTCACCGATTCCCACAGAATCGAGCACAATAAGATGAACCCGTTTAAATTGTTGTTTCCCCATGAGTTAGTCCTCCTTAAAATTAAATAATTTTGTAAAATTCTATGCCCTTGGATGGAATTTCACATAGACCTCTTTCAACCTTGAACGGCTGACATGTGTATAAATTTGTGTTGTGGAAATATCCGCGTGACCAAGCATTTCCTGAACTGCCCGCAGATCCGCTCCATTTTCGATGAGATGCGTAGCGAACGTATGACGCAAGATATGTGGCGTCAGCTCTTTCTGTATACCCGCTTTTAGGCCATGTCCATTCAACAACTTCCAACAGCCTTGCCTTGTTAGCCTAGTTCCCCTCATATTGACAAATAATGCCTCAGCGCCTTTTTGTTTTGCGATGAAAATCGGTCGTGCTTCTTCGATATACCGCTTACACGCCGTAATTGACTTCCCACCAAGCGGAATAATCCGCTCTTTCCCGCCTTTACCAAATACACGGACGAATCCCATCGAGAGATGAATATCATCCATATTAAGTCCAATCAGTTCACTTACACGCATTCCCGTCCCGTACAAAACTTCAAGCAATGCAGTATCTCTGACACCCTGCGGCTTTGAACAATCTGGCGCCTCGATTAGTCTATCTACTTCTTCCATTGATAAAACACGTGGTAATTTCTGTTCAAGTTTCGGAAGCTCTAAATGGACTGTCGGATCCTTAGTCGTTACCTTTTCCCGAAGAAGGAATTGATGAAATGAACGGATTGACGAAATATGTCTAGAGACGGTCCTAGCCGATTTCCCGCCTTCTTTTAATTGATGTAAATGTCCCACTACAGCGGGACGATCTACATCATCCATCGACTTATAACCTACCCGTTCCATATAGTCTAGATATTCGGCAAGGTCTCGCTTATATGAAATAATTGTATTTCCCGACAACTGCCGCTCCACTTTTAGGAAGTGCATATAATCTTCAAGCGCAAAACGGATGTCTTTCATAACCAGCGGGAAACTGAAAAACAGTTTCCATCTGCCTTTAATTTGATCAAATCCCTTTCCCCCCTTCGGTTAGTACAGGTTTAAGTCCAACGACAAAAGGGACAGCATTATGCCATCCCTCATCTCACTTTTCACTTTCATCCACATCGGATTTACATCTTTTGCAAATACCGTGAAACGTTAACCAATGGTCTTTAATAGCGAATTCAAAGCGGCTTTCAACGATCTTTTCGACATCTCCGAGAAGATCCTCCTGAATTTCATCCACTGTTCCACATTCGATACAAATAAGATGATGATGGAAATGAGCAGCACCTTCCTGCCGCAGATCATATCTCGATACACCGTCACCAAAATTGATTTTATCGACTACTTTAAGATCTGTTAGCAATTCCAACGTACGATACACGGTTGCAAGCCCGATTTCCGGTGCTTTCTCTTTGACTAGCAAAAATACATCTTCAGCACTCAGATGGTCTTCCTCATGCTCAAGGAGGACCAAAACCGTCGCTTCGCGCTGAGGTGTCAGCTTGTAGCTGGCCCCATGCAATTGTTTTTTTATCCGATCGATTCGGCTCTCCATACGACGCCCCCCTCAAACTGACTCCATTATAACAAATGGTCTTTCCTTATGACAACAGAAAGGGAGCAGACAGTTAATTAAGGACGAATATATTCTATTTAAAAATGAATTGAAAGACGATAATTTCGATAGCAAGTATGGCAATCGAAATGCCAATTATCGTTGGTAATGCGCGTTTATTGGGCCCTTTCCCCATCGTGGAACGCATAAAGTAAGGTGGACTTAGGATCGCACAATACACTAGAAATAGAAAACAAATAAGGAACTGAAACGGAAACCACCAAATTGAATAGGCCATTATTTTCGTACCGGAAGCTAGTAAATAGGAAGATGACAAGCCGAAAAGAACACATTTCACTGCCCCGAAAAATAATACTGTGAATCTTGTTTTCCTAAACATCGCCAGTATAAACGCAATGATGAAAAATAGGGCTGCCATACCAACAGGTTTAATATAACCTGCATCATGTCCTAAAACGACCCGAGCATCATAAAATGTAACTACCCTCTCTACCGCAGTCGCTGGCATCTCACGAAATAAGAGCGCTCCTCCGATAAAGCCAATCGCAAGAATGACAAATAAGTGAATGAACGATAAAGAACGGACCATAGCTGCACCTCCGCATAGTTTATCCCGCATTAACGGGCAGTAAAACCCCAATCAAGAGTTTGGCATAAGAATAAAGCGTAAATAGGGGTCAACTGGCCGTAAAAGCCCGATTGGTTCAACATATGCTTGTCCGTTCAAAATTAGGTCACTTTGTTAAAAGGTTTTTAGCATAAAGAACAGCGAACGCAGTTTTTGCATCGAAAATTTTTCCTAAGGCAACCATTTCTTCTGCTTCTTCAAGTGTAACTTCTAGTAGCCCAATGAATTCATCTTCATCTCCAGCAGCAGGATTTTCTATTTTATAAAGATCTTGTGCTAAATACATATGAATTACCTCATCTGCAAAGCCAGGAGACGTTGCAAAGGACTGAATGTAGGTAAATTCTTTCGCCCCGTACCCCGTTTCCTCTTCCAGTTCGCGGACCGCCGTCACTGCAGGTTCTTCACCCGGATCAATTTTCCCCGCTGGAATTTCAATAAGTGTACGTTCCAGCGCTTTTCGGTATTGTTCAACGAGCACAATTTTCCCGTCAGCAGTAATCGGAATGATGGAAACTGCCCCCGGATGTTTGATCAATTCACGTGTCGCTTTCTTACCATCTGGAAGTTCCACTTCCTCAACACGCAGTGTAATAATTTTCCCTTCATAAACTGTTTCACCTGAAATTGTCTTTTCTTCATATTTACTCATCGCTTCCGACTCCTTTTTATGGATAATAGTGTGACGTCATTGTACCATGAAGAAAAGCGCAAGCGCCTTGGTAGACCCGAAATGCGCTGGCCGACTAAATTCGCCACGTCCTGTGGCGACGTCGGCACTAGTATGTCCTGTACGTCGAAGGGTCTTAAGATAAAGGCGATCTTTGCCTTTAACTTAAGGACTGAAGCGACAGAGGAAGGCAGCCTAAGTTCGCGACGTCCTGTCGCAATAGCTGCATGACCCACTTCGTGTGGGCCTAGGTGCTAGGCGCTGAAGTCTAGACATGAACAAAACAGGGGGTGCTTTCATGAAGAAAAGAGAGTTGGGTAAAAGTGGTCTATACATTTCCGAAATTGGCCTCGGTTGCATGTCGCTGCCAGGTGACTTAACTGAATCGAAAAACATCGTCGACGCCGCCATTCACGCAGGCATCAATTATTTTGATACAGCCGATTTGTATAATGGCGGTAAAAATGAAGAACTTCTGGGATCAGCGCTAAAAGGAAGACGGAACGACATTATTCTTGCGACGAAAGCCGGCAATAAAATGAATCCAGGTGGTGAAGGATGGACATGGGATTCTTCTAAAGAGCATATTATGGAGGCCGTCAAACAAAGTCTATTGCGCCTCGACATTGATTATATCGATGTCTATCAGCTTCATGGCGGGACAATGGAAGACAATGTGACGGAAACAATTGATGCATTTGAAAGCTTAAAAAAAGACGGGCTTATTCGTCAATATGGTATTTCTTCAATTCGCCCAAATGTTATTAAACGATTCTTGGATACTAGTTCGGCGGTCTCTGTCATGATGCAATATAATCTGCTTGACCGCAGACCAGAAGAATGGTTTCCAATGATCCACGAAGCCGGCGCCTCTGTTGTTACGAGAGGGACGATTGCAAAAGGCTTCTTGACATCTGAAGGCTTGACAAGAGCTGTAAAAGCGAATGGATTTGTAGAGTATGATGCGGGTGAATTGACACGTACTGTCCATGCGCTAGGTGAACAATCAGTTGACCTACACGCGGCGGCAATCGCTTTCGCCCTTCATGATAAAACAGTGGCATCCGCCCTCGTTGGTGCGCGCACAACTGAGCAATTGCTCGATTCGATTATCGCTTACGAGAAAAAAACAACAGATGAAGAAATTGCTCGGCTAGGGAATATCACGAACATACACAATTACAAAGAGCATCGCGCTTGATTCTCGTCTACAGGAACAAACAATGAACTGTATACGTTACTGCCCCTCAGGTTCAAGGCATTTCTTGCTGTAACAATAATCGTTCATCCGGTTATGACCGCCATAGAGCTCGTTATGCTCGCCACGAGCACACTTATGACCGCCATGAGACCTGTTATGCTCGCCATGGCTTTGATTATGACCGGCATAAGCCGTATTATGACCGCCACGTGTTATTAGCAAGAGATACTTTAGACAAAAAGAATATATGAAAAGGAGCTTGGTTAACCCAAGCTCCTTTTCATATAAACAATAAATTAGATAAACATCCCTGCAATAGCAGCACTCAATAACGAGGCTAACAGCCCCGCTGCCACCGCACGAATACCCAGTCTTGCAATGTCAGGACGTCGACTTGGCGCTAGAGAACCTAAACCTCCAAGAAGGATTGCCAATGAACTTAAGTTTGCAAAGCCGCAAAGCGCAAAGCTGACGACGATGACCGTTTTAGGGCTAAGTGAAGCAATTTCAGGCGCGAATGCCGCATATGCGACAAACTCATTCAACACGAGCTTTTGACCGATGAATCCGCCTGCTATGACCGCCTCAGACCAAGGTACACCAATAGCAAACGCAAGCGGTGCAAATACAACGCCTAAAATCCCCTCAACCGTCAACGATTCAAAACCGATAAACTTGCCGAGTCCGCCTAACATTCCATTCATTAAAGCGATTAGCGCAATGAACGCCAGTAGCATTGCCCCCACATTGAGAGCGAGCTTTAATCCATCCGCTGCCCCACGCGCTGCAGCATCAATAACGTTTACCGATTCCTGATCCTTACCCATCTCAAAATCGGCAACTTCCGACTTTTCGGTTTCAGGTATCAATATTTTTGCCATCACTAACCCGGCAGGTGCAGCCATGAAACTTGCTGCAATCAAATACTCAAGTGGAACTCCCAAGAGTGCATAACCCGCGAGAACAGAACCCGCAACAGATGCTAGACCCCCTGTCATAACTGCAAAAAGCTCTGACTTTGTCATGTTTGCCAGAAATGGACGGATGACCAGTGGAGCTTCCGTCTGTCCGACAAATATATTCGCCGCCGCAGACACCGATTCCGCTTTACTCGTGCCAAGCAGTTTCGATAAAGCACCTCCGATTAACTTGATTACCAGCTGCATAATTCCAAGATAATATAACACGGAAATCAAGGCAGAAAAGAAAATGATGATTGTCAAAACTTGGAATGCAAAGACAAAACCGAATCCTTCAACATCCGCTGCCGGACCAAAAAGAAATGCAACCCCTTCTCCCGCATAGTCAATAACATTTTGCACGAGTCCGGAAAACCATATTAACCCCGCTCTCCCCGCTTCCCATTTCAAGACGACAAATGCAAATGTCACTTGGATAGTTAAACCAACAATGATAGTCCGGTAATTAATCAATTTCTTTCCATTAGATAAAAGAAATGCAATTCCCAACACCACAACTACCCCTAAAAGCCCCCACAAAAAATTCAACTAGTACACCTCTTTATATGGAATTTTCCCATTTGTAGTTTTGTTACTAATACGCCAATTCGCACTATATAAAAACTCATTTTCGTCGTCTGACGTCATACAACTAAATGAGTTTAGCAAACGAAATGACATAAGTAAATAAATTGTACGAAAAACACAAAAAACTATGTTTTCAAAATGACTTAGCAGTTAGTATTCCACATTTATCCGTGTTTACTCGTAGTTTTTTTAAATATGCTCTTATTTTTAAAAACAAAAAAGACTATCCCTTTAAGTCAATACAACTGACCAAGGAGATAGCCTTATTCAACTACTTTTAACAACAAAGGAAGTTACCTCTACCATCATTCAATCATTGCTCCCAATGGCTCTAAAACAAATTTCTCAATTGCATGGAGCACGCCTTCTTCATTGTTTGTCAGTGAAGTATAATCCGCAAGGTCTTTCAATTCCTGGACCGCGTTACCCATTGCGATACCTAGACCAGCTGTTTTTATCAGTTCAATGTCATTGTGGTTGTCACCAATACCGATAATTTCAGTACGATCGATACCAAGCTTACCCGCTAGATGCAATAAAGCACATCCCTTGTTAGCTTCCGGATGTGTCACTTCTAGGTAGTTCACTAAAGACTTTGCGATATGTGCGCCCTCTCCAAACAATTCCCGCAATTCGTCCTGTAAACCCGCAAGGTACATAGGCTCTTCGATAAAGAGAGCTTTTGTAAATCCTTTTTCGGCAAGCTTGCCGAGATCCGATTCTATCACATACGGGACTTTCGACTTTTTGGAGTACTCAATAATCTTGTCGTTTTCTGATGCGCAATAAAGAATATCATCTTGATAAACTTGTAAATGTATTTTTTTATCATGAGCAATCTCAACTAACTTTTGTGAAATATTAGGCGGAATAAGTCTCTCATACATCACTTCATTGTCATCCACGCTTTTAATGATTGCCCCCTGATACGTAATCACAGGTACATCTATGCCAAGTTGCTGTGCAAATAATTTTGCCGATGGAAACATACGCCCCGTCGCAATCGTGACAACCGTTCCTAATTCTACTACTTTTTGAATTGCCTTGATTGTTCTTGGCGTAATCAATAATTCATCCGTAAGTAATGTCCCATCAAGGTCAATCGCAATTAGTTTATACACGGAATCTTCCCCTTTACTTAATGCTATCTAGTAATCGTTGCATGTTGTGGCTTGCACTGTCTAGTGATCATACTTTTTATCTCACGAAAATTACTACCCTATGATTTTCGGGTGGGCATATTGCGTATGGCAATCACAATGTACAAAGCGGCGTTGGAAGAACAGTCTATTTGTTAAGTGCCGACTATTTACTTAGATTAACGTACCCAGAATATATCACTTTATCGCCATTATACAACAATGACGCGGAATTGGACATACAATTGTAGACATTTCATCTATTATATAGTAGCCAAATAAATATTTCCTAAAAATAAAGCAATCCCTCAATCCATTTCGGACTGAGGGATTGCTTTATTGATTAAATTCGTTATTCAACCAACTTCTCCAAGTTTTTTCTTCCGTGAAGGCAACATATTAAATAAGATATTCAACACAATCGCAGTGACACTCCCCGCGACAATACCGTTACTCGTTAAAATTTTAAGACCTTTAGGGAATTGTGCAAAAAGTTCAGGTACGACGGTCACACCAAGTCCAATTCCGATTGCGCAAGCAATAATCATAGAATTCTCTTGAGAATCAGTAATGATTTTGCTCAACATTTTAATACCTTGGGAAACAACCATTCCGAACATCGCAATCATCGCGCCACCTAAAACGGCATTAGGAATAATTGTTGTGAATGCTGCGATTTTAGGAACAAAACCAAGCGTAACCAACATAATACCCGCAATTAAAATAATTTTTCGTGATCTGACACCCGACATTTGAATTAAACCGACATTTTGCGAAAACGTTGTATACGGAAATGCATTGAAAATACCGCCTAATAAAACGGCAATCCCTTCCGCACGATAGCCTTTTTCAAGATCTTTTTTCTTTATATCTCGCTCACAAATATCACCTAGCGCAAAGTAAACGCCTGTCGATTCCACGAGGGAAACCATTGCCACAAGAATCATCGTGACTATAGCCGGCCATTCGAAAGTCGGCATACCGAAGTAGAAAGGCTCTACCATATGAAAATAGTCTGCATCCCGAACGGCTGAGAAGTCCACTTTACCCATAAAAGTGGCAGCAACAGTCCCGACAACCAAGCCAAGTAAGATGGAAATAGCACGCATGAAACCAGTTGAAAATTTAAAAACTAGGAGGATAAACAGCAATGTTCCGAACGACAATGCTAAATTCGACAATGAGCCGAAATCACTCACATCTTGTCCTCCACCCATATTGGTAATAGCTACAGGGATCAACGTAATCCCGATAATCGTAACGACAGAACCTGTTACAACAGGAGGGAAAAATCGTACAAGGGTACCGAAAAACCGGCTAATAACAATGACGAAAAGTCCCGATACGATAATTGCACCGTAAATAGCGGAAATTCCAGACTCGGTGCCAATCGCAATCATCGGTCCGACCGCTGTAAACGAACAGCCTAATACGACTGGCAATCCGATCCCGAAGAAACGGTTATTCATAATTTGTAAAATCGTTGCAATCCCACACATTAAAATGTCGATGGATACGAGATAAGTCAATTGTGTAGACGTTAGGCCCAAAGCTTCCCCGACAATTAATGGTACGAGGACTGCCCCGGCATACATCGCCAAAACATGTTGGAACCCTAAAGCAGTTGACTTAAGTGGATTGCTCACTTGGAAGTTTCCTCCTCAATAAACGTCACTTGTCCGTTTTCGAGTGATGCTATATTCGCTAGTGATTCTACGCGGATGCCGCGTTCACGAATGAGCGCCCCGCCAGGTTGGAAACCTTTCTCAATAACAATCCCAACGCCTGCCAACTTCGCTCCAGCTTGCTCAATTATATCAAGCAATCCAAGTACAGCTTGTCCATTTGCAAGGAAGTCATCGATAAGCAAAACTGTATCTTGTGCTGTAATGAAATCTCTTGAGACGGAAATATCATTTGTTTCGTTTTTCGTAAATGAATGAACACTCGCCGTATACAGGTGATCCACTAACGTTAGCGATTTGCGTTTACGTGCAAAAATTACTGGTACACCTAGTATCAAGCCCGCCATCATCGAAGGTGCAATACCCGACGATTCAATCGTTAAGATTTTTGTAATCCCCGCGTCTTTAAATCGGGCTGCAAACTCTGCACCTACAGCCTGCATAAGGGGTGGATCGATTTGATGATTCAAAAACGAATCTACCTTTAACACCTGATTTGATAACACTTTACCGTCTTGTACAATTTTATCTTTTAACAATTTCATTTTATTTTCCCTCCTTCTTGTTTTCACAATCAAGAGCCAAAAAAATAAGCCCTATGACCGTGCATCCAATCAAACCATGAGTGGAGCAATGTCATTCGGGCTTATTTGCCGAATGGAAAAGAAAGAGACATACCCAAATAAATGAGTACGACTTTTTCAATCCGTTGCTTCCCATAGTCGATTTATTTACGGTAAATCGGTAGAAACTTGCGGGCCATATCCCCGCTATTATATGAGCGAATACTATTAGAATGTTATTAGTATAGCATGTGAAAATCAGATTTCAACGTACTCAAAAGTTAAAAAATGATTCACTCAATTCAATGAACGTACTCTGCACACTGAATGTGTTATTGTTGATGAAACAAGTAGACTTTGGGGGCATTATCTTGACCAATCCACATTCCATGAATTCAAATAAAAAATTGAAATTCACACGCAATACTTGGTTTCTTCTTATCGGGATCATTTTCATCGCATCCACACTTCGATCACCCTTAACATCTGTTGGACCATTAATCTCCTCTATTAAAGATAGCTTGGCCATTTCAAATGTATTAGCGGGATTTCTAACGACTATCCCTTTGCTCGCGTTCGCACTTATTTCGCCGTTCGCTCCGAAAATTGCACGTCGCTTCGGAATGGAACTGACATTATTCGTTTCTCTCATTTTATTGACAGCGGGCATCATTATTCGTTCTCTGGGCACAACACCTAATTTGCTCATAGGAACTTTCCTAATAGGACTTGCCATTGCGTTTGGAAATGTCTTATTACCAGGTTTGATAAAACTTAACTTTCCGCTTCACATCGGTCTCATTACCGGAATTTATTCTGTCTCGATGAATTTATCCGCATCCATAGCTGTTGGCGTAAGTGTACCGCTTGCCCATGAAACGCAATTTGGATGGGAAGGCGCGTTAGGCATCTGGGCGCTTCTTACATTTATCGCACTACTCATTTGGTTGCCTCAACTTAAAAACAAGAGACTGCCCGACTCCGTGATAATGACAGCAGATAAAGCTAAATCCCCTGCTTTATGGCGTTCTCCATTGGCGTGGAGTGTTACATTCTTTATGGGGTTTCAATCGTTGATATTTTACACGACTTCGGCTTGGATGCCTGAGGTGTTAAATACGCAAGGAATAAGTCCGGATAGTGCGGGTTGGATGGTTTCCCTCTTACAATTTTCTCAATTACCAATGACATTTGTCGTTCCAATTCTGGCAGGTAAAGTAAAAGATCAACGCTGGATTGTAGCTGGCGTTGCCATATTATATCTCTTGGGCTATGGAGGTATCATGGTAGGGGGAACTGCACTCGTTCCATTATGGATGATTATGATTGGAATTGCAGGCGGTGCGGCATTTGGACTGTCGATGATGTTCTTCTCATTACGTACACGAACACCGCATGAAGCTGCAGATTTATCAGGTATGGCGCAATCTTTCGGCTACGCACTTGCTGCCATTGGACCTGTGTTGTTCGGGTTATTGCATGATTTCACATCCGGCTGGTCAGTTCCGATGCTTATTATTATCGGCGCAACCTTAATCGTCTTCCTATCCGGCATGAAAGCAGGTAAAAATAATTTTGTTACTCCGGAAGAGACTAAGTAATTGGAATTTGTTAATAAAGCATTGAAAAAAGCTTCTGGGTATGACTCCCAGAAGCTTTTTTCATTGCTTTACTCTTTATCAGCTATCATTAGTTCATTAAAAGCTTGTTCATAGTTACTATGCCATTTTTCCCATTCAGTTTCTCTAGAATCAATTGGCTCGCCATCAAGCAAAGACTTAATGACATCCAGACAAACATGCCAGCCTGCAAGATCTTTTATTCTTTGTTCAGTTGTCGTTGTGAATCTCTCTGTGAAAACCATTAGACAACCACCTTGCTCAGGATGCAGTTCAAAACGAACAACATCTCCAAACCAATCGAATTCCAGTACAGTAAATAGCGTGTGTTCAAAAATTTCAAGTTGCTCAAACTTCCCATCCGGCATGACGAACTTCATGAAACCACCTTTGCTCGGGTCTCCGATGCTTAACTCTTGAAACCATTTGTCCAGTTCTTGATTATCCGTCAGCATTGCCCAAACATGTTCTATAGGGTGCTCGATATGACGTTCATAGCGGGCAATGTAACCATTCTCGACTTGTTTGATAGTAGCAATCATCTGAATCTACCTCTTTCGTTCTTTAGTTCGTCGCAAGGTTCAACTGCCAAGAAACGCCGTATCCATCTTGCACCCAACCGATTTTCTCACTAACTGGTGTTGGCGAAAGTAGTATAAGAACTTGTCCGTCCACAGATAACTGTTTAAAAAGTTTCCTTCGAACATCAACTATTTCAAGATTTATTGGTTTGTATTCCCCATCATTACTCTCCCCTCTATCCTATTAATGCGGAATCCATTTCCAATACAATCGGACAATGATCACTGCCAAGTATGTCTGGATGGATCTCGGCATTCTTCACCTTAGGTGCAAGCCTCTTTGATGCTATGAAATAATCGATTCGCCAACCGATATTACGCTCTCTTACTTTACTCATGTAGGACCACCATGTGTAGGCATCTACTTTATCGGGATTAACATAACGGAATGTGTCGATGAAGCCTTCCGCTAACAAAGCCGTCATCTTACCCCGTTCTTCATCTGTAAAGCCTGAGTTTCCGATATTCGATTTCACATTCCGAATATCGATTTCCTGATGCGCGACATTTAGATCGCCGCATAAAATAACCGGCTTTACTTCGTCCAACTTATTCAAGTATGCACGCATATCCTCTTCCCATTCTAAGCGAAAAGGCAATCGTGCCAAATCACGCTGCGCATTGGGCGTATAGACATTCACCAAGTAAAACTGCGGGAACTCAAGCGTAAGAATTCGACCTTCTCCTTCAGTTGCCAATTCCCCTACACCATACTTTACTGATAACGGTTTTTCTTTCGTAAACACAGCTGTTCCTGAGTACCCCTTCTTTAGCGCATAATTCCAATACTGATGATAACCATCTAACTGTAAATCGATTTGTCCTTCTTGCAACTTTATTTCCTGTACGCAGAAGATATCTGCATCCACAGATTCAAAGTATTCCAAGAAACCTTTGCCTACACACGCCCTTAATCCATTGACATTCCAAGAAATTAATTTCATTTATACTTACCCCTTTAATTGATCCCGACAAGCTTACTTCCTATTCACATTATACCACAAAGGAACATATGTTCAACTCTTCACAAAAAATGAAAACTCTTTTGCAATAGTTCTCAGTCAGAATGTATATAAAGTGATAGTTCGAATATAATATATTCCTCGTAAAAAGGCCCATCACTCAATGAATGATGGGCCTTTTTTAAGATAAAAGGAAAA
Organism: Sporosarcina sp. E16_8; assembly: GCF_017347095.1. Taxonomy (GTDB): domain Bacteria; phylum Bacillota; class Bacilli; order Bacillales_A; family Planococcaceae; genus Sporosarcina. The sequence goes on along the minus strand of NZ_JADPRZ010000028.1, from coordinate 14,959 downwards.
ATTGATAGTTTAATGAGCGTCGGGAAATACTCTCTTCATGGCATCAGAAAACTCTGTAAAGAATCCTTCTACTGGTTCATTGGCTCTGATTTTAGTTCCATATTCGTTCATTTGTTTTACAAAATCGGGATTCATCGATACATAAACATTTTTAAAGGTAGCATTAGCCGATCTGACCTCATCCGCAATTTTGTTCTCAGTCACTTCTGAACCTTCTGCTCCTTCTTTCAGCACAACTGCCACATAAGCATTCGTGTCAGTTACGATGACATTTGCGCTTTCCACTTCTTCCATTTTCACGAGTTTATCTGCTACATCATCCGCTACTGCTAGCTTATGATTTCCTTCTTTATCTAGCTTTGCATCTGTTGTTGATTCTTTGTCGACTTCGTCTTTTACAATCGTTTCTGATTCCGTGCCCATTGCATTTTCCTTCACTTCTTCAGTTTTCTTCATTCCACATCCCATCATAGAAAAAATGATGAGCAAGGTGGCCAGAACTCGCAACATTTTAGTCATTTAAAATCCTCCTTCTATATGTCAGTAAGGATAGCATGGTCTGTTTGCCCTTTTTTATGTATACGTTTTAATTTTTAATGCCAATAAAAAATTCTCAAGCTGAAAAAACGGCTTGAGAATGAAGCAATCTATAGTAACACATTCGGGTGACTGTCACTCAGCATCGATTGCACTTGCAACTTTATACAATTTAAGGTCAATTTCAACCGGTTCATCCATTGCTAATTTTGCTAGTTCTTTGCCTAAGAAAGGACCGACAGTTAATCCTGAAGCGCCCAATCCGTTCGCTAGTAGAAGTCCTTTTGCTCCTGGAACTTCTCCTATAACCGGAAGGAAACCAGGGGTAAACGGACGATATCCAACACGCACCTCGGTAAAAGTACTGTCTGCTAATCCTGGTGCGACTGCTAAAGCTTTACCTAATACCTCTTGCAATCCTCCTGCAGTAACGCGCATATCGAACTGCTTATCATCTTCATGTGTTGCCCCAATGACTATTTTCCCATCGTCAAATGCGAGAATGTATTGGTCAGTTGGGGGAATGACAACTGGCCATTCTTTGGTTTGTATATTTTCAAGTTGCAGATGGACGATTTGTGCTTTTTGGGCACTTACTTGCAGTTGAATGCCTAGCGGCTCCACTAATTCTGCCGCCCATGCTCCGGCAGTGATAATGACTTTATCCGCTAAATATTGATTGTCCTCTACTTGAACACCCGTGACAACATTGTCAGTAGCAATAAGTGTGGCAGACCCCTTTACAAATACTGCGCCATTTTTTTTAGCAGCACTGACCAACGCATTTCGTAAAGCACGGCCGTTTACACGAGCCGCTCCGCTAATTTGAATAGATTCATATTCCTGTGAAAGTGGCGGAAATAATTCCGATGTCTCACTTGCATTTAGTTGATGTATTTCGCCAATTTCAGGTGCATCATCTCGCTTATTTACCGCACGTTCTTTCATTTTCTCGAGTTTGACAGCATCCGTATGCAAGCTGACCGCACCCACGCGCCGGTATCCTGTTTCCGTTTCTCCGTCTTCTTCAAGTTGTTGGATGAGTGACGAATAATATGCCGCCCCTCCTTTCGCAAGCGCATACCATGCTTTATTTCTCCGCTGAGACAGCCATGGACAGATGATGCCCGCTGCCGCATCCGTCGCCTGCCCCGCGTCCTGACGATCTATAACCGTCACTTCAACTCCTGATTTTGCTAAATGGTATGCTGTCGAGGCTCCTAAAATCCCAGAGCCGATAATGATAAACTTATCGATAATAAACACCTTTTTCACTTTGAGTTAATTCCAATCATACCAGTTCTTCAACTAAAGTTTGGTGAATTAACTCGGCTTCGCGGAATTTACCCACGATTCCATTTAAAAACACCACAACCTCATCTTCAGGTTGTGGTGTCTTATCCTTCTTCACTTTATACGGATAATAACGCGGCATCACTGTTTAGCTTTTCACCGCGAATGCGTTGGAATTCGGCCATTAACTTTTCAATCGTCAACTGCTTCTTCTCTTCAGCTTCAACCTCCAAGATGATTTGGCCTTTATCCATCATAATAAGACGGTTCCCTAAATCCATTGCTTGCTGCATATTATGCGTGACCATCAACGTCGTCAGTTGATCCTTTTCTACAAGTTCTTTCGTCAGATTCGTGATCAATGCCGCCCTTGATGGGTCAAGCGCAGCTGTATGTTCATCAAGCAGCAAAATGGATGGTTGTGTAAAAGTAGCCATTAACAACGAGAGTGCTTGGCGCTCTCCACCTGACAGCATTCCTACCTTAGCATTCAAGCGATCCTCGAGGTTCAAATGTAATGTTTCAAGCGATTCACGGAATAGGTCACGGCGTTTCTTGTGAACACCTTTGCGCAATCCGCGTGTTTTATTACGCGAATAGGCCATTGCTAGGTTTTCCTCAATTGTCATGGAAGGAGCTGTTCCAGCCATTGGATCTTGGAACACTCTGCCAATCATTACGGAACGTTTGTATTCAGGGAGTTTCACAACATTTTTACCAGCGATTTCAATGACACCGAAATCTGGCGTAAGTGCACCTGAAATCATATTCATCATTGTTGATTTCCCTGCACCATTACTGCCGATGACGGTTACAAAATCACCTTTCTTTAAATGCAAGTTGATTTGATCAAGCGCGATTTTCTCATCGGGGGTTGCTTCGTTAAATACCTTATTTATCTGTTGGAGTTTCAGCAATTGCATTCCCTCCCTTGTTTAGTCCATGATCATAAGTTGTTAATCGTTCAGCATGACGTTTGGATTTCCTCTTATTTTCGCGTCTTTTATCAACGTATTGCGGTAAAATAAGTGCGGCTATAACGATAACAGCAGTGATCAACTTCATATCTCCTGTATCGAGAAATTCTACCCGAAGTGCAAGACCCAATACGATTCTATAAATAATAGCACCCGCAATTACTGCAAGTGTTGTTCGCATAATTGTTTTTGTACCAAATATTGCTTCTCCGATAATAACAGAAGCTAATCCGATAATAATCATCCCGATTCCCATTCCAATATCCGAAAACTTCGAGTACTGGGCAATCAATGCACCAGAAAAAGCGACAAGCCCATTAGATAGGCCTAAACCCAGGATTACAAGCGTATCTGTATTCGCTGAAAAGCTGCGAATCATTTTCTTATTGTCACCGGTTGCGCGTATTGCAAGCCCGATTTCTGTTTGTAAAAACCAATCTACAACTACTTTAATGATCAATGTAGCTATAATCATTAAAAACAACGTTCCCCATGTAGAAGGCAAATATTTTACACCAAGCGAGCTGAAGAACTGATTGATTGTTTCATCGATACCGAGCGTACTCCAAAACGCATAAAATTTACTAAACAACGTTTCTGCATTTAGCAATGGAATATTTGGACGTCCCACTGAACTTTCTGACGTCAGACCCATTATCCTTAAATTAATTGAGTACAGGGCAATCATCATCAAGATACCAGCAAGTAATGGATTAATCTTTCCTTTTGTATGTAATAGACCCGTTATACAACCTGCCATAAATCCAATGACGATGGCTGCTCCAGTTGCTAATAACGGATGATAACCAAAGACAATCATTGTCGCTGCAACCGCTGCCCCCGTTACGAAACTTCCGTCAACCGTTAGATCGGGAAAATCTAGCACTCGGAATGTGATATACACACCGAGTGCCATGATTGCATAGATGATTCCTTGCTCTACAGAGCCAAATATAGCACTAAACATACAGAATCATCTCCTAATTTATTCGCTTAATTCAGCTTTCCATTCGTCTTTGATAGTAAGATCGATTGAATCAGCTGTATCTTTATTTATGATAAGTTTTAGATTTTGTGGAATTTGTACAGGCAAAGTAGCCGGTTCACTTTCACCTTTTAGAACTTTAACCGCCATTTGACCTGCTTCATAGCCGATGTCATAATACTCGAATCCATACGCCGCTAATCCTCCGCGTTTTACAGAGTCGAATTCGCCAACCATCATAGGGAGCTTATTTTCATTCGCAACTGATATAACGGATTCAAGTGCAGATACAACTGTATTATCTGTAATAATATAGAATGCATCTACTCTGCCGATTAGTGATTCTGCAGCCTGTTTAACATCAGCAGATGTCGCCACTGGCGCTTCCACTACTTTCATATCCATATCCTTTAGTAGCTCTTTAACTGCATCTACTTGAGCACGTGAGTTCTGTTCGCCTGCGTTAAATACCATTCCAACATTTTTCGTTCCAATTTCTTGAAGGAATTTCATCGTATTCGGGATTGCATCTGGGTGATTGTCAATCGTACCTGTGACATTTCCACCAGGACTTTCATGTGAAGCCACTAGTTCAGCGCTTACAGCATCCGTAACAGATGTGAAAATAATTGGAATTTCTTGAGTCACGCTAGCTGCAGCTTGTGCACTAGGCGTCGAATTCGCGAAAATCAAATCAACGCCTGTACTTACAAGGTTATTCGCAATTGTTGTATTTGCACTGTTGTCGTTCTGCGCATTTTGTATATCATATTCCACATCAAGCCCTGCATCTTCTATCGCCTTTTTAAAACCATCAAAAGCAGCGTTCAAAGAGGGATGCTCTACAATTTGGGTCACACCAATTTTATATTTCGGTGTTTCTTCACTAGTACCTGGTTCTTTTTCCTCATTTAATGGCTTAGAAGCATTACCCGCTTTTTCTCCTCCACATGCCGCAAGTATAAAAATGACGCTAAATAGTGCTACTGCATACCTTATCCAATTAGTTTTCATTTCCATTCCCCCTTTTTCATTATCGTCTTATTTATAGGTATATATTAACGGCGATAATTATTCGTAACAATACACTGTTTACATATGTTAGTCAATGGAATTTTAAGTATTCTAAACATTGAAGCGCTTACATTTTCGGACTACTCCATTTTGTCTGCAAACTCTTAACGATTCATCTTCATGTATAAAAACGCAATGAATCACCTAGTTATTTTCAACCATACAAAAAAACGACCAATCACCCCCGTTGGAGTTTGACCGTTTTTTTCACACAATTAAGGCAAACCTGTATCAGGTTTGTATTACTATTTTCTTTTTTACGATACTTTTTCTTGATATCTATTGATTAACTCATCCAATTCTTGACTGCATGCGACAACAAGAGGATGCGTAAATCCGAAAGTTTTCGCCTTTCTATACATGACTTTTCTCTTAATTCCAATTTGTAACAACAACGCCTTTTCATTCAGTAGCCTTTTCACAAATCTTCCTCCATATAATATATTCTGCTTCAGATTATGCGGTCTTTATCTAGTAGGTTCGGAAGCAGCTTAGTACATCGTACAACAATATTTTTGAAAAAAATGTCGTATTAAGGCAAAATTAAATTTAGTCATAAATTTGTCACAAGTTGCAGGAATATAAGTCGTAAAAGTTGATTCTTAAGGCTCCGTACATAGGCCCGTTAATAGATTGATTATTTTTAATCGTTTCAACAAAAAGGTTTATTAGAAATCCAGTTGGGTATAGATAGAGTACAAGGTGAAACAACCTGAAGAAGAAATTCGTAGACGAGTAACCTGCCTATAACTTCTAAGGATGAAATGCACAGCCTTGGCGGGAAATTTGCTTAACTGGCGACTAGCTACACTCGACGAGATCCACCTGATTTCGCGTTAGGTTGTGTATCACTTAGCTATTCATCTAGCGTTTTCGATGAGTGTCTAAGGCTTTAACCAAGTAGTTACGATAAATCAACATGTTTTAACTGGGCTATACAGATTAATCACGAAGTGTTAGACCAAGCAGTAAGCGTTTCGTTTTTTGTTTAAGTGCAAATTAACTACTGACTGCTTTGCCGAAAGTGGCGTCGCGCGTCAGATTCATCAAACTGCAAGACGAGTATTAACGAATCGTCAGTAAAAACAGTTTGTATCAGTGAAATAACAAATTTTCCGAGTGCATCCCTTTCGCAGGGGAACGAAAAAGCATGGTCCTTCATGGATCATGCTTTTTTCGTCTTAACATATTTCCTCACTGCTCATACGAATTGAATTCGTTTTTCAAGCCATATTAATGTGGAATACACATATTGAAATGGAGGGTTTATTATGAGAAAAGGTAATCCAAAAGGAACTTCCAACAATTCAGCATCATTGCCACCTACAGCGAATCAACAAAAATCAAAATCGAATACCATGAAAGAAGAAATTTCGCTTGAACTAGCCGAACTCGGAAACCTCAATCCGAAACATGAACCAATGACACAAAACAACAGGGAAAAGAGCGAATCGGAAAAGACTTACTAATAATAGAAGAAATTAAATAAGGTAGCTACTGAAAACCACTAGGAATTACTAATCCTAGTGGTTTTTTTCAAACACCCTACGGTAAAAATAAAAGCGTTGAGGAAATCCCATCAATATGTTCCTTATCAGCCCATAATATAAAGTAATTATAAGATATTCCATCAATCATTATCGGATTTGGATATTGTGCTATAAAAGCTGCCTGCCCATTCATGTCAGCAGGTTGATCGGCAGAAGGTAAAATGGTACAAGATTGTTCATACGGATTCTGTGATTGTATTATTCGAGGCGCTGAACCATAGGGCATTAATTTTTGAAAAGCTTCGTCATGGCATACCTTGTCAATGGAATCTGATCCAAAAAGAGCTGAAATTTGAAAATAACCATCATTACCTTCGTATCTTTCATCGCTTACCCTATGCCACCTTGCGGGATATTGAAAGTTAACGTCAAATGTATCATTCGTAAATTCTGCTTTTGACAAATCCATAATCGGTGTTGGCGACCATTGCACCGACGTGATAGGCACGCCTTCTATGAGTCGAATCGGGACCGGATGAGTTAGATCAAAAACCCACAGTTCATTCGCAAATTCTTGCCCTTTACACCCAGAAAGGTATGCAACTTTTCTTCCGTCAGGTGACCAAGTAACTGGCGTAGAAAAGCAATTCGAAATCGCCCATATCCGATCATCATTCCCAAGACGTTCCACAGTTCTTATTTGCGAAAAAAAACCTCTGTCATCAGATACGGTTGCACTATAAGCGATTCGTAAAGAATCAGGTGACCATTCCGGGAAATAGTTTTTGCCATCCTGTCCCCCTTTCACCTCATTTACAGCACCTGTAGCAAGATCCACAGTGTAAATGATTGAGACACTTGCGCCAGGTGTTGTATAGAGAACAAACCTACCGTCCGGCGATAGACGCGCATCATGGAGAGGACCATTTGTATTTTTAGTGATTTGCTGTTTAGCTGTTCCGTTTATCCCACTACGGAACAGCTGGCTTATACCGGAAGCATCACGGGCTTGAAACAATAATTCCGTGCCACTCGGAAACCAGCTGACTTCGGATGCGCCGGGTTGCCTGAGAGCCTTCGCTTCATGCAGCGTGGCGTTATACAACATGATCGTTCCTCGGGCCGCATAAGCCAAACTTGAACTATTTGGAGACCAGTCGAGACTGAAATCTCCCCCTTCTTTCAACTGATCTATACCAGCGATTAAACCCGTTGTGGTATAAATAACATAGATAATTCTATCCTTCCCCACAAATGCGATTCGACTGCTATCAGGCGACCAAACTGGTTTCGATTGTGCATCACCTAAACCATTTGTAAGTTTCCTATTTTCCCCAGTACGTGGATTATACACCCAAATATCGTACTGTCCTCCGCGATTTGATGTATAAGCAAGAAATCCTTGATCACCGGTAGGAGCGTAAGGAATACCTAATTTCATTCCTGGATTAATGGCTGTGGTTGGCAGTTCGTTGGAAGTTTGTAAATACTTAGGGTTGCTTTGACCACCTGTTGTCACGTTGAAACGCTTGGCAATCTGAACCAATGTATCCCTAGGTTGAACGACATAATAAGAAACGCCAGGCGGTATTTCAAGTAATTGACCAACATGTATGGCATAAGGTGGCCTAAGCCTATTTTTTTCAACAATCAAAGAAACTGGAACACCGTACATTTGGGAAATCCGATACACGGAATACCCCGACTTCACACGGTATTTATTGATGCCAGGTGGAATTGACAGCTGTTGCCCGACAAAGATTCTATACGGAGACGTTAAATTATTTGCAGAAATAATGGATTTCACTGGAAGTTCCCACCGCTTAGCTATGTTATTTAATGTGTCACCAGACCGAACTACGTAAAAAAGTTGCATCGCTAACACATCCCTTCATTTTGACAACATAATAATTTCCTAAGTAAGATTTGACCTGAATCCTATCTATCACTCTACCCATCCTATGTTATTCGTCTAGTAGGCGGTGTGTTCTAACTAATGACATTCATTTCAATAGTAAGCAGAACAAAGGCACTCTTTGCTTTTATCTTCAATTCTGAAGAGACTCGAGGGACTGGCGCCTTGAGCCTAGACGTAAATTCTTTAGGTTATAATTTATCCACAGTACGAAATTTTATAATTTTCCAGATAAAAAAATGAACCGCTCTTTTAAAAAAGAGCGGTTCATTTTTCCAATTTCGCTTATTTACTTTTCAAAGACTTGGTGAATCACATCATTTGGCTTGCTGTTATTTAGGTTTTTGTAAATGCAGCTTGCTGGTTTTTCTCGCAACGTTTCAGCGAAGGCGTTTGCTAAATCAGCTTCACCCGACACATGGATTTCTTGCCAGCCGCGTTCTTTCTTCAGTGTTCCGATGATTTCACCCATTCCTTTGTAGAACCTCTGCAGATTTTCTCTCAGGCGTGGTTCAATTGCGTCGCCTTTTGAGCTTCCCATTCCTACATTATGAGCAGCAGAAGCTTTACTCCGTTCCCCCCACCCTTCCAGATTCGGATCGAAATCATAGGAGAAATCGGCAAGGACAGCTCCCATTGCTGTGTCTAAGATACGCACTTCCCCAAAGCTCGGCAATATAATCCCTGCTTCCGGATAGGCTTTGTACATATACTCCATCTCTTCAGTCACTGGGTGGTTTTCCCAGTGGAAGCTGGTTTTCACAGGGACCTGAACATAGTGAACCGACCATAATTCGGGGTCAATTGACGCAAAAATTACGACACCTTTGCTTAGATCATTCTTATTATCCTCGACTTCTTTTGCGATTTTTTTCTTTAGCTCATTAAAGGCTTTCAATTCATTTTCATCGTCAGAAGCAGTCAAATATTCATCAATCCGCTTCAAACCACTCTTCAAATGAATTCTCCACGCCCCATTTAGTTGCTCTGGATCACCTGGATTAGTGTTTAAATAGACACTCAATACACAACGCTCATCGCAGTGAAAGTCTTTTAGGGTTTGAAGTTCTTTACTTAATGACATAATTTCATTAACCTCCTTGAGTTTCGATTCGTTACTAGCATACCCACGCATGGCTAGTCTAAAACGAATCATGAGTGATACTGTCTACATGAGAAGCCTAGATTAATTAACAGCACCAATACTCGCGGAAAGCGTGATGAATCATACCCTATTCATTCACTACGTTCAGCTTGCCACTCTTCTTTAATTTCAAGACCTATTTTAGATGCAGTATCTTCATTAATAACAAATTTCAAGTTTTTCGGAACTTGAACAGGTAATTCGGAGGGCTTGCTTTCTCCTTTTAAGATTTTCACAGCCATTTGACCTGTTTCATAGCCGAGTTCATGATAATTAAAACCATAAGCTGCTAATCCACCTCGTTTCACGGAGTCTAGCTCACCAACCATCATTGGTAATTTATTGTCATATGCAACTGACGTTACAGTTTCAAGCGCGGAAACAACCGTGTTATCTTTAATGATGTACAATGCATCGACTTTACCGACCAATGAGTCCACAGCTTGTTTCACATCCGCTGAAGTAGCAACAGACGCTTCAACAATAGTTATATCCATATCTAGTGCTAATACTTTTGCTTTGTCCATTTGAGCTCGTGCATTTTGTTCTCCCGAATTAAAAATCATGCCTATATTTTTCGCACCTAATTGTTCTTTTAGGAACTTTAATGTTTGCGGAATTACATCAGGATGCAAATCAATCGTGCCCGTCACATTACCTCCCGGACTTTCCAATGAATCTACTAATTCTGCGCCAACAGCATCCGTAACTGATGTGAAAACGATTGGAATTTCTTGAGTCGCACTTGCTACAGCTTGTGCACTGGGTGTAGAATTCGCAAAAATCAAATCTACACCAGAGTTAACAAGGTTTGTTGCAATCGTTGTGTTAGCACTATTGTCGTTTTGTGCATTCTGCACTAGATATTCCACGTCAAGCCCTGCATCTTCTATCGCCTTTTTAAAGCCATCATAAGCGGCATTCAATGAGGGATGTTCTACGATTTGCGTGACACCTATTTTATATTTTTTTGTGTCCTCATTAGTACTCGTTTCTATTTTCTCTCCGTCTCCACATGCCGCAAGAAGTAATGCAGCACCAAAAACGACAACCGCCATTTTCTTCAAACAAATCTTCATTCTTTTTCCCCCTTTAATTAATTAAATCTTATTATTTTGTGTGAATTTTATTCTTAAAGATAATTTTTCATAATGCTACACTGACCGTGATTGATAGTCAACGAGATTCCAAACATTCCGAATGTTTAAGCGCTTACATTAGACTTATTCGTATTGGATAGTTCCCGGCATGTCCAAATTGGGTCCAAGTAAAGGCAAAATTCAATTTGGAGGTCATACAATCGTTTTGTACTCTGTAGTTCTTACCAATGCAAAAAACACCCACAAAAATGCAAAATGGACCATTTTCGTAGGTGTTTTATAATGTTTACTAAATCCGTTGTCAGTAACTGGAACCAGGGTAATTGTATAGTTCAGCTATCAAGCCATATTCTTCGGTTGTCTTTGTGCCAATAACGGTTCTCGACACTCTATTTCTTCACCCGTTTCAATATCAATGAATGTACTCGTTTCATTAAACCAGCAATCTGGTGCTTTATGTCCCCAGAACGTTTGGCGAAGCGGGTCATTTAAGTCCCAGCGCTTCGGCTTTAAGTCTGGGTCACTTGTTAAATAATCACCCGTATAAAGTTCAATACGGTGACCGTCTGGATCTCTCAAATAGAGGAAGAATGCATTGGATAATCCATGGCGGCCGGGTCCGCGTTCAATCGAATCTGCATAGCCCATACTGGCTAAAACATCACAGCAATCGAGCACGCTAAGTCGATCTGTTAATGAGTAAGCAAAATGATGCAATTTTGGACCAGGACCACTCATGAATGCTTGATCATGAACAGTCGGCTTTCGATAAAGCCATGCTGCCCACAAGTCTCCCTCTTCCGTTTCCGTATACTCCGAACACGAGAATCCTAAGTGATTGACATAAAAATCAAAGGCTTTTTGAACATCAGGTACTGCACAGTTTACGTGATCTATCCTTTGAATTTTTGCTCCTCGATAAAGATCATAGCGCTGCAGCATCCGATCAACAGTGGTCATTTCTGCAAAAAACTCTAATGGGATGCCTGAGATATCATGCACTCGAAGAGTTCTTCCGATTGCATGTTGTACCCCTTTTGCCATCCATTTTGTTTTCAGACCTTGTGAGATGAAAAGCTTTTCAATTTCATCAAGATCCTGTTCTTTTTCCACCTTATAACTAAGTACTTCAACAACGGCTTTGTCTGCTTTTTTCAATAGTAAACTGTGATGCGAATGTTCTTCTAAACCTCTTAAGTAAATATGATTGTCATCACTTTCGGTTTCAATCATGCCTAATCCATCCACATAGAACTTTCGGGACACCTGTAAATCTACTACATGAAGAACGGTTCTCGCGATTCGAATGATTGAAAAATCCATCGTGTTCACCATACCCCCCTATATTTTCCCGAACTGCTGAATATGATGATCAGCAATTGAAACGTGAATAACTTTCTGTTCAGTATAAAAGTCGAAGCCATAATGTCCACCTTCACGACCGATTCCAGAGGATTTCGAGCCTCCAAAAGGCGTTCTCAAGTCACGAACGTTTTGAGCATTCACCCAAAGCATTCCTGCTTCAACTTTATGCGCAACGCGGTGACCTCGTTTAATATCGTTCGTCCACACATATCCCGCAAGTCCGTAATCGACGCCGTTTGCCAGCTTAATAACCTCATCTTCATCTTCAAATGTCATCACGGTTAGTACTGGACCGAAAATTTCTTCTTGTGCAACTCGCATGTTATTTTCAGCATTTAGTATAAGCGTCGGTGCCACAAAGTTCCCTTTCGCTAATGCAATTGGAATGTCTCCAGTAACCACTTCGGTCCCTTCTTCTATTGCAATTTCTAAATAGTTTTTGACCTTACTATAATGCCCTTTATCGATCAGCGGACCCACCTCCGTATCTGATTCGAGTGGGTCACCTACTTTAATATTCGCAACACGTATCTTTAAAGCATCAATAAATTTATCTTTGATCCCTTCTTGGACAAACAAGCGTGAGTTCGCCGTACATCGTTCACCGTTAAATGAGTATATTCCCCAGACACAAGCATCCAATGCACGTTCGAAATCAGCATCTTCAAAGACGATAATCGGTGATTTCCCACCAAGTTCCATCGAGCAACTTTTTAGTGTATCGGCACTATTTTTAATGATTGTTGAACCCGTCGTTGTTTCCCCTGTGAATGAAATAAGCTGGACATCAGGATGTTTAACTAGCGCGTCCCCTGCTGTTTCGCCATAGCCATGAACAACGTTGAAAACACCCTTGGGAAGATCAGCTTTATGAATCACTTCAGCTAATAGATTTGCCGAAAGTGGAGATAGTTCTGCTGGTTTTAAAACAACTGTATTACCTGTCGCAAGTGCTGGCGCAACTTTCCATGTCTCCAACATAAAGGGAGCATTCCATGGTGTGATCAATCCTGCAACTCCTACAGGCGCATGAATTGTGTAGTTGATAAATTCATCATCTACTTGATAGGCATCTCCAACGAGACGACTTTCTACCATGCGGGCATAAAACCGAAAGTTTTCTGAAGCACGACTTACCATATTTCTTGTTTGGCTAATTGGAAGTCCCGTATCAAGTGATTCCAAGTAAGCGATTTCCTCTATTTCTTCGTCAATCAAATCTGCAATTCGATAAATATAGGCCATTCTTTTTTTAAGCTTCATCGTTTTCCATGGTCCATGATCAAAGGCTTCCCGCGCAGCAGCTACTGCTTTATTTATATCAGCAGACTGCCCTTCAGCCACTTCATTAATTTGTTCATTGGTAAACGGATTCATATTTTTAATCGTGGTCCCACCTATAGCGGGAGTGAATTCTCCATTTATATAGAGTGAAATATTCTGTTGTGTTTCATGTTTATAAGAAGCTAACTTGTTGGTTGATACCATACTTATCACCTATTTTCTTCTTAGTGTTTTGAATCCGGTGTCAGTAATCGGCACCGGGGTACGTATTAGAACACCGCTTAGTCGCTTGGTGATGGCCTTACGCTTGTCGCTCCTTCGCTAGATTTGTTCGCTATACGGGCGAGGAATAACACCTAGTTAACCCCGAATAAGTAGTGCCGAATATATATATGTCAATGTATTGAATTTTGGATCCGGTGCTAGTTGATGCCGCAATTCAAAGGGTTCTAATGGGTTCGTATTAGAACACAGCGCAGGCGCCTTACAGGGGTAGCCGAAGCCATAAGACTGGTGGCGAAGCTACCTGGCTTAGGGCGGGAGGCATCCCCTAAGCGCCGTAGCGGTATTCAATGGAAGCATTCATTCAATCTACATTGCGGATTTATTTTACAGAGCCTTCCTTAGGCAAAATAGCAAGTTCAATAAGTGATTCACGAACTTCTTGTTGGATTGCAGCTGAAGGTAATCCTAATGGTAAGCGAAGCTTCGGCGTAATTTTCCCCATCATGCCCAGTGCTACTTTAACGGGTGATGGATTTGTATCTTTGAAGAGTACGTCATTTAACGGCATTAATTCGAAGTGAAGATCTTGTGCTCGCGCAACATCTCCAGCAACCCACGCATTATAAAGTTCGGCTACTTTTGTTGGTTCGACATTTGCTGTAGCACTAATGAATCCAGCGCCGCCAATTGCAAGCATTGGATAGCAAAGCAGTTCGATTCCTGAGAATAATAGGAAGTCTCTTCCACAATTAAGAAGCACACGATTTACATGTTCAAAGTCTTTGTTTGCTTCTTTTACACCGATAATATTCGGGCAATCCTCAACTAAGCGCTTCATCGTGCTAACTTCCATATTGACGGCGGATCGACCTGGTATATTGTAAATAATGATTGGCGTTGTAACTGAATCGGCAACCGTTTTAAAGTGTTGATAAAGTGCTTCCTGGTTCGGCCTATTGTAGTAAGGCACGATAACCATTGAAGCATCCGCACCTAGTTCTTCTGCATATTTCGTTAACTCCATTGTTTCATCATGATTGGTAGACCCTGTACCAGGTGCAAAAAATACACGTCCAGCAATTGTTACTTTTGCTAGTTCCATAACTCGTTTTCTTTCAGCAATTGTTAAAGAACTCGGTTCACCACTTGTTCCTGTAACAGAAATCCCATGACTTCCGCTGTCAATTTGCCAATTTATCAACTCAATGAATGCTTTTTCATCGATTGCACCACTTTCAGTAAAGGGTGTAACAACAGGACAAATTGAACCTCTTAACTTTTTTTTGGCTGCTTCATATGCCAATAAAACCCACTCCTCATAAGTTATTAACTAGAAATATTGTAGTATAGGGCTCCATTGAATCCGCTGTAGCGGGAGGCTACCCCTTGAAAGGCGCCTTCGCTTAGTTTATATATATATTCGGCACTACTTATTTAGAATTAACTAGGTAGTAAACCTCACCTGTATAACGAACAAATCTAGCGAAGGAGCGACACTAATGAAAGGCAGCCCAATATCGCCGCGTCCTGCGGCAAAGGCTGCACACCCGCATCCTGCAGGCGCCGGATC
>NZ_JADPRZ010000027.1 GCF_017347095.1 Sporosarcina sp. E16_8 | reverse complement strand
ATTAAGAGCAAATAAGTGCTACTCGTAAGTTATAAAAAAGCAATAAGTGTATTCACAATGAAAAGGTTGGATTGTCATTTACACATAAATATTGACACTCCCTTCCAATGACAGCGCTAATTAAAACAGCGACTGGTAAAGACATACTCATGACGTTGTTATACAATATCAAATTCACTGTCTCCAAGGTAATAATGAGCAAGAGTGGAACTATTATGGCAAAAGATATTCTTTTGCGATATCTCAAATCCCTCACCTCCTTCTTCTAAATTACAATACAATTTCGCAATGAACGTATTGAACTAACCTGCCCCGTTAGTTTGAGTGAAACCTTTCACAATCTCTATTTAGATTAACATAAAAACTTCAATATCCTACAAGAAATAAGTGTTACGAATTACCTTTAGCATATCAATTCGCAACCCTTTTAGCACTAGATTTAACGACACCACATAAATTTATGTGATAGTTTCAATTCGCTTGTGAATTGATTTGCTAATTCATTTGTTAAACCTGTTAAAGTATTGATGTAACAACAAAAAAGGAGACACCAATTCATATGTGAATTGTGTCCCCAATTTGAACGCTATTTAATGTTTTCTTCCCATCATCCGAACCCGTTAATAGTTGAGCTCAGCGTTTTTTTTATCGTTTTAGAAAAGTAGGTTTCATGTGTTGGTATCGAATATGTTCGTCGATTATTAGTCCAGCGAAAACGTCTCCTTATAATTCGTCGCTTCCTTCAATGCTTTCTCTTCTGCGGGAATCCGCACGGATAACATCCAGACATTCAGTAATGTGAAAATGATTGCTGTTAAATATGCGCCGAACATGAGGGGAAGAACCAAGAGCTCGGTCGTCACAATTACATAATTCGGATGGCGCACCCACTTATACGGACCTTTTTGCACAACGTCCGCACCAGGTAAGATGATGATTTTTGTATTCCAGAACTTTCCGAGTGAAGTAAGACACCAGATCCGTGCAATCTGCGCCACTAAAAAAATGACGAGAAATAAAATCCATACTGACGATAGTGACCGATCGAGCAGAATGACTTCCGCAAGAAGTGAAATGAAAAATGCGGTATGCATGGCAACCATAAGGGGGTAGTGGGCGGCACCCGCTTCAAATGCGCCTTGGCTACGCATCCATTTCTCATTGCGTTTCGCAACAACAAGTTCTATAAGACGCTGTAAGATAACGATTGAAATGACAATGGAAAATACCATCTGCAAAACACCTCATTCCCATTTCAATAACAGCAGTTCACCGCAAAATCCAGGACCCAGTGCTGCCATTAGTCCGAATTCACCGGCGGCAGGTTCACTTTCCATGAACTTCTCTAACACGTAAAGAATTGTAGGGGATGACATATTGCCATTGTGACGCAGTACATCGCGTGAAATATCCGTTTTACTGTGATCGAATCCTAGTGCTTTTTCGTAAGCTTCAAGTATCTTTTTACCACCTGGATGTGCGACGAAGTGTGTAATATCGTCTTTTTTTAGCCCGTGTTCGCTAAGGAATTCATGGACGAAAGGCCCGAGCCAATTTGTTATGACAGCAGGAATACTTTTTGAGAAAACAACGTATAGTCCAGAGTTTTTAACTTCCCAGCCCATAACATCCTCAGAATCAGGCATCAGTTTGGAAGTGGTAGCAATAACCCTAGGCATCGCTTTTTTAACCTTCACAGAAGATTTATCCCCAGAAACCAATGCGCAAGCAACCCCATCTGAAAAAAGTGAGACCCCTACCAGATTACTTTTTGAATAATCGTCTTTCTGAAACGTCAAACTGCATAATTCAGCTGAGAGTACAAGGACGTTTGCTTCGGGAAATGCAAGACAATATTCATAGGCCCTGCTAATACCTGTAGCACCTCCAGCACAACCGAGTCCCCAGATCGGAACACGTTTTGTATTATCCCTAAAAGGAAGCCGGTTCATAATGCGTGCTTCAATGCTTGGCGTTGAAATCCCGCTACTTGAAATGAAATAAATGGCGTCAATCATAGACGGTTCAATCGGTTCATCAAGCATGCCTTCCCCTTGGAGGCACGACAGCACGGCTTGTACACCGAAGTCGACAGTGTGTTGAATGTATAACTTATTGCGTTCTTCAAAGTCATGCTCTTTTCCATACCAGTCAAGGGGCATACAGACATTTCGCGTCTCGATATCGCCATTTTGAAAGACTTTCAAAAGCCGTTCAATATCATTGTATTTCTCACTGAAAAGTGAACGAGTCAATTCTACTGCTTGTTGCTGTTTCACTTCATGAGGCGGTTTGAATGTACTGACAGAAAGAATTTTTGGCATAGGCAACCTCCAGCTTCATTAATAGTATTTATTACCTTAATAGGACTTTACCAAACCAATAACCTGAGCATGCCCACCATGTAAACAAGCTAGTTCATGTAAAATGAAGGGACTAAAGATAGGGGGGACTTTTATGTCCATAAAATTAAGCATTTTAGACCAATCACCGATTTCTGAAGGCAGTAACGCCGCGGAATCGCTACAACATACAGCACAACTCGCAAAAAAAGCCGAGGAATGGGGCTATACGCGGTTCTGGGTTTCTGAACACCATGACGCAATGACTCTTGCTGGGTCTTCACCTGAAATACTTATTTCACATCTTGCATCTGTTACGTCTACAATCCGTTTAGGGTCGGGCGGCGTCATGCTGCCTCATTACTCAGCTTATAAAGTAGCTGAGAATTTCAAGCTTCTTGAAGCGCTTTTTCCAGGACGGATTGATGCAGGGGTTGGCCGTGCACCGGGCGGAATGCCGCGTGCGACATATGCATTGCATGACGGGAACTACCGTGATGTCAATAAATTCCCAGAGCAAGTGGATGATCTGCTCATGTATTTGAATGACACAATGCCCGCAAATCACGCGTATCAAGGCTTGAAAGCGACGCCGGTCACTGAAGAGGCACCGCCAGTCTGGATGTTGGGATCAAGCCAAAGTTCTGCACTGCTCGCAGCAGAAAAGGGATTGCCGTATATGTTTGCGCAGTTTATCAATGGAGAAGGCGGCCCTTCGTACGCGAACCATTACCGTAAAAGGTTCCAGCCTTCCGTCTATTTGCAAAAGCCTACGCAGGCAGTTGCTGTTTTCTTCGCCTGTGCAGAAACGGAAGAAGAAGCGGAGCGGATTATCTCTTCACTTGATCTGTCCATGGTGATGCTTGAACAGGGCATGCCCTCAGTCGGAACTCCTTCACCCGACAAGGCGCTAGCTTATCCGTATAGTCATTACGAACAGCTACGGGTTTTCGAAAATCGCAAACGGATGATTGTCGGTACGCCAAAAAAGGTTCGGGCTGAGATTGAAAAAATAGCAGAAGAATACAATGCAGATGAAGTGATGCTTGTCATGATTGCTTACGATTTTAAAGATAAGCTGAAATCCTATGAATTGATCGCTAAGGAAATGTTAGTCTGAACGATTGTCTACACTTCAACGTACGCATAACTTGTACAAAAGATGACAGAACCATGAAAAAAACTGTCGATATGCTTCGGGGTTTTCGTTCATTGGGGAGCAATTTAAAGCAGTAGCAAGGAAAGAAATTTAAAAGCGAGCAAAAAGAAAGAGCCTGTTTTGAAAGGGATTATTCAAAACAGGCTCTTTCGATATACAATTGAAGCATCAGTTAGTACAAATTTTTAGGTGCTTATTGGCTTATCAATCGGTTATATATTTAATAACTGCCATTTCTTTACCGAACCTATCACCAGAGTCAATAAATCCTAAACTTGAGTACAAATTATGTGCTCCCAAGTTTTCTGGATGAAAACCTACAACAATCTTTTTGGCATTCAGCGATTTAGCCATTTCTGAAATCATTAGTTTAGTTGCAGCTTTACCAATACCTTTACCCTGGAATTGCTTATCTACCATTATTCTATATACCCAATAACCATCAAGTTCCTCTTGAACAGAGTTGTACATCAAAAAGCCGACTACTTTTTCTTCAGCATAAATAGCATATGGCCTTAACGTAAGTTCAAACTTTGATTGAGCTATTGAGATAGCATTTGGCTCAATATATTCTATTTGTTCTTTTGATACCTTTAATTCACAACAGTCATACCAATTTTCTGCATTTAATTCTACAATTTTCACATTCTCTGTACTCATGATTTTCCCCTTTCAAAATTCGGGGAAACACTAAACCAATTTGTTAATTAGTCGCTATCCCCTTGTAGGTGTTAGTAATAAATATACGTATTTTTGTCATAATAAACCCCTCCTATAATAGAAATACTGAAAATTTGCGGCATTTTGATTATAGCATATTATTTACCGTAAATACCTTTATATCTTCTACTAATCTCGGAGGTGATATACATAATGAACAAATGAATACCTATTTCAACTTAGCGAAGGCATCCCCGAGCGCAATAGTGAATTCAATGGAATATTTTATCTCAACATAGAATAGAAAGTATTTATAAAGAATAAATTCTATTGAAACGCAAAATGACCGTATAATAGAACTTTTAAAAGAATTAAGAGATAAAAAATAACGATAACGATAAAAAAGAGCCCAACCGATTATGGTTTAGGGCTCTATTTCAGTTGTTGATAAGATGCTTACAGATTCTTTTTTTACTTCTCTACAAGCTCCGCACACAACTTCTTCAAACTCTCTTCGAACTTCAAATCACTTTCTTTGGAGCGCTTTTTTGGACCACGTAATCGTCCACCAGCCATTCGGACTTTCTGAGCTGTATGACGGGCATATAACAGCTGGTCGATGTTGTCCTCCGTATAGAGTCGCCCGTTTTGATCGAGTGGATGGCCTTTTTTTGCAAGTACCATTGCGGCTAATCCATAATCCTGTGTTACAACAATATCATCTTTCTGTACGCGATTTACAAGCACAAAATCGACTGCATCCGCCCCCTTCGAGACGATAATTGTCTCTGCACCATCCCGATGCATTTCGTGGGTTGTATCGCAGATAAGGATGCAGCGAAATCCGAAGGTCCCCGCTATTCGGATCGTTTCTTTCACAACCGGACACGCATCCGCGTCGATTAGAATGGTCGTCATAAAGCAGCCTCCCTTTATCTTTAGTATGCCAAATTGGGTGAATAAAGAACTCTTATTGTATTACTCTTCAATCATTCCTGAAAAAGTCAGTTCAAAAACCGATGTACCAACAATTTTGGCGACGTTAATAAGGCGATCCTTACTTAACTTTTCAATTGTGTCCTCTGGCGTATGATACCACGCTTCCACAGGATCATAAATGAACAATGCAGCGTCGATTCCTGCGTTATGAAAAGGTGTGTGATCGCTTCTGTCTCCAAAGTCGGTCTCAATTGGATCACCATTCAGTGCCTCATTAGCTTTACTTGCAGCTTTTGTAACGGTATTGTCCGCTCCATCTATCGTTTGAATGGCTAAATCTCCCGCGTCTGCACTGCCAACCATATCCAAGTTGAACATGGCGGCAGAGCGCTTAATTTCATCTTTCGTCAGTGCACTTACATACTTTTCTGACCCGTGTAATCCTTCTTCTTCAGCACCAAAAAATAGGAATCGGATTTCTTTACTTGTTGGAACCGATTTGAACATTCTAGCCAGTTCAAGGACAACTGCAGTACCACTTGCATTGTCACTCGCACCGGGTGCTTCATCGACGGAATCGTAATGGGCACCAATTAGTATGATGTCATCATTCGCTTCTGAGGTGGCATGCTTAGTGGCAATCAAGTTTTGTGATGCAACCTTGTCAATACGGGCCCCTTTAATTTTAATAGCCACATTGACAGAAGTACTATTTTTTACTAATTCAACAAGCTTTGTCCCTTCATCATAAGTAAGAGCTAGCGCTGGAATGAAGTCGTTATAATGCTCTTTACCAAGCGTCCAGTTATCAATTTCTAATTCATCGGGGAAATAGAGAAGAATTGCCTTTGCACCAGCATCTGATGCCAATAAAACCAGTTCAGAAAAAGCGGTTTTATCGACAGCGACAAGTGCAATTTTCCCTTTCACATCAATTTTTTTGTAATCTTTTTTCAAACCATATCCTGCATCGACCAATAGGCCGTCAACAGTACCGTCAACCGAATATTGAAACGGGGCGGGTGAGAGTTGACCTGAAAAACCTTCGACAACCAGGTCGTGCGACTCCGGTATGACGTACCTTTCGAAATCGAATGATTGAACGGCAACTTCATAGCCCTCCGCCTTCAATTGTGCAGTCAAAAAAGCAGCTGCACGCATTTCCGAACTAGTGCCAGCTACTCGAGGATTTTTCGTTAATTCATTCAGTGAAGTGTAAATTTTTTCAATGTTTAATTCCTCGATAAATTCAGTTTGTGCTTGATCAAATTCAGGACTATCCACACCGGATGTTTTCGCCGAGCAAGCTGTCAGTAGCATAGAAAATAATAGTAGGAATGAAAACAGCATTCTTTTACGAGCCACAAAATTCCTCCATTCTAATTTTGAAAATTATACCATGACGATGTTGTTTCATTATAAGCATGATAGGGAATAATGAGTGTAGTTGTGGAAGATGATAAAATAAAGAGTTCCACAAACAGCCAATAGAGGATGCCTCCTCGTCCTCTATTTTTATGATATTGCAGGAGAAATTACGACTAATGGCGAAAAGGTTTATAGAGTTTAGAAGAAGTTGGAGGGATTATAGTTGTTTAAAACAATCGAAGAGTTTCTTATTAACTGGGGCCATGAAAGTGGATCGACACAAACAATACTAGATGCATTAACTGATAAATCCCTTGAACAAGAAGTTTCACCTGAAGATCGTACCCTTGGCCGAATCGCGTGGCATGTCGTCACAACGCTTGGAGAGATGATGTCACGTACAGGTCTTACTTTCGAAGCGAATCCTCACGATGCAGCTGTACCAACAACGGCTGCCGAAATCGCGGGAGCTTACAGTTCAACTAATGAAGCAATGGTTGCAGCAATCAAAGAACAGTGGACTGATGAATCGTTGGCCGAATTAAAAGAGATGTACGGGGAGCAATGGTCGATTGGAACTGTCCTAGCTATATTAACAGCGCACCAAACGCATCACCGCGGTCAAATGACAGTACTCATGAGGCAAGCCGGCTTGCGTGTACCGGGCGTCTACGGACCATCCCGTGAAGAGTGGGCAGCGTTTGGCGGAGAAGCGCCAGTCGTGTGAAAACATTGAAAAGCTGATGATACACCGGAAAATCGGTGTATCATCAGCTTTTTTTCTTGAAATTTACTGGCTGACATGGAGAGCGAGAATATAAAGTTGCCGACCGTATCCGTCAGCCAAGCAATCATATAACGTTGAAGGCCAAGCATATAACTTCGCTAACCAACCATATCCACAATCACCCTACCGTAATCCGTCCATTATCCGACTTCAAGCGAATCGTATGTTCACCAGCGCCGATGACCGTCCGTGAATTTCGTTCGCCAAATACATCGACTTTACCATGTCCGGTTTTCGTATGAATGGAAACATTCGTTGGCTTGCTAGTTGATTGGATAACAATACTTCCGTTATCCGTTTGAAAATCAATATTCCGATCAAGGCTATCCGTCTGAAGCGTAATCCGTCCATTATCCGTACTGCCGACAATGGAACCCGTAACATGTTCGAGCTCGATTCGACCGTTATCAGACTCAGCTACAATGCTGTCCGCATCAACATGACGCATTTCAATTCGCCCGTTATCCGTTTTCGTGCGTAAATGATCGACCTGCACCTTATCAACTTCAATTCGTCCATTATCCGTTTCGGCAGTCAACGACGTGGCAGCAATCTCTTTTAATTGGATCTTTCCATTATCGGTATTCACACTGATTTTTTTGCACAGTATTTTCTCGGCAGAAATCCGTCCATTATCTGTCTTCATCACAATCGTTTGATACAGCTTCTTAGGAATGAAAACGTTGAGTGTCACTGCCTTCATGTTGAAATTAAACATGAGTAACCAGTGGCGTAGGCTTTTCAGCCGGATGAACAATGTATCGCCAACCACTTCCGCAGTTAGTTTCAATTTCTCATTGGAGCCAATTAATTCGGCGGTCGTCACCGAACTGTCAGACGGGCTGACAACTAGTGCGCCATGCTGGACGTTGATGTCGACATTCAAAAATCGATCATCTTGGATTGTAATGACTTCATTCGTCGATGTGAATTCCGCTTTATTTTCCACAAATGAATACGACCCAAGTAATTCCTAAGCAATTTTAACAGGAGATCCTAGAGAAGTAGCAATCTCACTTTCTGACTTTCCATCCTCACGACCGTTAGTGAAGTATTCCTGGATATCTTGAATAATGTCATTCCGTTCCTCAGTAGGCAGTCGTTTCAATGCAGTTTCAAGTTCACCTATAAATTGGTTTTCAGTCATTCTGTACACCCTCCTCGATTAATGTATTGACGCCATCCGTGAAATTTTTCCACTCCGCTAATTGGTCGTGAAGATAGGTACGACCCGCATCCGTCAATTTATAATACTTACGGGGAGGTCCTTCCGTTGATTCCTGCAAATAGGTCGTGAAATAACCTTCTTTCGTTAAACGTCGCAACAGGGGATAAACTGATCCCTCAGAAATGGAAATTTGATCGGAAATCTTTTGCACAAGCTCGTAACCATAGCGATCTTGCTTATCGAGAAGAACAAGCACGCATAAATTCAGCACGCCTTTTTTGAATTGCACATTCACTTCACACACACTCCTTCCGCTAGTAATTAATGAATAGTACTGGCGTATACAAAGTACTCGTTGACAACAATATATCATAAGGTATTGTTCATTGCAAGGTACTGGATATCAAAAAGCACTTGATTTTCTAACGGGTTCGGTTGATGGGGAGAAAACATTGAATTACAACGGATTGTTTTAACTGAACTGCATAAACTAAACCCAAATATGATTTGGGGTGATGATATTGAATAAAAGTGGCCCTCTTCTGTTGGTTTTAATTGGTATATTAATTTGTGGGTTGAATTATGGAACAGTAATTGCGAATCCCAACACTACTTCTCCTTCAATCCGCGAAAGCTCCACTGAAGTTAGGTATAAATCTGCAATAAAAGTAATCGCTGGCTATTTTAATGATATAAATGCAAATCGATGGATTAATGTAGATAAGTGGTATGTTAAGGAAGAAGCAAATGAAATGAAAAGTTTTATGGATGATGAAGAAAACCAGGAAAAAAAGTTAGGTTTACTCAATATTAGAAAAGCTCGATTAATAAAGTGGAAAGAGCTACCATATGATTATGCTGAAAATTATTTACCGAATCGTTATATGGATAAGTACAGTATTAAAAGGGCGTTTTATGTTGCGGTTGATTATAAGGTTTATCACGAAAATGAGTATCACATAAATGGGGTTAATTATTTCTTAGTGGTTCTTGTATTGGAAGATGGTAATTGGAAAATCGCATTAACTCCGCTAGTTCCAGTAAATTCAATTATTTTTGATGGTTACGGATTTGGAACCGAAGATGAAAAAACTTTTGATGAAAGAAGATTGAAATTTCATATTAATTAATCGGAAAGAGTAATTTCTTACTTTACCTAACATGTGCTTGAACGGAACAACAATAATGCTTTTCTTATTGCGCTAACGAGCAGGTGTGCGGCCGAGCCTAGGTCGTGTCATATAGCGGGTGGGATTCCCGTCGAGAAAGAACTAGCCATTCACTCGTAGCGAGTCTTGGAGGGCTACTGGTAACAGTAGCCTTTAAGCGTAGACAGTTAGGTGGCGGGCCGAAAGCCAAATGGTTGAAGGGATTGAGCTCCAAAATGTTAGTAAATCGAGAGGGCTGATGCCTTACCTGCGGCAGAAAGCTACATTTTATCCATCGTTAAAGGCAAGATGGATAAAACCTCTCTGGAGTCAGAGACCTTGGCACGTCACACATTGATATGATACGGCAACTCGGGAGACCCTACCGGTCTTTTCTTCTTATAGAAGAGTATGGTGTACAAGCGATAATAAGCAAGGAAGCCAAATGCCGTGTAGGGAGTCGGATAGCAGCGTAGTACCAATGAAGTTGGGTAATGCCGATGGAGGAAAGGCTGCTACCAAGTCATCACCCTTACTAGAGACACATTTACTACACACAGAGGTAGGGATAATAAATGGAAACAAAACTAGTAAGGATAGCAGAATTTGCAAAATCTGATCAAAAGAGATTAGCTACATTATGTGAATGGTGACTAGGAAGAGCCGTGTGCGTAAATAGCGCAAGCACGGTTCTGTGAGGGGGGAGGAACACAATCTACCGCAAGGTAGAGAGGTTCCCTTCTACTCGACTAGTTGAACAGTGTTGTTTAACTTGTGTTCAATTATCGGGCCAAATAAATTAAGAAGGTTGACCCATAATAATTAAAGGGGATATGCACTAATGAAGAATATTTTTAATCATATGCATACAGCAGAAGTTTTGAAGCGTATTGACAAATTGAGTCCAAATTCACAACCGCGATGGGTAAAAATGGATGTTGCCCAAATGCTAGCGCATTGTTCATCTTTCCAAGACATTGCAATGGGAAATTCTTTCCCACCAAGGAGTTGGTTAGGAATAATAGTAGGGAGGTTTGCAAAACAAATTATTTACAATGACAAGACATTGCCCCATAATTTGTCTACTATTCCAACCATTTTGATCGCAGATGATAGAGAATTTGACACGGAAAAAGAAAAGCTTAAACAAAAAATTATCGCATTTCAAAATAACGGACCAGAGAATTGCACAACTCATCCGCATCCTTTTTTCGGGAAACTTACTTCTGAGCAATGGGGTATAGGAATATACAAGCACCTTGACCATCATTTTAAACAGTTTGGAGTTTAAACATTGAAAAACAAAATGAAACGACGTGCATCATTAGTTGAAGAAAGTATCTCTTAGCCAAATTACTATTCTCTATCATAAGATGAACTGTGCTTTGATTTATTCTCAATTACTATTTGAAGCAAACAACAGTATGTCTTTTTATAATCTTTTGTTTTGCCTTAAACGGGCGTGATTGTTGAATAAGCTTCACTTTTCCTGTTCAACAATTGGGCCAGTTTATTGGACAAGGATATTTTCTGTTTTTAGCGAATTAGAATTACAAACAAACTTATCAAGAATACAAGTTATTGCAAAATAACAGGAACATAGGAGGTATGAGATTTGAAGATCCATAGAATAGATCATGTGGGTGTAATCGTAAATGATCTCTCTGCCGCTAAAGATTTTTTTCTCGATTTTGGCCTTGAGGTGCATGGGGAATGGGAAATGGAAGGAGAGTTGATAAATCAGGTATTTGGGCTTAATGACGTTAAAGTAGCATGTGTAGGATTGGGGACGCAAGACGGTCAGGTGTGGATAGAGCTAATCAAATTTTATAATCCGTCAGATGAAAGAGAAATTCAGCAACCTTTTGCAAATACTCCGGGTATCCGGCATATTGCATTTGCTGTTGAAGATATTGAAGCTGTTGTTGCCAAGTTGAAAAAGAAAGGCACGAAAATCTTTAGTGAGATACTACACTATGAAGAAAGTTATAAGTTATGCTACTGCAGTGGGCCAGAGGGAATTATTTTAGAGTTGGCGGAGAAAATCAAATAAAATACGGGTAATTAATAGTTATCGGGCCAATAATTGATGAATTTTGACAGACCGCCAGTGAAATAGGTAATCACGTCGATAAAGTTGTTCCGCAAGCGGGCACGATTGTTATGTAAGCGTTTCTGTTCTAATTCAACTAACGGGTTGCTTTACTTCAATTAGGGGTTTAGCACCCTTTTTTTTATTCAACTAAAGATGCAGGTTAGTGAAACATTGACTTTAAAAAAACAGGCTGTTTGAATGACTATTAAAAATAAAAAACACAAGTGAATGATACCACTTGTGTTTTTTAACTTTGACTTTGATTTTAGGTGAAATTTTTAAGCTATGTGTACATAACACCCTTACCCTAAACGGTCACCTTTTTTAACCTTTTGCTGAGGT
This sequence comes from Sporosarcina sp. E16_8, assembly GCF_017347095.1. GTDB lineage: Bacteria > Bacillota > Bacilli > Bacillales_A > Planococcaceae > Sporosarcina. The sequence goes on along the minus strand of NZ_JADPRZ010000027.1, from coordinate 31,838 downwards.
TCAATAAGAACAATACCTTGTTCTGAATAAACACCCATCACTAAAGCCTCTGAACTAAAATCAGCAACTCTCATAGGAGGAAAATTGACTACTCCTAATACTTGTTTACCAACAAGTTCATTTAAATCATAACAATCTGTTATTTGAGCACTACTTTGTTTAATTCCTTTCTCTTCTCAAAGTCCACCCATAATTTATAGGTTGGTTTTCTTGCTTTAGGAAAAGCTTCTGCTCTTGTAATTTCTCCAACACGCATATCTAATTTTTGGAAATCGTCAAAAGTTGCCATAGTAATACCTCCTAAAATTTGTTTTCACATTATTTATAGAGAAAAAGAATGGTTAGAGTGTTTTTGTTCTTCTTGTCCATCTTTAATAACTAGTAAGACCCCTAAGAGAATTAAAATAGAACCTATCCAAAAGGTAATACTAATCGTTTCACCTAGTATCAACCATCCCAATAATGTTCCAACAATGGGTTGAAAGAAAAAGAAAATTCCACCACTGGAGGCACTTAACATTTGTAATCCACGATTCCATAATAGAAATGCAATAGATGTCGATATTACACCCAAATAAATTAAACCTCCCCAAATGGTTGGATTAGTTAAATCGTTCATATCAATTTGTGGTAATTTTGGTATAACAAAAGGAGTTATAACAACAACAGCAATTAAAGTAGCATAGGTCGTAACGACAATTTGTGAATAATCACTAGGTATACGTTTTATGAGTACAGACATTAACGCCCATGTTAAGGCTGCGATAATAAGTGATACTCCACCAAGCATGCTAGACATATTAATATCATCAATTCCAACAATGATAATCACACCAATAGTGGCTAAACTAACTGAAATAGCCTTCTTTAAAGTTAAACGTTCTTTAAGGATTAAACTAGCAAACAAAACCATAAATGCGGGTGTTGTGGAAGTGATAATAGCACCCATCTGTGCAGTAGAAAGCATTGTACCTGTTTCTTGAGTCACAATGGAAATGACGTACCCTATAATTGCAATAGCAATTATAATGCCAAAGTGTCGTCTATTAATTCTCCAATTTTGTCTAGTCACCAGTCCAATTATGACTAGTGCAACTAATGCTATTAAATAACGCATCCATACAAGTTCTAATGGTGGTATGACTGCCACTAATACTTTAACGACAACATACATACCTCCCCAGATACTTGAAGCTATTATTAAATATAAAGAACCAATTAGTGTGTTTTTCATTTTATACCCTCCGTTTTAATTAAGGCTTTATATGCCCTAACGGAGAGAAGTAGCTATCTCTCCATTAAGAGCGGAAGAGTACTACTGGTACATCATTTTCGAATAAAGGTGCGTAAAACATAATTGTTCACCCCTTTTTAATATTAAGTAATGAACTTATTTTACCAAATCTCTTTACTAATTACAAAATAAATTGAGGTTGTAAATTATTAATAGTAGAAAATCTATTTTGACTATGTAACGGAGTGCCATGCCAATAATATTATTGAGCTAACTGGTACTATAGTAAAATAAGGATAGTGAATATAAGTCAAAAGAACGCCACCTTCTGAGCGTTTTTATTTGCCATTTATATTGTTAATTTACTGTTGAAAAATATGCCGATTAGTATGATAGTTACACTGTCTATAGCGTTTTTCTCCCCATCAACCGAACCCGTTACTGATTTTCAGATGTCTTATTACTTTCACTTAAAGTGTTTCAGAGCTTCTCTTTTACTAAGTGGTTTTAAAGCATGACTATCCACAAATGATTTCACGCAATCCGGATTCGTCTTGGCATATTCCCGTAAAGCCCAACCAATCGCTTTTTGGATGAAAAATTCACCTGAACTAGAATGTTGTTTGATAATGTCGAATAATAAATCCGTATCCGTCTCTTGTTTGAATTTTAGTTGATGAAGAATCGCAGAACGGTTTGTCCACATATTGCTAGAAAGAGACCACTCCAGCATGATTTTTTCGCCGTAATCGCGATCAAGTTTTACAATACGACCAGCAAAATGTGGAGCAATCGAATCGACACTATCCCACCATGACTTCGTTTCAATCAATTGAAGTAAAGCAGGGAAATCTTCTGTTGTTAGATGCTTTTTCATTTTCTCAATCAGAGAAAATGCTGAATATTGGTACTCCCGCTCTGGAAGATTATATAGTTTCCATACCTCATTAAAAAGTTGTCCAGGTTCAGGCAACGCGTATTCCACAAACTGCTCTTTTAATAATTGCTTACGAAGTGGGCTTTTGATGCCGAGGAAAGGGAAATGACCTTTCATATAGGCAGTCATTGGACCAGCCAGTTCTTCCTTGCGATTCGCTTCAAATTTTTCAATAATTCCTTGATGATTCCATACTTTTTTCAATGAAATTACCTCCAGAAGGTTTGAGTAAGAAAAGTGCCACAAGTATGATAAGAGGCCGAGAATGATGATGAAACAAAAAAACTGAAACTTTCAAACTTTTTAAACGTATTACATAATAAGGTATATAAAGAAGGGCGTGGTTAAAGTGGTGAATTCTTTAATCATTATCATACTACTAGTGGTCGTTTTTATCGTTTATCATTTCCTAACGAAAAACAACAAGAAACTTAAAAAGTTCCGGAAAGAATGGGAATCGGGGCACTTCCACGCGGCTAGTGAGAGTTTCCAAACAGTTTCATCTTACTGGGAAAACAAGAAAAACATTAAATTAGGGTATGATGGCGTAGATCAGTTGACGTGGGATGACTTAGCGATGAATGAAGTCTTCAAAAAGCTCAATTATACACAGTCCACTGTAGGGTCAGAATACTTATTCAATCAGCTTAGAGATATCAACCCATCCCTTGTACAGTTGCAAAATAATGAGGAACTTTATACCTTATTGGCAAGCAATCAGGAATTAAGGGAAGAGCTTCTTCTGATATTGTCAGGTCTAGGAAAAAGAAATTATACAAATTCATCATCATTTTTTCACGAAAACCAAGGCAATAAAATTAAACATGCATCTATTTATATTCTATTGGGTGTACTGCCAATCGTGTCAATCACCCTGATGTTTTCTAGTTTGAAATACGGGATTATGCTTATTTTAGGATCATTTCTACTCAATACAATCATTTACTATCGAAATAAATCGATGTTAGAAAATGAACTGTTTGCCGTCTCGTATGTAGCAGCCATCATTCATGCTGCAAAAAGCCTAGCGTCCGTCAAACATCCTGAATTCACAAGATATGCAAAGGAATTCAAACAACAGGTACAACCTATTAAAAAAGTATTGACGTTGACAAAAATTGTTGCATTTGGAAAAGAAGGCGGCGGAGAATTTGATTTTATTTTTGAGTACATTCGAATCTTATTCTTATTAGATTTCATTTCCTATAATAAAATCATCAAAACGGTATCCAATCATAAAGAGGAGTACCGTAAAGTTTGGGAGCGTATTGGTGAACTCGATGCTGCGATTGCCGTCGGGTTTTACCGTAAATCGCTTGATACATATTGTACGCCTATTTTTATTGGTAAAGAAGAAATTTCATTCGGAAATATGGCTCACCCACTTATTGATAAGCCAGTTACAAATACATCGACCCTTGGCAAATGTACGTTGATTACTGGCTCCAACGCATCTGGAAAGTCAACGTACATTAAAGCAATCGCTATTAATGCGATTTTGGCACAGACAATAAATACGGCATTGGCGGAAAAATGGATGATGAAACCGAGCTTTATCGTGACATCTATGGCGATACAGGACAATGTATTAGATGGAGATAGTTATTTTATCGCCGAAATTAAATCGCTCAAACGGATTATTCAGTTGATTGAAGAAGAAAAGCCATGCATCTCCTTTATAGATGAGATATTGAAAGGAACAAATACGATAGAACGGATCGCTGCATCTGCTGCAATGATGGAGTGGCTTTCTGTAAATAAAGGCATCAATGTGATTGCATCTCACGATATCGAACTGACCGAGATGGCAAAGCATCGGTATACAAATCATCACTTCAGAGAATCCATTGAAAACGGTGAAATCCAGTTTGATTATACGGTCCATCCAGGTCCTTCACTAACAAGGAATGCAATCAGGCTTCTCGAAATACTCGACTATCCGGCGAGTATAACAAATACAGCAAATGGGTTGGCACAACATTTTACGCGATTACGTGAGTGGGAAGAGATTGGAAAGCAATGAGCTGACAGAAATCATTGAAAGGGTTACTAGTATTGGATTAGCTAGATAAGTTGAAAAAATAAATCCAGTTGAATACACTAGCTCTTGTAGGCGCCTTCGCTCAGTTCATGGAGATAGGCGTTTGGTTTCTTTTATAAAAAGATAATTCGTTGAAGTTGGACAACTTGTGATAAACTATTTTAGAAGTCGAAATAATTTATCCAGGGGGAAATCATATGTCTAATGAAGTGAAAGTTATTTTTGCGAACGATCCAATTGTTTCGGGAAATGCTGCAATCAAACAATTTGTAGCCAATCAAAAGGCGGGGCATAGTTCTGTAATAATCGAAGAAACGCATTATATTGTAGTAAAAGAGTGCAAAGAAAAAGAGGCGACACTTGAAAAAGTTCGCGCAACAGCAGGGAATATTGCTCGTGATGTAAGCGCTCAAAAAGCCGGAACAGCAATTATTGAAGCAGAAATTCTTTCGCATGCTTACGCAAAGTTGGATAAAGAATCTGTCCTAACAGCATTTGCAGAAGGGTGGGAACTAGGGGCATACCAATTTGTTACATATAAATCGGAGGTTACAGCATTCCAGACTGCACTTCAGGTAGTGGGCGACGAAGCAAAGCCATCCATTGAAGCAGGTAAAATCCGTGCGGCAGCAACCGCATTCTCACGCGACTTGATGAATGAACTGTCAAACGTCCTAAATCCAGAAACGTTCCCAGAAGTACTGAAGAAAAACTTTGAAGGTACTGATGTTGAAGTAAATGTCTTTGACAAAGAACAACTGGAGGAAATGGAAATGAACGGCGTGCTGACAGTCGCTCGTGGTAGTATCTACAAGCCGTCATTCGTTGAACTCGTCTACAAAGGCGACGCGTCTAAACCGCTTGTGGCACTCGTCGGTAAAGGCGTGACATTCGATACAGGCGGCATCAGCTTGAAGAGCGGCAAAGACTTAAGTGATATGCGCATGGATATGGGTGGAGCAGCTGCCGTTTCAGGTGCACTCACATTGCTTGCGAAATCGAAAGCAAAAGTAAATGTCGTAGCACTTATTCCAATCGTGGAAAACATGCCAGATAACACATCTGTCTTACCAGGTGAAGTCATCACCTACAAGAATGGATTGACAGTTCAAGTCGGCAATACTGACGCAGAAGGGCGTCTCATTTTAGCAGACGCACTTATTCGTGCAGGCGAGTGGAAAGCTGAATACATCGTCGATATCGCTACGCTTACAGGTGCAATCGTCAATGCACTTGGCACTGAAATCGGTGGTGTTTTCGGAGATGAAGAACTTTCTACCCAAATGAAAAAAATTGGTGATCAAAACGGTGATTTTATCTGGCCGATGCCATTAGTCGAAGCGTATGATAAGTCCCTAGACAGTGACTATGCGGACATGAATAACATCAGTTCATTAGACGGGGCAGGATCCATTACAGCAGGCTTATTCCTTCGCCGTTTCGTACCGAAAGACAGTAAATGGTTGCATGTCGATATGGCAGGCATGATGAGTAAAAACAGCGCTTCAGGATATTACGCGAAATCTGCAACTGGTTACGGCGCACGTCTCTTGGCCGACTATACAACATTTGTTTCAAACTGAAAAAAGAAAGTGCTCAGTCATGGGCACTTTCTTTTTTGGTTATTAAATTTACTGAACAAAAATGCGTTTCGATGCGAAAAAGTATACAAACCAGTATGCAACTAGCAACTCCATGAAGATTAGTACAACGACTTTTAGATCGAAAATAGGACTAAACGAAGCCAAGTTGAAAGAAAGTAGTTGTACGATTAACAGGCTCATTAGTAGTTTTTGAAAAGACTGTTTACGTGTCTTAGTTGATACGGGATAAATACGGGAACTGTCATTTATCGAGTATTGTAAAGGGAGTAACTGATACCCGGATAAAAGTAATAGTGGAAAAGCAACAAACCAGCCATAAGCAGGAAAGAAATAACTAACGCCAATCCCGATTAAGGTTAATCTCACATACAAATAATAAAATTCATTATACCTGATAAATAAGTGTGAAAATAAGTACGTGTAGGAAGAAGAAAGTTTATAAGTTATTACTTTTTTTAACAACCAACCTAAAAGCTTCCGCCGTTTAACCGAATGCTTAAGGTGAGGGACATCAATATAGAAATTAATAAATTTATAGATCTTTAACAAGCACTTTTCTTCTTGGTTTATTAAAAAACTCCAATTAATCCCTTTGGCCTGCGTAGTAAATACATAGAACCATAGAAGGAAATTGACAAGCAACAAGATCACTGAAATTGCCCACTCACCTGTAAACATAAAATAAATAATTGTATAAAATGTTGAAAATCGAACGACTTTGTGGAAGAGCCTTTGAAGTTTAGTAGTTAGCCATTGTTCAATCCAAGTCAGGCGAATGTTTAAGATGATTAAGCCTGAAAAAGTAATAATGGATACGGCATTGAAAATTTCCCCTTGTTTTAGTAAAGGGCTAATAATTAGTAGCATGATTATCAATTGAATTGCATCTATAAAGGCACTATAAAACATTGATTTCTTAAAATAGGAGGATAACGCTGTCTCCGCTGGCATTAAAAAGATAACATCAGCTTTTTTGACAAATGTACGAACGTTAGCCTTTAAAAAAGTGAATGTAATTACGAATGATGCTATCGTTTCGGTTGGAAAATGGGGAGGTAACCATTGAAGAAATTTCATGTAGTAATATAGAGAAATACTGCCAAAGATGATAAGGGAATAAAATACACCCATTGCAATAAGAGAAAGGTATTTCACGATTTCAATGTAAAGCTCTTTCAATCTTTCATCCCATATGGACTTAACTTCCATCACCGTCTTTCAACACTTACTATTTAATAGTTGAAGAAATTTATAGTTTGAGCATAGGCGGACAACATAAATCACCGAAACATCATTGGGAATGTAATGGTGTTTATTACCTAAATATAATTAGTTAACAGTGTTACAATTTAGATATGTACATGCCTCGAATTATATACCATATATAGGGGGGATTGGAATCCTCTCATACTGCATTAAACTGATTAGTGATATTTTAGTGTCTATTTCTAATAATTTTAGTGATTCAACTGTCACCTTTATAACCGATATAATCATAGATACCAAATACAACTTAAAGAAGAGGTAATACATATGATCAAAACGTTACGATTCTGGATAACGCTTCTCGTATCATTCGCGATGATTGGCATACTCAGTATCACGTTGCTTTCTGGCTATTATGTAACAAAAGAAAACTTGATAAATAATTCTCTAGAAATCAACAGAGTGTATTCAATGAAATTGGCACGTTTGACGGAGGAAGTATTTAATGGAATGCAGAGTAATTTGCAAGTTAAAGCTTCCGAAATTAGTGCAGAAATTGATGACGTTGAAAAATTATCTAGCACACTTGCAAATCTATTAACTAGCAGTAAAAACTTTAATTCCCTATCGGTTATAAGTAAAGAGGGAGTGGTACTTGCTACCTCGCCGGAATTGGGCATAGTAGGAAAAAAGCTGGATACCGCGGGTCCGAAAGAAGCACTCCTTAAAAGAAAAAGTCTTATCTCCATGCCTTATAAAGCTGCAACTGGAAGACTGCTCATTCTAGTCTCCACTCCTTTGTGGAATGAAAAAAACCAATACCTGGGTTTCTTAAGCGGAACGATTTATTTGCAGGAAGATAATATTATTAATACTATCCTCGACGAACACTTTGCAACGGACGGTTCTCATGTGTGGGTAGTCGATAATAAGGGGATGTTGATTTTCCATCCGGATCCAAAACGTATCGGGGAAATGATCAAGGAAAATAAAGTCGCACAAAAAATTCTAGGACATGAAAGTGGCGCACAAAAAGTTACGAACTTAGAAGGGAAGGAATATCTTGCCGGCTACACATACATTAAGTCGAGTAGATGGGGAGTTGTCTCCCAAACACCTTATGAAACAAGCGTCAAACCTTTAAAGGGGATGATATACAAAATGCTATTGTACGCACTTCCTTTTGTCCTGTTTTTTTTCCTGTTAACTATTATTTTGACTGAGAGATTATCATCTCCACTTCGGAAATTAGCAATGTTTTCGGCAAAACTAAAGGATAACGAGGAGCAAAACCAATATGCTAACATTCCAACATGGTATTTTGAGGCTAAGCAATTAAATGAAACAATTCATGAATATGCGAAAAGTCAGCAGCAGAGGGTTGAGAATTATAAAGAACGCTCCTACACAGACCCTCTTACCGGATTAAAGAATCGTAGATATGGCGACAAAGTTACTACAAGGTGGACTACAGACAAAAAACAGTTTTCGGTTATTATGATTGATATCGACCATTTCAAAGTTGTCAATGACAATTACGGGCATCATATTGGGGATGAAGTACTTAAGTTTCTCGCGAAAAAAATGAGCCACATCTTACGGGGCGACGATGTGTGTATCAGATTGGGCGGGGAGGAATTTATTCTTTTATTAGCTGAAACGGATGTTCAGGAGGCGATGGTTATCGCTGAGAGGCTTCGAACGACTGTTTCATCATCGTTATGCCCTACAAATGATTATATAACGATTTCTTTAGGTGTTGGTGGTTATCTTGAAAATTTGGAAACAATAGAAGAATTATACTACAGAGTAGATAAGGCATTGTATCAAGCAAAAACAGAAGGAAGAAATAGAGTTGTATTATCTGAAGTTTAATTAGAAGGAAAGACCTCGTTACTATGAACGAGGTCTTTCCTTCTATTCACAAACAAGTACTTGTCTGATAAAATGCCCTTTTTTCGCAACACAGCGGTCCGTAATGACGAATCCCGCCTCTTCAACCATGTGATCGATTGTCTCGATTGTCACAACGATAACTTTCTTTGTAAAGCGGCGTGCTTCCTTCAATATTTCGAGCTGCGCTTCAGGTGTAATATGTGTAAATAGATTATAGGGCATATCGATAATTGCGACGTCATAGTCGTCAACGACTTCTGCAATTGGTCCGATATCTACAGTGCCTTCTAGCCCAAAGTGAGCAATGTTCTTTCTTGAACCTAAAACGACACGCGGGTTAATATCCCGTCCGACGATATTAATACCCATCGACAATGCTTCAACTAGCACCGTACCAATGCCACAACAAGGATCGATTGCTCGTACACCTTTTGGATGTGGAATCGCAATATTAGCTACTGCTCTTGCGACACGTGTACTTAATGCGGTAGAGTACATATGCGGTTTTTTCTGATGAAGGAACCAGACGGATTCACTTTCAACATGCTTCCCGAAATACCACTTACCATCCAATAAAACAATGCCAAACGTATTGTCGGGTGGGTTTACTAAATCAGGAGTACCATTGATACGTAAGCCGATTTCTCGCTCGATTTTGCGACGCTCCGGATGTCCAATTTTTTTCGTAGAATCGAGATCCGTTGTATTTAAACTGACGACCCTAAATGTAGAGTCACCTAAATCGTATTGTTCAACCTGTTGTGAAATTACCTCAAGGCTGTCGCCTTCATACATAATGTCCAGTCGTTCTTTCATAAATGCGCTGCGACTTGGATCAATTTTAATCGAACTTCTCAATACTGTAGAAGTGACATCAAAGCCGAAAAAGGATCTCATCTCTAACATGCACAAATCATGCTCATCTGTGTGTTGTGTATATGTGTAAATAAAACCCAAATCACTCAATTAATTCCCATCCTTCACTGCGCTTCATCAACGGTCTCAACCATTTTGAATATAAAGTCGTACATCAGTTGATAAACCTCAACAAAAGATAAGTTTTCATTAAAACCATCTATATAGTCAAGTGCAAAATTGATATCCCATAAACCGTCTTCAATGGAAAACATCACACTATACTTGGCACCATCTCCCTGTAAATGTGTGTCAAGGTATGCTTTCATGTCATTCCCGAATTTCTTTTGTAATTTCAGTCCAAATAAGGCGGTGTACGTTTCAAAGACATCATCAAGTTCAAGAACGACGGCGTCGACTCTAATAACTTCAAAAGCATTTGATTCTACGTAAACAAATTCATTCATATGATTTTTCAAGTATGAAATGCTGTCTTTTAAAAAGTTCTGATCTTCTTCACGAATAAGATTTTCCGTCTCTTTTACGCACCGTTCGATTGCGATGAATTGAAACGCTTTTTCTACAACGGTTACATCCCCAGCAATCAATTGATGTTTGGCGGCGTACTCTTTATCCACATGAAAGAACTCGATTTTATTATCCAACGTATTTTCAGCAATATACTTTTCCATCTGTTTTTTTAACATTTCAGATCAGCTCCTTGACTAGAGAGGTATTAAACGGCATTCCTCTTATCTCCTAGTATAGCCTACATTGTTCCATTAGGCTTTTATTTTGTAACATCTATTTTCTTGCATTATTCCATTGATGCGGTGACAAATAAAGGGGAGGGGGTATCCTGATCGGGACCACCGATTGTTGACAAGATGTCTCTACAACTATAGAATTTTTATAGTCTAGATAGCGCTAGGCGTTAATTCGATAAAACATGACATAGAATTTAATGATAGGTGGATTTATTTATGAAAAGAAGCGACCGAAGAATCAAAAAACGTAAAGGACTAAGGAATTTCTTTATCGTGACTACATTGATTCTGTTAGCGGGAATCGTATATGGGGTAGCTCAATACTATAGCGGATTATCTTTGGGAAAAGAAGGAATGGTTAAAGAAGACGATGCATCGTATGGTGAATTTGAAGGTGCAGATCCACAATTTGGTGAAATTAATGTTCTATTATTAGGTAGTGATTCGCGGGGAGATGAAGATGCACGAGCTGATACGTTAATGATTGCTCATTACAATCAAGCGACCCATCAGATGAAACTTGTATCTATTATGAGAGATACGTATGTGGATGTCCCAGGTCACGGATACCACAAAATGAATGCTGCCTTTTCTATTGGGGGTCCGGAACTTGTAAGGCAAACGATAAAGGAAAACTTCGATATTGATATTCATTCCTATGCAATTGTTGACTTTACTGGATTTTCGAAAATCGTAGACGTTGTTGCTCCTAATGGGATAGAAGTTGATATTCCTTATGCCATGTCTCATGGAATTGGGATGACATTACAGCCCGGAAATCAAGTTTTGAATGGTGAACAGTTACTTGGCTATGTGCGTTTCCGCCACGATAAACATAATGATTATGGGCGGGTGGAACGGCAGCAGGAAGCGTTGTCGAAATTAAAGGATGAAGCTGTGAGCGTCCACAGTTTACTAAACTTGCCTAAGTTACTAGGTGTTGTGGAACCGTACGTTAATACAAATGTTGATAATCGAACAATCCTTACAATCGGTAAAGGTTTGCTTCTTGGTAAGACTGATAAAATAGAGACGCTACGTATTCCTGTTGAACACTCTTTTGAAGAGAAGCGTGTAGCGGCAGGGGAAGTTCTTAGTATCGATTTCGAGCAAAACAAACAGGCATTACAACAGTTTTTATCGACTGAGGACGAAGTGGAAGACGCTGAATTGGGCGATGAGTCACCTTCAATGAAAAACTAAGTAACGACAAAAAATTGCGTACATGTCACTGACATGTACGCAATTTTTTTGTCTAGGAATTATTAAATCTCATACTGTAGAGAAGTTGTAACCTAGGGATTTTACGTCTAGACTTCAGCAACTAGCCCCTGGGCCTACACGACGTGGGTCAGGCAGTTGGGGAGGGATTGGACTTCATTCCCTCCTTATTGCTTAGGATTTCGCGATCCTCAGCTGCCTTCCTCTGCCGCTTCTGTCCTGTAAGTAAAAGCAAAAAGAGCGCTTGCGCTTTTGTTATTCATTTTCTTCATACCAAGGATTCAAGTGAATCAAAACTTCATCCACATCTTCATTACAATCCATGATTGTATCCCTGATTTTATGCGAAATATCATGCCCTTCCTGAATTGTCATTTCACCTGGCACTCCGACACGTAGATCGACAAGAATATAGTGTCCATGTTCCCGGGCGCGTAACCGGTCAATCCGTTTCACTTCAGGGATTGTCATGATTAAGGCCGCGAATTCATCCAGTCTATGCTGGCTTATATTTTTCTCCATAAGGACGTCCATTGCTTCTTTACCAATTACATACGCTAGTTTGAGGACTAAAAACGACACAATGATACCGGCAACGGGGTCACCGTAAGCCAGGAAGTGAATGTTGTACAGATCGCCAATGAGTGCAAGCCCGATCCCCACAACAGCTGCTAGTGAAGCGTAGACGTCTGCCAAGTGGTCATAGGCGGTCGCAATTAACCCTTTACTATTGGTCAATTTACCAATCCGGATTGTATAGACGTACAAGGCATGTTTCCAAATAAGCGAAATGAAAGCAGTCAGTAAAGCTATTATACTAGCTTTTGAAGGTTCCTCAAAAAGTGCAGAAATCGCTTCATACGCAATATAAATTGCGGCTAGCCCTAAAATCAGTGCGACAATGGCAGAACTAATGACTTCCGCTTTTCCATGACCATAAGGATGGTCATCATCCGCGGGACGTTTGGATATCCGCATCGAGGTCAAGGCGGCACCACTGGCAATCACGTCGCCTGCATTATGGAAACCGTCGGCTAGAAGGACCGGACTTTGAAAGAGGAAACCCACAACGAGTTTAATACCCGTTAGTAGGATATTGCTTATTAAACTAATCCAAACCGCAATTATTGAAGCACTTGAATGACTATGCTTATTCATCAATGATGACCTCCTATTGATATGTTTCCCGAGGGAAACAAAAAACCTTGACAGGCTCCTGTCAAGGTTTTAGGGTATTCGTATAATCGTTTAGGTTGAATGCATTCATAGCTATCACTCGCTAAATTAAGACGTTTTCCAATTGTAACACTGTCAGATTCAGACAGCAAGGAAAAGGTTGAGGACTGCTAATCGGCCTAATCATTGATCAAATATGTAATTTCCAATAAAAACATCGAAAATAGCAGGGTTCTATGCCAAGCTGGCTAAGTATAGAAGTTCCTTACTTGTATAAACCATTGCGATTTAGGAAATATTGAGTAAGAATAGTAAACGAAAAAGAAGGTGATAGAGATGGATTTTTCGGATAGTGGTATGTCTAGTAATAATAAAGTAACATACACTCAGATGACAAAGTTCTCATTACAATTGCCGCAATTAAGATAGAATTAGCCGGAATAAGTGATGCCGTATTTAAAGATAACCAGACATCCGATGAGCTTGTGACAATTATTTATTTTAGCTCTCTTATCGAAAAACTCACTTTGCGTAGAACTGTTATCACTCCCTTGTTAGATCAAAAGGAAGACTTGCTAAAATCGGCTGATATACCAGAGAAAAGTCAGCCTATCTGGTATTTTATCCTCAATCACTGAAGGAAATACGATAGTCTATTTTCATGAAAAAATCTTTTCATAACAGTTCATACATATAGCCCTCCTATGAGTTCAATTATTGGAACAGATACCGAATCCAGTGCCATTGGTCCGCGAGATTCCTTCACTGAGTCATTACAAACAAACATATCGCAAATAAAAAGAAGACTTCAAAATACTGGGCTGAAAAGTGAGAACCACACTATAGGAACTGAGACAAATACTGAAATTTCTGTAGTTTATATGGAGGATATTGTGAATAAGGAAAATTTGATTAAAGTATTAAAAAAAATAGCTGAAATTAATCATCCGGGCTTTAATGATATCTCAGTATTAAAACAACTAATGGATGACCATCCACTTTCGCCATTCCCACAATACCTTTCAACGGTTAGACCTGATGCTGCAGTAACTTACTTGCTAGATGGGCGAGTCGCTATTTTAATGAATAATAGTCAAGCAGTATTGATTTGTCCAATTTCATTTTTTGAACTATTCATCTCTCCTGAAGACTTATATAATCGGTGGACGACAGCTTTACTTCTTCGTTCTCTACGTTTTTCCGGTTTTTTCTTGACGATAGTATTGACACCTACGTATATTTCAGTGCTAACCCATCATCCAGAAATGTTGCCTTTTAATGTTCTACTAAATTTACAAGAGTCCAGGGGCAGGGTACCTTTTTCACCTGTCCATGAAGTGTTATTTATGGAACTTGTTATTGAGATATTAAGAGAAGCCGGCATACGAATGCCGACGGAAATTGGACAAACGATAGGGATTGTTGGCGGGATTGTCGTTGGAACAGCTGCAGTTGAAGCAAGTCTCGTGAGTAATGTACTTATCGTTTTTGTCGCGATTTCAGCGCTGTTATCCTTTTTATCAAAAAGTTTTGTAATGAGTAACGCGAGTTGTTCGATTCGCTATATTTTTATAGTGGCAGCAGGAATGTAACGATGGGATGCGCTTTTTTGAACCGTGTAAATGGAACGAAGATTACAATTGTCATCTACCAATTAATAGTCCTTGCTAATCGATTAATTATACAATATAATTTATATTTATACATAAAGGTGAATGGAAGTGGGGATTTTATTGGAACACATGGGTATTGTATCATTGCTACCGCCAATACTTGCGGTCATATTGGCTGTAGTAACGAAAAACGTCATCATTTCGCTATTTTCTGGTACATACTTTGGTGTTTTGCTTCTGGTCGGCGGTCGTCCGCTTGAAGCGACAATGGAGACAATCGGAAATTATTTGTTTCCGCAAGTGGCAGATAGCTATAATGCTGCTGTATTGGTTTTACTGTTTTTCATAGGTGGATTTGTTGCGCTTATGGAGAAGTCGGGTGGTGGTGCAGCTCTTGCGGAAAAAGCAACGAAGTTCATTAACACACGTGTGAAAGCGCAACTGGCTGCTTGGTTTGGCGGAGTACTCATCTTTTTCTCTGATATTGGAACACCTCTTATCGTGGGTCCAGTGTTTGATAATATTTTTGATAAAGCGAAAATTTCCAGAGAAAAACTCGCTTGGATAATTGACTCAACATCATCACCAGTGGCGGTTTTAATCCCGTTCATCGGATGGGGTGTATACATAATGGGGCTCATTAAAAATGAATTTGATTTATTGGGCATCAAGACATCCGAGTTCAGCACGTTAGTACAGGTCATTCCATTTCAGTTTTATGCCATTTTAGCTGTTACGATGGTGCCACTTATGGCCATAACAAAACTGGATTTCGGTCCTATGGCAAAGGCGGAAAGAAGGATACAGCAGACAGGGGCTCTTTATTGGCCAACGTCAACACCTCTACGGAAAGCGGAGGAAGGCGAAGACATGACCAAGGGGAGTCATGCAAATTTAATACTGCTTCCTTTAGCGGTGTTGTTTATTACGTTATTCGGACTTTTGGTTTCGTTCGGATTCCCAATCAAGCCGGTACCTGGCAATGATTTTAGGGTTGCTTTATCGACAGCCTATCTGTTTGCAGCAATTACGATTGTCATTTTAATGCTAGTCTACAAAGTTAAAAAGTTTAATGAGATTTTCACAATTTACACATCGGGTATGCAAAAAATGGTGTATGTTGCGGTCACTCTTGTCTTAGCGTGGTCATTAGGTAAAGTAATCAATGAAATGGGAACTGCAAACTATATTGTTGAAGTGATGCAAGGAAATGTACCTGCTTTCATCATCCCAGCCATTCTATTCCTCGTCGGCGCTGGAATGGCACTCGCGTCAGGGACATCTTGGGGGACGTTCGCCATCATGCTTCCTATTGCTATACCGATGGCTGTCGCACTCGATGCGCATCTGTTAGTCTGTATAGGAGCAGTCCTGTCAGGAGGAATATTCGGAGATCATTGTTCACCGATTTCAGATACAACGATTTTATCATCGACAGGGGCGGGAGCCGATCATATAGATCACGTGAAAACACAATTTCCATATGCCCTTCTTAACGGAGCGATTGCGTTAGTCGGATTTATCGTTGCAGGTATTACAGGCAGTGCACTGACGTTGATTTTGACAGTTGTTCTTCTTTTCTTGGCAGTGATCATATTATCGAAACTGAATGCTAGAAACTACAAAAAAGGAGTGGACGTATAAATGAAACTTTGGGGCGGACGTTTTACAAGTCGTGCAGATGAAATAATGGAGCAATTTAATACATCATTACCTGTGGATCATAGATTGTATAAAGAGGATATTGCAGGAAGCTTAGCGCATGTTACGATGCTGGTACACTGTGATTTATTGACACCAGAAGAAGGCGAACTGCTTGTAGGCGGGCTCGAAACCATTTTGAATGATATTGAGACGGGTGCGATAAAAATTGAAGGCAATTACGAGGATATCCACTCTTTCGTAGAAATGCATTTGACTGAGCGCATTGGAGATACAGGAAAGAAACTACATACAGCACGCAGCAGAAATGATCAAGTCGCTGTAGACATGCGCTTGTATGCAAAAGGCAAGGCGGCGCAAGTGATGGACAGCCTTCAAATGCTTATCGATTCACTGAATACTAAAGGGGCGGCCAACAACGTAATCATGCCTGGTTATACACATTTGCAACGTGCGCAAGTCGTAACGTTCAGTCATCATTTAGGGGCTTATGCTCAAATGTTCAAAAGGGATAAAAAGCGTGTAGGCAATGCAATTGAAATTTTGGATGAAAACCCATTAGGCTGCGGAGCGCTTGCAGGTACAACGCATAACATCGACCGTGACGTAACGACTGCGTTATTAGGTTTTGCAAAACCTGTGGATAATTTCCTAGATGGCGTTAGTGATCGCGATTATTTACTTGAATTGATGTCGGATTTCTCAATTGTTATGATGCATTTGAGCCGATTGAGTGAAGAACTTATTTTATGGAGCAGCCAAGAATTCAAATTCATTGATATGGCAGATGCTTATTCAACGGGAAGTAGCATTATGCCGCAAAAGAAAAATCCTGATGCTGCGGAATTAATTCGTGGGAAAACGGGACGCGTCTACGGCTCACTCTTTTCGTTGTTGACGACGTTGAAAGGTCTGCCTCTTACTTATAATAAAGACATGCAGGAAGATAAAGAACAATTTTTCGATGCACTTGATACCGTGATGGACTGTCTCGAAATCATGTCAAAAATGATTGATACGCTGCATGTCAATGCGGATAATATGAAAGCAGCGATCAAAGCAGGCTTCCTCAACGCAACAGAAGTTGCCGATTATTTAGTAGGAAAAGGGACAGCATTTCGTGATGCGCACGAAATCGTTGGCAAACTGATCATATACTGTGAACAGCAAAAGAAAGCAATTGAAGATTTGACGGTTGAAGAGTTGGCTAAGTTTAGCGAGCAAATTACGGATGATATATATGATTATATTGATTATGAAAATATCATTACAAAAGGGAATAAGCACTTGATGAAACAAGTGGGGAAATAAAGGGAGGGGCTGTCTGATTGAGGACAGTCCTTTTTTTACTGTTTAGTGGTGTTATATGATCGGTAGTCGTGATATATGATTGGTTATCGTGTTATATGATCGGTTGTCGTGTTATATGATTGGTTGTCGTGTTATATGCTCGTTAGCCGGTATAAATGCTAACGATCTCCACCTCCTAACAAAAAAACAGCTTGAAAGGACAAATTTATCCTTTCAAGCTGTTTTTGTTCATAAGATTAGAAAGTAAAGGTTTTCTGATACGGAACAGTGTCTAGGCTCCAAGCGCCAGCCCCTCGAGTCGCTTCAGTCTTGCCGAAAAGGCAAAGACTTCCTTTATCTTCAAGCCTTCCAGCGCTTGTCGGGGCTAAAAGGCGCATTACACTTTTCTCAACCCATTATATTATAGCCAGCATCTACATAAATAATTTCACCAGTTACGCCGCGTGATAGATTGCTCAACGTAACAAGTGTCATGTCCGCTACTTCTTCTTGTGTTACGTTGCGTCTTAATGGAGCATTTTCTTCAATTTGAGCCAAAATCGTATTGAAGGAAGCTATGCCTTTTGCAGACAGTGTACGAATCGCACCAGCTGAGATCGCGTTGACACGGATATTTTCTTTCCCCAAATCAAACGCCAAGTATTTCACAGATGCTTCAAGCGCCGCTTTTGCAACACCCATCACGTTATAGCCATCAAGCACACGTTGCGCGCCTAAATAACTCATTGTTACGATCGAACCGCCGTCTGTCATGAATGGACGGGCTTCTCTAGCAGTTGCAATAAGCGAATAAGAACTTGTATCCTGCGCAAATGCGTAGCCACTTCTCGTAGTCTCAACGAAGTCGTTTTTCAGATCTTCTGCATGCGCAAAAGCAAGTGAATGGACAACTCCGTGAATTGTACCCACTGCAGCGCCAATTGCCCCGAATGCATTATGGATACTTTCATCTTCATTTACATCACATTGCACAATCAATTTTGCTTCAAAACCGGCCGTGCTTAACAACTTCTCAAGTTTAGCGAGTGAACGTTCTTTCCTGTATGTGAAAATAACATTTGCACCGACTGCAAAAAGTGTTTTTGCGACGCCCCAAGCAATACTTCGTTCATTTGCAACGCCCATTACAACAATGTTTTTACCTTTAATTTTAAGTAAATCCTCCATAGTAACCTCCTGAGTAGGTAATGAAATTGTATATACCTATTATTAGTACCAGATGCTAAAGGAATTATAGCACATTTGTTCAGAAGTTGTGAATAGCCATTACATATAAATGAAAACGTATTCAAAAACACATAGTTTGAAAATAAGTAAAAATACAGTTGACTTTATAATTATGCATACATATACTAAGGGTAACTTATAAACAGGGGTGATTGTAATGAAAGTAGGAATCATTGGCGCATCAGGATACGGTGGACTTGAGCTCATCCGGCTACTGCACAACCACCCAGAAGTAGAGCAAATTGAATTATTCACATCTTCCGAAGAGGGAACAGTGTTCTCGCATAAGTATTCACATCTTATGAATATAGTCGAACAGCCACTTCAAAAAATAGAGCTAGAAAGATTAGCAGAATTCGATGTCGTATTTTCAAGTGCTCCTGCTGGCGTAGCGAGTACATTGCTTCCGCCGTTAATCGGAAAAGGACCAAAGCTTATCGATTTGTCAGGAGATTTCCGTTTAAAAGATCTGTCTCTATATAAACAGTGGTATAAAAAAGAACCTGCACCGGCTTTAGCTGTTGAGCAGAGTGTATACGGATTGACTGAATGGAATTATGATGCAATCCGGCAAGCGCAGTTAATTGCCAATCCAGGTTGTTACCCAACGGCGGTTCTGTTGTCGTTATTACCATTATTGAAAGAAAATGCAATCGATGCGAGCCAGTTAATTATCGATGCAAAAAGCGGCGTATCTGGTGCTGGCAATCAGCCAAGTCAAATGACACATTTCAGCGAAACGAATGAAAATATAGCCATCTATAAATTAAATCAGCATCAGCATATTCCAGAAATTGAGCAAGCCTTTGCAAACTTTGCAAAAGAAATTCCACCTATCACATTTAGTACGCATCTCGTGCCTATGACAAGAGGAATTCTAGCGACAAGTTATGCACCAGTAGTGGATGGGGTGTCGGAAGCTCACCTCATTGATTGTCTGAAAGAAACATATGCTAATCATCCATTTGTCCGTGTTATGCAGGAAAAAGATAAGTTCGGTACCAATCAAGTATACGGCTCAAACTATTGTGATTTACTCGTAAAAGTTGACCCGCGAACGAATCGGGCAACAATCGTTTCTGTCATTGACAACTTAGTCAAAGGGGCAGCAGGGCAAGCCATTCAAAATATGAACGTACAATGTGGTTTCGAGGAAATAACCGGCCTATCACTTGTCCCGGCATTCATCTAACTTAGGGGGAGTATTATGACGACAACAGTTTTAGCTCTGAAGCGTGTATCGGGAAATAACATCGCGTCCCCAATTGGTTTCAAAGCTACAGGAATGCATTGTGGGATTAAACATAAGAAAAATGATTTGGCACTTCTCGTTAGTGAAGTACCAGCAAATGTTGCAGGTGTGTTTACAACGAATGCAATTCAGGCTGCGCCACTAATTGTCACAAAAGAAGCAATGCACCAGACGGGGAAAATGCAGGCAATCATTGTTAATTCGGGAAATGCAAATGCTTGTACAGGGAAGCAAGGATTGAAAGATGCACGCCTTATGCAACTAAAAGCGGCTGAAAAACTTGGGATTGCACCTGATTTGGTCGGTGTCGCATCGACTGGGATTATTGGAGAAATGATGAAAATGGATCCAATTGTTAAGGGCATTCAGAAACTTGAACCATGTTCTGAATTAGAAGGTTCGATTCTATTTTCTCAAGCCATTTTAACAACAGATACCGTAACAAAAAATACAGCATACAGCACGGTGATTGATGGCAAAAAAATCACTATCGCTGGAACTGCAAAGGGATCGGGAATGATTGATCCGAATATGGCAACAATGCTCGGTTTCATAACAACAGATGCAAAAATCGAATCAATTCATCTGCAAGCTGCTCTCAAAACAGTGACAGATTTGACGTTTAACTCGATTACGGTGGATGGTGATACATCTACAAATGATATGGTGCTTGTAATGGCAAACGGGATGGCAGGCAATAATTCGTTGACACCGGCACATCCGGACTGGGAACAATTCACGGAAGCATTACACGCTGTTTCTCAAGACCTTGCGAAAATGATTGCGAAAGACGGGGAAGGCGCGACGAAGCTTATTGAAGTTGAAGTATCAGGAGCGATTACGGATGTCGAAGCACGTAAGATTGCCAAAACAGTGGTTGGTTCACCACTTGTAAAAACAGCTATCTTTGGCTGTGACGCCAACTGGGGAAGAATTATCGCTGCTGTCGGTTATAGTGGGGCTACATTGGATCCGGATGCCATCAAGATAAAGATTGGAACAACAATTGTTGTTGAAAACGGGGAGCCTGTCCCATTTTCGGAAGCGGAGCTGTTGATTTATTTGAAACAACCAGAAGTGAAAATCACTGTCGATCTTCATCAGGGAAATGGTCAGGGAGTAGCGTGGGGGTGCGATTTAACATATGACTATGTCCAAATCAACGCAACATATCGCTCGTAAACGAATGGTTATTAAGCTTGGTGGAAGTATGCTAGAAGGGCTGAATGAAGGTTTTTTCACGAATGTCATACAACTGAAAGAAACCGGTCATGATGTAGTACTTGTTCATGGAGGTGGACCTTTTATTAATAAAGAACTTGCTAGAAACAACGTGTCATCGAGCGTAGTGAACGGTATTCGGGTGACTTCGAAAGCTGCGGTGGGGATTGTTCAATCGACATTAATAGGTCAAGTGAATCCAGCCCTCGTCCATCAATTAAATAAAGGTGGCATCAATGCGATAGGCCTTAGCGGATATGACGGGCAATTGCTTACCTGCACGCTGTTGGATGAAAAACTGTACGGCTCCGTTGGAGAAATCCAGGGCGTCCGCACCGAATTAGTAGAATTACTTCTTGAAGATGGACTTGTACCAGTTATTTCGTGTATCGGTGCAACAGAAGATGGAGCACCCCTTAACATCAATGCGGATACAGTTGCAAGTAAGATTGCCCTGGCGATCCATGCAGACAGCCTACTTCTTGTGACGGATACTCCGGGCATTCAAATAGAAGGAAGTGTTCAACAAACGGCTTCACCAATAGAAATTGTCCAGTGGATTGAAACAGGTGAAATTTACGGAGGCATGTTGCCAAAAGTCAAAGCCGCACTCGACTGTTTAGGTGCTGGCATTCCGTCAGTCCAAATTGTCGGACAGCAATTAGAAGGAACTACAGTTAAATACAGGGAGGTCTTCATTTGACTACGCTATTTCAAAATTACGCACGTCGTTCAGTCCATCTGGTAAAAGGGCGTGGTACGATCGTGACGGATGACAAGGGAAAAGAGTACCTAGACTTCATAAGTGGTATTGCGGTCGTCAGTCTTGGTCATGCACATCCAGCGCTCGTTGAAGCAGTCAAACAGCAAAGTGAAAAACTATGGCATGTCTCAAACTTATTTGAAAGTCCGGAGCAGGAACTGTTAGCTGCAAAGCTTGTGGAAGAAACGCCTTTCAGCCACGCCTTTTTTTGTAACAGTGGTGCTGAAGCAAATGAGGCAGCAATTAAATTAGCACGAAAACATACACAGAAAAATGTCATCATTACATTTGAACAATCCTTTCATGGACGGACATTTGGCGCCATGTCTGCGACTGGGCAAGCCAAGGTTCGCGAAGGGTTTGGGCCACTGCTGGAAACATTTCGTATCATCCCCTACAATGACGAACAACAATTGGAAGCTGCGATTGACGGTGATGTAGCTGCAATTATGCTAGAAGTCATTCAAGGAGAGGGCGGCGTCCACCAAATTGACTCAAACTTTGCACAAAAAATAACAGCTATCTGTAAGTCAAAAGGGATTTTACTCATTGTCGATGAAGTTCAAACAGGCATTGGACGTACGGGAACGCGTTATGCCTATGAGCAGACAAACCTTGAGCCAGATATCATTACACTCGCTAAAGGATTAGGTGGAGGCTTCCCGATTGGTGCTATGCTCGGATCAAGTGAGCTTTTTCCTTCATTCGGACCGGGTACTCATGGTACGACATTCGGGGGCAACCCGTTAGCTGTTGCAGTCGCACAAAAAGTTGTTGATATTGTATTTAAGAAAAAGTTCTTGCAAGAAGTTGAAGATAAATCGACTTACTTGATTGAAAAACTGCAGACATTATTGCCGCAAGACCAATTCACTATTCGCGGAGCGGGCCTGTTGCTGGGGATTGAATGCGAAGAGGAGATTCTACCATTTATTCAACAAGCGGAACAAGCAGGTTTGCTGTTAGTTCAAGCAGGAGCCAATGTCATACGACTATTACCACCATTAACTGTTACATATGAAGAAATCGACCAAGCTGTGGTTATTCTTACTGCCGTTCTACTCACCAAAAAAGTTGTAATCATGTAATGGGCCTTTGAATTAAGGTGTTCAGTGAAGCACTATTCAATCGACCTCTGTCCGAGGGTAATACAAACGGATCTGCTAAAAATGGCGGGTCTTTTTGTTTCGTGTTGTAATATTCAGTTAAAATGTTTGAGTAATGAGAACGTTTGTTTTATAATGAGGAAAAGCGAATGGAAGTGAGTGTGTGGTTTCTCTTATTCGTGAACGTGGCGATGTCTATGCTGTTGACTTGTTGGATATGCGCAATGATGTTGTCTTTAGAAGTTTTTTTGGTGATAGACGGAATAATAAATTGCTGTTAGATTTTTTAAATGCTATTTTAGGGGGTACTATTTCTTCAGTAATATTGACAGATCCCAATCTCGAACTCACTCATTCAGCCGATAAGATGTCGGTGATGGACATTCGGGTTATGACAGATCAAGGTGAACAGATTAATGTAGAAATACAGGTAAGAGGTCATCAAGCATTTCCCGAACGTATGCTTATGTATTGGTCAAAAATGTATGCAAGTCAGGATGAAAGTGGTAAAGACTATATCCTATTGAACAAGGCAATTCAAATTGTGATTACCAATTTTAAAATGTTGCGGAAAGCCCACTTTCATAGTATGTTTCAGTTAATCGATCCGGAAGATGGAACAGTTTTTTCTGACCATGCCGAGATTCATGTGCTTGAATTAACAAAGATAGGGATTCAGCACATACAAGATACCGACTCGCTTGAAAAATGGTTGTTATTTTTAAAAGGGGATAAACAAACAAAGGAGGCGTTGGCGATGGAAAGCTCGACAATGAAAGAAGCATTCGAAGAAATTCAACGTTTAAGTCAAGATCCCAAAACCCGCGCAATTGCCATCTCACGAGAAATCCAGTTGAAAGACCAAATGCAGCGGGAATATGATGCGATGGAAAGAGGAATAGAAAGAGGAATAGAAAGAGGAATAGAAAGAGGAATTGAAAAGGGAAGGGAAGAGGCTACAGCAGAACGTGACAGGGTAATTGTACTGAATATGCATATGAAGCAAACAGCTCCGACTGCAATAGCGGAACTTACTGGAATCACGCTTGATAACGTAATGAGAATTATTGAATCGAATGTACACTAAATGGCTGTGAGTTTCTAAATTGTATTGGCGCCAGCTACCTTTTTGGGGCGTGTTAGGCACCGAAAAAAATAAATGTAACTTTTACCAGTGCTCTCCGTCAAATTCATAGAGTAACGAAAAGTGAGGAGAGAATTAGAATGAAAAAAATCGGTACAATCGCATTAGCAGCACTATTAGCAGTAAGCGTAGTAGGTGGCTATTCAGCACAAGCACAGGAAAAGGTTACAGAAGCTATTAGCGAAAAAGAACAAGTTACAACAAACTTTATGAAAGCTACGGGCGTCATTCAAGAAATTGAAAAGGAAGAAGCGGGAATCCGTGTAACGATTGAAAATGAAGATAAACTGATTACAATTTTACGTATCAATGATGACTCTCTGCTATTCAATAGTGGGACGACAAAATCTTTAAAACCAGCAGACTTGAAAAAGGGTGCAACTATCGCAGCTTATTATGATAAAAACAAGCCGATGATCCTGATTTATCCGACAACAGTGACACCGGAAATGGTCGTTGTAAGCGATAAAGAAGTTTTCGGTGAAGTGAAAGTCAGTAAGTTTAACAAAGAATTCTTAAGCTTGGATGGCGAGTTAAAATTGAATATCGGGGAGGATACGCCCCTTTTCAATCAACAAGGTAAAGCAATCGAATTGAAAGAGTTGGATGGTAAAGAATTGATGGTATTTTACTCAATCACAACGAGAGGCTTACCACCACAAACACCACCAACTAAAATTATAGCTTTGGATAATACAACAGTAGAAGCGCCTGAAGTAGAACCAGAAGTGAAACCAGAAGTACCAACAGGTTTACAAGACATCATCGCTAGCGACCATTATATGAAAAATGGCGTCAAAATGATTCCACTTCGTAAAGTTGCTGAGCATCTTGGTTATAATGTCCTTTCGCAGCCAAAAGTTAAAGGAGCACTTGTTACTCTAGACAACAGTTCATTCACAATTAAACGCGGCGATAACATGTATGGATATAATAAAAGCATCCGTAAATTCGAAGTAGCACCTGAACTGAAAGGTATGAAAACATACGTTTCAGAAGACTTCCTGGAGCTATTAATCAAAAACTAATAACCGAAAAGCATGGTATATGAAAGAGAGCTTGAAACGATGGGACTGCCCTATAATAGGGCGGACGTTTCAGGCTTTTTGCTATGTATATTTATGAAGAATGACTATACAGAATGTTTAATCTACTGTACTGTTAATATACAATCTATCAATAGAAAAGGAGTTTACGTTTGATGAAAAAACTTATGTCTTTTTTTACTGCACTGCTAGTTATGTTCACTACACTAGGCAATGTTTCTGCGGCACCTTTATTCAAAGATGTCGATGATAAGTACGGGGCGAAAGCAGAATTAGATTATTTGGTGGAGCGCGGTATTATCTTTGCGGACCCTACACAAAGTTTTGGTGTGAATGAAGAAATTACGCGCCTGGAAGCTTCAGCTATGATTATCAGGGCGTTAGGTCTCCAAACGGTAGACCGGCCCGATCCAAATTTCATCGATGTCACTTTGGGGGACGAAGGATACGATATCATAGCTACAATAACTGATGAAGGTTTCGTCAACGGTAATGCGAACGGCGAATTCATGCCGAACGATAAGTTAACTAGAGGACAAATGGCAGCGATTTTAGTCAAAGCTTTTAAGTTGAAGGGAACATCAGAACAGGCTTTTAAAGATGTCGATCCAGCATACTGGGCGTCGGATTCGATTAAAACACTATTCGCCAATGAAATCACAACGGGTTATCCAAACAATATATATAAGCCTACAGCATTCATTACGAAAGCGAATTTCGGTGTGTTCATCGCACGAATACTGAATCCTGAATTTAAAAAACAGCCTGTCTGTTATAAGTCTGACAGTAAAAAGACGGCTGTTATAACTGTACAAGTGACAAACTTATGGAAATCACCGAACAATAATCGTGTAGTGGACCGTCCATCTATTTCGAGCCCTACCGATATCCAAAAGTGGACGAAAAGTATGTCTGTCAGCCAAAAATTATGGCTCGTTGGTCGAACGGATACGCAGGCCTTATTTGGACAGGAAGTCGTCATTTTGAAAAGTAGCGGCAACTGGCATGAAATCGCTGTCAAGGACCAATACACACCTAGGAATAAAGCGGGCTATCCAGGATGGGTCCCGAAATCCCATGTGACAGAAATAACGACTGATTATACGGATTGCCAACTAGCAATCGTCGATACAAATATCGCTACGCTATATAATGAACCAAAAAAGGCCAACAAATTCATGGATATCAGCTACACAACAATGCTTCCTGTCATTAAGGAAGAAGGCGATTGGTTGCATGTTCAAACGCCAGCTAATGGTGTGAAATATTTGCGTAAGCAAGATGCTAAAGTCGTTAAAAACTTTGCGGCGATACCAAAACCCACTCAACAAGACATCGTCAATAGTGCCAAGATGTTCCTGGGACTACCGTATGTTTGGTCAGGTATATCAGGTTTTGGCTTTGACTGTTCGGGTCTTATCCATTCGGTATACAAAAATCATGGCATCATGATTCCACGTGATTCATTCGTCCAGGCAGTCAACGGTACACCTGTTGCAAGGAAAAATATGCAAGCAGGCGATTTACTATTTTTTGCGTACAATCAAGGCAAAGGGAAGGTCTATCACGTCGGCATGTATATCGGAAAAGGTCAAATGATCCACGCACCTAATTCAAGCAGAAACGTCGAAATTGTATCCATCGATACACACCCTTACAAAGCAAACTATGCGGGCTCAAGAAGGTATTTAAAATAAAGTAAATGCCAGCATTGAATCAATGGGCGATCTTTTTTTCTGTAATTAATCAATAATAGGGTGTAGTTCGGAAAAAGGAGGGTCTGCACTTGAAGAAATTCACCATGACACTCGTTGCATCAGTACTCATGTTGTCGATACTGCCATTATCAAAGGCTGAAGCGCACGAACAGTTTTTAGATTTGAATGGACACGGAGCAGAAAAAGAAGTCTTGTATCATTATGACAAGCATATAATCGGTGGCTATCTGGATGGGACGTTTAAGCCAAATCATCCAATTACTCGTGCTAAGCGGTAGCGATGTTACAGAAAGCATTGGACATCAAAGTGATCGACAAACCGACAGTGAAATTTAAAGATGTATCGAGTACGTCGAATTTTTCAAAAATCGAATTGCAGGCGTCTATCCAGATGGCTCATTTAAACCATCGAATACAGTCACATGCGCTCAATTCTCCGCATTTCTATCGCGTGCCCTTGAAGTCAAGTCAGCATGAAACTGGGCGCAAACAAGTCCTATATCGGTGAAAAGGGGACGTCGATCGAACAGGATGGCTGGTTGTGCACAATTATGGATAATAAACTTGTTAAAATTAATCAAAAAACAATTGATATTAAAAGTACAAAGGTTTCTACCATATCAAGCGCAAGACATAACTGTGACGGACACTGAAATCATCGTTGAAGATAATAAGGGGAAAAAACACGCACTGAAAAAATGATGAAAAAGTATCCTTCGGGATGCCTTTTTCATCATTTTTGTTTTCAGTAATAAGGAAATGAAGACCAGCGCCAATGAATTCCAAACACAAACATAAAGTCTTCAACATAAGATAAACAATAAGGCCACAAAGTACGAATCACTATCCCGAAAAAGGATGTGTTTAGGCGTGTACAATAATTTTAATCAGAATCCAAATTCAAAATACACGCTGGGCGATCTCTTAAAAGGGAAAGATCTTGAAATCGTAGCAGCATCACTCCTTTTGCTCGGTAAACTAAAAGTCGAATCCGCCCAATTCTATAGAGATAAACCCATCATTTCCGTTACATTGTTGGGAGAATTCAAACATCTGAACGATAACAAAGTGGATGAAATGGCTGATTTTTTAGAGAAAAACGGAGATTTGACATTAGATGAGGTATTCGATGGAATCAAAAGGCGAATGGATAAAGGCAGGAGGAACGGACGTGGATGAAACAACCAGTTTTGATGCCAGTAAATTTATCAATACCGTGATATTAATCGTATTTCTTCTTCTCCTCGTTTTCGGTTCAACAAGTTTAGGTGGTTTGACAGTAGTGGAGGATTTAGGGTAAATAAGAATGTAACCATAATGAACAGGGCTCATTAGAAAAAATGAGCCCTGTTCATTATGGTGTTTAGTTAGAGCTGAGTTATATTCTGACGACGTTTATTTCATTTAATTCATAATTCAATTGCAAGAGTGCCCTGCACGTTAAGGAGTAGAAATTAACCCATAGGCTCTCTATAACCTGTTTCCGCTTTAAATTTCACTTCAGCATAAGAAACTTCTTCAGCTTCGAACTTCTTAGATGAAACGAGTGTACCAATAATTGCGGCTAAGAATCCTGCTGGAACTGAAATGATGGCTGGATTTGAATATGGGAAGATCGGTTGCCCAACGAAGAACGCTGCTCCCGGCACAGGATTAATAACACTAGGGCTTAATGCAACAAGGACTAGCGCGACAATCAAACCAGTTAACATTGAAGCAACTGCACCTGTCGTATTAAATTTTTTCCAATAGATTGTAAAGAGGATAGTCGGCACATTCGCAGAGGCGGCGATACAGAATGCCAAAGAAACAAGGAAGGCGACATTCAATTTTTCCGCACCGAGTGCCAAAATGATAGAGAAAACAGCTACGGCAATTGCAGCGATTCTTGCTGCTCTTACTTGTTGTTTCTCTGTTACTTTACCTTTTTTAATAATTTCTCCGTAGATATCATGTGCAATTGCAGAAGCCCCTGATAATACCAGTCCAGCAACAACGGCAAGGATTGTTGCGAATGCAACAGCTGCAACGAATGACTCTAATGCTGTCCCACCTAAGACACCAGCAAGCATAGGTGCTGCCATGTTTCCAGCGGCATTTTCTGCAATTATTGCATCCGCGCCAACAAATTTAGCTGCCCCAAATCCAAGGAAGATGGTTAGAACGTAGAAGATACCAATAATCCAAACCGCATAAATTACAGAAGATCGAGCTGTTTTCGCATCTTTTACCGTAAAGAAACGCATTAAGATATGCGGCAATCCAGCCGTACCTAAAACGAGTGCAATAAGAACGGATATCAAACCAATCGGATCTTTGTAAATTATGCCGGAATGTAGGAAGGCTTCACCATGTGGCGTTGCCGTTCTCATGGCATCAAACATGCCGATAAAGTTGAAATTGAATTTTAGTAGTACGAGGAACGAAATAATAATGGTTCCTATCATAAGCAAAACTGCTTTGACAATTTGAACCCAACTTGTTGCTGTCATACCACCGAAGAGTACGTAGGTTGTCATCATCACCCCGACGATGAGAACGGAAATCCAATAGTCAATTCCAAGAAGTAATTTAATAAGTGCACCAGCACCTACAAGCTGAGCAAGCATATAAAATAACACAATCGTAATTGTATTTAGTGCTGCCGCGCCGCGGACTTTTCTTGCTCCAAATCGCGCTCCAATCATATCAGCCATCGTAAATTTCCCTAGATTACGAAGTGGCTCGGCGATTAGAAATAAAACGACCAGATAAGCTGTTAGCCAGCCAATACTATAGTAGAATCCGTCAAATCCATTTAATGAAATGGCTCCAGCAATTCCTAGGAATGATGCGGCAGACAGGTAATCCCCTGCAATTGCCATTCCGTTTTGCCAGCCGGTTAATGATCCACCAGCAGTATAAAAATCACTCGCTGTTGTTGTTTGCTTAGCAGCCCAGTATGTAATTCCGAGTGTCAGTCCAATTACTGCAACGAAAATTAATATTGATATGAAATTATCCACTTATAAATACCCCCCTTATTTCACAACATGTTTTTTAAGAATTTCTTCAACGTCTAAATCGAAACTCTTCGCTTTGTTCATATATATGGATGTAAATACCCAGACCATTACGAACATACTTAATGAGTACACCCATGTCCAAGTCATCGAACCGATGGCGCTTTTTTCAAGAATTGTTGTATAGCCTGTTAGAATTGGTAGTGTAAATAGGGCAACAAAAAAGAAAATCATATACGGTGTAGAAAACTTTCTTTTTCGTTTGACTAATTCTTTGAATTCAGGTGTATTGATAATTTTTTCATAGTCCAATGTTACATTCGCTTGTTTTTTCTTCGGATTTTTACCCACGATTTCATCCCCTTTTTTTCTGAAGTGTTGAAAACTGGTAGTTTAATAAAGTAATAAGCCTCATTTCAAATGAATTCGTTTTCATATTCCGTAAAAATAGCGCTAAATCTGTTATAAATGTTAATTACTTAATAGGATACTAGTTTCACACTACCAAATAATCTGTCAACAAACAAGTTATTTTTCTGAATAGTTAAAACCTTATTTTATTATAGCGAGAAATAAAAAAGGGAAGTATTAGTGTTGGGGGAATTAGCGGCTATGTTTAATTGAAATAAAGTCTTAGCTAAAAATCCAATATGGGTATCCTTTGTAAGGTAGCTTCCCTTATCCTGTTTAATTATTCAAGTAGTATAAGAGATATAGGTGAAGTCATAGGGTTTTTAATAACCTATCAACATATTGGCGGAGGAAAGTACGAAGTCTAAGATAGGTGGATTTGTCAAAAAACACGTAAAAATCCCCCTCATCTTCCTTGATGGGGGGGATTTTAACATATGGAACTAACTCATTCTCCAGATTCTGCCGCGAAGTCGCGTTGTCCTAGTTCTTTTTCATAGATATACAATGCATTTTTATCTTCCCCGATGCGTTTCAGGTATTCGATATGTGTATCGAAGGATGCTTCCTCTTCAACTTGCTCGTCCAAGAACCATCTCAAAAATGAAATCGTGGCATGCTCTTTTTCTTCCCAAGCAAGGTCCGTTAATTCATAAAAGTTCTTTGTAACACCTTTTTCTTGTTGTAAACCTGATTCAAATGTATCCAATACTGAAGCAAAATCGATTTTTGGTTCTGACGTTGCGGAAAACTTAGCTTGTATCCCGCGGTCATTCATATAGTTGTAAATCTTCATGCCGTGAAAACGTTCTTCTTCAGCTTGTTGAAGATAATAATTGGCAAAGCCAGCGTAATTATTGTGCTCGCAATAAGCAGCCATTGCCATATAAGCTTGTGCAGCGTCGAACTCATTATTCATTTGCTGATTAAGAGCGTCTGCTAGTCGTTGACTGATCATCATATTGCCTCCTTTTAGTGTTAGGGCTATCCTTTCTATATCATAGCCTAATCTGTATTATCAATCACGTATTTTGATTAAAAACACGGAAATTTGTCGTATTTGGAATGTGGAGGACAAGAGATGACAACAATTTTCGATTATTTCTGTGGTCAATGTATAATAAAGATTAACACGAGTGGCAAGCACGCGGAAAATATGCGGAGGGGAAAAGTATGAACAAATTAGATGCTAACGAAATAAGAACAATGTTTACAACTTCTACTTTTAATAAAGGAGAGTCTTATTATAAAAGTGGTAGAGTGCGTAATTTAAAATTGGATAAGGAGGGCGATAGGTGGAATGCCACGGAGAGTGTAAAATATCTTGTGTAAATGAATAAATGCAAAAAGGAAGACCTTTTCTTGGTAGAATTAAGTCACCACAACCAATCCTAGAAAAGAGGCCTTCCCTATGACCCAGTTTAC
>NZ_JADPRZ010000026.1 GCF_017347095.1 Sporosarcina sp. E16_8 | reverse complement strand
CCGGCGAAGTCATGGCCACCTAAGTTAGTAAGGACAATCCCCGACTTAGTCATGGCTACTCTCCCCGAAGTCATGGCTATCCCCAGCGTAGTCATGGCTACCTAAGTTAGTAAGGGCAAACGCCAACTTAGTCATGGCTACTCTCCCCGAAGTCATGGCCGTCCCCAGCGTAGTCATGGCGACCTAAGTTAGTAAGGACAATCCCCGCCTTAGTCAGGGCTACTCTCTCCGAAGTCATGGCAATCCCCGCCGAAGTCATGGCGACCTAAGTTAGTCATGGCAAACCCCAACTTAGTCATGGCTACTCCCCGCCGTAGTCATGGCAATCCCCACCGAAGTCACGGCCGCCCCCACCCAAAAAAACCAAAAAAACTCCCGACGGCTAACGTCAGGAGTCCCCTTTTACTTTCCAGCCACTATATGATGGATATAGCCAATTGCCATTTGCAGCTGATCGTCATTTTTACGGTCATTTCGGAATTCTTCCACTTTAAGTTTTACAGTTGAGTAAAATAATCTATCCATGGTCGGTCCCGCTTCTACTTCAGAAGCTGCTCGAAAAGCATTAACCGCACGGGATGTTGATTCGTCAAAAAATCCGTCTACCCGGGCAACGCTATATCCTAGACCCGTCAGCAACTTCTGGCCATAAGCGATATCGTCGTGGTAATCGCCTTCCGTATAGACCTCTGAGACGAGTCGAATATGCTCGCCAAACAATTCACTTTGAACAACTTCAAGGTCTTCTTTTACACCTTTACCGTGAATCCACTTTTCTTTTGGTGTGAGCCATTTATGAGTCGACAATTTCATTTCTCCGCCGTTTGACAAATCTAATGTTTCTTGAACCGTTCCTTTTCCGAAACTCGTTGCACCGATGATATAGCCTCTTTTTAAATCTTTCAATGCAGCGCTCATCACTTCACTTGCGGAGGCACTGCCTTTATCCTGCAGTAAAACAACCGGCATTTTCTTCAGCTTTTCATCATACGGAAACTTCTCTAATTTTTCCGTAACGAGCGGTTCCAGTGTTCCGGCCGCATCTTGCATGTAAGCAAAAACCGTGTCTTTCTTCACCAAACTGCCCACGATACCGCCAACAGTATGCAAGTAACCGCCGGGATTGCCGCGCACATCGATAATCAGTGACTGTGCCCCATCCTTCACAAGCTTATCTGTTGCGTCCAGCCACTCTTGGCGGCTTTCATTGCCGAACATCGTAATCGATATGTAACCGATCTTCTGTCCACGCTCTTCAATTATTTCAGCGGATACAGTTTTTACAGGAATACTGTCTCGCACGACCGACACTTCGATATGCTTATCCAAATCCGGTCTAAAAATTGTCAAGGAAACCGGTGTCCCTTTCTTACCGCGGATTCGCTGAACTACGTCTTGCAGTGCTTCCCCTTCAATCCGCTCGCCGTCAATACGAATAATTTCGTCATACGGCTGCAAACCGGCTTTATCAGCTGGTGAACCTTTCACCGGAGCCACAATGATGTATTTCCCATTCGAACGCGTAATTTCAGCGCCGATCCCGATTCGCTCTCCTGCCAGCGATTCCTTATGGGCGGCCGCCTCTTCCTGCGACAGATACGTCGAATACGGATCGCCGATGACATCCGCCATTCCGCGAAGAGCCCCTTCAATCAACATGTCCCTATCCACTGGGTATACCCCTTGTTTCTTGATGACGTTGAACGCTTCATCGATGACTGGAAACGACGCACTTAGCGTTCCCTCTTCCTTCTTGGCACTTCCTTCTCCTGCACAACCATCCAACAGAAGAAAGACGACCGTCGCCAAAGCGGCCAGAACGACGAATAACATAAACCGGCTTCTTTGCATAATGCAATGTCCCCTCCTCCGTCCATTATATGAACGACATAGGAACATTACGACAGCAGTAAACCGGCTTTCTTCAATCTAAATTTTTAACTAGGTCCCTCAATGTCTTTTCATCCATCGGCCCGACGATTTTCTGACTAATCTTACCGTCCGTGCCTATCATAAACGTTGTTGGAATCGGGATAATCCGGTAGTCATCCATAACCGTACCTTCTTTATCCAGCGGAATCGGGAACGTCAATCTATAGATATCGATGAATTCCTCAACGCCCTTAATGCCCCGCCTCTCCGCCGTCGTCAAATTGACCGCAACAATTTCAACATTGTCTTTCTCCTTATATTTCTTATAGTATTTCTGCATATGCGGCATTTCCGCCTTACACGGTCCGCACCACGACGCCCAGAAATTTAAAATTACTTTTTTGCCCTTCAAATCCGATAGCTTAACCACTTCACCAGAAAGCGTAGACAGTTCAAAGTCAGGTGGAATCGAACCTTTTTCCAAACCAGGCACTTCGTCTAATGCACTAAAATCTGCACCAATCAGAAACTTATCGATCTCTTTTGGTTTATCCAAATTCGATTTCACCATCACGATCACCATCGACCCGATAAGCAATGCAGCTAGGATGAATCCAAGTGTTTTCTTATTCATAGTTGATCCTCCAATCTAACTTCCGCATAAACACAATCACAAAAAATAACCCCATAACTACAGTCGAAATAAGCGGTGTCTGAATAAATTCATCGGGTTGAACAGCAGCTACAAAAACATGAACCGCCATAAACACAAGCGCAAGTTGAACCGGCCAATTACTAGCTTTCCTACTATTCATCCAGAAAAACACCGTGAATAACCCAAATACAACAACCGTCACTACCTGGGCAATCATTTCACCTTCATTCAATAAAACCATCATCACCTGATACACAACTTGAACAAAAACCGCACCCGTAAAGAGTGCCCGAAACCCATCTGCACCCAGCCGGCCCTTCTTGATATCCCATAAAGTCTTCCCGGCAATAAATAGCAGCCCTAAGTAAAAACCAACTACCCCACCGTGGAAATAAACAAGCGCAAGAGGTGACCGAAGAATCGATTCGTAATCAGTGAGTACGATACTCAATTTCCAAACAATCACCAAATAAAAAAAAGCATCCCCTATGATTACCGCATGCTTTTTCCCATATCGGAACCGAACTGCACTATATGCAACAAAAAATGCTGCCATGATGGCAATCCAAGACGCTGGAACGCTGAGGCTTCCTATCGTAAAAAACGAAGTTACTGGCATACGCATAAAATCCCTTCGATAATTAATACCATAATCGTATCCAATAATAGCCTCGAAAGCCATCATTCAAGTTTATAAAAACAAAAAAAATCCGCCCCAGTCTTGGGACGGACACAATTAGTTAAAATGATACATAACGTAACGGATTAACGGCACTTGGTCCAGATGCTGACCAGTTTCCAATATGCATTTCAAAATGGAGGTGAGGCCCGGTCGATGCGCCTGTGGTTCCAATCTTCCCGATGAACTGGCCTTTTGCAACTTGCTGACCAGCGCTTGTATTAATGCTGGACAGATGTGCATAGACTGTTGTGAAAATCTGTCCATCAATTGAATGTGTCACCATGATAACATTGCCATAAGTTCCCATTTGTCCAGCATGGGAAACAACTCCGTCACCCGCCGAGACTACAGACGTTCCAGTGCTATTCGCAATGTCGGCTCCACGGTGTTGTCTTTGAGTACCGTAGATTGGATGCGTTCTCCAACCGAATGACGATGTGTAAGTTCCAGAAGCTGGTTTTGTCCATGTACCATTTGATACGGGTGGAAGATAAGACGATGAACCTCCACCACCACTTCCACCGCTACTACTATTTTGTTTGTCTCTCGCAGCTTGAGCTGCCGCTGCTTTACGTGCAATTTCAGCTTGACGCGCAATTTCAGCTATACGTTTTTGCTCCGTAATAATCTTCGTTTCAAGATCTTTACTAACCTCATACGTTTCATGCAAATCAACTTCCAATTTTTCTTTTTCGTTGGCTAATTTCTGTTGTTCAGCTTCTAGCTTATCGATTAACTTATTCTTATCTTTTTTCTGTGCTAAAAGAGAGGCTCTCAAACTTTGCAGTTGTTCTTTAGCGGCTTCTTGCTTCGCCAGTTTGGATTCGACAAGTGCTTTCTCTTCTTCAAGCTGCGCAATATCACTTGCCTGTTGCTCCATAATATCCCGATCTGCATCCATTAAAGAATTGACAGCCGAAAAACGGTCTATGAAATCTGCAAAACTATTTGCTCCAAGGAGAACGTCAAGATAGCTAACTTGTCCACCTTTTACTTGCATGGCACGAACACGTTCACGCAATACTACATCACGCTCTTCAATTTTCTTTTCAAGATCAGCAATTGAAATACGTAGCGCATCAATTTCATCGTTTGTTTGATTTATTTGTCCGATAACACGGTTAATCTGTTCATTGGATTCGGTAATTTTAGCATTAAGCGCTAAAATTTGATCCGTAATTTTTTCGATTGTTGTTTTTTTGCTTTGAATTTCAGTATTCTTTTTACTAATTCCCGTATTCAATTCACTTTTCTTCATATCAAGTAATTTCTGTTCTTTTTTAAGGTCATCCAAAGGACTTGCTAAAACGCCCGCTCCACTAATAATACTGGACAGGAAAACGATTGCAATTGTGCCCGACAACAGCTTTTTGTATCTACTCAACTTCCCAGTTCCCCTCTCACACTCTATCTATTATTTACACTTTAAGAAATTTACGCACAGACATAAAGCTGCCCCAAACACCAATCGAAATCCCCATAAATAGAATCAGTCCATTTAGTTGGTATATGAAGGGTGCCGTGTTAAGTAATTGGAACAGTTCTCCTTGCAGTTTCGGTTCCAAAAGTTCGAATAACTTGTAATAGGATATAGATATGATGAGCATTGGAGCGATTGCCCCCATAATGCCAAGCCACATTCCTTCTAATACAAACGGAATACGCACGAAGTTATTCGTCGCTCCGACTAATTTCATAATTTCAATTTCAGTTCGTCTAGCAACGATAGTTATACGGATTGTATTCGAAATAAGGAACATCGCCGTAAATAACAGTGCTAGTATCAAAACAAGACCGATATTTCGGCTCATGTTTAGTACATTGAAGAGCTTCTCCACTTTTTCTTCGCCATACACGACATCATATGTATAGTCATATGTATCAATTTTCTTTGCAATAGCGGCAGTCTGTTGTGGGTCCTTCGCTTTTACATACAGTGCATCACCAAGCGGATTGCTCTGTTTATATAGACTTAGTTCATCACCAAATGATTTAATCATCTTGTCAAGCTCAGCATCTCGCGACGAATAGACAACTTCAAGAACTCCATCTGTTGATTGGACTTTTTCTACCAGCTCTTTAATTATCACCTTGTCTGCTGCTGGATCGGCAACAACTTTAATTTCCACGTCATTCTCGATACTTTTCGCAAGATGGTTAAAATTCATCATAATCACGATAAATACACCGACCAGCAGGAGAGTGACGGTAACAGCACTAACTGACGCAAATGTCATCCAACTGTTACGGCGAATGCTCTTAAAACTTTCGCGTACATGCCGACCGAGCGTTCTAGCCTTCATAGTACTCACCTCCGTATTCGTCACGGGTAATGAGTCCGCCTTCTATAGCAATTACACGGTGTTTTATAGCGTTAACAATCTCCCGATTATGGGTAGCCATGACAATCGTCGTTCCACGAGCATTGATCTGTTCGAAAATCTTCATGATGTCCCATGATGTTTCAGGGTCAAGATTTCCTGTCGGTTCATCTGCAATGACAACTTTCGGTACATTGACGATTGACCTAGCGATGGAAACACGTTGCTCTTCTCCACCTGATAATTCGTTCGGGAACATCCGCGCTTTTTGCGTAAGTCCGACAAGCGCAAGAACATCATTCACTTTTTTTCGGATTTCTGCTGGCGGTGCTTCTATTACTTCGAGCGCAAACGCCACATTCTCGTAAACATTCAATTTAGGTAATAATTTAAAGTCTTGAAAAACAACGCCAATCTGCCTGCGCAATTGCGGTACACGTTTGTTACGCAATGTTGCAAGATTTATGCCATTAATAATAATCTCTCCACTTGTTGGTCTTTCTTCACGGTACATCATTTTAATGAACGTCGACTTACCTGCACCACTCGGACCGACCACATAAACAAATTCTCCACGGTCAATTTCGATGTTAATGCCATTTGCTGCAACGACGCCGTTCGGATACTTTTTATAGACATTTTTCATCACAATCATTCTAAAACCACCTGAATATTTTTGTCTCTCTTTTTTTCCAACAGCCCTATTATAACATGATTCGACTTTCTAAGTATTACAGTTGTGTTTCATTTAATTCTTGACTATAACATCGATAAACATAGACGATAGTTCTATTATCCGACAAAACCACTAGACCAAAAGACTGTCTCACTTGATTGTATTCGACCTTTAGGAGGGAATTCCTCTATTATTAGCAATATTTTTTGGATTAGTGGTTGATTTTATCAAATGACGAAGAGTGCCGTCGAACTGTGTGAGGAATGCGCGGACTGTAAGGGCTAACTATGTAACTGTTATGGCTAATCGACAAACAATGAGGGCAAGCAGCCGAACTGTTATGGCTAATCGACAAGCTCTACTGACTAACTCCAGCTCAGCCCACCACAAAACAAAAAAACCGCCCCAGGCATATAGCCCAGTAGCGGTTTCATCGTAAGCTTTATTTTTTATCAGAAAGCCATTTTGCAACTGCAGTTGCTTCTTCGTCACTAACTTTAATCGCTGGCATACTACCGCGACCATTGACGATTACGTCATGAATTTCCTTTTCAGACAAACGGCCACCTACTTGTGATAGATCGGGACCCATGCCACCTTTAAGTTCAAGGTTACCACCGTGACAAGCGATACAGCTCGTGCTAACCACTTTTTCAACATCAACAGATGCTGTTTCAGTACCAGTACCTGGAGTGACTGTTTCTTTCTCTTTTGCTTTGTCGCCGCCACATGCCCCAAGGACAAGAACAGCTCCCAGCATAACTGCTAAAAACTTAGTTTTCATTTTCTTACCTCCATTTATGAATTTTGTACTACCTACCTAAGTATACCAAAACAACGGGCATTTAAATCACCTAGGGATTCCCCTATATTTATCAAATCGACAACAAATACCGTCTTATCAACCTCCATCACAGTTTGTCTCAACTTTGTGAACACCGTTCGTAAACGCATCAGACGACTAATTACAGTTAATTATGCCTTCATTACTTAATATACACATAATCCATGCTTCCAAAACCTCTTAAAAGGACTATCCATTATTTTCATTAAACAGGTGGGCAAAAGAAAAAGCGCACCGAAGTGCACTCCATTGAATTCGCTACGGCGATTGAAGATGCCGCCAGTCTTAGTGCATTTCAGCTACCTTGAATGGCGACGTCACTCCGTTTACTTTAGCTATTCAGTTAGTCAACAATTCTATTAAGAAATACGTGAACGCAAGTAAGCATTGATGAACAGGTCGATATCGCCGTCCATTACCGCACTGACGTTTCCTGTTTCTGCACTCGTCCGGTGATCTTTCACCATGGAATACGGGTGGAAAACGTATGAACGGATCTGGCTTCCCCAACCGATTTCTTTTTGATCTCCCCGAATTTCAAGAAGACGTGCTTCCTCTTCTTCGACTCTGATCTGGTAAATCTTCGCTTTCAATAAATTGATTGCGCGATCTCGGTTTTTAATTTGTGAACGTTCTGTCTGACAGGTAACAATTGCGCCAGTTGGAAGATGCGTCATACGGACTGCTGAATCTGTCGTATTGACGTGCTGTCCACCCGCACCACTTGAACGATACGTATCGATTTTAACGTCTTCCATCTTAAGGTCAATATCAACTTCGCCTTCAAACTCCGGCATTACTTCAATCGAAGAGAATGACGTATGGCGTCGACCTGATGAGTCAAACGGAGAAATCCGAACAAGACGGTGAACGCCTTTTTCTGCTTTTAAATAACCATATGCATTATGGCCTTTAATCGCCAATGTTACGGATTTCACGCCGGCTTCATCCCCAGCTTGGTAGTCGAGTGTTTCGACTTTAAAGCCACGGTGTTCAGCCCAACGCGTGTACATGCGAAGCAGCATAGAAGCCCAGTCCTGGGATTCCGTACCGCCTGCACCCGAATGAAGTTCAAGAACCGCACTATTACTATCAAATTCATCACTTAGAAGCATTTGTAGTTCAAATTCATCGAGCTTCTTCTTGAATCCCTTCAACTCTACGCCAAGATCTTCTTGCATCTCTGCATCGTTTTCCTCGCGTAATAGTTCAAGCGTCATTTCAAGGTTTTCCTGTTCATCAGTCAACTCCGTATACTCGCCGACAACGTCTTTCAACGCATTCGACTCGGAGATTACTTTTTGCGCGCCGTCCTGGCTATCCCAGAAACCTGGCTCTAGCATTGCTTCATCTAACTCTTGGATTCGTGCCTCTTTGTTTTCTAAGTCAAAGAGACCCCCTAAAGTCCGCTAATTTCTTAGCTGATTTGTCGAGCTCGTTGCGTACATCGGATAATTCCATCATAATAGTTTCCTCCTGAATTTGGGTTGCCCGGTAGCTTACGCATTACCGTGGCAGTTTTTATATTTCTTCCCGCTGCCGCATGGGCATGGATCGTTACGACCGATGTTAACTGCGCGACGCACTGGTTTCTTGCGCACTTGCTCGCCATCCTCTTTCGGATTAACGGCCTGTGCTTTGACAACTTCTTCACGTTCAAGGTTGTTGCGGATTTCTGCTTTCATCACATACTTCGCTGAATCGGCTTCAATCGATGCAACCATTTCCTCAAACATTGCAAATCCTTCCGCCTGGTATTCACGAAGCGGATCCGTTTGACCATAGGCACGCAAATGGATACCGTGACGCAATTGATCCATCGCGTCAATATGATCCGTCCATTTCGAGTCAATCGCACGAAGCAAGACGACTTTTTCGAATTCGCGCATGCGCTCTTCCGACATTTCCGCTTCCTTCTCATCATACCGTTCAGTGATTGCCTGTTGGATGAACGACGTCAATTCCTCAACCGATTTCCCTTCCATAGCCGCAATTGTTACGCTTCCGTCTGGAAGTACGTTAGCACCTAGGAAATCTTCGAGTCCTTTTAGATTCCAATCGCTTTCTTTCTCTTCTGTCGTATGAATGGCTACAGCATTTGCAAGAACATTCGACAGCATTTGCTCTAGTACGCCACGGATGTTTTCTGACTCCAGAATTTCATTCCGTTCTTTGTAGATGATTTCACGCTGTAGGCGTAATACATCATCATACTGCAGCAAACGTTTCCGTGCATCAAAGTTATTACCCTCTACCCGTTTCTGAGCAGCTTCAACCGAACGCGATACCATTTTCGACTGAATGGGTGTCGTGTCGTCCATACCAAGTTTCGTCATCATCGACTTCATTTGGTCAGAACCAAAACGGCGCATCAATTCATCTTCAAGAGATAAATAGAACTGCGTCACACCCGGATCCCCTTGACGACCGGAACGTCCACGGAGCTGGTTGTCAATTCGACGCGACTCATGTCGTTCTGTTCCTAGAACCGCGAGACCGCCAAGTTCCTGCACGCCTTCTTCAAGTTTTATATCCGTACCACGCCCCGCCATATTCGTCGCGATTGTAACAGCGCCTTTTTGACCGGCTTCCAAAATAATTTCCGCTTCACGACTGTGGTTTTTCGCATTTAAAACATTATGCTTCACACCGTATTTTGTCAAATGCTTTGAAATAATCTCAGACGTTTCAATCGCTACCGTACCGACAAGTACAGGCTGGCCTTTTTCATTGCGTTCTTTGATGTCTTCCGCAACTGCCTTGTACTTACCTTCCATTGAAGAGTAAATAAGATCTGCACGGTCATCACGGATTAGCGGACGATTCGTCGGAATCGCAATGACGTTCATGTTGTAAATATTACGGAACTCTTCTTCTTCCGTTTTCGCTGTCCCCGTCATACCTGACAGTTTGTCGTACATACGGAAGTAGTTTTGGAACGTAATTGTCGCAAGAGTCATCGTTTCATTCTGAACTTCCAGGCCTTCTTTCGCTTCAATCGCCTGGTGGAGCCCGTCACTGTAGCGACGCCCTTTCATAAGACGTCCTGTAAATGAATCGACGATGACGACTTCGCCTTCTTGAACAACGTAATCGACATCGATATGCATACTCGCATGTGCTTTCAACGATTGGTTAATCGCATGGTTAAGCGTCACATGCTGTAAATCGAATAAGTTATCGATGCTGAACGCAGATTCCGATTTCTCGATACCGCTTTCCGTCAACACGACACCCTTCGTCGACTCATCATATGAATAATCTTCTTCTTTTTTGAGTGATTGTGTAAATTTATTCGCCAAGCGATACAATTCGGCCGCTTTTGCAGCTTGTCCAGAGATGATTAGTGGTGTACGCGCTTCGTCAATTAAGATTGAGTCAACCTCATCTATAACTGCGTAGAATAGCGGACGCTGCACTTTATGTTCATTATAAAGCACCATGTTATCACGTAGGTAGTCGAAACCGAGTTCATTGTTCGTGCTGTACGTTATATCCGCACTGTACGCTTCTCGTTTCTCTTCCTTTGATAAACTATTTAAGTTCAGACCGACTGAGAATCCAAGAAACTCATAAAGTAGCGCCATTTCCGTTGCATCACGGCTGGCAAGGTATTCGTTCACGGTTACAACGTGTACACCTTGACCGGCAAGCGCGTTCAAATAAACCGACAGCGTCGACGTCAATGTCTTCCCTTCACCGGTTTTCATCTCCGCTATATTACCTTCGTGTAAAGCGGCAGCCCCAATAATTTGC
Organism: Sporosarcina sp. E16_8; assembly: GCF_017347095.1. Taxonomy (GTDB): domain Bacteria; phylum Bacillota; class Bacilli; order Bacillales_A; family Planococcaceae; genus Sporosarcina. The sequence continues at coordinate 33,930 of NZ_JADPRZ010000026.1, read as the reverse complement.
ACGCGGAATGGATACATGCCAAGGACTCGTTTCGACGCTTCGCGAACGACTGCAAAAGCCTCAGCCTGAAGATCATCAAGCGTTTCTCCTTTTAAGAAACGTTCTTTGAATTCAACTGTTTTCGCTGTCAGCTGTTCATCTGAAAGCTGTTCCATCTGTGTTGCGAGCGCTTCGACCTTGTCCGCAATCTTGTCAAGACGCTTCAAATCCCTTTTATTCATATCAAACATTTTATTCAATACGCTAAGCATTTAGGTCACATCCTCATTAGGTTCACCCTTCATTTTAACACTGTGAATTGCACGGTGCAAATGGTCTAGCCAAAACATGTAAAAGAATTTTTTTATGCGCAGCGGGAGTGCTGTTATGTATGTAGCATCGCTGCTTGCGTAGGGCTTCAGTCACCTATATTTGTGCACTGTCCCCTGTTATAAAATAAAACAAACCCCCTATGCAGTATGACCGCTTAGGGGGTTTCCAAACTCAATCTTCTAGTTAGCTTGTTTCGATTAAGCCATATTTACCATCGCTACGCTTATAAACGATGTTTGTGCCGTCAGAATCTGCATCTGTGAAGACGAAGAATTCGTGGCCAAGCATGTTCATTTGAAGAATAGCTTCTTCTTGGTCCATCGGTTTTAGATCGAAATTCTTAGTACGGACGATTGCAAATGCCTGATCCTCTTCCGCAGTTGCATCACTGTTCTTCTCTTCGCTCTTATTGACGGATGCGAAGAAAGCTGCAACACCTTCACGTTCGCGGAACTTGCGGTTTACTTTTGTTTTATATTTACGAATTTGACGCTCTAGCTTGTCGACGATCAAGTCAATAGCTGCATATAGATCGTTATGGCGTTCCTCTGCACGGAGTGTCAAATTTTTCATTGGAATTGTTACTTCTACTTTAGTTTGCTTGTCATTATAAACTTTCAAATTCACATGTGCAGTTGCGTTCGCGCTTTCATCGAAGTATCTTTCGATTTTTTGCAATTTCTTTTCGACGTGTTCACGAATCGCTGGAGTTACCTCGATATTTTCACCACGGATATTAAAATCTAACATATGAACTCCTCCTTTAAAGTTAACCTATACAGTACACTTCTACACATTCCCCATAAAGTCCTTCTAAAAACATTTAGATTATTAAATATATTGTCGATTTGTGACGAATTCGTTCAAAAACTACTTTTATTCGTCATCTGTAGCGCGTCCTGATGCGATTTCTGAACGTCGACGAAGTTTAAGCTCCTCTACTATTAACTGTTCAATTTCTAGGTTTTCATCAAAATCATAACCATACATATATCCACCACTATATGGCTTCTTCCACACAATTACGCCTTGCAGGTCGATTATCTTTTCATAAAGTGTGAATTTGATATGCAAGCGGACAGATTCACGTTCAATAGGAATATCGAACTTCGCAAAAAGCTTTGCACCACCTGGACTGATGTCCAAGAAACAACATTCGCCCGGGCTCGATTCTACATCCGTTCCATTTTCAACGACAATCCGGAATTCAGCTACAAGTGGTTCCCCAAATGTATACCTGAAATATTCAGTCCGTTTATAAAGCATTTTCTCCACTCCGTTCTAGCGCACCAAAATCTGTTTCTCCTATTGTAGCAGACTACTTAGTTTTCAACGAACTTCAGCCAAGCTTTTCGTTCGTCGCATTGTCCCATCCAACGTCGTCACAATTTGTTCATTGTCTGCAACCGTTTCATGAATTGTTGCGTTCACTTCTTCCAGTGATGCACTCGATTCGGTCAGTAAGTCAGCAAATGAGCTAGTCATATGCCCGATGTCCGTCGTCTCCTTTGTAATCGAAGCCATCTTGTCGTCAAACATGCCGAACTTGCGGTGAAGCTCACTCAATGTGTTGTGCATGAGCCCGATTTTCATTTCAGCGTCCACCGACAATGCCGCCTGTGTAACAAGTTTTCCTGTACTGCTCGTCAAATTGGCACGCGAGCGATCATTCATCGTGTTGACATTTTCCAAATTGCCATTTATTTCAACCAACGTCACCGCTGTCAGTCCAGCAAGTTTCCTGATTTCATCCGCAACGACCGCAAAACCTTTACCGTGCTCGCCCGCTCTAGCCGCTTCAATTGACGCGTTCAATGCAAGAAGGTTCGTTTGTCCCGTAATCGTCTCGATCGACTTGGCAAGCGCATTCGTCTTCTCAATATTCTCAGTAAGCGCATCAAACGACCCGTTCAATTCAGCGAGATAGGTTTCCACTTCTTGCATACCCGAACGCAAGGTTTGCATCAGTTCCACCATGTCAGCAGATTCAGCGCGCAAACTAGCTGTGTCTTCATTCATTAAATGCGTTTCCTTGTGCATATCAGCTACATCGTCTTGTGTGCGCTCCGCATTTTTTGCGATGTTCGCAATTTGAAATGCTTCCTGTTCAACACTCGTTGAAACACTGTCCATAATTGTCAGCAGTTCCTTCTGTGCCTCCAAATGACGTCCAGCCGTCTCACCAATCGCCGTCAAGTCAGCCGCAACCTGTTCAATCCCTTCATTCAACGAACGATGCTTGCTCTCTTCTAGCAGCCTGTGTGCTGCCTGCTCAGTCGTAAACAAATCGACTTGTACCTCTAGCTTTTTCGTCTGTTTTATTTGGATGAACAGCCCCACTGCCATCAATATCAGCACAAGCACCAAACTGCCTTTACTCGCTGCAATTTGCTCCTGATACGGATAGTTCGTTAAAAATACGCCCAGAACAGCAAGCGACAATGCAAAACCATAGGTCATAATCCGCATGGATAAATGAACACTTGCAATACCAGCTATGAAAAACGCGATTCCAGCTGTCGCAACAGACGGTTCCCCTACAACCCCATTGAATATCGCCGCAAATCCTGTCAGCCCAAGAACAATCCATGGAAACATCTTTTCAATAATTGCGACCTTTTTTGCCAATGCATAAAATAATAGCGTAACAACAACCGGTATCGCCATACTCACCGTCTTCAGCATCCCTTGCCCCGTCACAAAATAAAATATCAAGCCGATGAAACTCGAACCGCCAAGCGTCACAAATAGAATGAAGTTCTTATTCGCAAATTCCTTCTGCCGAATGGTATCCACAGTGTGCATTCATAATCCCCCTTAGAAGTTCCTATCTATATACCTATTTTACTTCAAATTGATTGAATTATCCAACAGATTTCTGTAAACCTAGCATATACTCCCGATAACCGAGCATATAACACGCCGACCGAGCATATACCTCGCCAACCGATCATAAACAACGCACGACCGATCATATACCACGCTTACCAAGCATATACAACGCATAACCGATCATATATCACGCTTACCAAGCATAAACAATGCACAACCGATCATATATCACGCTTACCAAGCATAAACAATGCACAACCGATCATATATCACGCTTACCAAGCATAAACAACGCACAACCGATCATATATCATGCTTACCGATCATAAACAACGCACAACCAAGCATATACAACGCTTACCGATCATAAATAACGCACGACAGGCCAATAATTTCCCCTATTAACAGGAGCAACACTGCGTTAATTTCTTATCCGAACTGCTTCCTCATGCGTTTCATTGATATATGTGGCAATTTGTTGTTGTTCTTCAGTCAATTCGGTCAGCGTAGCATTCAACTCTTCGACGGCCGCGGTACTTTGCTCGACGATTGCCGCGAAATCCATCGTTCTTTCCTGAATTAATGCACTGTCTTCCGTAATCTTGCCGAAGTCTTGGATGAAAGTCGATAATACCTGCTGCAACTTTGTCATCGTGTCAAATAAATCTATAAAGGAGGCACTTGACTCGTCCGCTACTGCATTCTGCATCGTCACTTGTTCCAATCCATCACCAAGTTTTTTAACGGCTATTTCGTTGTAATTATTCACTTCTATCAAGTTTGCGTCAATTTTAGTTAAGGTCTCTCTTGTGAGTCCAGCCTATTTCCGAATTTCTTCCGCAACTACCGCAAACCCTTTTCCTTGTTCACCTGCACGCGCAGCTTCTATCGAGGCGTTTAGCGCAAGTAAATTTGTCTGTTCCGTGATGGCTTTAATCGCACTTGCAAAAACGTTGGTTTCGTCAATTTTACTCGATAATATACCAAACGTTTCATTTAAATCGGTGAAAAATGTGGTAAATGAATCAATGCTTTCTTTTAATTGCCCAATTTTCATAGTTCCATCTTCCGCTTTGCGACCTGCTTCATTCGCCTGGATCACGACCTGACCTAAGCCTTTTGCAATGACTTGAACCGATTCATAAGTGTTTTCTGCATTTTCCGCAATGTCCGAAATATGATCCGCTTGATGTTGACTGCCGACACTTACTTCATTAACAGCGGCAAGCATTTCACGCTGAGACGTGGCAGATGTCTCCGAATTTGAACGAAGATACGCAAGGTTCGATGTAATCTTTCCAACCGCCTCGTCAAGCTTTGCAGCAAGCGCTCCTTCTTCGCGCACCTTTTGTTCTGTCAGTTCGACAAGTTCTTCCACATGCATGAACATCCGCCCATTTTGACGGACAAGCAAGAATAAGACAAGTCCGGCTAGGAAATGAAGAAGTAATAGATTTGTTCCGCTTCCTTCAACAAGTTCAGGAGCAGTAAAAAATTGATTATTAATAAGCATGGCAATGAAACTCAATGCAAAACCAAACGCCATAATAACCATCTTGCCGTGAATTGAACCTATCACCAAAATAAGGATGATAATACCTATTGTCCCTAGATTCGCTTCCGAAAAAAAGATGACCCCCAACGCAATTGCAAAATTCATGATGAGTAATAGATAAGGCAAAAGAAGCGACAATACCTCAACTTTTTTACTTAAAAAATAGAAGAGTATCGCAAGTGCAAAAGGTATGGCAACAGACAATTGAATAGCAATCGGTGAGCGCTGTACAAGTTGGGCTAGCAAACCCAGCCCTGCAGCGAGTGCAAATCCAATCATCATAATCGAGTTTTTCCGAAGCCAATCTTCCCGCTTTAACTGAGTAATATTCATCATCTATATCCCCTTTAACATCAATTTCCCGCACACTAAAGTTTCCTTTAATCGCTCTATGTAAAATGTACCATTAATGAATCACCATTCATACAGGCGTAATTAACTAATTTTTCATTTAAAAAACCAGTCAGAGAAATAATCTCCAACCGGTTAGTAGTTATTGCTTCGTATCGTAAAATGTACCATCTCGCGCCACATTGCTGTAAGGATTGACGTAATTTTTCATATTGTCTTTCTTGGCTTGTGATTCCGCGATATCTGTACGAATCAGGTTTGTAAATAGAGCAAGTTTTTTTTGGACATCCGCTTCCGTCGCGACAAGACTTTTACCGAATACTTCTTCTTCGGGCGTGAAAGGGCCGGTAATATGCGGTTGCAACTTATCACGATCATCGAGAAGTGCCTCGATGCCCGCAATCGTCTCATCCCGACTATCTAGCGCTGTTTCTTGCGTCAACCTCACTAATTTCCCCGTCACATCACGCCATGCTGTCAGTGCGGGCCGAATCATATTTCATCTACGTTCGCGTACTGTTTCTGCCGGTTGATCTGAATAACCTGCTTCCATGTATCGCGGAACTCCGTAATGATAGCGGACGCTTCATCGAATAGGGCGCTGTCGTTTTTTATATTGCCGTCAATCAGCCGGCTGTTTGCGAACTCATAGAGGACAAGCATATTTTGTGAAACCGGGTACGACTTATCGAGTGTCAACATGAGTTCTGAAATAATTGCTTGTGCTTTTTGAATGGCCTTGTTCTTTTCTTCAATATTATTGTCATTCATCGCTCTTTTTGCTTGTAGAATAAATTTCAAACAACCGTTATAGAGCATAAGTGTCAGTTCGCCTGGCGTTGATGTATTTACTGAGTTGTTCTGGTAAGTTGCGTAAGGATTGTTAATAGCCATTTATATTCTATCTCCTTTAAGTTCACTGCTGTTGTTAATTATTACTGAATGCATTCATTAGGCTGGCCGATTGCGAGTTGGCACGATTGATTGCCGTTTCCATTGCGGAGAATTGTTTCCAGTAGCGACTTTCCATCGTTTTCAGACGTGCTTCAAAACGTTCAATTTGGCTGTTCATTTCTTTCAATGAGCGACCGAGTGAAAACGTATCGTTGACTGCCCCAGTTTTCCCTGCGCGCTGTGCTATTGATGTTTGAGTTTTATCAACGATAGTTCGTAGTCTCCGTGCAAATCCTTGATTATCCACATTAGCATCGTCTTTTGAGAACATTTCATGGACTTTATTCGGATCGTCACTTATTGCTTTTTTCAAAACTGCTTCATCAATGACAAGTTTACCATTAGCTGTATAGTCTTTCGAAGTTGAAATACCGAGACTCTTTAATGTATCGCTGCCTACAGTTCCCATAAGAGCTGTTCTCATTTGCGTCAGCATACTGGAAATGGTGGAATCATTACGAAGCGTACCACTCTTCGCTTTTTCTTCCCATTGCTTAATTTCATCTTCCTTCATATCTTTCTTCTGTTCCGCAGATAGCGGCTGGAAATCACGATATTTAGGTTCACGGATTTGTTTGTTTAAGTCTTCGATAAGTTTGTTATATTCGTCGACGAACTTAGTGACAGAGTCGAAGATTTTATTGGTGTCTGGTGCGGAACTGAATGTTACAGGCGGTGCGCCGTCCGCAGTCACCTGTTTTAATGTGAATTCAAACCCATTGACTTGAAATGTGTTGGATGAACGTTCCATATTTTCAAGTCCATTTAGTGTGAATTCAGCATTCATTCCATCAGTACTAGATTTAGGTATGCCAAGAGATTCAGCAAGTTTCCCCATAATCTCAATTGATTTACCGCCAGCGGTATCACTGTTGTCTACGCCACTATTCTTGGCAGTCATCGCGATTTTCCCGGTAGATGAATCGAAAAACGCTGTTACCCCAGTTTCTTTATTAATTTTATCCAAAACTGTTTTCAATGTATCTATTTTTGGATCGAATATTAACTTCACAGCTTCGGAAGACATTTTTCCGTCCTTGTCAATCGCATTGATTGTTATCTCTGTTTCAGTTATACCCAAATCTGCTAATGTAGATTTGGCGAATTGTTCGTCGGAAACTTTATTTGAGTTAGGAGGAATTGTATTCTTGTTCGTAATAGGGGCACTTTGCATCGTAGCATTTTTCGCTAACCTCGTAACCTTAATCGACCCCGAAAAATCACTAGTAGAACCCATATTCCTAATCGCTACATCATTTGGCGATGAAATATTCACTGTCTTCGCTGAAAACGAAGTCGACAGAATCATCGTGTCGAACGTCTTTTTACTGAAATCAAACAGCTGACGATTCGTCGTGCGGTAATCGTCCAACTGCCATTCTAAGTATTGTTTTTTCTGTGTAATTTTATCGAGAGGAATACGGTGTGCGTTCATTAAATCCGTTACCATTTTCTCCGTATCCATACCTGAAGCTAATCCACTAATTCGCATATCATCTCACGCCTTCCTTAAATTTTCCGGTCGACAAGCAAGCCGACGAACTCACGCATTGCCGCATGGATGTCCAGTAGTTTTTTGGACGGGATTTCCCGTATGACTTCGTCCGTTGTCGAATCGACGATCGTCACATAGTATTCGTTGAGCTTCTCATGAAACTTGAATCGCAATTGTGTATTCGCACTTTCTAAAAACGTGTTCATGCTGTCAGTCACTTGCTTTGCCTTGTCAGCTGGCAATTGTTTTTCATTGTCGGCTTTCTGCTGCACTTTCTCCTGAATCGCTTGCACTTGCACCACCGCGATTTCCGTGTCCGGTGCCATTTTTTCTGCTAATACATTCGCTTGATTCACTACGGCTCCGCCACCCATACGACTTACCATTCGCCAAACCTCCCTGTACTTAACAACATTCATTATGATTTATATCGGCAAGCCCAATAGGAAGTTGAGCAAATTGGCAATAAAAAGTATTGAATTTACAACAAAGTCATGTTTACTCGTTTGGATGAAAATAGGATAACACTACTATTCACTTAAGTTTATTTCATCTACTAGCTAAATAAATAAGAATAATTGCCGAAGACTATAGAGTAGTTCATTTAATGTAAGAGAAAGCGAAGGTGCTAGATATATGTTCAAATCCATCCGAACAAAAATAATTATGACAGTTATGGTGCTATTTCTTATCGGAATCTCCATTATGACCGTCATCAGCAGTACGCAGGCAAAAAATAGAACCGAAGAGAATGTTGTTAGTTCAAACGGTGCGCTCATTAATGAAATGGGTTTTGCAATTGAGAACCTCCTTGGACAATACGGCAAAGGTCTGGCACAATTGTCGACTTCTAGTTCAATTACTAACTTTGCTCTCGAAGATAGTGCAGAACCAAAAGAGTTTCTTGACACTCTTAATAAGGAGCTCTCAGGATTCTTAGATTTGTACAGTGATGCACTAATAGTTTACTTCTCGAATCCCGATCACCATATCAATTTTCCGTATGAAGATCTTGGTCCTGATTACGATCCCACTACACGTGACTGGTACTCAAACGCTGCCGCACATCCTAGTGAAGTCCAGTGGTCCACACCCTATATCGACAAAGCAACAGGAGATTATGTAATCACCGCTTCAATAGCTGTAAATGCGGGTGGTAAACTCATTGGAGTGGTAGGAATCGATTTGCAACTCATGACACTTAGTGAGAAAATTTCATCCAGTGAAGTTGGCTATAAAGGCTACCCTGTCGTATTTGATACAGAAGGGACAGCAATTGTACACCCTACATTGCAAGGCGAAAATCTTATGAACCTGCCTTTCATCGCGGAAATGTACCAAGACGGTAAGGAACAAGGCTCGATTGACTATGAATACGAAAGTATCTCTAAAGTGAATGTATACTCCACAATTCCAAATTTCGGTTGGAAGATTGGTGCTATCTATGATAAAAAGAATATTAATCAGATTGCAAGCGACTTACGCAACTCGATGTTACTTGTTGCTTTTGCCACACTTCTAGTTATTTTTGTCGTACTCTACTTCGTAATCAGCCGGACCATCAAACCGATTGTCAAGTTAAAATCACTAATGGATTCTGTTTCAGAAGGTGATTTGACCGTTCGTTCCGACATCAAAACAAATGATGAAATCGGAGAACTTAGTGATAACTTCAATATTATGATCGATAACATGAACGCCATCATTACCGTCGTCAACGGCTCTGCATCGAACGTCCGGGCAAGCTCCGAAAGTTTAAGCGCAGTCGCGGAAGAAACGAATGCATCGGGCGAAGAAGTTGCGCACGCAGTAACTGAAATTGCACATGGCGCGTCCAAATCTGCTGAGGATGCTGAAATCGTAACTGAAAAGTCCTATCTTCTAGGGCAACAAATTAACGAAATCACAACGAAAGCCGGCGTGATGTCTGACATCGCAACAAAGGCCGGTGAAATGAATACGAGTGGTCAAGGTCAAATGCAAGAGTTGAAACTGTCCTTTAACGACTGGGAAACCAATTTACAGTCCATGTCCGAAGTGATTGGTACACTTGAAAGTAAAGTGAATGCAATCGGCGGTGTCATGGAAACCATCACTCAAATTTCATCTCAAACGAATCTACTCGCACTTAACGCCAGCATCGAGGCAGCACGCGCTGGCGAACATGGCAAAGGATTCGCGGTCGTTGCGGATGAAGTTCGTAAACTCGCAGAACAATCGGCCCGTTCAACAGAAGAAGTAAAAGTGACAGTCCAGGAACTTCAAACAGAATCTAGGCTCGTGTCCGAGCAAATGAACGAAACGCGTGAGAACTTCCAACGTCAAGGCACAGTCGTAACCGACACGGAAATCACTTTCGGTGAAATTTCAACATTGATGTCTGACATGCAAGATTCAATCGACGCAGTGTACGAAGAAATCCAGAAAGTCGCGACACATAAAGATGACGTCGCTGAAACAATCCAAACAATGGCGGCAACTTCACAAGAAACAGCCGCAGCCTGTGAAGAAGTAAGTGCTTCAACAGACGAACAGCTTCGTGCGATTCAATCTGTAACTGATGCAGCGGAGACGTTGACGGAGTTGAGTGAGGAATTGAGTTTGGCGGTTCATCGGTTTAAGGTGTAAGAATTGGAAAACCACTTAGGCTATTTTGCCCTAAGTGGTTTTCATTTCCACTAATTTCTCAGTGGACTTTATAAAACAACTTCAAACTTTTATATCCCCGGATCCATCAATGACATAGCCTATTGCCGATTCTACTTGATTGAGCGGATCGTAATTACGTAAATCTTCAAAATCAAGACCCGTAATCGCCTCAATTTTTGAAATGGGTACTTGATAGGTTTTATAGTCACCGTAAACAAATTCCAAATCATCAATAAGATTTTTTTGAGTTTGTAAATAAGCAGTTGCAGATAAATTTCCATCTTTCTTAACAATGACGGCTATTTTCCAAAACTCTGCCGGTATCTGAACGCCCCTGTAAATAATGTCATCCTTCCGAAAAACGGGTCCAGTAAACACTGTCACTTTAAGGTTCGAGTTTTCGGCATTGTCCAAAATATAATTCTCCAGATCCAGCCAACTTTTTTGATTCAACTTACTATCCTGAGGAGCACAATTTGTAAAATGGAACGTATCCTCATTTGCCTTTTTTGCAGAATCTCCCCAAACAGGATCACGCCGACGGACAAGATGTCCACGATCAAGCGAATTATTTTTATATAATTCAGGGCCGCACTGGTACTCTGTTTCAATGCGGGGATCGAGATACCATTTGTCATTACGTCCCATCTGTATCAATTGATTGCCGTCAATATTCACCACCGTATAATAGGCTAAACGGCGTGACTTGCTCATGACAATTGAAAAATGCGTATAATGGAGCACATTGCTTCCGTCTTTTAACTGGGCAATATCCTGTTCAAGATCAGACGGGAATATCGGGTGTTGTACTTCATAATCATCACCAAGAAATTGAGTGTCATAACCTCTCGATGATTCATACCAGGAATCGCTTAACCTCTGGACTTCCATCTCTTCAGGGGGATAATCGGGGACATCCCACCCCTTCACGATGTCATACAATAACAATTTTTGACCATTAGTCAAGCTACTGCCTTGCTCCACGACAAACTGGATAATACTGCTTATGCGAATCCCTTCATTAGCAATAAATTCAGACCGATTCTTTGGATCTGGAACGCCTGCATGGTGGAGGGAAACTACAATCCATTCGTCATTATAGACTGGTGAACCTGAGGATCCGGGCATAGTATCTGTTGAGTAGTGAATATAATCTTCAAATACATCCATAATTTGATTTTCTCTGATTGCTATAGCTTTGGGGGCACCCGAAGGATGTTGAATAATTGATACACATTCGCCAACCAACCCTTTGCCCGTTTGCGAGATGAGTGGCAAGAACCCAAAATCGCTTACTTTTGTGCCATCAGCAGACACTTCCTCTATCGCGACTAATGTGAAATCGAGCTTCTGATCCGTTATAAAGAAACGCTCAGGTGTTAATCGAAAGCTTTTCATCGGCCTATCATTTAAGTCAAGATCAACTTCATAGTTAAATTGCGCAACACTGAACTGAGCCGTATTGTAATTCTCCAAAACATGATTATTTGTAAGCAATAATGATGGTGAGACAAGAAAGCCTGTAGCATGTCCGAGAACTCTGCCTAAACGATCGCGGATCTCGATTCTACAAACAGGATTGGCTGCTTGTCGTCCTGCTTCAAGATATGAAATTGGAAATAAATCATTTTGGCCAATAATACGTTCTATAGCAAGTCCATCACGTGGATCAATAATCGCTTTACGGGATGCGACTCGCTCAGGCGTATCTACTTCAAAAGGATTTTTAGTTTGCAGTTCACTAGCAATTCGTTCACGTTCACTAGAACGAGCGATGTAACGCTTCAATGCTTGTTGTTGTTGCAAATCTACAAGATCCATAGTTAGACTTTGAAACTCATCCAGTCGTTTAATCGACATGTTTATCCTCCCTAAATTAGTTAATCGAGCTATCCAAGTTGAAGTGAAGATTTACTTTGAATCCGCTTCGGCTCCCCCGCTAAATTTATACACGTATCCAGAAGTCTAAATTAAACATTATCTTACAGTTGTGATTATTCTAACACTTTTACCGTTTTTTAAAAAGTTACTTTTCCAGTGTATTTCAAGAAACTTTTAAACCAATAATAATCCACTATATGACTTTAGCCATTCGAAACCTGTTTTCATTCCTTTTATCTGGTCCTTATGAGTGATTAAAGGTTTTAAGAAATTCAAAAAACGTTTTGGACATTTTTCTGTCCAAAACGTTTTTCATTTTACTTTCCTATATAAGCTGTATCTTGATTCCGGTTTATTTATGCATAAGATATGGCAGACAGTTACGCACTTCCAAATGAATGAATGTGAAAACCTATGACAACATACGTACTACTAAGCTTGTTCACCTAACAATCTGGTTAATGAATTGCTTTAATGACGGTGTCGTTGTCAGCCATCTATTCCTTAACAAGAAAAAGTAACTGCCCCCCCATCGGCAGACGTGTGGACAATTACTTTTTTCTTCTCGGCCACATGCATTTTCTATCCAACTATTTACACAGTCGGACGATATGCAATATCGACCATTAGTACATCTTCTAGTCTACCATCTTAGGACTGAATGTTCAATTACTTGTTTATTTTTTATTGTATGTCTCGTTTACATTTATATAATGAATGACCAATAGGAGCGCAATAACTCACTCCTACAAGCATTTGTTGCCCCAGACACCTTCATACTGAGACATTAATCACCAATTAAACTTGACTCAATTCATTTTCAGTAGCATGTGTATTTAGGACTTACTCAGACTCAATCGTTAAGCAATATGCACGTATAACATGTAACAAGTCCTACTAATAGAAAAAAACTCTTTTAGTATCTCTGCTGCACTAGTAATTATGCGCTAAACAACTTTCCTTTTAAATAAGACTTCCGAATCGTTTATTCAATTTACTCATTATTTAATAGACTGAATAATCAGGTCATGATACAATTCACATTAGGGGACACCCATAATTTTCCTTGGTTTATAATGTATATGAACTATACGTTCCCTGAACCATTGCTGCACGGCAGAACGATAAAGGCGTAATAGGAGTAGCTGCTGAAGCAAGTCTACTTCGTGTAAAAGTATTGAATATAAAGCGGAAGTTATCTTTATGTCGCTCAAATGATATAACTGGAATTTAGGTGGCAATCAAAAAGAGATAAATCTCCCCTTCACAAAGTATAAAGGCTAGTCCCCAGAAATTTTCCGGCATTTCCTGTAAAAATTCAGCATATACATATTGATTGTACATATACATAATAGTAGGGCTAACTCTATAATTTTTTACCCCTACAGTAACTGCATCTAGATTTCAATTCAGTTACGGAAAGTGCATGACCGATTGTTGAGCACTTCCGATTGAAAGGAGGTGAAAACCAGTGACAACATACGAAATACTAAGCTTACTCATGACACTATCTGGTGGATGGATTGCTTTTATGTCGGTGTCGTTGTCAGTTATCTTTTTCTTATCAAGAAAGGAGTAACCGCCCCCCATCGGCAGACGTGTGGACAATTACTTCTTTCTTCTCGGCCAAAAACTTTTTCTGCTCAACCAGTTACACCATCGTACGTTGCGCAATATCGACCATGATTTTGTCTTACAGTTTACTAGTGTAGGACTGAGTGCTCAAACGCCCAGTCCTTTTTTATTCTATGTCTCATTTTTTATATTATGATGACTTGCCGTCGGAAGTGCAATGCTTTTCTGCTAGATTAATAACCATGTCTAGATTTCTTCATACTTAGTTATTAATGATAGATTGTGGTTGCGCATATTGGACCTATTACGGCTCACTCAGTTGGTTCCGTTCAATTATAGTATGTAACAAGCACTACAAATAGAAACAACTAGTTTACTATCTTCACCGCAACAGTGACTAAATACTGATAAAATCCCTTTTTAATTAGATTTCTAATCCTAGGAGGAGGTATAAAATGGAGAACATTGTTCATGTAATTCCATACGAAGTAATTTTTCAAGTGACAGAGGTCAATGAAGTTCCACCTGGCGTGGAATTAATTCAAGCCCCCGCAATTTGGAAGGAAACTAAAGGGAAAGGTATTACGGTTGCGATCTTAGATACTGGATGCGATAGTAGCCACCCCGATTTACAAAATCAGATTATAGGCGGTCGGAACTTTACGGACGACGATGGAAGCAATCCCGATATTTACCTCGATTACAATGGACACGGCACTCACGTCGCTGGAACGATTGCTGCACAAAAGAACGATAAGGGCGTAGTCGGAGTAGCTCCTGAAGCAAGTTTGCTTATTGTAAAGGTATTGAATAGAAAAGGCTCCGGTCAATATGACTGGATTATCGCTGGAATCAATTATGCCATTGAACAAAAAGCGGATATCATCTCTATGTCGCTAGGCGGACCAACTGATCTGCCAGAACTTCATGAAGCGATTAAAAAAGCCCTAGCTACTAATATTCTTGTAGTTTGTGCCGCCGGAAACGAGGGTGACGGTGATGATTCAACCGACGAATTCGCCTTTCCAGGCTGTTATAACGAAGTCATTAGTGTAGGTGCTATAAATCTTGAACGGAGCCCTTCCGATTTTACCAATTCTCATAATGAAATCGATCTAGTTGCTCCGGGTGAAAAGATCCTCTCTACCTATTTAAACGGGAAATTTGCAACATTAAGCGGAACGTCAATGGCTGCCCCCCATGTTTCCGGAGCGCTAGCCCTCATCAAAGGATTGGTCAACAACAGCTTCGGTCGAGAACTTTCAGAGCCAGAGCTCTACGCCCAGCTAATTAAAAGGACCGTTCCTCTAGGATTCTCACCGAAACTTGAAGGTAATGGACTTGTTTATTTGACGGTGCTTGAACACTTGACGAATGTATTTGAGAAAGAAAGTAAAAAGTTGGTTTTGAGTTCGCAGTGATTTGAATAAAAGGGGTGCTCTAGTATTTTTTCAGACGTCTGTAATCAAAACGCGGTCCGGAATTTCCGGGCCGCGTTTTATTATCCAAATTTAAAAACCATACCTGTGCATGATACGACGACGAACCATTCACATATGTGAATAGAAACGTAAAACATTTCACTTTCAATTATTTAAACCTTATTGAAGGAACAACAAAAGCCCAAGGAAACTATTCCAAGGGCTTTTGTATGTCAGTGTTGATACTTTCCTTTATTCGTTTTTAATTAAAATCCTGCTAAGTACTGTGTCGGCACTGTTGTTTCTTTTCTCAATTGCTTAGCAGCTTCCAATGTCCAGTAAGGATTTCTCAGCATGCCTCTACCAACTGCAATCAGGTCTGCTTCTTCATTCCCGATGATTGCATTGGCTAGATGTGGATCATCCAATCTACCGACAGCCATGACTGGAATCTGAAGCGCTTCTTTGATTTGTCTAGCTAACGGTACTTGGTAAGCTACATGCGTTCCAGGTCTCCCCCAAGCTGCGATTTGACCCTCACCACCAGAAGAGACGTCAAACATATCCACTCCAGCTTCCTGATAAACGCGAGCAAACTCAATGCTTTCGTTTATTCCATAGCCGCCTTCTACATATTCCTTTGCAGAGATACGCATCATTAGTGGCATATCGGCAGGCATTTCCTCTTTAGCTGCTTGAATGATTTCGCGGCCAAACTTGGTCAGATCCTGTCCATATTCATCTTCCCTTTTATTTGTAAGTGGGGAATGAAATTGATGAATTAGGTAACCATGTGCTCCATGGATTTCAATTGAATCAAATCCAGCCTCAACCGCGCGTCTTACCGCTTTACGGAACTTCTCCACCATATCTTTTACTTCATCTGTTGTAAGCGCTCTTGGTGTTTTGGACTTCTCGTCGAATGGTATTGCAGAAGGCGCTACGGGCACAATTGCATCTTCTGCTTTACGACCAGCATGTGCAATCTGAATCCCAACCTTAGCTCCATAGCGATGACAAGCTTCCACTATCTTCGCCAAGGCAGGTATTTGATCGTCAGACCATAAACCCAAATCATAATCCGAAATTCTTCCGTCAGGCTCGACATCCGTCATTTCAATCATGATAAAACCAGCCCCACCGATTGCCCTGTTGACATAATGCAAATAATGCCAGTCATTGGCAACGCCATCTTTCTTTTCAACGGAATATTGACACATCGGTGGCATGACAACTCGGTTTTTTAACTCCAAATTCTTTATTTTGAATGGACTAAACAAATCTTGCATTGCAAAAACTCCCTCGTTTAAACTATATGCATTACACATACATGTATATTAATGCTATCTATTCTCCTTGTCAAATCAAAGTGCTTCTATTGAGCACTTCGATAGACCATGGAGTTTTATAGCTTTTCTACTAATTGTTTCGTTAATCCTTCAACATCAATAGCAGACAGCTGTACTCTTAGTATTTCACGGAAAGAGACTAGACTTTTTTGCAGCTTTTGCTCACCTAGGTTTGTAAGCTGAGTATAGGTACCTCTACGATCATCTGTACAAACATGCTTTTCTAAAGCACCGCAGCTCTTCGCTTCCATATTACCCACTAATCTGGAAAGTGCACTCTGACTCAATCCAATCATCTCTTGCAATTGCTGTAATCTCAGTTTCTTGTCAGGAGCCAAGGAAAGATGATAAAGCACGTAGAACTCTTTTAGGGATAGACCGTACTCAGCCTGCAGCACGTTTTCCAATTCTTTCTTCACTTTATTTTGTATAGAGTCTATCGATAACCAGTAATCCATAAAATCATGATTAGTTGTCATATACTATTCCACCTATTCTAAATCAAATAATTCCGTACTTCAAACTTAATTATAGACTAATCATGCGTTATACTCAATTCAAACCATATGCATGCAGCAAGCATATAGTTTGAATCTGCCTCTTATGCTTGTCATAATTGAAAACAATAAAGGGGATGTGTATATTGTTGTACGAATCATCTCGCTTTTATGCAGGAACCTTACATGAATTATAAAGAAATGAGGGATTGGTATGAGTAAAGTATTCATAATCGGAGCTAACGGTAAAATTGGTAAAAAGTTAGTTACGATCTTAAACGAGACCAACGAGCATGATGTGACAGTCGGATTGAGAAACGAAGAACAGTTTCCCTTCTTTGAAGAAAAGGGTGTAAAACCAGCTTACTTTAATCTGGAAGACGACGTGGATACGATTGCAGAGACACTATCTGGAGCAGACGTGGTTGTATTTACAGCGGGGTCTGGAGGTAGTACTGGACCGGACAAAACAATCATGATTGATTTAGATGGGGCAGCAAAGTCTGTTAAAGCAGCAGAAAAAGTCGGTGTACAACAGTTCATCATGGTAAGTACGATGCACGCCGATGAGCCGGAATACTGGACAGTAGAAGCAATGAAACCTTACTTTATTGCAAAACATTACGCAGATCGCATTATCAAAGAAAGTTCACTGAACTTTACGATACTGAGACCAGGTGCGCTCTCTGATAAGGAAGGAACCGGCAACGTCACCACAAACCCAGCCGGACATAATTCATCCAAAATTCCACGTGAAGATGTAGCTCACGTAATAAAGACAACCATAGATAATAAAGCAGCTTATGGAAAAATAGTAACACTGCTTGAAGGTGATTCTCCAATCAGTGAAATCTACAACTAAAAGATTTACGTAAAGAACCGATGGCCTTTGAATAGCGATTGAGGATGCTTGTAGAGAAAGTATTTACTTATCTCTACAAGCTTTTTTATTTACTATAATCCAATGTTTGTCTATCTTAGTGACCCGTAGTTATGTAAGACATAACAATGACCAATTCACACAAACGAATAGACATACAAAAGGGTTAGATCTCTGTCTAGACGCCTGTCCCTTCATTTTATAAAACAGTTGTAGTGGATTTGCAGTATAGCGACATTCAATGGCTCCCTAAATTTATATGATTGGCACTTCTCCTATCCCCTGAAAACAATGGTTTTATTTATTTCCAACTACTTTTCATGAATATGATGCACAGCAGATATTTGACGTTAAAAATCACTTTAATAATTCTACTATTCCCTGGTTCATTTGATTAACTTGGGTAATCATTGTTTGGGATGTTTGTAATAATAGTTGGTGTTTTTTTAGTTGTATGGTTTCTTTTGCAACATCTACATCTTCCACTCTAGAAAGTGCACTCGTTAAATTCACTTCATAATTTTGGACATTTTGAAGTGCATGTTCTAAACGGTTTTGATAGGATCCATACTCCGACCTTCGTGAACTTATCAATTTTGAAACAGTATCAATTTGTTCTAGTGAGTTCATTGCTTCACTGTATGGATCAACTAATAGATACCCAAGTCCAAGTTTATCCATTCTGCAATCGTATAAGGGTATTGTTATTTGGTGCCCCTCATTCGGGCCTACTTGAATATTCAATGGGAACATTTTGTCATCTTCGTTCGAACTTCCACTATCCTCTATAATTACTTCGACTAGCTGTTTCAGTTCATCTGAAAACTCGCTGCTAATATCTAAATATAACCCATTAGTTGGGATGGACAGACGCTCTAATTGATCTTTTGTAATACTATCTTTTGGACCAATAACATTTAATTTAATAGTTGCTACTGATAACCGTTTGGCTATTTCCTCTATATCATAAATGGATTTCCCATCCCCGCCGTCCCCATCATCATTATCATGAACCATAGCATCTGTTATAAGGATGAAATTCTTGGAAGCTGATTCCCTAAAGGGATATTTTAGTGCCTCATGTATTGCTTCCAAACCTGATTCCGGAAAATCCCCACCGCCATTAGCTACCAACTCATCCAAATAAATTTTAAAATCATCTACATTAGAGGTGAAAGGATAAACAACAGATTTAATTCCCCCGTCTGTTGGTGATTCATCTTTATAGTCAACAAGTCCAATTTGAATATTAATACCTGCAGTGGATATGGAGTTAACAAACGAATCGATATTTTTCTTCACATTACTAATGGCAGTTCCCATACTCCCTGTAGAATCGATGAGGAATACAATATCCGTCATTCCTAGCGAAGATCCTGGAGGTTTATCTATTACAGGGGGACGAAGAACCTTCAGCGTATTAAATTCTGTATATTCAACAATGTCATCTATTGAACGTTTAATTTCATCTATTTCTTGTTGCACCATTTTCTTATCTTGCGTACTTAATGTATCATTCGACCCTTGAATGATTAGCTCTCTAATTCTGATTAGATTTGGATTTTGTATTTGTCCTAGCGCAGCTTCTGCTGTTTGTAATAAAGATATCCCATCTTTAATATTAAGTTCTGCTTTTTGAAGTCCTCTTATTTGCGCTTTCATTTTCTCGGCAATTGCACTTCCAGCTGCATCATCAGCTGCTTGGTTTATTCGTAGGCCTGATGATAATTTTGAATAAGAGTTTTGAACACTTGCATTCGCATTTTGGTACTTATTATATGTATTAAGAGCTGAATTACTATGATTAATACGCATATGTTCTCACCTCAACGGTTATATTAGTCTATATAAATGGTATTTAACACAACTTTACTCACTCTTCAAAAGCCTTATTCAATCCTTTGTTGCTATTATATCACTAGTTATTTTAACAAACGCCAAAGTATTCAAATATAAGTAAATAATGCCAATTATTGTAAGTGGTTTGTTGGTAAGTTAAAAAACCAATATTTCCGGAAAAATTACCCCAACATGAATTGATCCCTATCGTATTTGGCTACAAATAACTCTATATTCTAGCTCTCCGCAGCAAGGGCAAGGCACTTATTTTGTACTGGTAACTGAAAACCCCTGTTTCAAACTTTTAAATTATTCGATAATCTGATATGTTAATCATATTTTTTGGGGGATGTCTTCTGTATAACCACTTTGAATGCTTATACATAAATAGGTGGCGTTTTCCCTATCTATAGGCTCTAATGACAGTACAGTCATCAAGCCTTGGACGGATAACCCCATAAATCATTGGACCTTTGAATGCAGCATTAACATTAATGCCGAGTTGTACATATCATAATCCTCCATTACTGTTTCTCATTAAAACTCGTATATATCACATATTTCATTGCATTAGTATGTAATGAAATATCTTCACTCAGCAGATACTTCTATACACACTCTCTTTTTAAAAGTAACCCTTTCTTATCCCTTCACCCTAAAACCAGGATTAGATTGTGTCCATCCTCCATCCGTATGTACTGATGTATCCCCATCACCATCAACCCAAATTTGAGTTCCGTTTGGTAAGCTCCTCCAGTGTGGCTCCACGTGATGGCTATTCGGATTATCCACCAACGTCACTTCGCTTGCAGTCGTTGATAAACCAGCGTCTGTCGTTACACTTGCAGAATGATCAGAACCAATAGTTTGCGATTCACCATCTGCCCCATCTATTAAATCAATCATCCCAAACGCCAATCCAGTTACGACCGAAAATTTAACTAATCCTTTAGCACCATCCTTCAGACGGCTGGTGTCTCCATCTACTATCCCACCTACGACGTTCACTCCATTTTCAGCCACATTAAAAATTGTGTGAACGGCTGCTTTTGCAGTATCACCTACTGCCTTGCCCATATCACCCAATCCAGCATTTAGCTGCTGCTCATCTTGAGTAATGATTCCAGCCGCAACATCCCATGTACCGCTAGCCGCTTCGCCAAGCTTTTCGCCAGCAAATGAAGATGCTTTCTTAATGCCGTCTCCGATCTCCTCGATAAATTCGCTTCCCGTCAATTCCCCTATTACATTTACCGTTCCCCCTACAATTCCTCCTGCCACTTCTCCAACAAATGAACCTAATCCCTTCAAAAACCCCATCTTTTCACCCCATCTAAATTAATAAGTAATTGTACCTAATATAGTTATCGGTCAAATTAAGGACTTTTTTAGTAATAACTGATAAATTTCTTATATTTGGAACACAGACGTTGAATGTGGTGCGTATTTGAGAACAAACTCAAAAAAACATGAGCGACCCGTGCCTGTGCAAGATACAACGACAAAAGATCCACACATATGGGTGAAAATACAAAAAAGTCAGAAACACTCCTAGATGTCTGACCCTTTTTTCCGTATTAATTTAACTTTATTTTCGAACCCAATTCTTCATTTTCACATTACCTTACTGCTATGCAACGCTAGTGGGTACGCGACATTAAAATTAAAGTAAAAATGCGACCGTGGATTCCCAAGGCCGTGTATGATTAACCGGATAAACGTAGAAGTTGAGGTGTGCCTTGTGATTGATTGGCGGCCAATACTAGTATCCCTTTTATAATCGTTGATTATTTTTCAGTGCAACTAGTTTGGCAATCATTTCAGCTTTACTCTTTTCTTCTTTGTGTCCTTCAAACAACCGTCCCATTATTTCTTGTTCCTCCTGAACTAATTTCCGCACTCTAATTCTCTCTTCTTGATCATAGCCATGCTCCTCCACAATATCATACCAATTCTTTATTTCTAGGTCAGGAAATTCTTTTTTTCCTCTCCCACCTTCTTGAAAACTATTATCGTTGGTTTTCATGAAAGGTATGCTAAAATGATCCGCATACAATGCTGATACAAATTCACCTTTGTCCTTTTCATGCGGAACATTTCTTAGTCCATGGGAAAATCTCAATTCTTTCAACGTTCGTTCAAGTACTTTTCGCTCCCCTAAGCTCAAGTGGTCCTCATGATTAATAACTAGAATTTGTCCTTCCTTTTTATACTCTCGGAATATTGTCGAGATAAACCTATATTTCCCCACTCCATCTTCCCACTTCACTATTTCCTGCTCAACTACATCGGCAAAAACTAGTTTCCCATGATTTTTAATTACTCTATGATGGAATTCACTTAAACAAAGACAGACCCAAATATCAGTGTCACATATCGGATATTCCAAAAAATTTTCATTCATAAGCTTTACTTATGCTTTCAATTAATACAAAAATCTCTTGAACGCCACTAGTTGATATTCGATCATCTTCTAAGTTTTGCTGGAGCTTATGATAAAAACTTTTTGGTACAGAAAAGTCATTTGTCGGTTGTACCAATTGCTCGTCCATCGCAAGACGATTAATAATTTGGAGCATCCGCTCTTTTTGTTTTAAACCGCCAATAGCCCATCTAGTTGATAAATCATTTCTATAATGAGGATATAGATTGACCAATCTTGTTAATAACGATGCATAACTAACCCTAAAATGATTTTGCATCATTATTAGTTCATCAATTTTTATGTATTTTAAATTACTTAATCTATTTTCCTGTAAATAATTCTCTATCTGATTTTCTGGCATAAGAATACAACCTGCAAAAAAATCTGCTTTTTGTTCCATTTCATCGTGTTCGGCTGCTCCTTGAAGACTTACCCCACCACCCTCGCCTGTATATGCATGATAGCACTCATGCCAAGCGGAGAAATACTGCCTTCCAAGTGTATGTGCACTATTAATAAAAACACAATCGAAGCCTGCTTTATTTATGTGGAATCCGGAAAGGTCATTGTGTGCTGGAAACCTTACTACAAAAAAACCCAATCGCTCCATTGTTTCAAACGTATCTTTGATGGGTGAATCACCATCAAGATAACTTTGCCTGAATTTCTCCGCGATTGGGATTACTTCTTTATATAATTCAACTTTTCGCTCTGTCGTTATGCTTCTATTCTGCGCCAAAAGAACACCTCTTTTACCTTACTCCTATTTTCTCTTGCATAATAATTTCGTCAAAGATTAAATTAGCCATTTCAATCGTTTTTATTATTTCTGCATTTCCCTTATTAGTAGTGCGAAAAGCAATCATACCCAAGTCATCGTTCTCTTCGGCAAGTAACTCTTCTTGTGTCATGTTTAAGACCAAGCCAATTAAAGCAAAACTTTTAGTATTTAGGGCTCTTGATCCATTTTCAATACTTTCCCATAACGATAAATCTATACCAATGTTAGTGGCGGCTTCAGGAATAGTTAGTCCCCTTGAAATACGTTCTTTTTTCAACATACTTCCCAACTCATACCGTGTATATTTCGGACGAGCGGTGGGGTACGTACGGATTGCGTCCAATATCGTAGACATAAGATCCTCCCCTTTCTTTTAACACTCCTAAGTATACAAAATAACGGAGCGATTTGCAAAAATAATTCAATTTCAATGTCGGAATAGATATCTGCCATTTTCAAAGTACAGAAAATAATCAAAGTATATAATTGCACGAGTGAGTCAATAAATTTTCACTTGTGACGTTTCCATACCTGTTATATCTGTTCAATTAGGGGATGTTAAAAGGTATTTGTTATAACAACTCTGCAATCAGTCTACCACTCACCTTACAGACCAATCCAGAGCCGTTTTATTAACTAAACATTCTTCACGACGTCATTTCCAATGCTTTTCCTCGTAACAATGCTCGCAGCCATCATATTCAGTCGGAAAAAGGACAGTATAATCTTTATCCGTGTCTAGTCGATTATTAGTTGAAATTAAATTAATATTACACTCCCCAATTGTGTCCACAGTTCGGTGTACCTCTTTATTAGGACCTGTATTGACAATAAATTTATACATAATGTATCACCACCTTTTATAGCTTATTTCTACAATTAAAGTGAATTCCCCTCTTTTTCTCTAATTTTGTATAAGTAAATACAACAATATGTCGAATCCACTTTAATTAAAAAGGTTCATGTGTAAGACACTAAGCAAAGAAATTCACACACCCAAGTAAATATACAAAAAGATTCAGATATAAGTGTAATTGAATGATTAAATTGTATTATTAGGCTAGTTGTACAATCAAGTTAGCCAGTTAA
Organism: Sporosarcina sp. E16_8; assembly: GCF_017347095.1. Classification (GTDB taxonomy): domain Bacteria; phylum Bacillota; class Bacilli; order Bacillales_A; family Planococcaceae; genus Sporosarcina. The sequence goes on along the minus strand of NZ_JADPRZ010000026.1, from coordinate 10,045 downwards.
ATTAAAACAAAAAAATGCCATTATAAAATTTCGTGTATCATTGAAGTTGCGAGACTAACAATGAGAGGAAGTTTTATAATGGCACACACCGAGAATACCATACAAAACCGTAAAAATAAACACCTATCTCCTTTTGAACGTGGTCAAATTGCTGCGCTACACAAGGCAGGCCACTCCAATCGAGACATCGCTAGACGTTTAGGCCGTGTTCACCAAACGATTGCCAATGAACTCAAGCGTGGAACAACGATGCAACTTAAGACGGGCCGTACACCATACACAGCTTATTTCGCTGAAACAGGACAGACCGTGTATGAACGAAACAGAATGAACTGCGGCGCCAAATGTAAGCTGCTTGTGGCTACTGAATTTATTGATTTTGCTTGTGAAAAGATCGTTAATGATGGCTGGTCCCCTGATGCTGTAGTTGGCTTTACCTCCACACAAACGGATTGGAAAGACAAGCCAACGGTGTCCATGAAAACCCTTTATAACTATATCGATTTGGACTTATTAAGCGTTCGAAACATTGACTTGCCGATGAAAACAAGACTAAATACGAAGACCAAACGCGTCCGGAAAAACCGTCGTGTTTTGGGGACAAGTATCGCTGAACGTCCTCTTGAAGTTGAAGATAGAGCTGAATTCGGTCACTGGGAAATTGATACCGTTGAAGGAAAAAAGTCAGATGATAATGCATTACTGACGCTTGTTGAACGTAAAACAAGAAACTATTATGCTATCCTACTTGACGATCAAGATCATGATTCAGTTGACTACACTATGAACCAATTACAACAAGATTTTGGTGAACTGTTCCCACAAGTATTTAAGACAATTACCTCTGATAATGGGAGTGAGTTTTCCAACCTAGAAGCGAGTTTAAAAGATGTCACAGATGTCTATTTCGCACGCCCCTACGCTCCATATGAAAGAGGTTCAAATGAGCGCCACAACGGTCTTCTCAGAAGATATATTCCTAAAGGAAAGGCGATTTCTGATTACTCAACAGAAGCTATCCAACGGATTTATCGGACGTTAAATAATTTGCCGAGAAGGATTCTGGACTATCAACAACCAGCAGTTCTTTTTGAACAAGAGTTAGCTAAATTAGCTTAGTATTTCAGATATAAGTTCAAGGTCAAAACAGCTTTTTAAGGGTAGGGGGAAATAGTCTCCATTCATATATACACTGGATTTTATCTAGGTGGCTAACTTATTGTTGCAATTTACCAATTGTATTATTATACGATTGTAGTGAATTAACGTAATAACGTCATGCACAGTGGACGCGAAAATTAACGCACACGATATAATTACACCATTGATAAGTACCAATCCAACGTATGTTCCACTTCACTTTTAACCAATTCAATGAAATCGTCGTATATACCCGTAGTATGCGCTTTGTCCAGAGCATCATAATAAGATAGCCGGTTTTCTGTCTTGATGACAATTGGAGGGAACCCATCTTTCATTAAGTCTAAATTGAGTAATAATCTAGATGCCCGGCCGTTTCCGTCGATGAATGGATGAATGCCAACGAAAATGATATGCAGCCTAGCAGCACGCTCAATCGGATGCAAAGACTCCGCCTCGCCATCATGCAAAGATATAAGTTCTTCCATCTTCTCTTTTATGAGGAACGGTTCAGGCGGGACATGTTCTGCACCCGAGATATAGACTTGCTGGTCGCGGTATCTGCCCGCGTATGCATCGTCAATTCCTTTTAATATGAGCCTATGTAAGTTCTTAATTTGCCATTCGGAAAACGACTCATTATTCGCTACTATTTCTTCTACATATAGTATCGCATCCCGATGGTTAATCACTTCAAGATGCTCCCGCATTGTTTTACCGCCGACTGTAATCCCTTCGAGAACGACTTTTGTTTCTTTTAGTGTCAAAGTGTTTCCTTCTATCGCGTTCGAGTTATACGTCCACTCAAGTAGCAACTTCTCCCTTAAACTCTTCAACGTATAGGTCGGCAAAGGACGTTTTCCTTCCAGTAATTGTTTTTTACGATCGATTTCCTGAAACATATCCGTGCCTCCTTTTCATAGTGTATTTGCATGACTAGAGTCTTTTTCTTTCTCCAATCATACCACGTATAAGTACATACTTTCTCAAAAACACCTGTGGAAGATACCATGTTGACGGTTCATATCTCACCTTGAATAGACTGGAAATAACCAGCCATTTACGAACTTGGCTGGTTTCCATTTTCACTTAATATAATTGTAGTATATTTTAGAGTAATCAGCGCACAGATATCTAACACTAGTTCACAAATACAGTATTTCGAGCTTTCCAATCTTCTAATTTAATAACCCATAAATCCCTAGTGTGATGAGAGTGAAGAACCACCATTTAATCCAATTGCCAAATAAGCCGACTGCCGATCCATTGAACTGCATACGTCTTCCTTCAATGACTGTATGATTTATTTTCCAACCATAAATCATTGTGATTGACCAAGGATAACAAATTCCTAAAGTACATACAGTAACTAGTGTTCCTAGAACGCTCCATCCAATGTATTGGAGAAGTCCCCCATCAAAATATGAAGTTTTCCCTTTTCTCACTTCCATAGCTGATAGCGGATTAACTCGAATATGTGTTGTCATTAAAACCCCTCCTATTTCTCCTACTATTCTCATTATCCGAAGTGAGAGTAGTAGCTATATTCATTGAGTATCCAAGTATAGTCGCTAGTAGTTGATTTCCAGAAAATCCATAAAAATTCTCTTTTCAGCTCCTTTGTAAAAAGAGATCCTTCAATTATTTGATTTCTGCTAACGTATACATTCGATCTTGTAGACCAAAATCTTGAAGTAAGACTGCTCGTCCATCTTCAACTAGGATATCCATATAAAATACACATAAGGGATACAGTTTCGTTCGTCCTGTTAAAAAACGCTCAGTTGAGTGTCCTGCATTGTGCAATTCCTCAGCGATTACCATACTGCTACTGCAACCACTCTCTAGCATCCCAATGACAAATGCTTTCTCCGATTCTTTCAAATCGAAAGGGCCGATTGGTCTTGTATCATTAGTAAAATCCAATTCCCCGAAAAGGTTTATCGATGTCCTTTCATATTCTGAAATAGGCATTCTTTGTGGGGGCAAACTTCTCCATTCTTGCCGTTGCGCTTCATTTACACGACGGATTAGTTGTTCTTCTCCTCGCTTCGATAGTGGCAATCCGTCATTGAGTGTACTTCGCAATTCGTCAGGTAGCTCCAAAGACTCTGGTATTTCAAAAGTTAGACGCCAGTTTTCTTTAAGTCTTTGTTCAACTTCTTCAATCTCACGATCTGCAGCATTCAAATACTTCCCTATTCCCCGAATCGCTTGATCAGAAAACCCGGTTTCCGCCTGCAGATGATGAATGCCAAAGTTATGTATCTCTGCGGTTAAGCGATTAGTCACTGTGTATTGATAGCGTAGAACTTTTCCGCAATCACACTTTAATGCACCAATCTCCCTCCACCTAGGACCTGCATCTTGAAAATTAGTCATATCCACTCACCGATTGCATCACGATACTCAGCAAGAGCCAGTTGAAAAGCTTCTATTTTCTTTTTCTTTTGGAAACCCAAAAGCATTTTCATTTGTACTTCAGTTAATTCTTCTGTAACTAATGCAACTTCCATTAATTCCACACCCCCCAGTATAGTTTAATTTTATTATATTTTAACTATACCAATAGTTAAGATATAACCCACTGCCAAATTATCAATAATTCATCATTTTCAATAAATTCATTTGTTAATAACTGAAATTAAAACAACAGTGAAAAAACTATTTCAAAAGGTTGCCTTCTTTTCTATGCAATTATCATTTCCCCGAATTGTCGCATGAAAAACTTTTTTCACATAATTGTCCCCTAAACCTCAACTTTCTTCTATATAAAGAATAAAGGGGATATTCTTTATGACAACTTACCTTTCTGAGTACGCACACTTCACAAACAAAAACGATTTAGACGCAGCAACAAGACAACATGTACTCACAAATTGGAATGCTATGAACCAAACAGAGCGGACTGTTCTTGATATGATCCGTCGTTACTCCTTCAAATACGGTGCTGCACATTTGAAACACGAAACAATTGAAAAGGCCATTAAGAAATCCAACGCAACTGTACGACGCGCCATTCGCAAATTAGAAAAGCTCGAAATCATCGAACGCATTCACTATATCCGCCCTGTCATGAGCGGTCTAGGCGCCAACATTTACGTCATTAAACCTACTAATGACCAGTCGAAAATGAACAGGCCGAAGAGTGATGAAAAGCCTACTGTCAGTAAGGTTGAACCCGCTAAACCGCAAAACGAAGCTTTTCTTTCTAAAGCGATAAATACTAAAGACCTTAAAAGAACGCCTCCTCCGGAAATTGTGCCTACAACACTTTTTGGTAAAATGAAAACGCTTCTTTCTTCAACAATCGGAGCAAGTAAATTAGCACGTAATTTTTACGGCGTCTACCGAAAACAGTCCCTGCAAATGTTAAAATTCGGCATTCACGAAGACAAAGGGGAGCTTTTCGAGCAATTAGCCATACAAGCACTTCGTATTTCGATTCAAACAACCAAATCGAAAAAAGTCCGGAATCTGCCCGGCTATTATTCAGGAGTTTTGCGCGAACTGATTGGAAAAGCTCTATTCAGCGACGCTTTCATGGATTATGATGTTGCCGTTGAGGGGTTTTTCCATCGATGAAATTATTGTGTGGGTGCCAATGCAACAGAAAACACCCAAAAGTTCATACAAAGCTGCACTGTAAGACGGTGCAATATGCGCCATCGACAACGGCAAATTCATCCCAAGAGGAAGTGCAAATTGCACCCTCTAGAGAAGGCAAAATGCACCTAGCAATAACCAAAGAGTATAAGAGTATTAAAAAAGAACTTGTCGAGTACGATCTCGACGTTGTGTCTGTCATTGATTATTTGAATGACAAAGCTTAGAAGCAATTTAAAGCGTCTTCGAAGGCGACTGCGCGATTGGTGAAAGGGCGTTTCAGTGAATGGTACACAGTTAGCGGATTGCAAAAAGGTCTTTGACACGAAGGCTAAGAATTAGCTGGATGATCCACATTGGCAGAAGTATTTACTCCCTTCCACGTTATACAATGCGACGAATTTCGAGAACTATTTGGAAGAATCGAGGGTCAGTGACTTGCCTGATAGCAGTTCGCCAAAGCCACTCGAATTAGACTTTAGCGAAGGGGAGGCGTAACGTGACGCTGTGCATGACTCAATGGCAAACAATCCACATCTCTTGATACGTATTCAGAGTACTAAGATTCTCACATGAATATCTGATTCCACTTTTACTATGGCTGTTTTCGTATAGATTGTTGCTTTTTAGACCAGGCTGTTAAAAGGTTGATACAATATGGTTAAGGAGGCGTTCAAGTATGTGGACAGATGTATATGAAGACTTCAGCGATTTAACCAAATCAGAGCAATTGGCGTTGTTTGAAGCAGTGAAGCAGGATTTGTTCCCTGAAGAACCAGATAAAATTACTAAACTGCTCAAGAGCATTCGGGAAGCACGTTTTGCTTCTGGTTTGGGTTGCGTGCATTGTGGGAGTACATCAGTCAAACGTAATGGCAAATATCGCTCAAGACAACGGTACCTATGTAGTGATTGCGGGAAATCGTTTAACGATATGACTAACACGCCATTTTCGGGCTCACATTATCCTGAGAAGTGGGTCCAATACATCGAACTGATGGTAGAAGGCTTCACACTACCGAAAATCGCTAAACGCCTGCAAATTCATATCTCTACGGCATTTTACTGGAGACATAAAATCTTGAACGCATTGGGAAGCCAAGGTTTTAATCAACTACAAGGCATCGTTGAAAGTGACGAAACATTTTTTCGGGAGTCTATGAAAGGTAATGAAATAACCCATAGAATAGCGAAGAAACGTGGAGAGAAAGACGAAAAACGGGGGATTTCCAACCTCAAAATTGCTGTTGTAGTTGCACAAGACCGAACTGGAAACGTAATAGCTCGTATAGCGGGTAGAGGTCGCCCAAGAGCCGAAGAAATCGACACTGTGATAGGTGAATACATTCACCCTTCCGCCTTGCTGTGTACAGATACAGCTACGAACTACAAGAAGTTTGCCAAGCTAAAGGGACTCAAACACGAAACGGTAAATGAACGACAAAAGCAACGTGTTAAGAAAGGAATTTATCACATACAGCACGTCAACAACTTTCACAATCGTTGAAAGGCTTGGATGGTGCGTTTTCAAGGGGTTGCCACTAAATATCTGGATAACTACCTTTACTGGTTCCGTTGGCTTGAAATAGGCAAACAAATAGCATTCAAGAACGAGTCAAAAAAATGCTTGTTTCTGCTTGTCGAAAGTCAAATCACTTTACAGTAGAGATGTTAAGATGTCCTTAAAGGTTAATTATTAGGTTCATATTTGTTGCTTCCAGGAAGTTTCTTGGTTTTATTCCAGGCTTCGATTGCTTCTGCACGACTTTTACCTTGATTTTTCGGGTCAGCAAAAAAGTCACGAGTGAATTGATTGTATTCAAATTGAGGTGCAATTTTCTTCTTGAATGTGGGGTCTTTCTTTCGTTCTTCTTCCTCATTCCAAGCACCTACAACATCACGATATGTTTTTCCTACATTACTTTTAAAGTAGTTTTGGATATACGTTGAAAAATGAAATTTTGGAATAACCGTCTCAAAAAAGGCTCTCACATCTTGACTACAACTATGGTTTTCTGTAATGACTGTATTAAGACTTAAATCTACTTGTGGTTTTATATTTTTGATTATACTTGATTTTCTTATAGGTCTTTTTATCTCACCTGTTTGAAGATATGCTTCAATGCTATCTGAAATTTCTATTTTAGAACCAGAAGCACTAATTCCATTTTCTCTGCAAAATTCTTGCAATTCTTCTTTTAACCAATAGAAATCTTTAAAACTCTGGACACTAATATCTTTTGTTAGATTAGGTCTCAACAAAATCACCTCCAAATATACTTAATCACATTATAGAACGATTGTTTCGAAAATCAAAATAATAATAATAATAATAATAATAATAATAATAACCAATAACAACAAACTTTACGAAAACAGCCTTTACTATTATGCAATTGCAGTGTATTCACCGAATACCTCCTTGCACAGCATTTGATGTGAAATTATTCAGGCTTAAATGAGGGCCTACTAGCATCCGTAATTAGTGGAGTATCGGATATAGCTGTCGTTCCAGAGAACTGAATTCAGTCTTCAATGTATCCAGTTCTCCATTCAACCTCTCAATTTCAATTGCTGAAAGTGTATGTGCCAAAGCGTACTCAGCTATCCTTTTCATTTCATGCAACTTAACGTTCATCTCATCCAAGATCCGAACCTGTTCAACAGTCCATTGAAGTTGTTGTTCCAGGTGGTTCTTCTGTTCTTGTTGTGCATGGTCCATCTTGTTGCCTCCTAGTTAGCAGCTACTTAGGACATATTAAAAACTGGAATTTTTAGTAGCCTTATATAGCTAGATGTTTTACAGATTTCATTGGCACAGCCGCTTTATCAGTATCGCGTTAGACGCTACTACCAAGGCTAAATCGTGCCTCTACTTTTTTTATAGTGTATTACGTTTTTATACCTTTTATATCGGTTCAATTATGAGTTATTGAATTAGTTATTTGATACAATGGGAATAAACGTTTGCAATCTAGGAGGTGGGTTATAGGATGAACGAATCAGGGAGATTTCATAATTACATCTGTGGTAAGTTGTTGGGGGACGGCTGCATTACGAAGCAGGACGGAAGAAAACCTCGCTTTCAGTTTATGCACCGAACAGAGGATGTTGGATGGGCAGAATACTGCTATGATCACTTGAAAAACTTCATACCTCTATCTCCCCCGACCTATCGGAAAGTGATGGATTTGCGAATCAAAAAGGGCTATTCTGAAAGCTATATCGTGCAATCACGGACAGATGAAGTGATTACGAATTTGTATAAGAAATGGTATCCAAACGGGAGAAAGGTCCTTCCTTTCGACTTTATTGAAATGCATTTAGATGAACGAGCATTGGCGTGGTGGTACCAGGATGATGGCCATTTAAAGGTAGTCAACGGAACTGTTAATAAAATCATCTTATCGACTGATAGTTTTTCTAACGAAGAAAATAACCGGTTGATTCGATTGCTTTTTGATAAATTCAACCTGCGTTTTGTAATGGACGGACAAAATCGTATTCTACTCTATGACCAGTTTCAAATCATCTATTTCCTCTACCTTGTTTCACCCTGGTTGGAAGAATCAATGAACAGAAAAGCTTTGCCTGCACAACCTCTCAGACCGATTGCAAAGCGAACTACAATTTACTTGCCGGCAAATTTCAAGTTATTAAAGCCCACGTCTGAAATCAATCTGAAACTGGATAAGCTAGACACCTTGTTTGCCAATTCCAAGAAAGAGGTCTGTATCCACACTACTTTTTCAACATTCAATCCGTTATTAGCGCAAAGAGAAAACGCGAATAGTTACCAGATTATCATTGATGAAAATCATAGACAAACACTTGCGAGAATTCGACAGCAAACTGGGTTGACGATTAGTCAACTAACAAACTATTGCTTTAGTATCTGAAAAATGCAATCTGAAGTTTCCCAGACCGCGTTTTGTTAAGCAGATTAATGTAGAAGTTGAAGTACGCCCGTGGTTGTTCGTTTGTTTGTTAGTTTAGTGTGTGGTGCTTCTGCACGAAACTTTCATGTTAATTTCAGCAAACATGAAAGTTTCATGGAAGGAACAACTCAGAATTGTGTTTGAATTGCGTGGTGCACATCGCTTTTTAATTCGAAATTCATCCATGGATAGTTAAAGCAATAATGACATCTCTAGTTAGCTCTAAAACAGTTTTATTATCATGTATGAATTTTTCATCCATTGAAAAACTCGGTATATCATTCTTAAAATAATCATTTCTATATGTTTCGTATGTTGATCTAGTTTTATATATAATCGCTATCTCTTCCTCCAAAAAGTAATTTGCCAATTCCAGATTAGTAATATTAATTTCCTCTGGTAGTCTACTCATTATTTCTGAGTATTTTTGAGTAGAAAGCATATTACTTAGGTTTCTTTCAATAGCATTGATTTGCTTTATAACATCTCTCTTGAGTTGTTGCCGGATATTCTGCTTTTGCTCCTCCTGCATCTCCAACATCATTTTTGAAATGCTTGCACTTTCTTCTGCCGCCCTTGTTGCTCCTTCAGCTGCATTTGCGGATTGTTTATTAGCTTGCCAAATAAAATAACTAAATACTCCAGTAACAATAACTCCACATATAGATACAACTAAATGCGCTATTTCCATCACACTCTTTCCCCCCGTTAAATTTATTATAAACAAATCTATGCTCATCCCTTAGTTCTATATTTTTCATAATTATAATTTGAGTTGAAAACTATTTTTATCGAATACTTCGTCCTTTCTTAATCCACTGAAAATGCCAAACTAGAATTATAATTTCATTTAATACAATAAACGAATTCCCCTTTTAGTAGCGATTTCATTATTCACAATTCTTGATTTAAGATAGTCATGAAACAATATTACTAATTTCAATTATGAAAAAAACGCGGCCAGAATTTCTCGGCCCGCGTTTTTTTAACCAGATTAACGCAGAAGTTGAAGTGCGCCTTGTTGTTGGTCGGCCTGCTGTGCCGCTATGTCTTTCGAGCATATAATAGACTATATCTTCACTCTCTAATTTCTTAGTAGGGGGCGGGCACATTGGATTTGCTATGCTGATGGACATTGTTCACCTATGGATTTCGTCATCATTATTTAGTTGACTCGTACTACATTCCAACCGCGATTTGATCGTCTTACAGCTTAGTACTGTATGCGCTGTTCTGTGGACCTCTTTATTCGGACTGAGAGTGTAAAATATCTTGTGTAAATGAATAAATGCAAAAAGGAAGACCTTTTCTTGGTAGAATTAAGTCACCACAACCAATCCTAGAAAAGAGGCCTTCCCTAT
>NZ_JADPRZ010000025.1 GCF_017347095.1 Sporosarcina sp. E16_8 | reverse complement strand
AAAGCCGAGTGTTGTCGATGAAATACTTTAGTCCAACCTATATATTAATAAAATGAGTTTACTAGACAGATACCCATATAGAAATTTTTGAAACAATTCATGTACCTAAGTAGTTACGATTTTATATTGTTTTTTTCACTCACTGGGTATTTTAGGATTGCTCAATCGCGAGAGTAGAAGCCATTGTTCCAGAAGGATTATTATGAATCATATTTATCGATTGACAATTTCCAGTGTGTGATGAATAATAATAAGAGATTTACATAATAGACTACAAAAGCGGAAGCACCGCAAAACGAGAGAAACCTCTCGTTTTGCGGTGTTTTTTTTTTTTTTTTCGGGGGGAGGTGAATGTCTACGTGAACGAACTTATGAATCGAGTTACACTTCTAACAATTAATGGATCAATTTACACTGGTGGTGGGAATAACGAAATCAATGCAGCTACCATGAAGATTATTAAAATGGTCGGAGGTATTGGTGGAGCTCTATTTACATTAGCGATACTAATTATTGCCATCTTCATTATTTTTGGGTCAATTTCTTCGAGACAAATTGGTACGGTTTGGAAGGCTCTCTTCTCTTGTATCGGTGGAGCTTTGTTATTCTACTCAGCGTATTTCCTAGCACCAGCAATTCAAGGTATTGTAGGTGGTTGATTATACGAAACTCGATAGATATATTGAATTTTGTCTTAGAATGAGGCTTTACAAAAAAAAGGAGTGGCGACTGTATAAGTCATCCACTCCTTTTTTATCAATATTAATTTAAGGACGGGACGCTCATGAATGAAATTGTGGTTCCAATTGATTTAACTGAGGAAGAAAAAACGATTCTTGCTGTATTGTCTGTACGTCAATTTATTCTCATTGTTCCTGCAGGCGTTTTCAGTATGATTCAACTACTTCTATTCAATCTACCCTTTGTAGATGGATTAGTAGATGTGGGTCTTAGGTTTATTATTTTTCTGGTGATTAATACAACGACGTTATCACTAGCTTTTATTAAATTAGACCGTCGTGACCAATATTTATCCGAGTTTATATTTTCAAAAGTTTTCTTCATGCGTAGTCAAAAAATATATAAAGCTTAAAGATCTTAAAGCAGAAGTTGAGGTGAAAAGATGTTTGACATATTTGTTATTTTTACAATCCTTGTTCTCTTTGTAGCGCTAGTATTTACGTTTGTTGCCAAGAAAAGAATGGATAATAATGAACCTGTATTTGGGTGGCGTCGAAAGCAGTTTCTTGAGGAACAACGCGAATCGGAAGGGGGAGCTGTTTCCCAGCCAGAAGAAAACGGAAAGTCAATTCTGAAGTTGAAAGGAAGGAAAAAGGGAGAGGTACAGGACCCTAATGTAGAAAGTATAAAAGATCTTTTGGAAGTCAATGACATCGAGTATGGGATCATTCATAAACAAAAAAATGAATACTCAATAATTCTTAGCAGTGACTTTGTAAACTTTGATTTGTTGAAACCCTCAGAACAGTTAGGGATTTTACAAGGATACCAACAGCTTTATAACGTTATAAATTTCCCGATTCAAATTTTGGGACAAGCTGTTCGACAAGACTTCCGGAAGGAACGAATTCGTTTTGAGGAGAATTTGAAGAAATGTAACCCTCAAACTAGAAAGTATAACATGGATGTTATTGAACACATTCAATCACGCACGATGGACGATTTCCGTATTTCTCTTCGTATTTATTATGTAGTGAACTACATTTATGAACCCTCTAAAATGGCGAAATTGAATAAAGAACAGCGAGAAAAAGTCATCATTGAGCAATTGTATATGCGTGCAAACATTGTGCGTCGAGCATTGCGAAGAGCGAAAATTGAGGCGGAAATTCAGGATTCTCTTCGCGCAATGGAAGTATTGAAGCGAGCTATGAATCGTGACCGGACTGTTTTACACCCAATTGAAGACCTGGCGGAAAAAGAGAAAATGGCCGCATTCGTAACGATGGATCCATCCGCCGTTGCAGGCTTTGTAGATTTAGTACACGAACATGAGGAGGCGTTAGAAGTTGTTCAAACTGAAGAAGAATCCGAAAAAGCCCGTGATGCCGTTACCAGCTGATGATGAGCTAGAATTATCGTTTCCGTCGTTAGTGGATAATGCGATAAATGAAGGTATTAAGTTTTCGACTGACTTTTTTGAAATTCAAACGGGAATTGGCAAAAAAAAGTACGGTCGTTCGTTTTTTATTAAACCTAGTGGGTATCCGCGAACGGTACGTATTAATTGGCTGGAGGGCCTATTTTTGGGAGATGACATGGATTGTTCCGTTCATATTGAACCGTTTGAAAGGACGGACGCGGTTAGGAAATTAAAAGATAAGATTGACCAATTAGAGGCCGTCATCATTTCCGCCCAAAAAAATGAAAATCATGCTCGTTTAGACGAGTCGCTTCAGAAACTTCGCGATACAAAAGGACTTCGCGACCAGATACGAAACAACGAGAACGGACTTTACTATGTCAGTATTTCTGCAACGATATACGCAGATACATTGAATGAGTTAAATGACAAAAGTGTTAGTATCGAAAGGTCGCTGGCTGCAGAGTCTATTGAACTTGTAAACAGCTTTGATCGACAAAAAGAGGGGTGGCTCTCAACATTACCTCTTGGTCAAAACTATTTAAATCGTTCGTACCGTAACCTTGATCGTATGGCACTAACAGCAATCTTCCCACACTCATCCTCTAAGTTAAATCACACTGGCGGAATGCCAATCGGTGTATATGGGAACGAATATATCTATTTTAACAACTTCGATTCAAAACTAAACAATTATAATGTTGGGATATTTGGTGAATCGGGTGCCGGTAAAGGCGTATTCGTTAAGCAACTCATTGGTCGCGGGGCTATGGATGGAATTGAAAAAACGGTCATCATGGACGTTGAGCCTGAGTATGTAGCCCTAACACATGCTCTTGGTGGTGTTGTTATTGAAATTCGAAGTGATCTGACAGCGCAAAACGTAAGTCGCATCAATCCCTTGGATATTTACGTAGAGAAAGAAATTGTCAATCGTTATACAGCTGATGAATATATCGTTGAGAAAGTAAACATCAACGAGAAAGTAAAAGAGGGCATTGAATTCTTTAAAGTTATGAAGGAGTCGGCGTCCCCGCAAAACGCACATTTAACGCCCCAGGAACTCGGCGCATTAGATGATATCCTTGGCGATGCATATCGCAAACGTAACATTACAGAAGAACCGGAATCATTGTATGAGCAATTAGAGTCGGTAGATGAAACCGGAAATATTGTATTTAAGAGAAAGTACATTAATATGCCACAGATATCCGATGTGAAAAATGAGATTGATAGAAGAATAGAAGATGGAGACCAAGGTTTAGATGATTTAAAACATGTTGTTGGCTTATTCGTTGAAGGGAAAGCGTTTGGAATGTTCGATTGTCAAACGCAAATTGTAAATACTACTGGTGTTTCGATTGATGACGCACCCATTGTTAATTTTGATATTAGTAGGCTGTCTAAAAATGGAATTGAACGTCCGCTTGCGCAACATGTCCTTATGACGTGGATTTGGAATCGTTTTATTTTAAATGATCCGAAACCTAAAAAACGTGTGATACAGGATGAGGCGTGGATGATGCTCGATTATCCTTCGATGATGACCTTTTTCAAAACCTTATCTGCACGAGGACGTAAGTGGAACGTTTCATTAACGCTCGTATCACAACGATATGAAATGTTTGACCGTTCGAAAGAAGCGCAGGATGTGGTTGCACAGTTAAATACAGTCGCATTTATGAAACAGTCGGATCAGGACATTGAACCTATCTTACGAACATTCCGATTTGCGGATGATGTAGGACAGATGATAAGAACCGCAGAAACAGGTGATGTCATATTGAAGGCCGGCAAAGAGATCGTTTCTTTTCAAAGTCAGCCAACGCCGTCTGAATGGGCATTTATCAATACGAATCAGAACGTGACAGCGGAATCCTTGATTGCAGGTAGGTGAGGGGAATGGGTAAGAAAATACTGTTTCTATTTGTTTTATGTTTTGTATCTATTTCTGGAGTCACCTTTGCGGCAGAAGAATCACCCTCTTTAAGTGGATTTACTTGTTCTAAAGGTGGTTTTTTCTCCGAAGAATTTAATGACGAAGTAGAACGATATAAAGAAGACGATGCGAATATGGCAGAAAAGTTCATGACGAGTCAATTGCAAAATCTCTGGAACATCGGGGATGTCAATGGCCTGTCTACTCTCGTGTTTGGTAACCCGTATTGTGTATGGGCAGATAATGCCTTTACAGATGAAAGCAAAATCGAGATGGCACCTGATGGTATTTTCACAGCTGTTGAGAGAGAAAAAATCATAAATCCGGTCTTGAAAATGTTTAGTGTTGTTTATGTAGCGCTCATGACACTTGCAATGATGATCTCAGGACTGAAGTTAGGTTTTAATTCAGTACGTGGGCGTGGTATTAGTGATTTTAGTGAAGACATGAGAATGTGGTTGCTATCAATATTCTTCATTGCTGGATACGGTATCATCACGAACATGATTTTTGAGTTAAATGCTGCCGTAGTACTTAGTTTTAAATCACTCTTAGAACAACAAGGTGCCAACCCTGAGTCGTTTTCTATTATGGCATCATGGCATGACCTTGTAGGTATAGGTAGTGGTGGAATTCCAATCTTAAGTCTACTTATTGTGGTACTTGCTGAATGGATTTTGGCGATTGTTTTAAATTTTGTCTATATAGCAAGAAAAGTAATTGTGTTAGTCCTTCTGATTCTTGGGTTTGTTGCGGGTTACAGTTTGTTATTCGCACGGACACGGGCGTTCTTTGGAACGTGGATGCGAGAATTACTTGGAAATGTATTTTTACAGAGTATCCATGCACTTCTCTTATTTGGAATGGCGATGTTTGCATCCCAAGGTGCATCGACGATCTATAAATTAGGCTTAATGATGATGTTTATCCCCTTAACGGGCATGATCAGCAAATGGCTAAAGATTGGTGATAGTTCATCCAAAATGGGTTCTGCGTTAACGATGGTCGGCTTAGGTGGTGTAATGTCTACGATGATGTTGACCAGCCAAGCAGGGAATCTTATGCGTGGTGGAAATATGAACGGGGGTAACAATTCTCTGTTATCAAGTAGCTCTGCAAGAAGTGATTCTGCTTTTGGTGGGACAAGTATAGCTGCAGCAGGTGGAGGTAATGATGCATCCATCACTTCTATCTCCACAAACGCTTCCGGAGCTAGTTCGGACAGTTGGATGAATTCGAAAAACACGTTATCGAATATCGGAGGTGCTATTTTCGGTACCGCCGGAATGGTAGCAGGACCTGGAGGTGCAATAGCGGCTGCTAAAGTTGGGAAATCTCTCACTTCGGCACTGGTTCAAGGTCCTCGAAATATGGTGTCAGGCGCTCAAAGTGCAATGAACATTTTGCAATCCGCAAAAGGGTATAACGATGGTGCTGGCAATACTGGATTTACATCCATGATGGGTAACCTCGGTGCACGTCGTGCCTATTTTGGCAATATGGGAGAAGCGCTTGGAGCGATGGTAGGTAAGGGCGGCGCAGGGCGGAACATTGGATTAGCAATGAGTGGTGTTTCAAGACAAAGACTTCTAGGGACTTCATTAGCAGATGGCGGTCGTGGAATGTTAACCGATTCATCTGGTAGTGTTCTGCCTACTACTATGGCGAGTTTGTCTAGACAGTACCCTGGTGCTAATATGCAATATGTTCAAACAAACCAAGGTTCATCTATGTGGGTGCAAACACCGAATCAAGACTGGCAACAAGTTGGACTTACAGGTGCGGCGGATCCGCTGATGAACAATGGTGAAGCACGTGTAATGGATTATCAACTTGCGCAAGCAAATACGTCTTACGAATTACAAGGTAATGGTTCCTATAGAGCAAGGATGAATGAACATCTATCAATGGATACTCAAAACCCCCTGTCAAGTGGAGGTAGCAGTATAAATAGTCCGATTACGAGTCCAATAGGTGGTAGCACTATTAATAGGCCAAGCGCTCCGTTTGTGCCATTAGCGTCAACAGCTATTCCAGGAATGAACACGCCGATTACGGCACCGTCTTTACATGGTAATTCAGCAGTGTCCCGTTTGAACTCGATTACAGGAAGCCCGCTTTCAAGTAATCCAATGGGAACACCGCAATCGAACTTGGGAAATTCAGTATCAAGGAATGGAATTCCAATTGCGGGTCTTCGTAGCAACGGTACAAGTGCTCCGATTGTGCCAATAGCATCAACAGCTATTCCAGGAATGAATACGCCGATTACGGCACCGTTTTTAAATGGTAATTCGAAAGTGTCCCGTTTGAATTCGATTTCAGGAAGTTCACTATCAAATGCTTCCTTACCGATAGGATCAGCACAGCCGAGTTCGGTAAATCCAATGTCAATGATTACACCGGGAACTGTAACGATGAACAGGAGTCCAATGCCTGCATCAGCTTTACAGACAGCAGCATCTGGAAGTATGGGTTCAATGAACAGAAGTCCGCTTTCAAATACTTCCTTACCGATAGGACCAGTACAGCCGAGTTCGGTAAATCCAGTGACAATGAATACACCGAGAACTGTAACGATGAACGGGCGTCCAATGCCTGCATCAGCTTTACAGACGGAAGCACTTGGAAATATGGGTTCAATAAACGGAAGTCCGCTTTCACGAACTGCCATGCCGATAGGGTCATCACAGCCGAATTCGGTAAGTCCAATAATGAATAGTCCGAGAAATGAACCGATACAAGGGAATCCAATGCACGGATCTCCGGCGGCAGCAACAAACATTATAGGTCCAGGTCAGCAGCCGAATATACCGCTGACAAACTCAAATCCTTTAACCGCAGCATCGGGTCTACCTGGTTCGACACCACATGTAATGCGTACTTCGAATGCATACACGGTAGGAGTTGGTGGGGATGGAACGATTACACAAAACACGCTTCGCACAGTTAATAATACGAACTCGGTAAGGCTGTCGGATACTGGTTTTAAAGCCGACCGAATTAATCCGGATGCATTTATTGCACATCATGTACCGGGCATGGATAACCGCACTTCGGGTGACCGTGTTGCAGATCAAGTTAATGGGGCACAAGAATCGGTTTCTCAATCAAAAGCAAAAGTGAAAAAGTCATGGTCTATGGCTGCTCGAGAAGGAAGTAAAGAAAGAAGTACTCGTATTAGTTGATGGGCGGGTGATGGTTTGAGAAAAGGTGTATTAATCCTTCTGCTCTTCTTTTTTCTCATCCCCTCTACATCGGTTTTTGCAGAGGTGAATACATCTGATAATAATTCTTGCTCTCCTGTTATGTCGGATGAAAAAAAAGATAGTGTTAAGAAGTTTTTAGATAAAGATGCGAGTTTACAAGAATCGTATGCGATCAATATAATCGAAACTTTCTGGAATGCGGTAGGTATTAATACGCTGGATACTTTAGTGTTCGGAAACCCCTATTGCATCTGGTTCGATAATGAACCGGAATTGATATTTGGTATGTTTCCTGCTGAACAAAAGGAAACAATGATAGACCCCATATTTTCACTTTTTACTGGCTTATATATGCTTGCTCTGATTATAGCGATCATGATTTCTTCGCTAAAAGTTGCATACGAACCACTTGGTACAAACAAGACAGAGTTCCGTGAAGATGTTTACATGTATATCGGCACGAGCGTCCTACTAGCGGGTTTTTGGCTCTTAGCTGAACAAATCTTTTCTATTAATTGGGGAATAGTTAGTGCGTTTCGCTCTATGCTTACTGCGCAAGGTATATCTCTAGGTGAACCACTGATTGTTGCGGCACAAGATGATTTTAACTTTACAGATATCATCATCATGCTTGCAGAGTGGTTTATCGTTTTGTTCCTGAATTTCGTCTATATGATGCGAACATTTATGATCACTATTTTATTAGGACTTGGCGGACTTGCCATATTGTCCTTGTTGTTTACGTCATCACGTTCTTATTTTGTCACGTGGATACAAGACTTCTTGGGTGCAATATTTATGCAATCCGTACATGCAATCTATTTATCGGTAGTTCTCCTGTTTGTTTCCACGCTTAATGGTGAGGCGGCAATATTCTTTAAATTGTTACTCCTAATAATGTTCATCCCTATGTCAACGATGGTAATGGGATGGTTAAATTTGTCCTCTGGAACGGTTTCTACAACGTTAGGAATGCAAGGAGTTAATTCCATTGCGTCTGCCGCACGCATGGCCAGGATGGGCAAGGGGAAGATGGGAAACAACAAGTTACCTAATAGTAAGGTTCCTGACTATGCCAACCTTAAAAAGACGCAACTCTCAACTACCGCTAATGGTGCAAACTCGAATGCTTGGGTTTTTGCTAAGTCGGTATTTTCGAAGTCAGGAATGGTGATTGGGGCGGCAGCAGGGAGTGTATTAGGACCGGGCGGAATCATGCTTGGTGCTGGGATGGGTGGAACAGCTGCAAGTGGTTTATTGCAAGGGTCACGAAATCTCGCAGGTGGTGTTAAAGGAATCACCGATACTATGAAATTGGCTAAAACGGATGGGATGAAAAATACATTAGGCAACCTACAAAGCAGGCGAGCCTTTTTTGGTAATCTAGGGGAGTCTACTGGATCAATGGTTGGTATAGGTGAGTTTGGTCGAAGTGTTGGACATGGACTAAGTGGTGTTTCAAGGCAACGTCTTTTCCATTCTGATGAAGCAGGCGGTTTCGCAGGTAAAACATTTGCTGATGTCGCAAAAGAACACCCAGGCGCTAAAGTGTCCTGGATGCAGACGAATGCTGGTAGTGGTTTTTATATGGAGGATAACGGAAAAATGCGTGCCATTTCCCCGCTTGGCGCTGCAGATCCTACGTTGGCAAAAGGAGAAACCCGTATGATGGATTATCAATTTAATCAGATGGGGTATCAACCGGATGCAAATCAACAGTATTCTTTGTCAGGCGGAGGCATTGAACCTATGACACGTCTTTCAGATCCTTATATCAAAGGAGCCGGGGGGCATTCGATTCAAGACCCACGTATGAAAGCAAACGAGATGTCGCCTGATAGTTATTTCAAAAATAGCATGGCAAATACGGAATCTAGGGGCCTTTCAGATCGGGTTGCTGACCGAGTTGCTCGTCATCAAGGGTTCGTGTGAAGCGGTGTTAGAAAGGGGGACATGCAGTGAAAAAGGATAGTCAGGATATTGGTAAAGGGATGTTAGATGGAATAGGAACTGCCGGTAAGACCGCGATGCGCGGTAGACGAGCGATGCAAATGGCTGGAGCTGGTGCAAAAATAGCGGCTAAGGCTTTACGCTTTCTTTTAACGAAAGTGATTGCGGTAATCGGAAAGTCTTTGTTAGCATTTTTGGGGCCAATCGGTGTTCTCGTCTTAACTATCATTATTTTACTACTATTAGTGGTTGATAGTATCAGCGTATTTGATATTTTCCAAAAATCTGCCCAACGTGAAAAAGTTGAAATACTATTTGATGAAACGGTATTAGATGTAATGAAGAGTCGAAATGAAGAAGGACCCGCGGAGATACGGGAGACGCTCCGGGGTACACATGTAGAATTTCCTTATCCGCCTATAAGTGAACAGTGGTTATATCAACTTGGCGAATCGATGAAAATTAGTCACGCTGTACCTTCTATGCATCATTACTATAAAAATCTCAAGAATGACAACTATAAGCCGTGGCATGGAAAATTTAAGGATAAAGATATAACGACTGACGCACAGCGAGAAAGTGTCCGTGTTGAGTTCGAGAAAATAATTTCGGATGATTTCGATTACTTTTTTGAGAGTGATGCCTATAGACCTTCATTTGTATGGGCTACTGCACCAGAAGAAAAGAAAGAAATTCATACGGTCACTGTCTGTACGGACGAGGAAGGAAATACAACAACTTCGGAATCCACAGAATTTGTACCATTACCAAGTAGAGAAATTGTTTCGAGTACGACATTACTTTACAACACGGCAACAATTCCTTATAAAGACCATGTAACAGAATGGAACGACGCAGGTTCTTCTAGCTCAGGGAATTGTTCGACTACAGTTCAAGACCGATATCATCTTTATATTGTAGATGATAATGCAATGCCTGTAATTGATTTCAGTCCGTTGGCTTTAGTTGAGTTTATGACCGTTACTGCTCCTGAAGGAGAACTAACGAAGTTAATTCGACCAGTGGACATTGAGTATGTCCTTGAACTTGCGAAAGAGGTCGATCCCGCATTTCCAGATGTAAAAATGGATTTTGCCGCCTTTATTAAATGTAGTAAGAAAAATGACATTCTTGTCTGTTTAGGCCAACTTGATATCACAGGTGATATTGGTTATGGAGGTACAGTAACAGGAATGTGGTATCCAGCGAACTACATGGCGATATACATGGCAGCGGGCGAGAAATACGGAGTAGATTGGTGGATATTAGCTTCTATTCATGGACAAGAAACAGGGTTTAGTAGTAATCCTGTAGCGACGGATCCCTCCAAAGGTTCTAAAGATAAAAATGGTAATTTCATAGGCGCAGTTGGGCACATGCAGTTTATGCCACTGACTTGGGTTGGCTGGGGAATCGCCAATGACCCCAACTTTGAAACGACTCGGCTAGGCAATATTGTGGGTAGTTTAGACGTTATCAAAGAACCGAAAAACATCGCAAAATACGGAGGATATGGAGTAGACGGGGATGGGGATGGTATTGCTGATCCGTGGAATCTGCAGGATGCGATTTTCTCGGCTGCAAACTATATAAGTTCTAATGGGTACAAACTAGGCAATGAAGAATCCATTCGTAAAGCGTTATTTCGATACAATATGGACCAGTCCTATGTGTCTCAGGTGTACAACCGTGGGAAGATGTTTGAAGGGAATATGGTAGATGGAGATGTCGGTTCTCAACGTCAAATGATTATAGATGCAGCCATGACATGGGTTGGGAACTCTCGATATGTTCTAGGAGGCGGACGGAGCGATAAAGATATTAGAAATAAAATTTGTGATTGTTCGTCGTTTGTTGTTTGGGCGTATGCCCAAGGGGGTTATGATTTAGGGAAACCTGTTAATACATCCACGCAAACTATCAAAACAAAAGGGCGTCGGGTAACTGTTAATGAAATGAAACCAGGAGATTTGCTTTTCTGGACAACTATGAGTTATGCAGATAGCCACGTAGGTATATATATCGGCTCTGGAAAATGGGTTGGCTGCAACACCTCTTCAGGTGTCGCCGTTACCAACGTCGACCATCCAGCGTATTGGAACTCTAAATTTAGTGGACATGTTCGGAGTATTATAGATTAAGATACTAGCGGCTTGGACATGGATGTTCAGGCCGCTAGTTTAAAAGGAGTGATACCATGAAAAAAATGATTTTTGCGGTTATTTTTATTGGGCTTGTCTTCTTTGGATTTAGGTACCTCCAAAGTACATTAACAGAGCCAAAGAGTGAGGTTAACATGAATGATGATGAACAAGTTCAATATCTTGAAGAAATGAATGAAATATCAGGCGAGGGTTTGCAAGACACCATTATGACTACACTGAAACAATGTTTTGAAATGGCGTATGCCTATAAGACTTACTCCTGTCTAGGAACGATGATCACTGATGAAGAATTCATGTCATCAAATGACCTTGATATGGATGAAAAGGGCGAACGTTTATATAATATGCTCAGCAACGATAAACCCATCATTGAAATGAATTATGAACGTTCCAATGAATCTACAGAACTGAATGGATTGTTTGAAGTTAGCTTCCTATTACTTCAGGAAAGCGAACTTCTAGTCTATCAATTCAACGTAGAAGAAACCGAGGTAGTAAAAATTACGAAAGGGGGATCTTGACATGGATAACCCATTGGATGCACTCAATCTCAATGAACTGCTTTTTACGTTTATTCGAGTAATTCAAATGGTAATGGTGCCGTTGTTTGGGATTATGGCACTAATCGGGCTGTTTCTATTCTTGTATTCTTTTAAGAATCCGATTAAACGACGTGCCGCCTTTCTGTTTTGTGTCTTTTCACCGATTGGCTTTGTTTTCTTTCTACACGGTGCACCTCTCTTGGATTATTATGTTTATTCATCTCCAAATACCAATGATGGAGGTCAAGGGTTAGTGGTCATGGTAAGTTGGGTAGAGAAATTCGGCGCACCTGTTTACACTATATTTGACTATTTAATGAAGCCTTTGTTGGTTTCCCTACTCATTATTGGACTTGGATTTTTACATGGGTCAGGAAAATCACCAGGTTTGAAGCGATTGGGGACGGGTGTTTTAATAGGTGTTCCTTTTCTGTGGTTCCTTCTTAAGCTCGGACCTACTATTTACAATATATTTCTATCATAGTTCTCTGGCCTGTAACTTAAGCGGTAATTTGCGCTGTATTTAAGCGTTATTTTACACATCCAACTTTAAAAACCCAGCTACCTTCACATGTGAAGAACAACTGGGTTTTTTAATTATTTACATCATCATCTATAGAACTATTCTAATCGGTTTAGGTTTGTTTACCTGACCGTCTTAAGCGGACAAAAAAGGGAAAGCCATCTTCATCGGAGAGGCTTCTTACGTTCTAAAATATAGATATAGACAATACGGAAGGTTGATAAAATGGAATTAGTAGAACCACCGAGTAAAGAAATTAACCTTAAAAACAAAGAATTAAATCAAAAAGGAAACTATATTTTTGCCTTGTCTGATTCTGAAAACTTGGATAACAAAGTGTATTTCATGACATTTTTTCAAGATGGTAGTGTTTACTTTCAATATCCTGATAAACATAAATTAGAGTATATTTCAAAAGAAAAAAATCCTGAATTACTCAAAGAACTTAAGGATTTATTAGAAATAACTTATTAAAGAGTTTCCGAACTATTCATAGCGAATACTTTAATATAAAGAATCAATAATTTAACATGCAATAAGATGAATCTGGTATTTGTAAAAAATCAATCTAACACAATAGAAATATGTTAGATTCACAAAAGCAGCCTCATCCCTTGATACATAAGGGATGAAGCTGTTTTTTAGCCTTGCATTTTTTTCATTGCTCATTTGAATCTAACTTAATGTATGTTAAAATTAGCTTAAGTTAGATTGGTGTTTGTACATTAAAATGCGTGAGGAGGTGTATTCCTTTTGCGTAATGGGATACTGAACATATGAAATTTGTTGAACCGATACGGGATCTTAAAAAGATTAGCAGCATGAAAAAAATCCTTTTCGCGCAAAGCGAGAGGAACTATCTTTTATTTACGATTGGTATCAATTCACCCTATCGCATTTCTGATTTAATTAGGGTGCAATTCAAACATGTACTAGATCCTAAAAACAGCGTGCGTTCGCACTTGATGTTGATTGAACAAAAAACCGGGAAGGAAAATAAGGTCGCCCTTTCCAAAGGCGTCAAAAAAGCGATCGAGGCGTATGCTGACCAGCATTATGAGGGGGATCCCGAAGCCTATTTATTCAGAAGCCGTAAAGGGACGAATCAAGCGATTAGTCGGGTCCAGGCCTGGACAATTATGAGTGATGCAGCGAAAGAGTTAGGTCTTGAAAACATCGGGACGCATTCCCTTCGAAAAACGTTCGGCTACCATCAGATAAAGAGAGGGACCAATATTACGCTCTTGATGAAGATGTTTAACCATAGTTCCGAGAGTGTTACGTTACGGTATATCGGCATCACACAGGACGATATGGATGCAGCTGTTCAAGCCCTGGACCTTTAAG
Organism: Sporosarcina sp. E16_8; assembly: GCF_017347095.1. Taxonomy (GTDB): domain Bacteria; phylum Bacillota; class Bacilli; order Bacillales_A; family Planococcaceae; genus Sporosarcina. The sequence goes on along the minus strand of NZ_JADPRZ010000025.1, from coordinate 31,379 downwards.
GTCATCCATCAGAATGATTCTTAACGTGTGAACTGTATACTAACAATAAAGTCTGTTGAAAATGATAGGTTCAGGGAAATTTTATTCGAAGTAGACCGTTTCCAGTAAAATAAAGGTGTTTAAAAATGTAGAGTAAAGATGGAGGGGTAATAGTGACTATTTCAAATAAGTACAACCTTAATGAACGTGAATCGAAGTTTTTATTAAAGAAAAGTGTTATTGGCCTGATCCATTCAGCTTCACGCTTAGAAAAGGTGAACACAACCTTTCCACAAACAAAAACAATTGTAGAAGGGATGAGTGTAAGTGGAATTAGCATGGATGATGTCCAGGTTATTCTCAATCTCAAAAATGCGTATCAATATGTATTGAAACTACCTAACGATACTACATTTAATCTGATGACAGCTTGTAAAATAAACAGTTTTATATCCTATAATGAATCACTGGAATGGGGCGTTTTACGAACAGGGAATGTAGGAATACACGGGGTTGACTACACACCTACAATTCCAATTGAATCAGAAGTAGTCTCTACAATTAATGGAATTAGGGGTAGCCAAGGCTCACTAACATACAAAGCCTTGAAGTATATGTATTATGCCATGCGAACACAACTATTTTGGGATGGAAATAAACGTACAGCAATTGTCTCTGCAAACGCAATTATGATGTTAAATGGCTTAGGAATCGTTAATATCAGCGAACAGCAATTAGAGCATTGGAATCAATTGTTATCAGAGTTCTACGAAACGAATAATGATGAAAAAATCATTCAGTGGACATATGATAATTGCGTTCACGGAATTGATTATTGATGTGCTGGGCAGTTCGAATATATTAAGTAACTGTATTGTCATTTAGGGGCTACAGCTACTACAGGGCCAAGGAAAAGAGACGTAAAATCGCGCAAAGAATCGGCTGCCTTTACAGGGCAGCTTTTTGTGCGCTTGGCAGCGCTTTTCTCTAACGGGTGAAAGTCCCTAACATGCCGTAGTGGCGGAAATGTATAGCTGATTGGTAGTGCAGATGATTATTATCTTAACAATAAAAACAACTCTTAAGAAACGATTTTGTAAGTTGTATTAACGATACTACCTTTTACCGTGTAGTGCCACTTAGTAAGAAAATACTATTTCCTATACTTAACTAACAACTAGTTTTCATCTAAAATATTTTGTTCATTCGTATTCGGGGGAAACAATGATCTTAAACAGATAATGTCATCTAAACCTGATGGAACCTGTGAGAGACCGAAGTTAACTACTTAACTATCAAGGCACGCGTGTTGATTAACTAAGTTCTTCCAATAAAATATATACAAAAAGAGAGCGCCTCTTGTAAAATGTAAGTTACCACACCAACATTTACGAAAAGAGGCATCTCTCATGAACAAGAATACCACGCTTCAAACATTGGTTCAAAACTTTCTTTCTGTTGATGAAATTCAAGCTATTTTAAAAGAATTTGGATACGTTGAAACAGCTCGTAAATGCACGGTTTCCGTGCTCATTTCTTATCTTGTCACAGCCGCAGTGAAAGAGTGGAAAAGTTTAAGATACTCGGCGGATTTAGGTGCCAGTGTCGGTCTGGTTTCAGTCGACCATTCGTCTCTTTCGAAGCATTTAAAGAAACTTGATTATGCAATCATTAAGCGTATTTTTGAAGTAATCGTGGGCAAGTTGAACCGCGCCGCGCGTCGTAAACTAAAGATGCCAAAAACGCTTTTGTCTATTGACTCAACGACAATTACTGTAGGAAAAACACGCTTGCCTTGGGCACTTTTTCACGGTGAGCGCGCAGGAATTAAACTGCATGTGGGCTTTACGAATGAAACGGCAATGCCCCTAAAAGTCGTTGAAACGATAGGTTCGAAAAATGATGGTCCAATTGGAAAAGAGCTTGAGGACAATCGTTTTATTCTCGTGGGTGACCGTGCTTATTTTTCGATTGAAAAGATCGATCTTTACGCAGGAAATGGCCAAGATTTTGTTTTTCGTTTAAAGGACAACATCCAATTAAATCGAAAGAAATCGTTGAAAGGCAGTCGTTCCAAGGAGTCTAATGTGATAGCTGATTTTACATGTACATTAGGAACACCGCAAAAACAAACAAAAAAACGCCATCGTGTCGTTCAGTTTGCTGATTATGAAGGCAAAATATTAAGTGTTGTCATAAGCCTTCAGAACGTGACAGCTGAAGAAATTGCCGACATGTACAAATCCCGTTGGGCAATTGAAACATTCTTTCGTTGGATAAAGCAAAACTTAAACGTTCCGGTATTATTCGGCACGACAGAAAATGCAGTGTTTAATCAGCTATTTCCTGCATTAATTACGTATGTTTTACTTAAATTTCTTCATGTGCACGGAAGTAAAGAAGAGAACTGTAAACGCTTGTCATTCGCAGGGTTCCATCGCCTGCTTCTTTGTGATGACTTACCAATCGAATGGTGCATCGGCATCAAAAAAGTAATGGGACGGCAAAGGCAGATTTATCACGTCGGAGCTGCATAATTATGGTTAATCAACACGCGTGCTATCAAGGGTATTAATTCTGAGTTATTGTCCCATTTTATGATTGCTTCAATCTCAGAATTCTCGCTTGAAGAAGTACAGCCAACACACCCATTCCTACTTCGTGGCATTGTAAAAACCCCATTTTCTTCTAACGAAGCGCTTCCTTCCGAATTAGAAATGGAGTATTCTAACCCCTCTGGGATCGGGGCATTGCCTATATTTCTAATGTTTCCAATGGTTCCACGATAATCATTACTATTTTCGACTTCATAGTGTATGCTCCAATTCTCACTTTCTCCGAAAAATGTAAGATGTTTTTGAGTCCAAGCAGATAAAAGAGATATACCGAAGATTATCAAAATTCCAGTTTTACTAATCTTCATTTATAACACCCTTTCCATAGGACCTTTCTACTTGAGATTATACTCCTGAAATTACTAAATATAAAATTTTTATTATATTCATAATATTTGACTATTATTTCGAATTACAATATTGTTATATTATGCCTATTTGTAAATATTTCAAAGAGGAGTTGGATAAATATAGAGATATGATGGGAGATGCTATTGATAGGCTGTGGTTAGATTATTTAAAATAAAAGGAGGAAGAGACATGAAGTTCAAAGTTTTCACAACCTTTCTACTATCTGTAATCATCTTTTCCACAACTGGGTTTGCTACTTTTGCAAAAACAACTGTTGAATCAGACAGTAATATCGAACCTGTCATAATTTACATGACAGAAGAAGAAATCGATGAAGCACATAAAAAACAGGCAGAGGAAGAACTTCTCAAATTGAGGTCTGCAAAATCATTAGATGATGAAAGTGAAATAACTCCTTTCAATGATCCTGGCGACTATAAGATTGAATATGGCACTAAAGTGACTCGTAGCGCAGAAGGCTTTGCGGGAAATCAACCATCTGGAGGAGTAAGATTTCCAACATTGGGAGGTTTCTACCATTCTGACAGTGGCGGTCCTACTGTATCACTTAATGTAAGCTTCCCACCACCTTATTCTAGTCTAAGTATGAGCGTTCCATTAGGTTCTTCTGCTTCAAGCGGTTACTTTGTTAATGCGCCTAATAAAACAGACTATTTCAAACTGAGTGTTATAAAGAATTACTCAATTCAACCTTATAACACCTATCAGTGGACTTACGATTATAATAGTGGATTCTATTACTGGAAGCTCATCTCACAAAATCATTCGAAAATTCTTGTGTCAGTTGCTCCTTATGCAAAAAAGGTAAATTGATTACAGTTCTTAAAAGAGGATTCCATTGGAATTCTCTTTTTTATGGGAGCTTGACCGGTGATATATGTTTATATCGTTTTATATCATGTTTACTTGCATATCAAACACTTACTTATCTATAATAAATTGTGGAGATATACGAAGTGAAAGGATGATGGGATTGAGAGAGAGATTTATTTCAGTTATTATTCTTAGTATATTTTGTATTATTCTATCTGCTTGTCAAAAGGAAAGGGAAGTGTTAAACCATCTTGTTATTAAAAATTCTTCTGTTGAATTTGGTTCACTGCAAAACCCCAATGATAAGGAATTACATTTCCGCGTACAAATTAACGATTATGGATTGGAACCAGAGCTAGAATACAATGTCAGATTTATAATACAAAATACCGATATTCGTGATTGGACCGGCATGAATGAAATTGAAGTTCTTGAAACATACAAAACTCAGACTTTTCCTAATGATGGAGTAAGGGGAATTGTTACAGGTAGTTCTGTGGAAATAAGTAAAGAATTTTCTATAGATGAAAAAAAAAAACTATAGAAAAGGAAGAAGCAGTTATTGTTGAAATTTACGATAAGGAACAGACAATTGATCGAAAAGTTGTTACGACTTTTGTAGAAAACATTAAGCCTTTGGTTAAAATTAATTCACAAGCTAAAATGGAAAATATTGAACTAAATGAAGCAATTGAAGTAGCAATATTCGTTAAGGCAGTCAAAGATTCAACGAAAGAACAAGGGATTTCTGCTATAGAGTATCCGAAGTATATATTCAAACTTGACGAAGAAGAATGGTTCCTTTGGGCTACAGAGGATACTGGAAGAATTATGAACGTAAAAGACACTTACACCATCTATTTACTTTCGGATAGTTCATTAAAAGAGATTAAAGAATTTATTAATAAGAATTAAATATCGTAATCAGAGTAAAATTAAAAGTATACTGAGACAATGCCTGTTCATTTTTCTGCTTTTGATGTTCTTTACATTAATGGTGTATTCGCAACCGGGAAAACACTATCTGAACGAATTGATATTCTAAACTCTATAGTGACCAATACCTCTACCATATCTTCCTCTTCTAGTGGGAGAAGATAAGGATTACATTTATCTAGTTCCATTAGTTAATGTGAAGTTAAATACCAATGCTTGTCGAAAAAAGGATTTATGAGAAGTGCAAGCTTTCAAAGATTTATTGTTTAGTAACTTAAATTTCAGATGACTATATATTCAAATAGTAAATAGCTGCTTATCCTTTTGAGGTAAGCGCCAAATAGCCCCCTCCTTACAATAGAGGGGGGCTTGTATTATCATTTTGTTGAATATGTTTGAACAGGGTATACTCAAATTGCACACCCCAGAAGTTAGAGTCCAAATCTAACTTCTGGGGTGTTTTATTATGGCTAAATTTAGTGAGTCTTTTAAACTGATGGTTATGAGGAGTATCTGGATGGCCCGCCGGGGTATAAACTTCTAGCACGTACGGCATAAATTCACATGCACAGGTTTTAGGACGTACTGCAGGTCGTTGACATCGCTGAGTCTTCCTATCATTATCATATCAATCGAATCTAGGCGGATAACCCTGAATCTAAGGATAAACTGGCCAAGATTAAGCTTCCACTTTCCCCAGAACAAATCCAAATATCATTCAACAACTGAATATAAAAATCGGGGAATATTTTAGGTAGAACCGAGCTAAGCATACGAATGAACCACAAGAAAGTTCCATCATGATGGAACTAGGATTGGATCCGTCTGTAGCTATAGTTTCCATCGTTCTCCTCGAAGGTGGATTGAATCTTCTCTTCCAACTCCTGAGTCATTTCGATCAAAGGCGCTTGTTCCCTCAAATCAGCAACAAGATGGATTTCTGAGAGAAAGAAAAAAGTCTCGATCCTAACTTGAATTTGGAAAAGAGCTTATCAGTCATCAATCAGAACTTAAAAGCTTAGAAGAAGGTAGTGAGAAAGCTAGGGAAGCTATAAAACAATTTACTAAAGACAATAAAGAATTTCGAAAAGGTTGGAGCTGAAAAAAGTGTAGTGAACCAAAATCTATTAATGAATGCTTATAAGTCCTTTGTTGAGCTATTGAATAACTATTCCGGCTAACAACAGGAAGCTATTTTTAGTTGACAGGATACTGAATATTCTTTATGATGTAGAAAAGTAAGGAAAACGTAAGGAGTGGAGTTGACCAAAATGCGTATAGCAGCGTCTTTAACATCAAAGGGGCAAGTGACGATACCAAAGATTGTTCGTGATTTCTTACATGCTGATACTGGAGATAAAGTTGATTTCCAAATTGATCATATTAATGAGTGTGTTCATATGTACGGACCCCAGAGTCTAAGTGATTGTTTAGCGTGTGAGGGCAAGGGAGTCCTGGTCCAGTCGAAGAAAGAGTGTTTCCTATGTCTAGGTAAAGGAACGATTCCTAACGGCTTTAACCCCATGCAAATGATTGCTCGATGGCGGCAGCAATATGACATTGATATAACGCCTACATTGTTAGAGGATGAACTATATTCAGAAGGCTTGTATATTCCTTGGATTGAAATTGCTCACCCTTCTTATGTTAAGAAAGATTTACGGAGGGTGAAGGATTCATTATTGATCTACCTGTTTCTTCAGTTTGTTGTTCATGATAGAAATACATTAAAACCTGGTGAATTTGCTTACTTGACGCATCAACTCAAAGAGAGCCCATTGAAAGGTAAATTGAACAACATCTTTCGAGTAGCGGGTGAAACGAATGCATAGTGACTATCAAGCAATTGCAGAGCGTTTACAGGCCGCATTTCCTGAAGGCACCCTTCAAACTGGTAAGTCAGTCTACATCCCTGTGCAAGCATATATTCGACGGTTAGAGGAGGCGGCACAGGGGCAGTGGTCTTGGAAACTAGTTGAAAATCCACAAGTGCAAGAGTTAGAACAAGCAGTTGTAGTTCGTGGTGAATTAACAATAGCCGGGGCTACCCGAAGTGGGATGGGCTTTAGTTTATATATCCGTGATAGTTCAGTACGAAGTGTATCGGCTTATAAGAACGCGGTCAGTGCTGCAGAGTCAGATGCTATACGCAACGCTTGTGATAAGTTCCTAATGGGGTGGGTTGACTTAGCGCCTCACCGAGATTGGGGAAAAAACCCTGGTGTCGGTCTTCCTAGTACTGAAAAAGTAAATCCAGGTGCTCGTCTATGTACTAAATGTATGAAATCACTAAAGGGCGAAGACGAACTATTCCTAGAGTTGCATTCGGTTCGCCTTCCGTTTTGTTTAGATCATGTCCCTGCTCACTTTCACAAAAAAAATGAGGTATGAAGAGGATGAAGAAAATGAAAACATATCCAACGTGTTCACTATGTACCCATTTTGAACCCAATAAATCTACTTGTACACTGCTCCAAAAAGAAACCAAACCATTGAATCAAGAATACCCTGCAGGTTGTGTAGAGAATGGCCATTTCATTAGAGATATAAATGTCATGCTTGATAGTTACCATTTCTTCGCTGCTAATGAACCTGTTCCATCGAATTTTAAAATTGATATTTCTCGACTACCTACAGATAAAATAGGTACGCCTTTGTTTGTGATGACGAAACGAGGTATGGAGCGGGCGATACCAGCTTATCCCGAATTGACTTTGAAGGGAGATATGTTGTTGGGTGTGCACAAGGCGCATACGTATCAAGGTCAAAGGGAGCTTATTTCTGATTTGGGTGTAGAAGTCGCCCAGGAAGTCGCGAAAGGTCGAGGTGTTCGTCTAATCATTTTGAAAGATGAAATTGGTTCAACCGTTAAGCCTGAAGAAATCCAGCGCTTTCGAATGTACCAGAAGCCGAGAATAAAAACGACCAATTCATGGGCATTAAAAGAAGGGGAGGATTGGTGATGGACAGAAATGACGTTCGCACGAATATACGTATCCGCTTGTCTAAGTTTTGGCGACATCATAACCAAAATGGCATCGAACAATACCATCGATCTATAGAGGGATGGGAAACGACCTGGGATGGAAGCGTGTTAAGTCTATTCCTAAAAGAAATGAAGATTGCCGAAGTAAATAAAGGCGATATTTATCTGTCTGAGACAGTCCACTCATACTTCGATATACCCTTATGTTTCTTAGAACTAGCAATAGCGCAAAGTTCTAGAATGTGATATAATTCTATTAAGAAATAAAGGAATTAAGCATTTCTTGACCGCAACTAAATATTTTACTTATGAACGTAAAAGTTGGAAGAACCACTTTCGGAAACCGAAGGTGGTTTTTTGTTTATTCTGGGTGTAATAACATTATATATAGTTTTGGAGGAGGAATATGATGTCAAGAGAAACAAAGCGTTATATTGAGAAGGCCCCTCAGAGGTACAGGGTGATTGGGTACAGTGTCAAACCGAGTATTGAAGAAGAAAGAATTCGATTTAATATCAAACTATCTAAACATGCACCATTAGATGTTACACCGTTTTTGAGTCAAATGACATGCGTTAATTTGTAATGTTTGCGTGGCAGCAACATTAATTTTTCATACAAGAATTCGAACTAGATGCTGTTTTAGATAAATGGGATATTACGGGAAAAATAGATAATAGCATGTTGAAGAATAGATTGAGGCATCCATTAGAAACTGTGGCTATAAGATAAGACTGCTCAGATTATGAGGATGAGGTATTCATGTCTTCGGTTCATCAATAAAAATACTCTGTAAAAGAGCCATCACGCAAAAGACTAGCACGTGTTACTGTAAAAAATTTGACGAAGCGCCCACTGCGTTGCCTAAGCAAAGAATAAAGAAACGCCTTGCGCCGCGGAAGAAGGGGTCCAATTCTGTAATCAACTATTCGCCATCGAGCGAAAATTAATAGATGTCAGTCCTGATGAACGCCATAAAGAACGGTTTGGTCGCAAATTTTTATAGTCTTCAAATGGTTAAACTAACATAAGAGAGCGTGAAACTATATGACAGTAGAACCCAAAATAACAAATATAGCTGAATTTAATGAAATTAATATTCTAGGTGTACCATTTGGTTACAAATTTGAAAAAAAAGGAGATAAAAGTACACTATTAATCCTACCTATTCCAGAACAGTTAAATGAATATAATAATGCTGTAGCTATTTTTAGTTTTGAAACAGTGGCTTTATTAAAAAGTAAGTATTTTTTGGTATAAAGCAAAGAAGTGGTATGTTAGGAGTTCTTTACAATACATTTGTAGATAAATTAAATGAGGAAAACAAAGAATTAGATGATTTATTAACTCTTCAAGCGGTTCATGCGGATATGGTGATTAAATTAGGTACATTTTTAGAGGATTTCGCAGGTATGTGCGTAGCGTGTACAAAGTATAAAATGAACAAGTAGATATTGCAGAGACATTTTTAGCATACGGGAATCCAATAGGCTTTTATAGTTCTATTATTACGTCAATGACAGGAAAAAGACAAATCAAAAAGATTTTTTCACTCCCAGAATCAAAAGGAGATATAGAAAAGATTTTTAAGGATATAACTGACGAAGAAGTTAATCTAATTTACAGAGCAGTTCAAAACAGTGTTGAGAAAATTAATGATAGATTAATTAATATTTCTAGTGCAATCCTTAGGAATTCAGACGAAGATGTTACATATATTATGATTTGTACAATAAACTAAAGCATGGATTTTCTCCTATATACTTATTTGTGAATTCGAAGATAACCACTTTAGAAGGTATTTCTTCTGATATGTCTAATGAAGAGTTGGAGCAGGTTATTATTGAGTATTTTTTTAATAATTTCACGATTATGCACGATAAGCTAGTAGGGCAAAGAACAGTAGAAGAGGAAATAAAATACGCTGAAACTAAGAGGGCTACACCAACATTTACTTATCAAAACATTAATAGTAAAACAGCTAATGATATAAAAAACGTTACAGGAGATATAGAAAGTTTATATCTTTACCTAATGAAAAAATATTTGCCGATGGCTGAAAATAATAATGGTTTAGTTCTTTTAATGACTGATGAATATATGAGTAGAGATGAAATCAAAAGAGTGGTAGAAATAATTGATAATGTCGATAATTACAAGTAATTATCAGTTTCGTATTGTTATTAAATGGTATTAATATCAATCATTAGGTGTTTGAAAGGAGTGCAGTTACTCTGTAGTGTTGTGCACCCCTTTTTTTATTTCCTTTATAAAATCACATAATTCTAAGTCCAAAATGTCAAAAATTGATACATTGATCGTACCAAGGAGGTGCTGCGTTTGGATATGAGTTGTTTGATTGGGGGGCCTACGCAAAAGCTTTCAAGCGATTCCGATTATAAAAACGAACTACACCCCAAAGAATAATTAAACCACCTGAAATAGCAAAGAAAACATAATAGAGAAACTCATATTTCAGATAATCGTAAGTTTTATATTCCCATTCCACATACCAATTAGCATTGTCATTTCCGATATTACTCTGTCTCATCATACGAGATTCCCCGTTGCCTTCTTTTCCTTGAGTAAATAATTTTTCACTTGTCTTTTTACCATCTACCTCAGAATCCTTTATGAATGCGAAATAACTAATATTGTCAAACCACTTTGAATTCCGTTCAACCATTTCTTGTAAGGCAAGTTCATCTTCAGAAGTGAATTCACCTTTCGTTTGATATGATTGTACCAAATTATCCATTAAATCTAAGGTCTCACTGTAAGTTTTGTCCCTCATAAATAAACTAACCGAAACAACTAAACCTACCAAAAAAAATATAACTGCTGAACGTAATAGCCATTTTGCAAACTTTTTTTGAGATTGAAACTTTGTTAATAACCCTCTTGTAATTTGTTTTTCATCTCCGAATCTATCTAAAGCAATAGAAACTGCTTCTTGCTCTGACTTTCCTTCTGCTTTTAACTCTTCAACAGTTTCTAATAAATGTGAACGCATTTCTTTTTTCAACTCTTTTGCTTCTTTCCCACTTAAATGAGAATATACAGTATTGACAAATTGATCAATTTGTTTCACAACTTCTCTCCTCCTTCTAAAAATAAGTCAATAAGCTTTATTACAAATCTCCATTCCTTTCGTTTTTCTTCAAATCCATCTTCACCACGTGGTGTGAGTTTAAAATATTTCCATAGTGAACCTCTTTTGGTATAGAATGTGAAAAATTTCATTCTCCTTTAATAATATCAAGACTATTATAACTTATTGTGGTCGAGATTTCGATTTACCACTATAACCTTCACTTCAAAAGCCCATTTTTTTACGTTTCATCCCGTTTACTTCTAGCTTCATCCTAAATAGCATCGGAAGATTTGAAGTTTTGTGGACGAGAAGCCACGGAAATGTGATTTACATAGGATATAAGGTTAAATATCACATCCATTAGCTACTAGTGAAAGTGATATTTAACAGATATTGAAAGGGTTACAATTCCATATTTTTATAATTTTGGTTGACAGAGTAATAGTGTTGTGACAAAATTTGATAAATAGTGCCAATTCTCTTATCATTTTCTTGGTACTAATCAGTCTGAAAAGAGGTGATATAATAGTAGATATGATACTAATCGCAATAACTTTCATAGCAGACTTGTAGCAGGATTACAATAAAATTGGAGGTTTTCTAATGAAGAAAAGTAGAATGTTGAAAAGTTTATTTATGATGGTATTAGCTTTAGGAATACTCACTGGTGGAGGAGCGTTATCATCAGCTTCAGGTGGACCATATACTTCATATGTTCTTAAGCCGCTAGGTGGTAACAATTACACGAATTTTCATACAAAGTCACAAGATTCGGATTGGTTGCTAAATAAAGTAACCGCATTGACAAACACCACAGCAGCTAACTTTTGGGGCGAGTATGATGGGTTGATTACAACTGAGACTATATCTGCGAAGTATACACAAAAAGTTGCGACAACCTATACTACGATTAGCTTTTATCGTAACGTTAAAGCCGGATCCAATGTCCGTTTGGCTATGGAAAATGCCAATGTAAGTACTTCAAATGCTTTTGTAAGCGGCGATGTAGAATTTTGGTAATATCAAATAAAGCGAGACTTCATATGAGTCTCGCTTGTTCACCTTAATAAAGATAGGAGTAAAAATTATGTACAATGTATGTCTCTTAGAACTAAAAAGATGTTTAAGAAGAATTGAATTCAAATTTGTATTTGTTATTTTATTGTTGTTGCCTGTTGTAGCTCATTTGATTCAGTGCGCAATTTACTTTGGCAAAACATTTAGTTACTTAAGACCGTATGAGGAGATGACTTTTATAGTAGGCAACTATGTTAGTCATATATTTTCAATTTTTATTATTCTAACGCCTCTTTTGTCAAGTTTTATTTATTCTGATAATTATTTTATAGATCGTAAAAAGGGTATCTTAACTTTACTTGTGACTAGGACGAAGCGTCAATATGTATTAATTGCTAAAGCTTTTACAGTTACTTTCGTTACGTTTTTCAGTTTTTTTGTTGTTTTGTGTATTAATTTTTTATTGACATACATAACATTTCCTGAAAAGGGTGGGGATAATATGTATGCTCTTCCGGCATACGACACAGGTCTTCAAGGATATAACTCTTTATACGCCTTTGATTTATTAAGTTTAAATCATCCTTTCGGTTATTCTTTAATATATGCCTTTTTGGTAAGTCTTTTTGCAGGAATGGTTGCTTTACTATCCTTTTCTATTATGACTTTGACAACTAAGAACCGTTACCTTACTGTTATAGGTCTCTTTGTAGGGTTAATAGTAATTGATTTGCTTTTTTCATTCTTAGGATTTTTTAATTATGGTTGGACAAGTGTTTTCTTTTCAAATAGTTTAGTACCTGAATGGGCACCATTTGCATGGATTATTGGCTTATTTGCTTTTTCTGTGCTGTTATTAATAAGGGCTAAAAAAAGTGACGTGATGAATTAATATGGCATTTAATAGTTTTCTGCTTAGGGGAATATGGTTAAAATCAACAGGGGAATTTATGATTATTAGCAGTATTCTGTTAAGTGTAATTTATTTACTCTACCTTTCCTTGACTGGCACTGAAGGAAATAAAATCAGTGAATTGATTTTCTATGTTCAAACACATTTTATAGTATTTAACAGTGTCGTTTTACCTTTATATCTATTGATGGCTAGTGAAATGATTCATTATTACTCTCATGACCAGATTAAAATTAAGCACAGCAAAATAAGTGTATTGGTTAAACGTCAGATAGCTCTTATGGTATTCCACACTTTATTTTTTATCCTTATTATAAATATCCCTATTTTAATTTTGTCTATATTTAATAATGGATTTGAAATGTTGTTTTTTATAATTCGATCAATGCTAATACAGTTACCAGGATTTATGTTAGCAGCTAGTATTCTTTTGTATCTTTATTATAGAAGTCAGCAGCAGGGAATATCACTACTTCTTAGTATAGTATTATTAATTTCCCCGCATATTATAGGTACAGCTATTGGGATAGAGAGTCTTCGATCCCTGGATTACTACATTTACTTGAAGCACATGGAGTCTTTTGTTGTAACAGAAGGATTAAATGAATCAATAACTTTTGTATTGGTTGGGCTTTTTATTTCAATGATATTATTTTTACTTACAGTAAAAGAAGGTTCAAATCAGAGGTGATTTTTTGAATATAGCATTTTTTAAAAAACCTATAGGGAAAAGGCTATTTATCCTCGCTGTTTTAGGTGGCATACTTTTGGCTCTGTATTTTAAATTGACCAATTTTAATAAGGATAATAGAGATTTAAGTGTGGCAATATTAGAAGACTTGGGTACGTTAGAAATAGAGACTATTTTTCATGTATTACCAGCATTGGTTTTTGCACTGCCCTTTTTACTGTTTATCCTGAATACAGGAGATTTTGTTTACAGTGAGTATGAAACTAAAGGGGTAATCGTTTTAACAAGATTGCAAGACAAGAGAATTTGGTATTGGCGTATGATGTTTAACATATTTAAATTAAGTTTTTTTTATTTAGCAATACTTTTCATCTCCTTTATCTTTACAGGTATATTACTTGGATACTCAGTTGAATTCACATATTTAAAAGAAGTTTTGTTCCTCTATATACTAAGTCTTCTTACCTGGACAGCATTTTCAGTGTTATCAAATGTAGTGTGTTTTATAACAAGAAGTGGATTGGGGTATGTTTCGGTAATTACAATATATTTTGTATCACTCTTTTCATCTGCTTTTATTTACGATGTATTTCCCACAGGTCAGAAGTGGATTATCTGGTTCCCCACTAGTCAACAAATTATATCATGGCATGACTTCTCACTTAACCTTGGAGAAAGTGCATTTAGGTTAGGATCTTATACTTTAGAGTTTTCTTTTGTATATTTATTTGTGTTAAATATAATCATTGGTGTTTGGTTATATATAGTTATTCATAGATATGAAAGTTACGAGGAGGGATAATATGAATAAGGTATTTTTAGACAATGTTACTAAACAAATTAAAAATGAAAACGTGTTAACTAATGTTTCTATTGAATTTGAGAGCGGGAAAATCTATGGAATCTTTGGGCGTAATGGATCTGGGAAAACAATGTTATTTCGAGTTATTTGTGGGCTTTTAAAACCGACTACTGGATCTGTTTACTATAACAATTTACGACTACATAAAGACATCTCATTTCCACCGAGCGTAGGGGTTATTATTGAAACACCTGCTTTTTGGAATGAATTTAGTGGAACAGAAAATTTAAGAATGTTGGCTAGTATTCAAAAAAAGGCGTCTACGAAAGATATTCGTGACTCGCTCATTAGCGTTGGTTTAGACCCTGATGATAAAAGGCCTGTTAAAAAATATTCTCTTGGTATGCGTCAGAGACTGGCTGTTGCTCAAGGCATTATGGAAAAACCAGATTTAATCGTTTTTGACGAACCAACAAACGCATTAGATGAGGAAGCTGTTGAACTCGTTCGCGATATTCTTGTTAGAGAAAAAGAGCGAGGAGCAATCGTACTAATAGCTAGTCACAATAAAGATGATATTAGACTACTCGCAGATGTGACGTATCAAATGGATAGTGGAAAAATTAAGGAAGCTGTATTGATATGAAAAAGGAGTTACAAAGATGAAAAATAAAATATTCATTGCTATTATTGCAGTAGTTGTTTTGAGTGCAGTAGGAGTGAGTCTTGTTACAAAAGGATCTTTTGTAGATGATTTGTCCATTGATAATATTGAAAATTATTATGGTTATAATGTGGGTTTATATACTGATATTAAGGATAATCCATATTTCGAGAATAATTTAACAAATTTCGAAGAGTTAGTAGATGCATCCGAATTAGTTATTAAAGCAAAAATGATTAACGTACGTGAAAAAGTTACAAGAGCTACGCTAACAAAAGTTTATGTTGAAGAAGTCTTAAAAGGGAAATTACATACTAATGAAATTCTTCTATATGAACCTGCATTTTTCTGGCCATACATGGATAATCCAAATACCGGAAGCTACTCAACTGGCGGTTATCAGCTTATGCAAGAGGGGAGGGAATATATACTCTTTCTTCAGTCTCTCAAAAGTCCAAAGGGATATAAACTATCTAAAGACGAAAATAGTTCATTTTTACCGGTGTCAGAGCTATATGGAAAGATACCAATTAAGTCAAATTGGAACCCTGAAGTGATAACTAATGATGAGGCTACTTATAAAGAAGTAGTAGATAGTGAAATCCTAACAAGGGAGAAAGGCTCTCTTCAAAATTATATTGAAATCAAAAAAATAGTGGAAAAAAAATATCATTGATAGTATTTGCTTCGCGAGAAGATGGAGCATTGTTTCTTCGGTAGCAGTACCATTTTATCCGGAAGCTTCAGAATAGGGGACACAAGATATATATTGATGACTTCGGAGGGTGTTCTTTTATTAGTTACTTGCTAAGTTTAGTAGTAGAGGGTGTAAAGTTGGACCAGTTTTTCACAAGCTATATTGATCAACCAAAATATACATCTTTTATAAAAAAGACTGTAGAAATGGCTCAGTCTCTAAAGTTGAATATAATAATAGAAGGAATAGAAAATGTGAAACAAAAAGAGTTTTATATAAGTCTTGGGTGCGATACATATCAAGGCTATTTGGAAGCAAGACCCATGAGGGCAGGAGCGTTAGCACAGTATATTACGGATCACTCCTTAGAGGGAAGCACCTTTTAAGTCGACTTATTTTTGTCGACATTAAAAGGTGCTTTTCAATTCGAAGGTATAAATAACAGCATCCGTATTTAACTGATTAAATTTGATTGGTATAAATGAAATAAGAAACAACCGAATTATTTGAAAGGAGGTGACAACGTTAGGTGTTTTGCTTTATTCGAAAATTGTGGTCAATATTTTTTTCTGAACCTTAAATATTAAATGCGAATGTTGTTGTTTAGTGACAATAAATTTGTTGTAACCATATACTAGTACCCTATTCTTAATCGGGTTATCTCCTCCTTTGTGTGTCTTTAAATCACACTTTTAAACAACATTATTGTCACTAGACAGATGGTATTAATACAACAGCGTACTAAAGTTCATTTTATCTATTCAGTATGATCACTCATTCTGGGGGAATCATCCATTTTTTTGAGAATCTCTCTCTGTTCTTCTTGTGATAAATTCGTGTATAGAACAGTCGTTGCGATGGTGTTGTGCCCTAATTGGTCACGTAGTCCGACCAAGCTGCCGCCTTCATCCAACCATTTCTTGGAAAACGAATGGCGCAGCTTATGAGGGCTTAGACACTTACCTGAGAGAAAGGTTTGTGAATACTTACCGATCAACTTTTGAATGGTCTCCACTGCTATAGGATTGGCTTGTCCAGCGTACTTGGTTAAGAAGACAAATAGATTCTTGGAGTCTGGTTTATATTCTGTTGGAGCAGCTATGAGTAACCTGCTGATGGCTAGCACATTTCGTTCCCCCTAACATAGATTCGATTAGCTCTCGGTGAGGTAAGGAGGTCACAACAATGTTGCGAATTTGAAAACCAGCCGATATTATTTGCATTTACTTGGTGTAAATCTTCTACAACATTCATTACCGCAATATATCTCTGTTTCAAGGCAGCGGTATACGCGTGAATGAATTGGCCGGCTTGCAAGTCACAGATGTCGATTATCGTAAAGGAGATATTAACGCGTTACGTAAAGGAAATAAGCTAGATACAGTCAGTATTACCCCTTCCGCTAGAAAAAATTGCGTTGTTTTGTGTATTAACTGAAGGAGAAGAAGGAAAGGGGAAGCGATTTACGGAGAAATTATAACTGCTATTCGTACAAATGATGTACTAACTGCTCCACTTTTCCAAAGCGAAATACCTGAGATGTATTTATATATATACTTCTTGAATAATATGGCTATATTTGTCTAAATTAACTAATGATATGGAATATTTTAATAATTATGAAAAAATATTGTTATTATTTGTATTTTAGTGTATGTTTTGTATATAAGGTTTATTGATGAAATTAACCTTAATTAAAAAAAGGGGTGTTGAAGATGAAGAAATTGATTTTGCTAGGTTCATTATTTCTCGCTATTTTTCTAGTTAATACGGAAAAATCTTATGCAAGTAACTTTTCAGAGGGAGGTGTAACAGTTTATAAAAAAGAAAAAATTGAAGATAATCAATTATTGTTTGAAAGAGCAAAGAAAGGGGTAACAGACAAAAGAATTAATAATATTAAACAGAAAGGTGTATTAAATAGTGTAGAAAAAGATAGGTCAATTGAAATTGACATTTTAGAAACGACTGAATTATTGGAAAAAATTATTGACGCTGATGGGAACGAAATAACAAGTTATGCAACTACTTATTTTGTACCTATTACTGAAGATGATTTAGAAGCAACAGCTGGTACTCTCGCAGCAGGAGGTACTTCGACTAGTGGTGACAAAAGTGACTCAACATTTTCCGCAACTGGAATAACAACTATGCACTATACAGTAGTAACGGATGATTCTGGTAACCAATATTATAAATGGAGCAGGCAAACTGGAACATGGCAGGCTTTGACTTCAGGTATAACTTTCTCTAATAGAAGTGTAAAATTAAATCAACTTGGTTATCCTATAGGAGGTGGTGGGTTAGTTAATCCTACTAAGACTGAAAGTGTTTCGCACTCTTATGATATTAACGTAGCTTCCTATGGGTGGGTTTCAATTTTTAGAGGAGGTAGTTCGATATTTGGAGCTAAACCGAAAGTGACGCTTACTAGGGGTTCTAGTAATTGGGTATTTGAATTTGACCATAATATGACATTTTAAAAATTTATCGGAAAGCAGAACTTCCAAAAGGTGTTGAATGAAAATGGAGCGGAAGCGGAATTATAATTTACTATTTTGTTTACTACTAGTTATATTATTTTTAGTAGGCTGTGCAGAAAAAAAATCACTCTATGAAGGATCGACAGATAATTGGAAAATAGTTTATAAAATAAACCAAAACCAAGATGAAATAGGAATACAAGATATCGATATTCGATATCTTGGGGAAGATATTCAAAAAGAACTAACATTTTCTTCGAAATCCATTAATGATGCCGGTTGCGAATTGAACCTTATATTGGACGAAAATAGTGAAGCTAATCATTCATCATCAAGTTGTTTGAGTGAAACTCGTCCAGGTGTTAAAGATGATTCCTTTAAAGTTTCCATTACATGGGGAGAAAAGGAAGAAACTATCGAATTAAAGAAAATAAATTAAATAATTTAGATGTCATAGTATTATATATACAACTATGTCATGCGAAGTTAGTATATATGAGGGGGTGGTAAGAGGGGGGCATGCGACATAACCCCTCTTACCACCCCCAATACATACGAGCAATATTTAATAGATTTCCACCTTTTATAGTAGTCTTGTAGAAGGGGAGGAGATAATGTGAGAAAGGTCCCATCGATAATAGTGAAAAAGTCTCGGTATCTGATTTCTTAGTAAAAGTTCACCATAAAAGAGGAACCGTGGTGAATTTGCCAGTTATCAATTATACGTAATGTGTTTGAACATATTGTAGAGCATTATGACCACGATTTAGACTTTATACAAAAAACCACAATAGAAAATAGTACCAATTTCCGGGTTCTTTTTCAACCTTATCTGATTTACATGGAGCGCGAACACGTGCTTCTACATGCGTTGCATCAATGGCTATCGTTTCATCTGAGACGGAACCTTCTGATATCGCCTGAAGAAGTAGGCTTCCTTGAACAATTTCTAACGCATCAGATTCGCTAATCAATGTGATCATACGTGAATAAGAAGCTTCGGATGGGATTTCATCTGATACCAAGAACCCACAATCAACTTTAAATCGTAAGTCTGTAGAGAGACGTTTTACTAAGTCTTTAATAAAAGGAATACGCTCGGTGATTCGAATGATCAATGAATAGATCATCGCAGAGTAATTAAGCGATAAAACTTGCATGTTAAACAGGCTTACTTGTCGTATAATAGGCATAGAGCATTTCTCCAGTCTGTTAATGTGTGTGTCAGAACTCTCATTATACAGGATTTGGGGAGGTGCTCTATTTTCTTTTCTTTTTATCCTAAGAGCCGTAAGGGCTCAGAGATATGAAATTGATTAAAGGTAAGCGTAAAATAATCCATACTGTCTAAGTGTGGATTATTTTACGCTTATATTCAATTGTTATTAATTACCTGAAGACTTATCCATTTTTTTAAGTATTTCACGTTGCTCTTCTTGTGATAAATTTGTATATAAAACTGTTGTCTCAATTGTGTTATGTCCGAGCTGATCACGAAGGCCAACCAAACTACCACCTTCATCCAACCATTTCTTAGAAAACGAATGACGCAACTTATGGGGGCTTAGACGCTTACCCAAGAGAAAGGCTTGCGAATACTTACCAATTAACTTTTGAATAGTCTCAACTGCTATCGGATTAGCTTGTCCAGCGTACTTGGTTAAAAAGACAAATAGATTCTTAGGGTCCGGTTTGTATAACACGTCTCGCTCATCAAGGTATTTTTTCAAGTCCTTCATAGCGGAAGGGGTAATACTTACTGTATCTAGCTTATTTCCTTTTCGTAACGCGTTAATATCCCCTTTACGATAATCGACATCTGTGACTTGCAAGCCGGCCAATTCATTTACACGGATACCACTGCCTTGAAACAGAGATATGATGGCTACGTCACGAATACGATCACGGTAAAATCGAGAGAGTTGACGAGGGGAGAGTTCCTTCTCGTAGTCATATTTTACGAAATTTAGCAAGCCGTCCATTTCGTTTTTATCCAATATCTGCGAGCTTATTCGTTTCGCACGTCGGGCTATTGACTCAGATTTTTTTGGTGTTTTTATCTTAGCAAATACATTGCGGTAAAAGTAGCATTCACCTTCATCGTTTTCACTCTCAGTAGTTAAGTAGTTAAATAGGGATTTGAGTGACTGAATAAATCGTGACGCACTTGCCTCAGAACGAGTAACGAATACATCTTTTCGTTTTTCAATTTTCTCTTCCATTATCATTTCGACGAAATATTCAACATCTTTCTTTCGTAATGTCTCAAGAACAGCGAAGGGGATATCCGCATTGCTTTCAATGTTCGTCAAACCTTCTGTACGCAGCCAATCGAAGAATTTCTTATAATCATGCAGATAACCGCTAATCGTGCCAGGGGAGAGTCGTGCGCGTTTCTTGGCACGTACAAATTCCACTACATAGAAGGGAAGATGCTCAATAGCTCGTTCAATATGTTGTTCAGCTAAAATGGTCTTTCTAGTTGGGGCCGGCAATGAATATCCTCCTTTGGTCAATAATAATCAAATGTAAGCTAAATGTAATTTTAGCTGATAATGGGAAATTAGTATCGATTTACTGTCACATCTACAGAACTGGTGCTTACAGCGGAAATTAATATTTCATACGTAGTATCTTCTAAAGGAAATGTTCGTGTATCACCAACAGTTAATTCTGTATAAGCAATCGGTTCATTCTTCAAAGCACTCAGCTTTATTGAAATATGATGGATGAGATCTTTTGTAAAATCAATTTCTACTACAGAAACAGTTAGAGCTTCATAAAATGTAAATGAATTACCTTCTTTTATTTCCTGACTTAGTGGTCCTTGTATAGGCAAGTTGTTCACATCCTCCAATACCGTGCTTTCGCTGGCTGCTTCCGTGAGTTCCTGTGCTTTCGCAAGCGAGTGCTCGGTCATTTCTAACTTTGCATTCGATACATTGAATTCAGATTGTAGGTCTATATTTATTTCATTGGATCTTTTCAAGTCATCTTCTAGCCGCGCAATCACTTTTGGTTGAGATTTTCGTTCTTCTTTTTCTCCATTCGAATAACCGATTTGGTAAACTGACATCATTCCTACGGCGACAGATAATATTGATATCATAACCCCTCCAATCCAGGCCCAATAATTCTTTGTAGTGCCAGGCGAAATTGTTTTTTTTATATCATCGATGGATTCAGTCACTTCAGAGACAATTACAGGTGGAACATATTTTTTTTTAGGGGGCGGACTAACAGTAGTAATATTTTTCAAACGGGAACCACGAATGGGTTTTCTTTTAAAATCATTATCATCGTTCACGGATATAACCTCACTTATTTTAGGAGATATTGAGTGGATTTTGCTGTCATTTATTTCGATTCATTAGACTGTCTATTCTCTTTTTAAAAGAGATTGTGTCATTAAATTTTTTATTGAGGATTTTCTTCTTAATATTGTACATAATGAATACACCTAAAGGTAAAACTGTAGCAGATGTACTTATTCTTCCAATAATATCTTCTTCATTAGATTTCAATTCATTAAAAGCATTAATAATGGCATTAACATCATAATTTGCCCATAGTATATATATCCACGTAATAGAGATAACTAAAAATAGATATACTTTATTAGAGACAATAACTAGTATTTTATTAGGTTTTGAATAGGGGAGGGAAACAAAAAAAGATCTAATTGCTGATAAAAAACCGAACATAATAGATACGCACACTACCACAGCATACGTTAAATTAGCTTGAGTTGGGAATAGACTTAGAACAGATATTATTACAAAACTTAATACAGCGACTATAACTCCAAAAGAAACAGTTCCAATCATTTTATGAAACCATCTTTCGGATTTTTTCATTTCTATATACGTTGTAATCAATAATGTGGTTGCGATTGAAAAAGCTATTATTATTGCCAATTCTTGATTTTGAATTAAATATATAAGGCTGAATGCTATCAAATAAATTGAGGTTATAGTTTGAAAACGATAATCCTCATGAAGATAATCTTCCAAAATAATTTCTTTTTCTACCTCTTTTTCTAATCTTAAAAAATCATTATAGTCCATTAGATTCCTTTCTTCCTTCAAGATACTGTTCAATTGGGTCTGCGATAAATAAAAATGCAAAAATTAATACTATTGCGATTCCCGATATTATAACGAAGAGTCTATATGGATACTTATCGAATCAAGCATATCTAACAATTTTTTCATTGTTAATGTCCTCCCAACAAAAATTTATGAGTAAAATGACTGTAAAAGGATAAGAAAATTAAAAAGTCTGTTGAGCTTGATTTATAGCGAAGCTACACCTTATCCAATAACAGGTACAGAAAATTATACCATCGTTTATTAAAAATATCCAATATCGGCTAAATTTGAATTTAGTGTAAAGTTAAAATCGAAATACATCCCCTTCCCCTTTAGTTAAATAATGAACTAGGACAAGAAAGTCTAAACAAATTAGACTTGTGTTTTGTTAATCATTGAATACCCCCTAAGTGTATGTATCATTTCTGTTATCTTTTTACGCTGATTAGCATATGCACCCGGTTCTTGCTAAGGCATTTAATATCTGTATATTGTTAAAAAAATGATTTATAAAAAAGACCTAATTCCTTCTTCTCTTAAGCAAGGAATTAGGCTTCTGTATCTACAACAATCGCGTCCGTTAGTTGAACGAGTCATTATCCTAAGTTATTTCTAGTAACGCTACTTCGATCGTCATAGACGGCTATTTGTCATGCACTACACAGCACGCCAAAAAAGTGTGCTTTTTTTATAGTTCGGGCTTACGCTTCAAATTTATTATTTCTAAAAAAAATAATAACAAAATCCTGCACTAAACAATTAAGAAAAGGCCATTCCTTTGGAGGAGTGACCTTCGTCTCAACTTAATATTTCATAGATTAAAATACGCTTCTAAAAATAATATTCTCTAGAACTAATACCCTCAATTATTTATATCATCTTTACTTTCCGGTAATTGTTCTTCCGCTTTATTAAGAGCCTCAATCTCTTCTTTTGTTCTTGGTTTTCTTTTTTGATTTACATACGGGACTTTTTCAAGAGCTGACTCTACAGATTTCAGATTATCATTTTTAGTATTTCTTGAAAGCTCAAAATCATTTGCTTTAGACATAATTGTACCATCATTATTGTATTTAAACTGTCCTTGTTTCATGCCGATAATTACGTATGCATCTTCGATAATCGGCCCTTCGTATTTCTCAAGAAATAACAACACTGTTTCATTATTTTGGATCTTAGGATCCATATCTCCATCATTCTGCAAAATAGTAATTTCCAGATCTTTATCTAGATTATTGAATTCATCTCTAAATATATCATTCATTTTCACTCGAGTCTTATAAAAAGACAAGTCTTTATACATAAATTCTTCAGATACGCCTGAACCTTTTGCAGTTATGACAATTGGAGAAACTTCTGCCAAATCATCTATTGTAGAAACATTATGGAATAACAAATAATTGTAGTCGTTCGAAACTTTAGATACTTCTATTGCAGCATTATTTTTATTTGTAACCTCAGAGGTGCTTGCAACTTTTTCATTATTCACACCACATCCAGTAATAAGCAGTGCTAAACATATTAAGTAGATTGGTTTTAATTTCATTGTATTATCTCCTCCTAGTAGATGTCCTTTATTCCTGCTTTATCCCCTTCACCAAGGTGCACTTGGTACCAATCTCTCTGAGATGAATCACTCATCACTTCATTCACACAAGAAGCAGACGGGTGATCTAAACCATGTGTATGCCCCAATTCGTGAAGAGCGACATTTTCATATACAGTATGGTCAAACCAAACAGTATTATCATAATGCCAATCGTTCAATTGTATTTTTTTAGGATTGCTGTTTTTATCTGTAAGCCCTACCCACGGTACATTTCCATAGTCATCACTAGAAATTAGTAAATTATTCCCACTACTAACTTGAGAAAACTTAAAAATATTTGGAAATGCATTCTGCCATGTCCGAGCTGCATTGCTTATTCTAGTACTATAGTTATAAGCTCCTCTTTGAGAATAAATATACTTTATATTGACGTTATACGGCGCTACATCTATCCTCTTCCACCCACCATATAAAATAACCTTTTTATAGCATGAGGAAGCAGCTAGAACAGAATTATCACCTACAGCTTGAACAGAATTATCACCTACAGCTTGAACAGGATAATCACCTACAGCTTGAACAGGATAATCATATTCAGCTTGAGCAGAATGATCATTATAACCTAAAAATAATAGGGTAGTCATAAGGAATAAAGCTGTAATTTTTTTTAGCACAAACTGTCACAACCTTTTTTCAAATTTGCTGTTAAATATCGATTATAGAGATGATTATTAACTTCCACCCCAATCTTTATCAAGCGTCTCCTAAATCCAACATTTATCACCATATACACATTATACCATATTGTTTTCATTAAAAATTTTAATATTTCCCTTTTTTGCGACAATAATCGACATTAATTATGATTTATGATGTTGTTTTTTCTCGTAAATAAACCAGTTGCACCTAAGAAAACAGCAAAAAAAGGTGAATAAGAGTAGGAGCCGAAGCTCCTACTCTCACAAATTTTTTAACAAAGCAAAGATTATTATAGTCCCAAATTGCAATATTAACTTAGCCACTTAGATAAATTTCAGTGTATTTATGAATACGCATGTTTTACATCTACCCTAGAAAGCGGATTTTGATCTTGGCTTTGATTTTATGACATTAGACTAGTTTTGCTAATTCTTGTTCAAAAACGACTGCTGGCTGCTGATAGTTTAGAATCTTTCGTGGTAGGTTGTTGAGCGTCTGATAAATGCGTTTTATTGTTTTCCTAGAGTAATCTGAAATTGCTTTCCCTTTAGGAATGTAGCGTCTAAGAAGCCCATTATGTCGCTCGTTGCAGCCTCTTTCATAGGAAGCGTAAGGCCGTGCGAAATAGACATCCGTGATGCCTTCCAAACTCGCTGTCAAATTGGAGAACTCACTTCCATTATCAGAAGTAATTGTCTTGAACACTTTGGGGAAGAGTTCTCCATAAAAGTTCTGTAATTGTTTTATACCATGGTCAACAGAGTCGTGGTCTTGATCATCAATTTTGATTGCGTAATAGAATCTACTTTTACGTTCAACGAGGGTCAGTAATGCATTGTCGTCGGACTTCTTGCCTTCTACCGTGTCAATCTGCCAGTGACCAAATTCCGCTCTGTCTTCAATTTCAAGGGGACGTTCTTCAATACTTGTACCCAAGATTCGACGATGTTTTCGGACGCGTTTCGTCTTTGTATTCAGTCTTAATTTCAAAGGTAAATCAATGTTTCGAACGCTCAATACACACTGATCTATGTAGTTATAAAGTGTTTTAGTGGACACCATAGGCTTGTTTTTCCAATCGTCTTGCTGTTTTGAAAATCCAACCACTGCATCAGGTGACCAGTCTTGATTCATAATTTTTTCACAAGCAAAATCAACAAATTCGATGGCTTTCAGCAATTTACTTTTCGCACCACAATTCTTCCTATTGTGTTCATACACAGCCTGCCCTGTTTCGGGAAAATAGGCCTTGTAGGGCTTTCTTCCAGTCTTGAGTTGTGTCGTTGTTCCACGCTTTAATTCATTGGCAATCGTTTGGTGGGCGCGGTCCAAGCGTCTAGCAATTTCTCGATTCGAATGTCCGTGTCCATGTAACGCGGCAATTTTTCCACGTTCAAAAGAGGTAAGGTGTTTAAAGTTACGTTTTTGTATGGTATTCTGTGGGTGTGCCATTATAAAACTTCCTCTCATTGTTAGTCTGCTAACTTCAATGATACACGAAATTATATAATGGCCATTTTTTTGTCTAAATTCAGGTGGCTAAGTTGATTTTACAACTAGCCAGATTATTATAGTTCTCTAATTTTATGTATAAGTATTTGACGCTCTAATTTTGAAAATCCAGCGTCATCATCAAGTTGTTTAATAGAACGTGAATCTCTCTCCATTCTTCTTGAATTTATGGATTGAAGTTCAGCTTGTCGTTTCTCTTCCGATTCAGCGTTATCGCTCTTGAGTTTGTCCATCCAATTTTCCTATTCTTCCTCATCTTCGTAGGTTTGGTGCGAACTACTTGAATGAACAGAGTATATAAAACTATGTCCGAAATCTTTTCTTCGCAACAATTCCTTGCTTTGTAAGTGGTTTAATACCTCTTTCAAGAGTACTTAAAGATACTTCTGCACGGTCAGATACTTCCTCATTTGTAAAATTACTTCGACCCTCTTCATGTATTAGTAATTTTGTGTAATGCAGAATAGAAGTGGTTCTTACGGTGGTTTGGTGATAGCTGTTTTTGGATATTAGATAAATATAGTATCCAAAGGAGGAGTAGACATGATTCCCTGGTCAGCACCCGATCCTCATTTAGAATTGATTCATGTGTCTTCAGTCGGGAACTCATTACTTATAACCGTAAAAAGTAATCGTTCCTCTGCTCGTTGTCCTCAGTGTCATGCTAGATGTAATAATGTCCATAGTCGCTATACTCGGAGTGTCCAAGATCTGCCGATTAGTGATCAGACAGTTTACCTGATTATTATTGCCAATAAATGGTTTTGCACACATGCTAACTGTTCGATTAAAATCTTTGCGGAAAGATTTGAAGGAATATCTACCAATGGTAAACGAACAAATCGCACGATCGATGTACTTAGAAAAATGGCTTTCTCTTCGAGTTGTCTTGCCGCTGAAAAGGTGGCATTAGCTGCACATATTCCAGTAAGCCATGATACATTACTTTCTATTATTAAGCGTACTAACATCAGTCCTAAGGTGTCTCCCTTCCTTGGACTCGATTATTTTGCTTTCAAGAAAGGCCATACCTACGGAACTTTGATATGTGACCTTCGATCCCATGAACCGTTAGCTATTCTACCTGATCGCCAACCGGCAACCATCACCAATTGGCTTAAGGCACATCCGTTTGTACAGGTTGTAAGTCGCGATGGGTTTAGCGGATTTCGTCAAGGTATTACCATGGCTGATTCATCTATCACACAAGTTTATGATCGATTTCATTTTATTCGTAATGCAAAAAGGCAACTTGACTCCTATGTAGCTTCGATTTTACCACCTAAGATTTCATGGTCATAAGCAACCGAAAAAACAGAAAATATCCAGTTAACAAGAGCTGAACAAAGGATTCATGACAGTCAGAAGAATAAATGGACATTGATTCAAGAAATTCAGGAAAAATATAAGCAAGGAAAGAACATCACATACCTCGCGAACGAATACCATCTCGATTGGCGTACGGTTCAAAAGTACTCAAAAATAGAAAATCCACCTGATAACCGCAAACATCGATTCCGTTTGACGGAGCCCTTTGAAAATTTGATGACACAGTTGGAGATAGAAAGGCATACCGTAAAGGAATCTATGCAGCTATCCAAAAGATAGGCTATGCCGGTACCTTTTCAGGTGTTCGAACATATATAGAAAGCATTAGAAAAGATCGGAAAAATAATATCTCTAGGGAGAAAACACTTTCCATTGCTAGAAGAAAAGTTTGCCTTTGGATGTGGGGGTTCCTAGGAGAACTAGAAGCAGATGAAAAGATATATCTACATCGTGTATTTGAAGATTATCCTGAACTAAAGTTTGTCTATAAATGTATCCAAAGTTTTCGTAATGTGATTAAAAATTGCGATGTAGAAGGTTTAATCATGTGGTTGAAGGATCAACTCACAAGTAAAATACAACCATTTTACTATTATGCAGTCCGTCTGAGAAGCGACATTCAATCAGTTAAAAACGCCCTCATTCAACCCTTTAGTAATGGACTACTCGAAGGTCAAGTCAATCGACTAAAATCAATCAAAAGAATGACTTACGGAAGAGCCGGTTTGTTAGTTCTAGAAAAGAGAGTCCTATACCGACTATAGAAACTATTTTCAAAAAACGTTACATAATATATATAACTAGATGCGTAGCTCTTCACCAAACTGTCGTAAGAACCATAGAAGTACAGACCTTTGCAACGTATTTGTGTAAGCGTCAAATAGGTTCTTTCCAACGTTAGTTGAATTTACGAGATTCAAGCAATAATAGTTTATTCCGTAGAAGTTCAAAACTGTTTCTGCCATACATGATCCGTTTGATAGTTTTTAACTTATTTACGCTACCTTCAGCTAATCCGTTGTTATAGGGATGCGTACATGCATTTTCAACCGCATCTATATCCTTTTTAATGCCATTGAGAAAACTAGTTAATTCATTTATTTCGAGGGCTGCGGCCTCTGAAATCCATGTATGTAACAACTTTTTATCTCCCGAATGAAGAATCTCCTTGAAGCGCCAAACCAAGCGAAGTAATGTACCGACTATTGGATACTTTTGAACAACGTTTTTTACTTGTTCGGGGGAAATTGCTTTCACTTTATTTAGTGGCTTGTAGAGTAACTTTACAAGCCATTTTCTATCCACAATCTCTGTGGGACCAGCAGTCACTTCGTCTGCCAGATCACTTTGCAACCTTTTTTCTTTCGCTATGAATTGTCTAATTGCAGCTTATTTTGGCGTGATGGAAGCTGTAGAAGAGTAAGCGTCAAATAGCTTCCGTCTGCTTATATTGACAAACGAGATATTATAGAACCTGAAAGAAAAGAATAGATAAGCTATTTCTGCTTATCTATCCTTTCTTGTCGTTATAATACAATGGCTTTTTCATGTGCATCTTCTTTTTGTGTGTATAATTTAGCTTGTTCTCTAAATAAATTTGCATAATCCTTATCTATACCCATTAAATAGGAATGGGAACCTTGTTCAATAATTTCACCGTCCTTTAGATAAAGAATTTCATCAGCAAATGGTGCAATTCCTAATCTATGAGAAATTATTATAAGGGATTTGTTTTCTATATGATCAAATATTTCTTTCAATACTTGCAATTCTGAGTTAGGGTCTAATGACGATGTTGGCTCATCTAATATAAGTAAATCCGAATTTTTAATTAGTAATCTAGCGATTGCTATTTTTTGCCATTGACCACCAGATAAATCTTGGCTTTTATTGAAATATTTCCCTAATACGGTTTCGTATTTGTCAGGAAGTTGTTCAATAAAATCACTTATTCCTGCACTATTCGCAGCTTGTTCAATTTTCTCTTGATTTTCAATATCTCGAATATTTCCCATTCCGATATTATCTCTAACCGAAAAGTAATATTGGACATAATCTTGAAATAAAACAGATAATTTACTATAGAAAATATCTTTATCTAAATCCTGTAATTTATGATTATTAATAAATACTTGTCCTTCTGATGGGTCAAGCAAACCTACTAAACACTTAATTAAAGAGGTCTTTCCTGAGCCATTCGGTCCAACAATAACTATTTTTTTTCCTTTTGTTATTTCAAAATTAATATTTTTAAGGGATTTATTTTGATTAGATGGATATTGAAAGGAAAGGGACTCTACCCTCAATTGTTTAATTTCTTCAATTTTTATTTTTTTACGGGAGTCCTTATCAGTACTGAATCGTAATTTGAACTGGTGATATTCATCTAAAATTAAACTGTTCGAATATAAATTAGAAATTGTTACGGATGTTGATTCAAGGGTATCTTGAAAACTTTGAATTGATTGAAGAACAGCTACAAAACTTCCTATACTTATTTTCCCTATTTTAATAAAGTAAATACACAATAATCCTGAAATAACAACTGATATACTAAGAATCATTTCTGGTATAAATCGATATCTACTTTCTTTAATCAAAAGCCCTATTTTCTTTTTACTTTCATATAATAAATTTTGCTTCCATTTATTAAGAAGATAATCTCCTAAATTTAATAACTTTAATTCTTTTAGTGTTTCTTTTTTTTGGAATAAATTAGATATATAATACTCTTTTCTTGAGTATTCAGTTAAGTGTCTATTCATTAAGTATTTCTCTTTTGTTAATTTGAATTGAATTATATATAAAGGTATAATACAAAAAGTTACAAGAAAGATAAATAACCAGCTAATTTGAGCTAGGTAAATCAGTATAGTAATAAATGTACATATATTTCTTATTAACTCTATTGAGCTTTTAAAACATATAACTAACTCTGCATCAATGTTCTTAATCCGA
This sequence comes from Sporosarcina sp. E16_8, assembly GCF_017347095.1. Classification (GTDB taxonomy): domain Bacteria; phylum Bacillota; class Bacilli; order Bacillales_A; family Planococcaceae; genus Sporosarcina. The sequence goes on along the minus strand of NZ_JADPRZ010000025.1, from coordinate 1,179 downwards.
TCAATTATATTATAGATACTAGGATCTTCAAAATGTTTATATTTCATGCTATAAAATAATTGGATTACTTCTTGTTTAACATTCAACTTTACATCTATACTTAATTTTTCACTTACTATTGCGGAAATTTGTATTATAAAATAGGAAACCAAAGATAAACAAATTTGAATTAAAAAGATTATTGCAACATTATTGAAATTGGTTCCTTCATTTATCATTTTCATTAGTTCATCTATTAACTTTTGAGTTAATACAATTATCATGACGGGCATAAAACCTTGGATCGCTGCTAGAAAAATTAAAGATATACTTGGAAATAAGGAAAAAAGAATGCAAATTTTAACTGAGTAGTAAGCATTATATAACAATCTTTTCATATATTACTCCTGTTTTTATATAATAGGAAATTATTACTTAAAGTGTACCATATAAACCATATCATGACAATTTGTTGGGAATTCAAGTGAGAAATTTACTTCTTCTAACTATATTCAATGGAGTTCCCTAAGCGCAATGCCTACGGCTTTAGACGCTTCTATTACTTTAAATGAAAATTCTTATTAATCATAAAAAAGAAATCGGTATTCATTTAGGATCATGGGTGACGTGTAAATCACACCTCAACATTTGACTAAGAACCTTCTTTCACAAGTTTAGTTTGTAACTAGTTTAAATTATTTATATTTTATTTATATCTGGGATAATTCCGTGTTCTTTTAATTCCCACAGGAATTTTTGTTCATGAGGAGTGAAAATCTTAAATATTCCTTCTTGATCAAGCATAAAGAAAACGGGAAAAAATTCAAACCCAATTTTTTTAATGAAGTCATCCTTATAATAAAGAGTTTGAAAGCTTTGTTGAAAGAGGGATAAATATTCCTGAGCTTCTAAGTCATCTTTATGCAGAAACAAATAATAGTTTCTTGTAGATAATAGGAATGAACTTTGATTAATAAAATTTTCGAAGTGAGTCACGGTGGTTGTCAAGATAGTTGTCGCATATTGCTCTCTTCCTAGATTAGCTATTTAGTCAATATCAATTGATTTCTTTACCGCTCTTTTCAACTCGGATTTTCTCTTTCATCGGATTCAACGCGACTGATTCATGTGGACGCCAGTTGCGTGTTGATCCTGCCCATCGTTCTGGATGTTTTTGTTTTGCGAGCTTATATACTTCAT
>NZ_JADPRZ010000024.1 GCF_017347095.1 Sporosarcina sp. E16_8 | reverse complement strand
GCTTCAGCCTCCTCGTCACTGCGTTCCTGCGGGGTCTTCAGCTCGCGCTGTTCCCGCTGGAGTCGCCGCTCTCCACTACAATCAACTAGTTCTTACTATATAAAAACTTTTTCAGTGCCCTCGCTATTATGCGGGGGCTTTTTGGTGAACCATTATGATTAAAAAAGGCAGCTGGTACTAACACAATTCGGGATTGTATCAGGACTAGGCACCTTAAATTCCTTCGGATACTTTTTCATTACGGTAGTATTCAAGTGCTCCATCATCCGCCAAGTAAATGCTTGCACCTTCACTTCTCGGAAGTTTCTTCAATAAACAATTCAAATAGATGTAGAGCTTATGCAAATCAATATCCGTAAATGGACCGATTTGCAAGACGAAGTACACAGAAAAAGAAATTCCCAGCTCATCGTTCATAATCTTCTATTGAAATGAATAAGCTTTAATAAACTCTGCAAAGGAATGATTAGATGGCGCAAAAGAAAACAATTTCTTGTAAGAAATGTGGCGGTAGAACGAGCGGCGGTAGACTCTGTAAAAAATGTGGTTAAATGTGTAATCATCATGCAAAATATTACTCAGCACAAGAATTCAACTATTTCACGTTCGGTCCGGCTCAAGTTCCTAACATTTTGTTAGGAACTTTTTGATTTCCAGACACCTTATTCAAATGTCGAATCCCTCCCCCTTATTCGCCTCACTCATAAACGCCCGGAATTCTTCCACTTGAGGCAAGCTTGTCACTATTTTCACCCTCACAGGTAGCTGCGCAAGAAACGGTGCCAATGCCTGCACCACTTCCTCTTTCAAAGACAACAACATTGGTATTCCTCCAAGTTGTTTGATCGACTGGAAAAATACCAATTGAATTTTCTTATCCATATCTCCACCAATTACTAATTCCTGGTGTACGACCAACCCGTCCTGTTCTTCTAAAGCCACAGCCATAATAGGGAAATACGGCCGTTGTTCTTTAGAATCCCGCACTGGAATGTCAACCATGAATACATCAAATACAATTGAAACATCAACGTCCCTCATTTTCTTCAAACTCACCAGCTCTATCTCTGAAAGATGCAGTTTCACTATCTCGTTTTCGTTTTCCTCTTCCACTTTCTCTTTTGGGACAAGTTCAATATGACAACTCTGCCATAAATAATGGTCATCTTCCTCTTTTGCCACTCTACCAAGAAACTCATTCCCTCCCATATAGGACGGTATATCAAGACCAATCTTCACTTCCTCTAACATCGCCTTCGTCTGTTCGATGACAAGAAGCATCATCCGTCCCTCTTCTTCATCTATGGACCATGGATAAATTCCCGGTACAAAACTACGGAACTGAATCCACTGTTTCCGCCCACGGAACGATTCGCCATATTGTTTTAGAAACTCGTAATCCTTTTGCACCAGTTCATCCCGGTCTACAAAAGACAACAGTAAACTCCGTTGCTTCAATACTATATCCATTGTCGGTTCCTCAGCCATCGTCGCCTGTAACGCGTGTAATCCTTCATGTCCAACATAAAACGCTAAGCCAAACTCCTCTTCTGCCGCTCCAAGCACACTGCAATACAAAAACTGCTTATTTACCGGATCCGTAACGATAAATATTTGATCATCCTCAAGCAACTTCCACGGCTTCAATGCCTTAAACGCCTTCGCTTTGTCTATTAATATCTGCCAATCAAAACCATTTCTTTTACTAGAAAAAGTTAGTGTCAAATCCGTAAGATCCGCTAGCCCCTCATTCACATTATTCGTAAGCTCGCGCCATTCAATTTCCACATGTTGCAGTACTTCTTCTTCCAATCCACGACTGTCCTCTTCTGGCGCCAATTTCACGGCCTTCACACAATGTGGATAACGAACCCCTTCTTCTGGCATCAAAATCTTCTCAAGTACAATTTCATGCTCCCAATTAACGCGGAAGTCATATGTATAGTCAGCCCTGTCTTTCACGTGAGTAAACCAATCCTTCAGTATTTCATCTCGTTCTTCACGCATCTCGTGAAACGAAGGGAAGCCCCCATCTTCATTTTCTATTTCGATTACTTCATTCACTCTCATTGCATTTCGTCGCCGTATATAATACGAATGCAAATGACAACCCTCCCAATCAAACACCACTTGCAGCACCCGATGCAACTCATAAAACGTCATCCCATCATCCACCTGCAGTCGCCGCCACACTGGCGGACTCATCCCCTTCAAACTTACCTTAAACTGATAAATCATCCCGACACCTCTACTCTTCTTTTTATATTATTTTAAACGAACAGTACTTCAGGTTCACAGTCTCCATTTCTATTATGAGGCGCTGAACTTTTCTGTTCGTCGTACTAATCCCGTAGCAGTTGATTCATCGTACTGACGGGTTTACTTTGTGTTGTTTAGACATTGGCATGTTAACCGCTTTCTAAAATATCAATACTATCGTATAGTAAATTAATAATAGACTTATGGGAGGGAATTACTTGAAACTTTCACATATACGCTTATTAGTGCCGAACGTTCGAGAATGTTTTATGTTTTATCGAGATATCCTAGGACTTGAAGTTCTCTATGGAAATGAAGACACTCCGTTTGCAGAGTTTAAAACTGGGGACATAAACATTGCACTAGAGCCTGCGATAGTGAGTAATCCTATTGAAACTTTACGTAATCCGCATGAATTCTGTGTCAATGACCAGGCTGCCCTGATTTTTAGAGTAGATGACGTTGACGCAACGTACGATCAATTGAAGAGCAGAGATGTTGAATTTGAAAAAAAACCACATGACACACCTGAATGGGGTATGCGTGTAGCCTACTTCCGTGACCCTGCTGGAAATTTAATTGAAATTAATAAAGGTATTTAATTTATCCTACATTATTTTATAGTAAAGTATGAAAAAGCGAAGAACCTTTATTCCATTAAGGTATACTCGCTTTTTTCACTTCTAAATAAAAGCTTCCTAGGGATCCCGTTATAGTAATATACCTTTTATCACCATAAAGGATCATTGATAGGATCCTTCTGCTGGAGTTCTAAATAATATGGACTTAGGCTTAACATGGCATATCCTGAACAGGTAATATGTATAACAATACCCAGTAAGATATTATCAAATAATTGAGGGACGATAACTGAGAAAGGTATTAATATATTAAGCACACTACCTTTTAATAATGACTTTTTCGTTCGGTATTGCTTTTTATTACAGTATGGGCATGTTATTTCTCTATTTTTCATACTTCGCTTCAACGCTTCTCGGTAAGTCCATTCTTTACCGCATTCCACACAAACAGGTAAGCCTTTTCCGCTTTTTTGAAGGCTTCTTTTTATCAAGATGCGTAGAATAATAAAGAAGCTTATGAAGAGTATCGCTTTCGAAAAATCTTTATTAAGCATTGACCAAGTCGTAGTTATTGCAGGTTCAATCGGCGCCGCTCCTTGCCAACTATTTGCAGGCTCATTCTGTTGCCATAGCAAATAACTGAAGCCTATTGCGAAAATCGTGAAAGTCGCGAGCACAATTCGATATTGCCAATTGATACGTTTCTTTTTGCTGTGTAATTTCACTTTTGCCTTCGTTGCAATTAGCTGCTTTTTCTCCTTGGATAATGACACATACTGAAGCTCACGATTTAAATCCTCCTTAAATTGATTCACGGCGTAGTTCCTCCCATTCATAATCAATTATCCGATTTTCCAGTTGCTTCCGTGCACGCTCTAATCTAGTTCTTACCGTGGATTCCGGACACTTCAATAATTTCGCTATTTCCACCGTCGTCATTTCCTGAAAGTAATATAGAATGAGCACTTCACGATAGTTGATCGATAATGTAAACAAAGCATCAACTAATTCCTGTTTCTCCGCTATCTCGAGCATCGCACGTTCAGGGGTATGATTTGTACTTCTTCCTTTAACTTTCTCAAACAGCATGATTCGCTTGTTCTTCCAGCTTCGTAAATAATCATGACTCCGATTAACCGTAATTTTCACTAGATAGGTTCTCAGCGATGCCTCTCCCCTGTACTGATCCCTTTTTTCATAAAAGGCAATGAACACGTCTTGCACGATATCCTCAGCGGTTTCACTATTTCCTACATACAAATAGGCAACACGCAATAAATAATCACCATGCTCGGCAATGATTTCTTCGATTTTCGTCACAACCACACCTACCTTCACCCTACTGACGGACTCCAAGCCTTTTCCGATTCACTTTTACTAACTTTATTTGCTATGCGTGTATTTTCAATACTCATAAGATGCAATTATAACGCTCTTCTTTGGATTAATGAAAAATGCCTGGTAATAAACCCGAATGGGATTATTACCAGGCATTTAGCTTATACTTTTTTTAAACTTCCAGATTGCATTTTATAATTCCTCAAAATCATTCCATTTGTTTTGGTCATTCCTAACTTATCATAATAAGGAATTAAGTCATCATCACAACATAAGTCAATCATATATATGTCATCAAGTTCTTTTAGCATCCGATTTACTAATTCCTTGCCTATACCTTCATTTTTGTAGTCTGGTAATACCTCAAGAAATGGAATGTAGGCAGATAGAACTCCATCACTTATTGCAGTAATGAATCCAATCACTAGTTTAGTTTTATCATCAATCGCAATAATCACTTTACTGCTTTTCTTTAACAGTATTAAGTGAGTTTGCGGATTTGGTGGATTTGGCCAATCCACAAAAAAGCCCTTTAACATATCAGAAGAAATACCATCGAGTGAGTTCTTGTATATCATACTATATCAGCTCCTAATTTATATTAACTTATTAGATAGATGATATATCTCAAAAGTAAAGTAACAAGATATGACCTCCAAGCATTCTAAGGACTACTATACAGTACTTATTAAAAAACTCAAAATTTAGTATTTTTTATTAGCAAAGCTAATTTCCATGTATGTTAAAGTGAAATAGGTCGCCTGTACTACCATAATTTGAAAATTTATCAGGACCAGGGACCTTAAACGAGACAAATTAAGTTTTCAAACACAAAAACACGGTCACATTTTTTCTAAATGTAACCGTGTTTCTCAAAGTGACATCGCATGCCCATTCCTTGCCAAATACTCTTCCTTCTCTTTATAATCTGGCATAATACTTCCAACACGTCTCCAAAATGATCGATCATGGTTCATATGCAATAAATGACAGAGTTCATGGATTACCACATAATCAATGACTTCAATTGGGGCCATCGCTAGACGATAATTAAAGGTCAGCTTTCTATCCGAACTACAACTACCCCACTTGGCTTTAGACTCTACTATTTCAATGATTTTCGGCTTAACTTTCAGTTGTTTTTCATATATTTTTATCCGTTCTCCTACAATCATCTTACAGCTATTGATATAGAACTTCTTGAGATTCCTTTTAAGCACCTCTTCATTTAACTCGCTACTATCTATTAATTCATGAAGATGACACTCTTTCCCAAGGTATAAGAACTTCCCTTGAGCATGATACTCTCTTGCCTTAGGGGTTTCTCGAGCTACTTCAATTTCATGCATTTTCTCTAGTATCCTTTTCCCGTTACTCTCTATTGCACTGACAATAATTTCTTGACTTGTGTCTTTCGGTGCTTTAACAGTTATAAAACCAAACGAATCTATATGAATGGATAGCTTCTTCCTATTTCCATACTGGACATTAAATTTTATTGTTTTATTTTCAATTTCAACTTTCATAACTAGCATCACCTTTATACATTTATTCTCAACCCTTGTTTATTAACTCATCCTTTGTCTTCTTTCTATTCTTAGCCACGATCTATAGATTCACTTCCTGATACATTCATCTTAGTGGGTATTGCCCATTCTGGCAACAGACGCTCCGTAGAATAAGACAGTTCAACTAAACTTGATAATCCCTTAACAAAGCAATACGAAAGAATTCCTCCAGTAGGAATCCGCACTTCGAATACAGACTCGATAAAGATTACCAATTAATGCACCACCCCGGAAACCTTTTCATTTGAGATATATCCTAAGATCCAAAAATAGCTAAATACTGATTTTGCAAAACAAATTTATTATCTTTCCATCCTAATGTGTTCAAAATAAACCCTAACGAATCCGCATTATATCTTCCAGCAATTTTTTGATAGGCTAAAAGCTCATAAACTTTATTTGAATTAAAATCTACTGGATACAAGCCACTCAAAGGGTTCACAAAACCAGTTATCGGGCTTTTCAATTTTCCATTTTCAGTATATATTTCAGCTAAATACTCAGCACCTCTATTAGAAATGTCTATAATGTACTTATTATCATTTACCTTGCTGACAACTTCAACTTTATAATTGTCTTGATAAGTAACATCATATTCGTATCGATCATTATAAACATTAAAATCAAAAAGTAATTTTGCTTTATTATCAACAAAGGAAAAAACATAATAGTACATAATTCCACCACTACCACCTGTGGCAATACCTATTAAAATATCCGCTACACCATCTCCAGTAAAATCACCCAAAAATAAGGTTGGATTATAGCCTACATTTTCACGTAGTAGGATACTTGTTAACTTGCCTGTTCTTCCATCCTTAACGTGAAGGGTTATATTTTGAATAAATGGACTATCTGAAGTCTTTATGCCAGTTAAATAGACATGATCAGTTACTCCATCTCCGGTTACATCTCCCTGAGCAAACGCAACAATACTAGGCTGACTCATATTATACCTAGGATAATGAATACTCATTACATTCCCCTTTTCATTATGACTATAATTATATCTATCCTATGGGTTAATAGGATGATTGCTACTAGTTGTATAACATTTAAAAGAATACCAAGCCCTCATTAAATTCAGAATTATTTTAGAACCTGACACCCTTCACTTGCAATTGCATTAGAATAGAGGTAAAGTTTGAGTAATTAGAAATTCACTTATTTCAAAAACTTTGAAGTAAGGATAGAGGCGCAAAGACCATCAGTACACAATCAGAGGATAATGAGATCCTATGACAATTGTGGAAAGGGGCATTTGCCGAAGTGGAGAGAAACTCATTTTCTTGAAGCTGGTTCTGTGCTGAATAAACACAGAATTGTCATATAGGAAACTATATGGAGGGCTATCTTATGCAAAGAAATAATTTATTATTTCTTTTGCAACAACGAGCCCTCGTTGTTGCTTTTTTGCGTCAATTCACAAACCGCCCTTCTTCCTCTATTTTTTTAAAATAAATTATAGGATGTGGAGAAATAATGAATTTCGGACAAGTATTAACTGCTATGGTGACTCCTTTTGATGACAATGGTGAAATTGATTTTCAAGCTACAAAAATCTTAATTAATTATTTAATTGCTAATGGAACAGAAGGCTTAGTGGTATCTGGTACAACAGGAGAATCTCCAACGTTAACAGATGAAGAAAAGGTCAATTTATTCAAGTTTACAGTGGACGTTGTAAATGGAAGAGTTCCGGTGATTGCTGGTACAGGCTCGAACAACACAAGAGGATCCATTGAACTAACAATTCTTGCAGAAGATGTAGGTGTCGATGGGATTATGCTCGTTGCCCCATACTATAATAACCCTTGCCAAGAAGGATTATATCAACACTTTAAGACAATTGCGGAGGTCACATCTTTACCAATTTTGCTTTATAACGTTCCCGGACGCAGTGTTGTCAACATATCTGTTGAAACAGTCATTCGCCTTTCAAAAATACCAAATATCGTGTCTATTAAAGAGGCAAGCGGAAATTTAGATATGATGGCCGAAATTATTAATCATACACCTGAAGATTTTTCATTGTATAGCGGTGATGATGGTTTAACGATTCCAGTCCTATCGATTGGCGGTATCGGTGTCATTTCTGTAGCGTCCCATGTTATAGGGAATGAAATGCAAACGATGATTGGTCATTTCAAAAGCGGCAATATTCATGAGGCTGCCAGGGATCATCGTAGACTACTGCCAATCATGAAAGCACTTTTTGCTGCTCCAAATCCAGCACCAGTAAAAGCAGCTTTGAATTTAAAAGGAATCCCTGTCGGTGGTGTCCGCTTACCTATGATTCCATTAAACGATGAACAACTAAGTACACTTCAACAAGTACTAAACATCAATAAGGAAGTAACTTCTTAATATAAAATTGTGAAAGGTACCAGGTTCTAAAACAGTTCACAATTCAATAAGAACCTGGCACCCGTCACTCTATATCATCGACTATAAGCTTAGTTGGTGCGAAATATACCGCAAACAAAGTTTGTACTTGCCGCAAGTATTTCTGCATTACACAAATGGGCATGTCAGCTAGTTTAAGGTAGGAATTCCCCATACTTTTCAGTAACCATTGATTTCAAAAACAACAAATGAAGGCGCAGAGATTCTCTAGAGAACCTCTGCGCCTTCATTTGTTATTTACTGTCTGTTTGCATGCTAGTGTTCATATCAGATATTTACTAAACAAGCTTATGTTCTTGGATAAAACCTTTTAAAATTCCGCTTAAATTAGGGCTACCCACTTCATCTAAATCATAATGTACACGCGTATATGGTTTATTAATAGAAATGATTCGAGATAAATCCATCGGTGTTCCAATGATCACGGCATCACAGTCGGCATTATTGATGGTTTCTTCAAGATCTTTCAATTGTTGTTCGCCGTAACCCATCGCTGGAAGAACATTTTGAATATGTTGATATTTGTTAAATGTTTCGATTAATGAACCTACTGCAAATGGACGTGGGTCAATCATTTCCTTCGCACCTAAACGTTGAGCCGCAACTGTACCCGCGCCAATTTTCATCTCTCCATGAGTCAACGTAGGACCATCTTCAACGACTAATACACGTTTACCACTAATAATTTCTGGATTATCAACCGTAATCTTTGACTCAGCTTTAATAACAGTGCTGGTAGGGCTTGCAAATTTGATATTATTTTCTACGATTTGAATAGCTTCTGGTGTTGCACTATCAATTTTGTTAATAATGGCAACATCTGCTGTTCGTAAACTAACCTCACCAGGATAGTATTTCAACTCATGACCTGGACGATGTGGATCTAAGACAGTAACCGCTAAATCAGGCTTGAAGAAAGAGAAATCATTATTTCCCCCGTCCCATAAAATAACGTCACAGCCATCCGGATCATTTTCAGCTGCCGCTAAAATATCTGCATAATCAACACCAGCATAAACAATGTTTCCACGATCAACATGTGGTTCATACTCTTCCATTTCTTCGATTGTACAATTATGTTTCTTCAAATCCTCCACTGTCGCAAAACGTTGAACGCGCTGAGCATTTAAATCGCCATAAGGCATCGGATGTCTCACAGCAACAACTTTTAAACCATGCTCCAATAACGTTTCGATAATTTTTCGTGACGTTTGGCTTTTACCAGTCCCAGTTCGCACAGCACAAACCGAAATAACCGGTTTATTGCTCTTTAACTGCGTGCCTTTTGGTCCAAGTAGCGTGAAGTCAGCACCCGCTGCATTCACAATCGCACCAACGCCCATCACAGCATCGTAACTAATGTCGCTATAAGCAAAAACACATTCATCCACTTGTAACTCTTCGATCAGCTTTGGTAATTGGTCTTGTGAATAAATTGGAATTCCTTCAGGATATAGTTCACCAGCTAATTCACTTGGATATTTTCGTCCATCTATATCAGGTATTTGCGTTGCCGTAAAAGCAACAACGTTATACGCTTCATTATCACGATAAACCGTATTAAAATTATGAAAATCCCTTCCAGCAGCACCTATAATAATTGTATTTTTTCTTTTCATCAGTATTCACTCCTATAATTGCAACGTTTTTATAATTATAACCTTTAGTGCATTTTAATACAATCAGTTTTTTGAATATGCAAGATGTAAAAAAAGATACACCACTATTCCCGGTGTATCTTCACTCTTTTGACTTCTCTTAAAAGGTACCAATCACTCACCCTTTTAATTCAGACCCTTAGCGAGCCACGGAAACCCCTGGCGGCATAGTAGGACTCAGCTCCATTGTGATACACAAAGATCGTGTCGTAGCGATAATCACAAAAGATAGCCCCACCCAGCTTTCTAATATCAGCAGGTGTTTGCACCCAGCTCGATGTTTTCAAATCGAAATTTCCAAGTTCCTGTAGCTCCCGGTATTGCTCTTCGGTTAAAAGCTCAATGCCCATGTCGGCAGCCATATCAATAGCGTTATTTTCTGGTTTATGTTTTTTCCTTGACTCCAGTGCTTCAAGGTCGTAACAAACACTTCTGCGGCCTTTAGGGCTTTCTGCTGAACAGTCATAAAAAATATATTCGCCCGACTTTTTATCATGACCAACAACATCCGGTTCTCCTCCGGTTATTTCCATCTCATTAAGCGACCATAGTTTTTCAGTATTAGCTTCCAGCTTCTCTTGGACTTTAGCCCATTCTAGTTCTGTATGGCGATTCATGTTTTGCTCAAAACGTGCTTTCAATAGTGTGAGTAATTCTTCACGTTGTTCAAGTGACAACTGCTTGTTTCCCTTGGTCATATTGACTTCCTCCTAATTTTTTCATCCCTACTAATTATGTGCCATAGCAATCAGCTTAACCCTACTGAAACTTCAATTCCTTGTCTGCTCTTATTGTCTCATGAATTTCACCAATTTGTACCATCATAAATGTTCGATATATGGTTATGATATTTGCTTAAACCACTCAACATAAAAGGTGAAGAATCATTTTAAAATCGATTCTTCACCTTTTATTCAATATTTTATTTCAAATCTCCAACCAAGCCACACACTCTACGTGACTCGAATGTGGGAACATATCAACCGGCTGTATTTCCTGCGTACGATACCCACCATCTTCAAGAATGCGCAAATCCCGTGCAAGCGTACCGGGATTACATGATACGTAGACAACACGCTTCGGTTTATACTCCAAAATCGTTTGCAACAACTCTTCGTCGCAGCCTTTACGTGGTGGATCGACAACCAGCACGTCGAATCGCTTGCCATCCGCATACCATTTCGGAATGACGACTTCAGCAGGTCCTGCTTCGAAATGAGCGTTATTGATGCCGTTTAATTCCGCGTTACGCTTAGCGTCTTCAATCGCTTCAGGAACGATTTCGACGCCATATACTTCTTTCGCTTTTTGTGCGATGAACAATGAGATTGTACCGATACCACAATATGCATCAATGACGGATTCTTCTCCCGTTAACTGTGCATATTCCAGTGCCTGTCCGTAAAGAACTTCCGTCTGTTCAGGGTTCACTTGATAGAAAGAGCGTGCAGATATTTCGAAATCGATATTGCCAATTGAATCGACAATAACCGGTTTCCCGTATAGCAAAACAGTTTCATCACCTAAAATAACGTTCGTTCTCTCGGTGTTAAAGTTTTGCATAATTGACGTTACATTCGGAACAACCCGTTTAATAAGTTCGATGGCTGCATCTTTTTGTGTGAATTTCTTTTTGCGTGTTACTAAAATAACCATCACTTCACCTGAAGCACGTCCTGTACGGACAATTAAGTGACGAAGCAGACCAAGGTGAGTTTTTTCATCATAGGCATCAACACCAATTGCATGCAGCTCATATTTCAACATAGCCATTAGGTCATCTGCCTCGTGACTTTGAATAAGACAGATGTCTGTATCGACGATGTCATGTGTACGCGATTTGTAAAATCCAGAAATGACTTTACCGTCTCGCTCACTGAAAGGTATTTGTGATTTATTGCGGTAGCGCCAAGGGTCGTCCATCCCTTTTACAGGGTGCACTGGCACATGCGGTAGTTTCCCGATGCGATCCATAACATCGCGTACCGTTTTACGTTTTTGCACCAGTTGGCCTTCGTAAGACAAGTGTTGCATCTGGCATCCTCCGCATTTTGAGAACACATTACAAGGCGGTTTTACACGGTCAGGCGATGCTTTTGTAATGTTTAACAACCTGGCAAAGCCGTAACTTTTCAATGTTTTACCTACTTGAATATCAACTTCTTCACCTGGCAGCGCGCCGGGGATGAAAAGCGGATAGCCGTCCACTTTGGCTACACCCGAACCATCGTGCGTTAAATCTTCTACGTAGACGTTGAGACGGTCGTTTCTATTTACACTATATGACATTATATGTTCCTCCAAATTTCAGATGTCTTTAGTTTACCATGCTAAGGCTGAAAAAACAGATGTCGCGATGGCATCTATTAGACAATCCGTGTACTTTAAGGCTGGAAATGCTCGGTTAGCACACACATTTAATCGCTCAACTAGCTTATATGATCGGTACGCACGCGTATATGATCGGTCGCCAGTCTTTTTAATCGTACAACAAAAAACAGACGCCATAATCGACGCCTGCCTCTATTACTTTTCGTTTTTAATTTGTTTCTTTACGGCTCCGTCCATAGGTCCAATAACAAATGCAACGACGAGTCCCCCAATGAGGACGATGAAGGGTGCGTAAAACATTAAAAAGTGATTCATGTACCTTTCCCCCTTAAGCGTGATAGTCGCCTTTTCCGCGAACGTAGTCTTTATCGAATAGGAATAGGCGCATGAGCAAATACAATGACGGAATCAGTAGCCCAAGTCCCATGATGAACACGACAATAAGCGAGATGGCCATGGCTGGGTTCGTGAAGCTGTCGTAAATCGTCAAATACGGGTACAACAAGTATGGATAATGGGACGCACCATAGCCAAAGAAGGCAAATGCGAACTGGCCTACAAGTAACAGGAAGGCGAGTCCGTAATTACGGCGTTTCCAGATTAACCACAGCGTTCCGATAAACATAAGGAACGATATGAGGAACATCGGCCAAAAGTTTTGGATATTGCTGTAATGTTCGGGATTATGATTTCTGAGTTCAACAATGATACCACCTGCGGTAATTATCGTTGGCAACGCCCAGATAAGCGCATATTTCCGAATCATATTTGTCGCTTCCTTGTCACGTGCTTTATTCGCATACCAGGTCAAGAATACCGCCGATATATAGAGCGTTGCAGCGATGCTCAGCACAACAATCGCCCACGTCAACGGACTGGTGAACAGTTTCCAATAATCGAGAACGGGATTGCCATTCACCATGTCGATAAATCCGCCTTCAGAAATGGTTAGTACGATGGATAGTGATGCTGGAATAAGTATTCCGGCAAGACCGTACATAAACGAATATCCTTTGTGTCCACGCGCGCCATACGTCTCAAATGCATAATAGGAACCACGGATGGCCAGTAAGATAATCCCGATGCTGACGGGGATTAATAATGTCGTTCCATAATAAAACGCTGTTTTCGGGAAAAACCCAATGATCCCGACAAAGAAGAACACCAAGAAAACGTTTGTTACTTCCCATACAGGCGATAAATAGCGCTGGATGATGTTCGTTAAAATATGCTGACGGCCAGTGAGCGTGCTGTAAGCATTGAAAAAACCTGCGCCAAAATCAATGGCACCGATCAAAATATAACCAAACAGGAAAGTCCATAGAACCGATATGCCTAGTATTTCGAGTGTCATAGCACGTCGCCGCCTTTCTCCGTATCACGATCTTCAATTTCACGTTCAACTGGATTATTGCGGAACATTCTTCTCAGTACAACTACACTACCGACTCCTAGGACAAGATAGAGCAAGCAGAACAAGACAAGCATCGAGTCAACATGTCCGCTCGTCGTAGCGGCGTCCTCCGTCCGCATGACACCTCTTAGAATCCATGGTTGTCTCCCCACTTCAGCGAGCCACCAGCCTGCTTCAATCGCTACTATTGATAGTGGACCGCCGAGTACGATAAGCCAGCGGAACCATTTCGCCGAAACCATTTTCCAGCCTCGTTGAACACCTAACCAAAATACGCCCGCGAGAAGGGTCATCCAAATACCAATTGACACCATAATGTCGAATAAGTAATGGATATAAAGCGGCGGAACTTCATCTTCAGGGAATTGATCCAGACCAGCTACCTCTTGCGTAAAGCTACCATGTGCAAGGAATGATAATGCGTATGGTATTTTGATGGCATATTTAACTTCTCCATCTTTAAGTATGCCGTACATGATCAGCGGTGCATTTTCACTCGTTTCAAGATGCCATTCTGCAGCAGCTAGTTTTTCAGGCTGATACTCAGCTAAATACTTCCCTGAGAAGTCACCGATAATTGCTGATACAATCGCGAAAACGAGACCGACTTTCATCGTAAGATAAAGTGCTTTTTTATGGTACTCATGATTTGAACCTTTCAACAGACGGAATGCTGCAATCGCTGCAAGCACAAAAGCAGCTGTCATATAAGAAGTCGCAACAACATGCGCCACTTTCGTCGGCATCGCCGGATTGAACATCGCAAGAAGCGGATTAACGTTAACGAATTCACCATTAACGATATCAAAACCTCTTGGTGCATTCATGAATGCGTTAACGATTGTAATGAATACCGCCGAAAAGGACGCTCCGATGGCAACCGGAATAAGTAACAGAAAATGTTTCTTCTGGTTCTCAAATCGATCCCATGTATATAAGTAAATGCCAAGGAAGATGGCTTCAAAAAAGAATGCAAACGTCTCCATAAATAACGGAAGTGCAATAACATTCCCTGCAAGTTCCATGAAATTAGGCCATAACAAGGATAATTGTAATCCAATCGCTGTTCCTGTTACGACACCAACGGCAACTGTAATGATAAAACCTCGTGCCCAACGACGTGCAAGTAAAATATAATGATCATCGTTTTTCTTTATGCCAACCCATTGTGCAATCATAATCATCAGCGGTACTCCGACGCCGATTGTTGCATAAATAATATGGAATGATAAAGTCGTTTCAGTTAGGATCCTTGAAAAGAAGACTGCTTCTTCATTGCCCATCTACGTATCCCCCTTTAGCTCCCGAAGATTTTACCGCCAATTGATAACAGCATAATTCCTGCAATAACAAATGCAAGCCACATAAGTCGTTTTTCATGTATTTTGTACACTGCCAACACATCCTTTCAAATACATCCTAATTCTATTGTCTACTCTCTATACCATTGGTTAGTTATGATTTTATACGATTTACAAGAACACTTTTATAATAGTAGCAAAGTACCTACTTGTAATTAAGCAGAGTATTGTGTATCATTAATAAACTAAGTTGAGGTGGACACAATGAAATTGAAAAGAAGAGTATTAGCTTATATAACAAAAGGTGAAGGTGCCGAACGTCAAATTCTTGTGTTCGAGCAAAAAGATAATCCTGATGCTGGCTTGCAAGTCCCTGGTGGTACAATCGAAAAGGACGAGTTATTGTTAGATGCATTATACCGAGAAATTGAAGAAGAAACAGGCATACAGCGCATTGATTTAGAGTTAAAAGGAAAAGTAAATAAATCAAACTATTTTCCTGAACATAAGCATGTCATCTATGAAAGAAATATCTTCCACCTTGCATTTATAGGCGAAGAACATGCTAAATGGGAACATCGCGTAGACGGAGGCGGCAAAGACGATGGTATGACTTTTTGTCATCGATGGGTATCCGTAAACGACCTACCGGAACTGGCTGCCAATCAAGGCCAGGCAATTGATTTCATCTAGGATATGCGCAATGCGCCGTACTTCAGCCCCAAACAGGAGGAATCTAGTTCAAATCCCTCCCCAAACGACTTCTGACCAGGAGGTTGGCACCTGGAGCCTAGACACTGTTCAAAGGCGAAAAATTTATATTCAAGAAAAATAAGCTGTATGGATGTCCACTAGTGGCATCCATACAGCTTATTTTGTCCAATCCGCTAAATACCTAACCCTTACTACTCTTTACGACTCTACAGAAAAATCTGGTAGATCTATTCGATCCTCTTTCCGAATTTCACCCATCGGAACAAACATCTCAATATGCCTGTAAAGATTTTCGAACCTCGCCGGCAATACCCCACCGTATTCACCGTCTAGGTTTAGAAGGACTTTTTCAGTTGATGTCACTGTAATTTTTTCAGCTTTAGTTGAAATCACAAGCGGATCATCGAGATGCTCACCTCTAAGTGCTAGCGAAACAACACGTATGAATTCAGCAATATTACACTTTTTCAGGATGAGCAAAGTAAATTTCCCGTCATTAATACTTGAATCAGGGGCAAGTTTTTCGAAGCCACCGACTGAATTCGTTAAGCCGACAAGAAACATCATTGCTTCATCATCAAAAACTTCTCCATCGTATTCAATCTTGACGTGTGTAGAGTGGATTGACGGCAACATCTCAATACCTTTTAAATAATACGCAAGCTGCCCAAGTACCGTCTTCAATCTACTTGGGACATCATATGTCAATTCGGTCAATCTGCCGCCACCTGCAATGTTAATAAAGTGACGGTCGTTCATTAAACCAACGTCAACAGGAATCGTTTCTCCACGAATGATAATATCTACCGCTTCGTTAATATCACGAGGAATGCGCAGCGCACGTGCAAAGTCGTTCGTCGTTCCCGTAGGAATAAGCCCGACTCTAGGACGTTTGTCGAACGGACTTACACCCGCAATGACTTCGTTCAGTGTACCATCCCCGCCGGAGGCAATTATAAGGTCAAAACCAGATTCTACAGCATGTTTAGCCGCTTCTGTTGCATCTCCTTCACACGTTGTCGCATGACACGATGTCTCATAGCCTGCCTTTTCGAGCTTCTCGAGTACCTCAGCCAGGTGTTTGCGGAATGCTTCGCGTCCCGACGTCGGATTATAAATAATTCTTGCTCGTTTCATCCGAATTCCCTCTATTCGTACATATGTTTTTTTATTGATTAGCAAAATGCCCCATTAATAAGACACACTACCCGGCGCTTAAGATTGCTTCTGCAATACCGGCAAGAAAGTTTTACGGATGTCATCGTATACAGTCAACCAGAGCTCTGGCTTAGATGTATATTCGGCAGTAATGCGCTCAATGAATGCCTGCTGTTTTTCTTTATACGCTGGTGAATCCGCTGCTGGTAAGTCTTTGCGCAGTTCTAAAACATATTCTTGAATAGCAGCAGCTCGCGGTCCCCATTTCGCTTCGACTTCCCCGTCTTCACCTAGCAATAAGTATACAGGAATCGACCTACCTCCGTTTGTCAGATGTTTGTCGATTAAGTCTGTTTCAGCATCACGGTACGCAGTACGTACGTCAAGACCCGCGGCTTCCGCTATTCTACGAAGAACTGGATTATTCATCATTGCGTCGCCGCACCAATCTTCCGTAATAACTAGGATATTCGGTTTCTTTTCTTTTAATAGCGCGATGAATTCATCATCTGCAGGCACTTCGAATTGTTCATAAATGCGAAAACTTTCTTCTTTATGTTTTTCCATCTTGTTCATATACAGTTCGAGTGAAATGGCTTCATCAAAGTATTGTTTTTCAGTTTTCATTAACTATCCACACTCCTTTTCTTCAATTGTACGTCGTCGCTTCCCACGAATCAAATTACGAGATTAGAAAAAGACGCTCTATACAGGGACTTGGAAAAGTCTTATACAGAGCGTCTCATTGTAAAAATAAGAAATAATACGTTTTCACCTTAAAGTGGTGTCTAGGCTCCAGGCGCCAGACGCTCGGGTCATAAGTCAGTCGCAGGCCTACAGGATGTAGGTCATGCAGCTGGTGCCACAGGAAGTGGCGCACTTAGGCTGCGTTCATTTTTAACGGCGCCTTGCGCTTTTCTAGTTACCTTTTCCCGATTTCCTCGAGAAGGATTTTATTGACGAGTGGCGGGTTTGCTTGCCCCTTCGTCGCTTTCATAATTTGACCAACGAGGAAGCCGACTGCGCGCTCTTTCCCGTTTTTATAGTCTTCGATTGATTGTTCATTCGCATCTAATATTTCGGTGACGATTGTACGGAGCGTGCCTTCATCAGAAATTTGGACGAGTCCTTTTTCTTTGACGATGTCTGCTGCGTCTCCGCCGTTGTCAATTAATTCCTTAAATACTTTTTTCGCGATTTTCGATGAAATCGTACCATCTGTAATGAGCTTGATCATACTTGCAAGTCCTTCAGGCGTTAACGCTGTCGCATCAAGTTCTTTTGACTCTGCATTTAGATAAGCCGAAACTTCACCCATTAGCCAGTTAGATGCAAGTTTCGCATCGGCTCCGGCCGTAACAGTTGCTTCAAAGAAATCGGACATATCTTTTGTCAATGTCAAAACCATTGCATCGTAAGCAGGTAAATCAAGGTCGTTGATATAACGTTCCTTACGTGCATCCGGAAGTTCTGGTATTTCAGCACGAACACGCGCAATCCATTCTTCGTCGATATGAATATCTGTCAAGTCAGGTTCAGGGATAAAGCGATAATCATTCGCTGGGCCTTTGACACGCATAAGAAGTGTTTTACCTGTTGCTTCATCGTAACGACGTGTTTGCTGTTCGATTTTACCGCCGGATAACAGGACATCTACTTGGCGATCCACTTCATATGCAATTCCTCTGCGTACAAAGTTGAATGAGTTCAAGTTTTTCAATTCCGTTTTCGTACCAAATTCCTCTTGTCCAAACGGACGGATTGAAATGTTGGCGTCACAACGGAGTGATCCTTCTTCCATACGGACATCGGAAACACCTGTGTATTGGATGATAGCTTTCAATTTTTCAAGGAAAGCATACGCTTCTTCCGGAGACCGTACATCAGCTTCTGTCACAATTTCAATTAAGGGTACACCTTGTCTGTTTAAGTCGACAAGTGAGTGACCTTCATCGGAATGTGTCAATTTCCCTGCATCTTCCTCAAGGTGAACGCGTTCAATACGAATCTTTTTCTTTTTACCGTCTACTTCAATTTCGACCCAACCATTTGCACCAATTGGTCGGTCATCTTGAGAGATTTGGTAAGCTTTAGGATTATCGGGGTAGAAGTAATGCTTTCGGTCGAAATTAGTGATTGGCGCAATTTCACAGTTAAGTGCCATTGCAGCTTTCATACCAAAATCAACTGCAAGTTCGTTCATCACCGGTAAAACACCCGGATAAGCCAAGTCAATAACATGAATGTTCATGTTTGGTTCCGCACCGAAATGTGCATGAGCTGGAGACATAATTTTCGATTCTGTTTTAAGTTCTACGTGGACTTCAAGCCCTACTACCGTTTCAAAATTCATTATTATTTCCCCTCCCATATGACTGGAGTTTGTGTATGGAAATCAGTCGCTTGTTCGTAAGCATGTGCCACTTTGTAAAGTGTCGCTTCATCGTAATGTTTCCCGATGATTTGAAGACCTAGTGGAAGTCCATTCGAAAATCCGCATGGTACCGAAATTGCCGGTACACCCGCAAGGTTAATCGGAACTGTCAAAATGTCATTTGCGTACAGCGTCAATGGATCTTCAAGTTTTTCACCAATCTTATAAGCCGTTGTCGCAGATGAAGGTCCGATGATTACATCGTATTTCTCAAAAAGATTCGCAAAGTCTTGTGCAATAAGCGTACGTACTTTTTGCGATTTAACATATAAGTCCTCGTGATGAGCTGCTCCTAATGAATACATACCGAATAAAATACGTTTTTTCACTTCATCGCCAAAAGCTTCAGAACGTGAACGCGCGTATAGTTCTTCAAGATTCTGGACGCCTTCAGCACGATAGCCATAGCGAATACCGTCAAAACGAGCCAGATTAGATGATGCTTCAGATGAAGAAATGACATAGTAAACGGGAGATGCATACTTCGAATGCGGAAGTGAAACTTCTTCCCACTCAGCACCAAGTGATTCAAGCACTTTGAGCGCTTCCATCACTGCATTTTTCGCTTCTGCGGATACACCTTCACCTAAATACTCAGCTGGAACACCGATTTTCAAACCTTTGATGTCGCCAGTTAGCGCAGCTCTGAAATCAGGAACTGCCTGCGGAGAAGTAGATGAATCTTTTGGATCTAAGCCTGCAATTGCACTTAGCAATAATGCATTGTCTTCAACGTTGCGCGTAATCGGACCAATTTGGTCTAGTGATGATGCGAACGCAACAAGACCAGAGCGTGATACGCGGCCATATGTTGGCTTCATGCCAACAACGCCACAAAATGCAGCGGGTTGACGGACGGAGCCGCCTGTATCTGAACCAAGTGCGAACGGCACTTCGCCAGCTGCAACTGCTGCCGCAGAACCGCCTGATGAGCCGCCTGGTACGTAGTCGAGATTCCATGGATTATGTGTCGTCTTGAATGCAGAGCGTTCTGTTGTCGATCCCATGGCAAATTCGTCCATGTTTAGTTTCCCGATTGTTACCATGCCTGCTTCGTTGATTTTATCAACCACTGTCGCATCGTAAACGGGTACGAATTCTTCTAGCATCTTACTTGCAGCAGTTGTAACAATGCCTTTTGTGACGATATTATCTTTCAGACCGATTGGCAAACCGAATAGGGATCCACGTCCGTCCATTGGTAGTTTGTCCAATTCTTCTGCTTTAGCTAGTGCTTGGTCTTCATTCGTCGACAAGAAAGCTTGTACCTGTCCATCCATTTGTGCAATACGGTTTAGTGATTCTGCCGTCAGTTCTTTGACAGATACTTCCCGATTATGTAATAGCGACTGAAGCTCTGTTGCCGTCTTTTTGAATAACGTCATTTTTCTTCCTCCTTAAATCCATTCATCAAAGGATAGTCGGCACTTTGATTTGTCCGTCTTCGTGGTCTTTCACACTCTTCAACATCTTTTCCCTGTCTAGCGCGTCTGTCGCAATATCTTTACGCAATACATTGTAAAGCGGCAGTGGATGTGTCATTGGAGCAATTTGCTCAGTGTCCACTTCTTGGAGTTTATTGGAAAATCCAATCATGTCTTCGAGTTGCTCAGCGAACATTCCTGCCTCAGCGTCTGTCATTGCAATTCTTGCAAGACCTGCGTGACGTTTCACTTCATCTATCGTCAATTGTGTCATTTTTTCTCCTCCTCCTCTTTGAATTGTACGGTTAATCATATCATCTTCCTATTATGATGAAAAGTTATGTTGATCAATAGCCGTAAATATGAACGAATGGCTTATCATCATCGGCCTCTTTCACGATTAATGCTTCCGGTCCGTTGACGGACGTTATACTTACTTCTGTATGCACATTCGGGAAATACTTATTAACGAGTGACGTCATATATTGCGTGAAGCCGATCGTTTCACTTGTACCAAAGAATTGGATTGGCACTTTTATTTCAAGTGATTTTAAGTTATTGTCCTTATAAAATCCGGTGCCAATGACGTTAACGAAACTCGGGAAATACGCATCGATATCCTGTTTAAAGTTATCAAATGTTGTATTCATATCCCTGTATTCTCCAGTTTCTGAAGCCGCTGGGAACACGACATACTTCTCGTTAACTTCTTTCCATCCTGTAGGTGTAGATTGCCCTTTTCCAGCAATAGCTGTCGCAAAGTATGTGCCGGGAACAATGGAGTTGCGTTCCTCCTGTTTAAACAGTCCGACTACAATTGGGATCTCTGATAGCCCTTCCTGTGTGCGAAGGCGTCGAACGATTTCTTCTGCCATTTTCATGCCTTGCTGTTCGAGTACCTTATCGTTTATTCCGGTCTCTTTTCCACTTCTCGAATAGCTCATTGAGTTGAGTGCTAGACCGACCGAAATACCAGCAAGCTGAAGTTTCTTTTCATCTGTCATAACGAGGTAGTTCTGTTCGACGATATGGGCCAGATAATTCGGCGCAACTTCCGAGGCTGTCTCTTCGCTCATGCCTTCCTCGATGGGTGGATTCAAACCGGCTTTATTCGCAGAACTTCTTGACAGCCAGGCACTGGCAGTCTCCTTGTCAATATGTTGCCCTTCTTGGAAGTAATGGTTTTTCGTATTGAAATGCTGATTGGAAAGACGTAAGAGCCCTTCTTCCGCTTCCTGTATATCGTATTTTGTATCTATATTGTTGACGATCAAACCACGGCTTGCACTTTTCTTGAAAGGGATGGGTGTCTTGTAAAACTCCTCTTTCAATTGTACATCCGGTATCATGACTGTCTCTTCAACGCTTTCTTCATTCTCCTGGATGACTTCCTCTTTCTCTGTTCCGAATGAAGGAAGACACCCTCCAAGTAGAAGAATGGCTGCAAGCCCAGGTAGTATACCTATTTTTTTCATCATAATTACTCCTTTTCGCCAAGCGCTTCAATCAACTCTGCTTCATTCCACACAGTGATTTCAAGCTCCTCAGCTTTCGCCAATTTCGAGCCGGCGTCTTCCCCCGCGATTACGAGATCTGTTTTTTTACTTACACTACCGCTCACTTTTCCACCGAATGCTTCGATTTTCTCTTTCGCTTCGCCACGAGTTAAAATCGATAGTTTCCCTGTTAGGACGACAGTCTTGCCAGAAAACAATCCGTCAATTGGTGCGTCTTGCCGCCTGCGTCCTTTATAGGCTGTATTCAATCCGTAAGACTCCAGCTTTCGTAGTACTTCAAGAACTTTTTCATTACTAAAGTACGTCGTAATCGAATGGGCCACCTTGTCCCCGATTTCGTGAATGGTTATAAGTCGCTCTGTATCGGCTACCATTAGATCAGCAAGTGTTCCAAACTCCTCTGCAAGTATGGCTGCCGCTTTTTCACCTACATGGCGAATACCAAGTCCGAATAGCATTTTTTCAAGTGAGTTTTCTTTGGATGCTTCAATTGCTGTTAGTAATTTCGAGACGGATTTTTCACCCATGCGTTCGAGTTCGATCAATTGCTCTCTTGTCAGCGTATATAGGTCCGAGACGTCGTGGACAAGATCTGCCTTGTACAATAGGTCGACTACCCGTTCACCAATTCCTTCGATATTCATCGCACCCCGGGACACGAAGTGAATGATTGCTTCTTTCATTTGGGCTGGACACTGCGGATTAACACAACGTATCGCAACTTCTTCTTCGATTCGAACGAGTTCTGAATCACATTCAGGACAATTCTTCGGCATTTCAAAAGGCACTTCATCGCCAGTACGTTTTTCCACGATTGCTGCGACTACCTCTGGAATAATATCTCCCGCTTTACGGATAATAACGGTGTCGCCGATTCGAACGTCTTTCTCTTTAATGAGATCTTCATTATGCAGTGAAGCGCGTCCGACTGTCGATCCAGCGACAAGTACTGGTTCAAGTATAGCTGTTGGGGTAACTACACCCGTTCTGCCAACACTAAGCTCTATATCCAGTAATGTTGTGACGACTTCTTCAGCAGGAAACTTGTAAGCAGTCGCCCATTTTGGATTTCTAGCTGTAAATCCAAGCTGTTCCTGGTCCTCAAAATCATCAACTTTTACAACAATCCCGTCGATTTCATAGTCAAGAGAAGAACGGATTCCCCCCCACTTCCCGACATAGTCAATCACTTCATCAATTGTGTCACATCTCTCACGTTCCTTGTTCGTTTCAAATCCAAGTACAGCGAGGTAATCTAGTGAATCTGAATGGTTATCTTGTCCATATACACTGCCATCGCCACCGATTCCATAAACGAATATCGCCAAATTTCGGCTAGCTGCTATTTTTGGATCGAGTTGGCGAAGTGAGCCCGCCGCTGCGTTACGTGGATTCGCGAACGGTTCATCGCCAGCTTCGTCGCGCATTGCATTCAATTTCACGAACGATTGCTTCGGCATATAGGCCTCGCCGCGTACTTCAATAGCAACAGATTCTTTCAGTCGAAGTGGGATTGTCCGGATTGTTTTCAAACTTGCCGTGATATCTTCCCCGACCGTACCATCTCCGCGCGTTGAGCCTTGTACAAACTTTCCATCGACATATCTGAGCGAAATAGCAAGCCCATCTATTTTGAGTTCACAAATATACGAAACATCGTGTCCTGCTGCCGTCTTAACACGCCTGTCGAATTCTCTCAAATCCTCTTCGTTGAACGCATTCGATAGGCTAAGCATCGGAAACTCGTGAACGACTTTTCCAAATCCCTTCAGAATCTCGCCACCTACACGCTGTGAAGGGGAGTCCGGATAAACGAGGTCAGGATATTCCGCTTCAATCGACAACAGTTCCTGCATATATTGGTCATAGATTGCGTCAGTAGTAAGCGGTTTATCAAGCACATAATAAGCATGGCCATACTGATGAAGCAGGTTATTCAATTCTTCTACTCGTTTTTCGAGTTCAAGTCGATCCATCGATTTTTTCTCCCCTTCAGCCATCATCATGCTTTTTCAATTGGTGCAAATTTTGCTAAGAGACGTTTGACCCCGATTGGATTCGGAAATGCGATGTCCAGTTCGACTTCTTCGCCTGCCCCTTTCACGCTGACAACCATACCGGTTCCCCACTTTTTGTGGATCGCTTTGTCGCCTGGGCTCCATCCCATTTTGTCTCCGCCACTTGTATTATATACAGGCTTTTTAACTGCAGATCGTACAGGTGCTTCATAGTGCGCCTTGGATCCGCCTCCAATGGAGAATCCGGAGTTTCTTGAAACGATTTCCATGATGTCATCCGAGATTTCTGCGATGAAACGCGAAGGGCTGTTATAGCTCGCACGTCCATACAGCGTACGATATGATGCGGAAGTGAGATAGAGTTTTTGCTCTGCACGCGTGATTCCCACATATGCAAGACGCCTTTCTTCCTCCATCTCCTCGTCATCGCCCATCGAACGTGAGTGAGGGAATACGTTTTCTTCCATTCCGATGATGAAGACAACAGGAAATTCGAGACCCTTTGCTGCGTGCATCGTCATAAGGACAATTTTCTCTGTAGATTTGTTCTCTTCTTTATCAAGTGAATCAATATCTGCGATGAGTGCAAGATCCGTCAAGAAGGCGAGTAATGATTTGTCACCAGTATCTTCTTCTGCCCGTTTTTCAAAAGCTTCTGTCACGGATAGGAACTCTTCGATATTTTCTAGACGACTTTCTGATTCAATTGTTTTTTCACGATGAAGCATTTCGCGGTAACCCGATTTATCAAGTATTTGCTCAACAAGTTCAGTTACTGATAAATATTCCTTCATTTGTGTGAATCCGGCGATAAGCTCTCGAAACTTGGCAACTTCATTTGCAGCTCTTGACGTGATGCCCATAAAATCTACTTCTTGTAATGCGTCAAAAATTGAGCGGTCGTGTTCAATTGCAAAGCGCGCCATTTTATCGAATGAAGTAGCACCAATACTGCGCTTCGGCTCATTAATAATCCGGGCCAACGCAAGATCATCATCATTATTAGAGATGAGTTTTAAGTAAGCAAGCAAGTCCTTGATCTCTTTCCGTTCATAGAACTTCGTGCCGCCAACAATTGTGTAATCGAGATTCGATTTCACAAGATATTCCTCGATAACGCGCGACTGAGCGTTCGTACGATATAGAACGGCGAACTGATCTAGCTTTAATTTCTCCTGCTCTTTCAATTCAATGATCTTACCAACAACAAACTGTGATTCATCTTTTTCATCGCTTGCTTTGTAGACATAAATTGAATCGCCTTCTTCATTGTCTGTACGAAGCTTTTTATCATAGCGGCTCTTGTTATTTGTTATGACGTCGTTCGCTGCCTGTAAGATGCGTTGCGTCGAACGATAGTTTTGCTCAAGCATGATCATTTCGGCATTTTTATAGTCTTTTTCAAAGGATAGAATATTGCCGATGTCCGCACCGCGCCATCTATAAATCGATTGGTCAGAGTCTCCAACAACACATAAATTTTTAAATTTAGCAGCTAGCATATTAACTAGTCTGTACTGTGCATTATTTGTATCCTGGTATTCATCGACATGAATGTATTGGAATTTGTTTTGATAAAATTCAAGGACATCTGGTACACGTTCGAATAAGACGAGCGTCATCATGATTAAATCGTCAAAATCGAACGATTGGTTTTGGCGCAATCGTTTTGCATAGCCATCGTAAACATCTGCAATCGTTTTTTCGTAAGGGTTGTGGGGGTTGATTTGAGCGCGGTACATTTCCGCATCAATGCATTCGTTTTTCGCTGAGCTGATTGCGTTCAGCATTGTACGCGGTTCGTACTGTTTCGCATCAAGGTTCAACATTTTCAAAACGCTTTTAATAACCGATAATTGATCGGCTGAATCGAGAATCGAAAACGATTTTGAAACTCCAATTCGGTCGCTATCACGGCGTAAAATTCGAACACACATCGAGTGGAAAGTTGAAACCCACATCCGTTCGCCTGTGCCCGCACCAAGCAGTCCATCGATACGATCACGCATTTCACGTGCAGCCTTATTAGTAAATGTAATCGCTAGAATATTGGAAGGATAAATATTTTTCTCAACGACGAGATAGGCAATCCGATGTGTCAGTACACGTGTTTTACCGGAGCCAGCACCTGCCATTATAAGCAGTGCACCCTCAGTTTTTTTGACTGCACGCGCTTGTTCTGGGTTCATACCTATAAGTAAATCTTCTGCTATTTTATTCATCTATTATCGCCCTCTCGGAACATTTGTTCTTTTATTATACACTGATTTCGTCTTAACGGGAAACCGATTTCACTGCGTCTACCGTTGCTAGTGCCGCCTTGAAATCTTCATAAATGACGTTGCCAACGATAATCGTATCCGCAATTTCAGCCATCTTTTTAGCATCTTCGCCATTTCTAATGCCACCGCCGTAAAAAAGGCGTGTTTTTTCGAGTACGCGTGATGCTGCTTCTACTACCCTAGGATCACCGTATATACCGCTGTATTCTAGATAAAAAATGGGTAATTTGAATAGATGTTCCGCCATGCGAGCATAGGCGATGACATCCTCCTCGTCCGGTACTTCTGTTACGCCGGTCAATTTCGCCGCTTTACAGTCAGGGTTCATAATACAATATCCCTCCGGCTGAATTTCATCCCAGTCCATCATATGACCGTATTCACGGAGGGCGGAATGGTGGAGGCCATTAATCCATTCGACTTTCGTCGAGTTAAGCACCGTTGGGATGAAATAATAATCAAAACCCGGTGTCACTGAGTCAACTGTCGATATTTCAAGTGCAACTGAAACGGAATACCTTCTAATACGGACAAGTAAATCAAGTACGTTATCGAGTGTCACTCCATCCGTTCCTCCAACGATAATTCCATCTGTTCCTGATTCGGCAAGCAGTTCCAATTGTTCGTCTGTCACTGTTTTTTCAGGATCTAATTTAAAGGCATGACGCCATGTTGTGAAATCCATGTTTGACCACCCAATCTTATAATGTACGTTTCTCTAGTATACCAAAAAAACCGGACAGATTCTTTCCCTGTCCGGTTCTAACTAAAAGCGTCTGGCGCCTGAAGCTCAGAAGGCATCTTATTTAGTCTTAGCTTCCTCTTCATCTACTTGTGGATAGAGGCGTCCAAGCACTTTTCCATACCCACCAGAGCCGTAATCCACACAGCGCCGTACCCTTGAAATTGTTGCAGTACTGGCACCTGTCTCACCTTGTATCTTATCGTATGTCTTCTTCATCATAAGCATTTGCGCCACTTCGAGACGTTGGGCGAGTGACTGTAATTCACTTATTGTGACGAGATCATCAAAAAATTCATAACATTCATCGAGGTCTTTTAATTCGAGCATTGCTTTAAATAATTGGTCCGTCTGATGACCACGGATTTTGTCGATTTGCATATGTCTCCCTCTCTCTGAATGAATTTCCTAAGGGGTATATGTGACAGACGTTTCCATTCCAGGTTTAGTGGAAACGATATGAATCCATGTTTTACCCGGAACAAGTTTCGCGGGAACACCATTTTCAATAGGCGTTAGGATTCCGTCAATATTTTTCCATTCGATTTCCTTTTCAATACCTGCATGGAACAACATACCTTTACCGCCCGACTCAATATCGACTGACTGTCTGCCGACATTATCGATTGTACGATGAGCTGTTTCGAATATAAGTATATTGGATAGCTCCACTGGTCTTTCATTGGATTTATCGACTGTTTGTATCCCTTTTACCATTCTATTATACGTTCCTTTTTCAGCATCATAAGAATACGTGCTTGTAAAATCCGGATCTGTTCCATAACGAACAACGAGCATTGATGCGATATCTCCTATTTTAGCATCTTCTATCGATTCTAGGAAAGAAAATGCCGGTATTACTGACAACTCTGTCGACGAATGGGTCTTCTCCATACCCGCTAGCACATTATCCTTCGTTATATACGAATTATGCGGAGCTCTTCGTTCCTTGGAGCGATTGAACAGCGTCCCATCATATTGCATGCCATTTATATTATCCACGAAACGATCTTGTAGCATTTGTTTGGCATCAGGGCTATATCCGTGCGCCACGTAAAATGCATCAAGGCCTTTTGAGATATGCACAAAGTAATCCCTAGCACTGCGGATAGGGCCGATTTCTTCAGGAATTTCACTTTGGAATAATGCCAAAAGCCTTGTGATGTTGCCCTCTGCTGCAAGTTCATAGACAATATCAGCATCACTAATACCTGATTGCGGCCTTGCTAGCGGATGGTTATTAATCGTCGCAAGAACAGCGCGATGGGTACTTTCCTCTTCTGATAGAACACCAGTGAACGGTTCTTTATACAAAGTTGGGCCCTGTACAGGTTCTTCTTCAACGATTAGTTCCTGTTCTTCCTCTATCGGCTGGGGTATATCTTCGTCCTCCGCCTTCTCTTCTTTCGAACACGCCGCTAACAGCAATAGTAAGATCGCTATGAACAATAGCCATCCTGTCATTTTCTTCTCCATCTTTGCCCCCTATCTTCCCGTTGCCGGAACAATAATTTCTTTTTTCATAACATCATACAGTCCCATCTGCGTGATACGTATGTACGGCAAATGTGTTGATTGTAGGAACAGCAACGTGTAGATCGCATCGCCTTTCGTATAGCCGCGTTCTGCAAGCGCTCTTTTCAATTCTAACTCTTGTTCAATCAATTTATGAACCGGCTCCGCCGATAATCCGCCGCCGATTGGCAATGGAAGTGTCGCGACGATTCCACCGTTCTCCGAGAGCACCATCCCCCCGCCAATTCGTTTAATTTCCTTGAAGGCATTGTGCATTTCTTTTTTATCCTTGCCGATTAAGATAAAATCCCCAGTATTGGAATACGAAGACGCAAAGCCTTGAATCCCTGTTGCGAACCCTTTAATAACTGCGTTGACATGCCATTTCCCATTCCTATCGAGAAGCATCAGGAAACTTTCATCGTGATCATCTGCAAGTTTATCGCCTTTTGTGTCAATCGCCACATTATACGGTTTTGTAATGACGTCGTTGAGCATTTCGATTCCAACCGGGTTGTCAAATATGAAATCCGATTCATCAAGATTGAAATTCGGTGCAAACGCTTCAACAAACGACCAGTCAATGGCCTGGAAAGGTTCAGTCGATTCATTTTCACGTTTCAACCATTTCCCTTTGGATAAAACATCCGTCGGTACTGGATTGTATTCATCCTCAAGGATATTTAACGTTGCATAACGACCTGTCGCAATGAATCCGTGTAAATCGGTCATGTCATAATAGCGCGCTACGTTATAAGACGCCATCTGGTATGCATCAATTGGTGGAACCCCCGCTTCAAGTGCAGCGCGGATACATTTATCCACGACACCGTCTAGGTGAAACGAAGGTGTCGAGCCGTCAGTCGTCATCATCAAATGATCAAACACATTTAATTCTTTCGCAACAATGTCTTTCAATAAATGCGGAAGATCTGGGCGAATAGACGAATAGCGAAGCGTCACTCCATACCCGTGCAGTAGCCGTGCCTCTACTTCTTCTACCGTCATCGCTTCATGATCACCGTCTGTTCCAAGAAGACGCATCCGTGCCAAGGTCCGCTCAGAAGCGCCGGGGAAATGCCCTTCGATTTTCTTGCCCCCTATTTTTGCAGCATTTACAGAAGCGACCATGTTGGGTTCACCAGCCATCAGCCGCGGCCAGCCTGTCAATTCCCCACCCACCAGCACTTCTGGACGTTCAATCCACTCTTTAATAGACGCTAGATTAAACAATTCAGCCTCATTCTGTAGAATTGTCTGTGAGTCAAACCGCGCCCACCAGTAAAACGAAAACGGCAATTTATTCAACTCATCAAGCAACGCAAACGATGTTTCGTTATCAAGGGACATGAATAATATGAGATTATCCGAAATGAATGTCGTTGTCCCAAGCCGCGATGCATAATCCGCGAACGTCCGTGGGTTGTACAATTGAAATGGATGAACATGCGGTTCAATATAACCAGGAACAATTTTCTTCCCCGTAGCATCAAAGATCTCGGCGCCTTCTGTCATTGCCGGCATCTCATTGCCAGCGTAAACAATCCGGTCGCCAGCAATCCAAATATTGCCTGTTACCCACTTTTTATAGATTGAATGTAAATATTCTGCATTGATAATAATAAGGTCCGGCGCCTTCTTGCCGTCAATCATATGTAATTGGTCTTTTATTTCTTTAGGCTCCCACATGATACACTCTCCCTTTAACTGAACTATTCATACTATTTATCCTAGCATAGCATTAAGGAAATAAATAGTGAGTTCAGTAGACATCTTTTGATATTGGGACAAACGCAGAATGCGTTTTAGGGTGTATGTTGTTTAGTTTGCGTGGTGTGTTGTTTACTTTGCGACTAACGTTGTTTACTTCTGGGGTTACGTTGCGAACTTCGCAATATTGTCCACTAACTAAAAGGGTTCCGCCTCCTTTTGACGAAATAGTCTAGTACTACAATTGATTGGATTTGATAAAATGACCGACAAGATGCAGTTTGATAAAGAGATGGCCGCGGAATATGACAGAGGAGTACGCCGGACGTTCCCTACCTACGATTCAATGTTCAAACTTGTACAAGCTTATCTTCGGGCAAATATAGCACAACAAGAAAGTGTGTTAATTATTGGAGCAGGTGGCGGCAATGAACTCGCTACATTAGGGCCAGCAAATCCCGAGTGGACATTTACAGCAGTTGATCCCGCGCCGCCAATGCTTGATTTCGCTCGAATGAAGGCAATCGATTTGAAGATGGATGACCGTGTAGAATTTGTCGAAGGAACTGTCAATGATGTGCTAGACGGGAAATTGTTCGGGGCTGCAACCTGTATTCTCGTCCTTCACTTCATTGAAGATGTCGATGAAAAAAGGAATCTACTTAAAAAAATCCGACACCATCTATCACCTGGCGCCCCATTCGTTATGGCGTCCATGTACGGTAATCCGAACGATTCGGCATTAAATGAGTTATTCGCTTTATGGAAAGCATACTGGCTGGATTCAACAAGGTTGACTGAAGTACAAGTAGATGAAATGGAGAAAACCGTACGGAAGCTTTCCTTCATTCCTGAAGAGGAGATTGTGCGTTTATTGCAAGATGCAGGGTTTGGAAATATCGCCAAATTCTTCACGACTAACATGTTTGGCGGGTGGATTTGTAAGGCGGAGTAAGTGGTCAATAAAAACTCCATTGAATCCGCTGTGGCGCTTGGGGATGCCTCCCACGATAAGCCTGATAGAAAATCACTACCAGTCTTATCGCTTCAGCTACCCCAGTAAGGCGCCTTCGCTGGAGAGTGGATAGAATCAATCCATTCTTTTTCTCTTGAACACAATGCTCGTCAAAACAAAAACACCGATAATCCAAAGCGCAATGATGCCAAAATTCAACCAAACTCCACCAAGTCCAATTCCACTTTCAACCTTGACTGCAATGGCCGCAAGTTGTGTATTCGGCGTATAATCCATCACTTTCAATATAGGATATTTGTCTGCAAACATCGTAGCCATCGATCCAAAACCGAACACAATCATAAATGGCATAATAATAACAGAAGCTTCCATAACCGATTTAGCAAGTAATCCAAGGAGCGTTCCCAGTCCGATGAAGAAGAAAGAAGTGAACAGGATTGCGATGGCTATAACAACAATTTGCTCTGGGTGATAGCCCGTTAAAAAAGCCCCAATTAAAACAATAATCATCATCGCTATTAAGCTCAACAAACTTTTACCGCCGAGTATTTCCAATGTCGAAGCAGGCGACAACATTAATCCGCGAAGGGTATTCTTCTCTTTCTCTTCAGCAATTAAACAGCACTGAATAAATGATCCCACAGTAACCATTGCGATATTAATAACCATATAATGCCCATCAACCGCAATATCATCACTCATCTTGCCCATGACAAATGCAATAATCAGCGGCATAGACGCTGTAAGCGAAACCGCTGAGTTTCTTAATATATCTTTGAGGTCTTTCTGAAAGATAGCATTTACACGTTTCATTGAAAAAGTCATGATAATTTCCTCCCTGTCACTTCGACGAAAATATCGCCTAATGTTGGTTCGTTTGAATGAATGGCGACCACTTGATTTGACGACATAAAGTCGAACATCTTCCCGGCATCTTCAGCTGTGCTCGTCAACACGACTTTCTCATTGTTTTTTAGCTCTACAGTCATTGTTGAATCCGAATACTGTTTCCTTAATTTCCCTGGTTCATCCATAAGTCTAATTTGGCCTTTGTTTAAAAATGCGACCCGATCACAGAGCAATTCCGCTTCATTCATATCATGAGTGGTAAGGAAAATTGTTGTCCCCCGTGCTTTCAATTCACGCAGCCCACTATGAATATGTTGTGAATTCACTGGATCAAGCGCCGATGTCGGTTCATCAAGGAATAATAGTTCAGGTTCGTGTAAAAGTGTTCGTGCCAGTATCACACGCTGCAGCATTCCTTTTGACAACTTCGAAACAACCTTTTTCTTTTCTTCTGTTAGATTAACAAGCGCTAACACATCGGCAATCCGTTGTTCAGGTACTTCATACAGCACACAGTAAAGCTTCAAATTGTCATAAATGGATAGCCTGCTATACAATCCACTGTTGTCCGTCAGTACTCCGATTTTCTTTCTCGATTCACCTTTTTTCATCCCTGAAACCGGTTCTCCGAAGACGGTCGCTTTTCCGCCCGTTTGGTTTAATTGACCCGTCAATATTTTAATAGTCGTTGTTTTTCCCGAGCCACTCGGACCGAGAAATCCAAAAATCTCTCCCTTTTTAACGTGGAAACTGACGTCTTCAAGTGCCGTCTCGTTTGCGAAAACTTTCTCCAATGATTGAACTTCGATGATGTTTTCCATTGTACTCCCCCTAAAATGTGCAAGTCGTTGTTTTGTTGCTACACCTTTAGATTAGGTCGTTTTCAATGCAAAAACATCATATTTGCCGTGAAAAGAGCCTTTTCGGGGGTGAATGGAGCTTATTTCAGGCCCAACATCACTTTCATTTCAGCCATTTTCGTTTTCGACAGTGGGATATTCGACTTTCTTTCATCATCTAGAATGAGACTGTAACTGTTCCGTGTCCACGTAATTACCTCTCGAACTTTTTGAAGGTTAACGATGTAGGATCTATGGCAACGGAAAAACCCGAAATGTTGCAAACGTTCCTCAAGCTCATTCATCGTGAACATCGTCGGAAATGCTTCCCCGTTAATGTGGAGTGACGACTGTCCATCGTTACTTTCAATATAATCAATTTCGGGTGGATCAAAGAGAACAATTTTTTCATTCACCTTCGTAGGAATTTTTTCAAATCGGGCTGGTTGTATCTCTGTTTTATCTATTTCAGCGCTCGCCTCTGAAATTGGAGAAATGTCCTCTTCAGATTCCCTAGCTATTTGAATTTCATGCAAACCGCTTTGATCCAACTTAAAAACTTTATCCGCTAAAATGACTGCACTCTCCATATTTCCCGTTAATATCAGTACACTTTTACCTTTAGCACGCAGTTCTTCCAACATAATAATCAATACACGCTGTGTTTCGATATCGATGTTTTGGTCGGGTTCTTCAAATATAAACTGCTCAGGATTTTGAATGAGGAGCTTCGCAAATTGGATTCGTCTTTGCTCTGAGTAAGATAATTTCTTTATCCTTACATTTCGCTTCTCTTCAAGGTGCACTTTTCGTAAAATCGTTGCAGTAGATATATCTGCGCTATAAAGTTTACGGTAAAAATTGAGCTGTTCAACAACCGTTAAACGCTCATATAACCCTTCATTCAGAAATGAAAAACCGATGTCTGATAGATTCGCCTTTGAAATCTCGACATTATTTATGTGAATTTCGCCGATTAAAATGGGTATTTCCCTGATAAGCATCTGTAAAAGCGTATTGCGCACGTTAAGACTGGAGTAGATTGCCGTTACTTGATTACTACCACTATGTAAGTTGAATTCAGGAAAAATGAGTGAATCATTTAATCTTTTCTCCACGCTAGTAAATTGCAAACCCATTGTCTCTTCACCTTTCTGTTAAAGCATCACCTTAAGTATAAATAATTTGGTAAATTTTGCAACTATATATCTAGAATTAACTAGGTGTTATACCTCACCCGTATAACGAACAAATCTAGCGAAGAAGCGACAAGTGTGAGCCGAAGCAATAAGACTGACAGTGTTCTTCTGGCGGGCTTATTGCGTAAGGCCATCACCAAGCGACTAAGCGATATAGGAATAACATTCCATTTTTAAGTGCCGACTATATACGTATTCTACCGATCCTCCTTTTCTTTATTAGTGGATTGGATGTTTCGTAAACATGAAAAGACCACTAACTCATTACTAAGTTAGTGGTCCTTTCATTTATTCAAACGTACGCCAGCCAATGTCCTGCCTATAGAAGAATCCGTTCCATTCTAATTGAGACAAGCCTTTATAAACCTCAACCTGCGCTTCTTTCAATGAATCTGCTTTCGCTGTAATGAGAAGTACACGTCCTCCATTACCAACAAAGCCTTCACCGTTAGATTTCGTGCCTGCATGGAAGACTTCTAAGCCTCGTGCTGACAAAACATCAAGATCAGGTAATGCCGCCCCTTTTACTACATCTCCCGGATATCTATCTGCAGCAATAACAACGCCTAACATCGCTTTGTCATCCCACTTTAAGTCAAACGGTTTACTAGCCATAAGTGCGGTCATAAATTCACCAAAGTCTGATGACATTCGTGGAAGAACGACCTGCGTTTCTGGATCGCCGAAGCGAGCATTGAACTCTATCACTTTCGGACCCTTGTCTGTCAAAATGAGACCAGCATATAAAATACCTGTAAACGGAGTTCCTTCTGCAGCCATTGCTTCGACAGTCGGAACGACGACTTTATCATATGCTTCTTTCACAACTGCGTCCGAAATTTGCGGAACGGGTGAATAAGCGCCCATGCCACCCGTATTCGGTCCTCTATCACCGTCATAAGCACGCTTATGATCTTGCGCGACAACCATCGGGAAAATCTTTCCATCATGGACAAACGACATGTAGGAGAACTCTTCGCCATCCAAAAACTCTTCGATAACAACACGTGATGAAGATTCGCCGAATTTCTGGTTGCCAATCATGTCGTCGACTGCCGTAAGTGCATCATCCAGCGTCATCGCAACGATAACGCCTTTTCCTGCTGCAAGTCCGTCTGCTTTAACGACAATTGGTGCACCATTTTCTCGGATAAATGCTTTTGCTTCTTCTGCATCGGTAAATGTTCCGTACGCAGCTGTTGGAATATCATACTTCGTCATCAGCTCTTTGGCGAATGACTTACTTCCTTCAATCAGCGCCGCTGCTTTCGTTGGACCAAACGCTGTTAATCCGCGATCAGTAAAGTAATCCACAATTCCTTCCGCAAGCGGCTGTTCAGGACCGACAAATGTCAGGTCCACATGATTCTCTTGTGCAAATGAAGCAAGTGCCTCAAAATCCAGCGCATCGATTTGCACACATTCAGCATCATTTTTCATGCCATCATTGCCGGGTGCGACAAAAACTTTATTTACTGAAGGGGAGACATTGAACTGTCTGGCTATCGCATGCTCGCGGCCACCGCTCCCGATAACGAGTATATTCAGTGCAAACCTCTCCTTAATGTTTGAAGTGACGTACGCCTGTGAACACCATTGTGATGCCGTATTCGTTAGCTTTCTTAATCGAATCTTCGTCTTTCACTGATCCGCCTGGTTGAATAATTGCCGTAATACCCGCTTTCGCTGCAGCTTCGACAGTATCGTCCATTGGGAAAAATGCATCAGATGCAAGCGCTGCACCTTTAGCGCGTTCGCCTGCCTGAGTAAGAGCGATATTCGCTGCTCCAACACGATTCATCTGCCCTGCACCAACGCCAAGTGTCATATTGTCATCCGTTACAACAATCGCATTAGACTTCACATGTTTAACAACAGCCCAACCAAGTTTCATCGCTTCCCACTCAGCTTCAGTTGGCTGACGATCTGTTGCCACTTTGATAGTCGCATCTGCAAATCCGTATGCATCCGGCTCTTGCATGAGTAATCCGCCTTCAACAGAGACTGTATTCCATTTATCTTTTTTATGTTGATCAAACGAAATTGTCATCAAGCGAATATTTTTCTTCTTCGTCAAGATTTCAATTGCTTCTTCTGTGAAAGCTGGTGCAATGATAATTTCAAGGAAGATGCCCGATAGTTTTTCAGCAGTTGCAGCATCTACTTCACGGTTTAATGCGATTATACCGCCGAAGATAGACGTCGAGTCTGCTTCATATGCTTTATTGAACGCGTCGAAAATAGTTTCGCCTGTTCCAACGCCACATGGATTCATATGTTTTACTGCTACAGCAGCTGCTTTATCAAATTCTTTGATGATTTGGATAGCCGCGTTCGCATCTTGAATATTGTTGTAAGAAAGCTCTTTGCCGTGCAATTGTTCCGCGTACGCAATTGAGAAATCAGAGCCAAGTGGGCGGCTATAGAAAGCAGCTTTTTGGTGTGGATTTTCTCCGTAACGAAGCGGTTGTTTTAGTTCATATGTATACGTAACCTGCTCCGGGAATTCTTCGCCTGTAAGGTCAGTCAAGAAACCGGCAATAAGTGCATCGTATGCCGCTGTATGACGGAATACTTTTGCTGCCAGACGCCTGCGTGTTTCAAGTGTCGTTTTGCCATCTGCTTTGATTTCGGAAAGTACTTGATCGTAATCTGTTGCATCTACGATAACTGTAACGTATGCATGGTTTTTCGCAGAAGCACGAAGCATCGCCGGTCCACCAATATCGATATTCTCGATTGCATCTTCATTGGTTACATCCGGTTTTGAAATCGTTTCTTTAAACGGATACAAGTTAACACAAACAACATCAATTGGCTGAATGCCGTGCTCTACCATTTGCGCGATGTGAGAGGGATCGTCTTGTTTTGCAAGAAGTCCTCCGTGAATCATTGGGTTGAGCGTTTTTACGCGGCCTTCCATAATTTCAGGGAATCCAGTTACTGCATCGACCGCTGTTACTGCGACGCCATTGTCCGCGAGATGTTTCATCGTACCGCCTGTTGATAACAGTTCATAGCCAAGACTTTCCAACTCTTTTGCAAATTCCAAAATACCGTTTTTGTCCGACACGCTAAGCAATGCACGTTTTTTCACGAATAAAACCCTCCAATTAGTATATAAGGATAGCAGTCTAAAATCGCGACTTCCTGTCGCAACTACTGCATGACCTGCTTCCTGCCGGCCCAAACCTTGATCATTATCGGCTAAAAAGTTTGTTTAATGTATCTTTATATAAACCGTGTTCAACAGCATGAATCGCTTCGGCCGTTCGGTCTTCATCTCCATCAACAACATCGACCGCACACTGTGCGAGAATCTGCCCTGTATCCATTCCTTCATCTACCAGATGAACTGTGACACCTGTCACTTTCACGCCATGCGCAACCGCTTGTCCAATCGCATCTTTCCCTGGAAACGAAGGCAGCAGGGAGGGATGAATATTGACGATGCGAGAAGGATAAGCCGTCAATAGTACCGGTCCAACAAGACGCATATAACCTGCAAGAACCAGCCACTGCGCCCCAGACTCTCGAAGTGCGTGAAGAATTGCTTCTTCGTACGCATCTTTCGTTTCGAAATGTTTTGGACGAATTGCTGCAACTGGGATGCTCACTTTATCAGCACGTTCAACAACAAAGGCTTCCGGCTTATTCGTCACCATAAGGACGATTTCAGCGTTCAACTCGCCTTTTCGACATGCTTCTTCAATTGCTGCAAAATTACTGCCGCTTCCGGATGCGAAAACGGCAATCTTCATTTTTGAATTCATTCGGCAAGACTTCCGTCATGTGTACCTGTAAACGTGACGCCTTCACCTTCAATAACACGTCCGATAATGAATGCTTCTTCCCCGTGCGCGGCTGCAATTTTAAGGGCAGCATTCGCTTGTTCTTCGGGAAGTGCAACAACAAAACCGATACCCATATTGAATACACTGTATAGATCTTTATCCAATAGTTCGCCTTTTTCTTTCAGCATCTTGAATACTGGAAGTACTGGCCATGAACCAAGGTCAATTTCCGCTCCGAATCCATCTACCAACATACGTGGTAAGTTCTCGTAAAATCCGCCGCCCGTAATATGGCCCATTGAATGGACATCGAGTTCGTTATGCATTTGAAGAACAGGTTTCGCGTAAATTTTCGTCGGTGTAAGAAGTGCGTCCCCAACCGGTCCAAGCTCTTCGTACCCGGCGATCAAACCGTCAATTTCACAGCCTTGATCTTCAATTACAATTTTACGGACGAGAGAATAACCATTCGAATGGATACCGCTTGAAGCGATACCAACAAGAACGTCTCCAGCAACAACTTTTTCACCCGTAACAACTTTACTCTTTTCACATGCTCCAACTGCAAATCCTGCAAGGTCATACTCATCGACTTCGTAAAGTCCTGGCATCTCAGCGGTTTCTCCGCCAATTAATGCCGCACCAGATTGAACACAACCATCTGCAATTCCTTTAACAATCGCTTCTACCTTTTCAGGAACGGCTTTTCCAAGCGCAATGTAATCAAGGAAGTAAAGAGGTTCTGCGCCCTGTGCGACAATATCGTTAACACACATAGCAACACAGTCAATACCAATCGTGTCATGCTTATCTGCCATGAACGCCAGTTTTAACTTTGTACCAACACCGTCTGTACCGGAAATAAGAACGGGCTCTTTATAATTAAGTGCGGATAGATCGAACATGCCGCCAAAACCGCCGAACGTTCCTGTAACACCAATACGTGCAGTACGCGCAACATGGGATTTCATCCGTTCAACTGACTCGTAACCAGCTTCGATATTTACACCTGCGTTTTCATAAGCCTTCGACATGTAAAAGTCCCCCTATCAAAAAATTTCTTTCTTATGTGGCAAAACTGTATCCGAATAAATTTCTGTAGGATATTCTCCTGTAAAGCATGCAAGGCATTGTCCACAGTTCTTTGTTTTATCGGGACGTCCAATCGCTTCGATCATTCCCTCAGCAGACAGGAACGTCAGTGAATCTGCACCGATAAGTTCACGGATTTCATCAACCGTTCTGTTTGTTGCTATCAATTCTGAATC
The DNA here is from genome assembly GCF_017347095.1 of Sporosarcina sp. E16_8. GTDB lineage: Bacteria > Bacillota > Bacilli > Bacillales_A > Planococcaceae > Sporosarcina. The sequence continues at coordinate 9,022 of NZ_JADPRZ010000024.1, read as the reverse complement.
CGTACTGATATCTACGCCATAAAAACACGGACTGACAAGCGGTGGAGACGCAATCACAACGTGAACTTCAGTCGCGCCGGCTTCTTTCAACAAATTGACAATCCTTTTAGACGTGGTGCCGCGAACAATCGAATCATCCACCATGACGACTCGTTTACCGTTCACAACTTGACGCACTGGAGAAAGTTTCATCTTCACGCCTTTTTCACGCATCTCCTGTGTCGGTTGAATGAACGTTCTCCCGACATAACGACTTTTGATCAGCCCTAACTCATACGGAATTCCACTTTCTTCAGAAAATCCAATAGCTGCTGAAATACTTGAATCCGGCACACCTGTGACAACGTCTGCTTCGATATGCACTTCGCGTGCAAGGCGTTTTCCGCAGCGTTTACGCGCCGAATGAATATTAATACCATCAATATCCGAATCCGGACGTGCAAAATAGACATATTCCATCGAGCACATAGCCGAATCCGCAGCTGGCGCAAAGCGGTCCGACTGAAGACCTTTATCATTAATAATGATGAGCTCTCCCGGTTCTACCGAACGAATCCATTCTGCGCCGATAATATCGAACGCACATGTCTCAGATGCTACGACCCACGCATCGCCTATTTTCCCAAGGGATAGTGGACGCAGACCATTCGGATCCTGCGCGACCATTAATCCATCATCTGTCAAGATGACAAACGCAAACGCACCTTTTAACATCGACAATGCTTTTTTCACACGATCACGCTGCGTTAAAGAACCGCTGCTCTTCTTGATTAAATGAGCTAGCACTTCTGTGTCAGAATTCGTTTGAAAAATACTACCTTGGCGTTCAAGATGCTCGCGTAGTTCGACCGCATTCACAATGTTGCCATTGTGAGCGACCGAAAGACTTCCAGTTGTTGAACGAAAAACGAGCGGCTGAACATTTTCGATTCCGCGACCGTTCTCTGTCGAATAGCGCACTTGCCCAATTGCAGCATTTCCTTTTAAATCATCTATCTCGTTACCAGAAAACACTTCATTGACAAGACCTTCGCCTTTAATCACATGAAATTTCTTGCCTTCCTTCGTAACGATACCGGCTCCTTCTTGTCCCCGGTGTTGTAATGCGTGCAGACCATAATAACTGATCTGCGCCGCGTCTTCATGACCCCAAATGCCAAACACACCGCACTCTTCGTTTAGGCCTCTGAGTTCAGCAAGCATTGGATAGCCCCTTTCCATGCAGAACGGAGTTCATCCACCGTCCCGTCGATTAACATGCCATTTTCACCATTAATAACGATACGGTTACTATCCGTAACAACACCGATTTTAATTGCATCTGCTACAGCTTTTTCGAAATCTGCTGCTTTTTCTTCTTTTACAGTCACAAGGAAACGTGATTGCGTTTCACTGAATAAAGCCGTTACTGCGGATCCAGAAACTGTTACGCCTGCCCCAAGACCTTCCGCACCAAACGCTTTTTCACAAAGCGCTACTGCAAATCCGCCTTCTGATAAATCAGTTGCAGATTGAACAAGTCCTGCTTGGATTGCTGTCAAAAGCTCTTTCTGACGTGCTGCTTCAACTTCCAGGTCAATTGCCGGAGCTTGGCCGAAAATTTTCCCTTCCATCATTTGTTGCAATTCACTGCCGCCGAAATCAAGTGATGCTTCACCTATGACATAGATGACATCGCCCGCACTCTTGAATTCAGTAGTCGTTACTTGAGATAAATCATGAATAAGGCCAACCATACCAATTGTTGGTGTTGGATAGATTGGAACACCATTCACTTCATTAGACAAGGAAACGTTCCCGCTTATTACAGGAGCATTCAACTTGCGGCATGCATCAGAAATTCCATCAGCTGATTTCTCAAGCTGCCAAAATACTTCTGGCTTGTCCGCACTACCAAAGTTTAAGCAATCTGTAATTGCAATCGGTTCTGCGCCTGAACAAATGAGATTACGTGCTGCTTCAGCAACCGCAATTTTCCCGCCTGTTTCTGGATCAAGGTAGACAAAACGCGAGTTACAATCAGATGTCATTGCAAGCCCTTTATTCGTTCCACTGACACGAATGACACCTGCAGATGAACCTGGTGCAACGACAGTATTTGACCTAGCTTGTGTATCGAACTGGTTATAGACCCATTCTTTCGATGCAATCGTTGGACGTTGTAGTAGATCTTTAAGTGTTTCATTCAAATCCGCAACGACAGGCTCCGTCATTTCCATTGCTTGGAATTCTCTAAAGTAAGCAGGCTCTTCGGATTTCTTATGGTATACCGGTGCATCTTCAGCAAGTGCATCAGCTGATACTTCCGCGACAACTTCACCTTTATGTAGCAAGCGTAGCATTTTATCGTCCGTTACTTTACCAATCGTTACCGCTTGGATATTATATTTCGCAAATAAATCCGTTACTTCTTGTTCACGGCCTTTTTTCACGACGATTAGCATACGTTCTTGAGATTCTGACAACATCATTTCATAAGCTGTCATTCCCTCTTCACGTTGTGGTACTAGGTCGAGGTTTAGCTCAACACCATAGCCTGCTTTTGACGCCATTTCAGCCGCAGATGAAGTAAGTCCCGCCGCACCCATATCTTGAATCCCTATTAACGCGTCTGATTTCACAAGCTCAAGGCATGCTTCCATCACAAGTTTTTCAAGGAATGGATCTCCAGCTTGCATTACTGGAATTTCCCCATCTTTAACTTCGGATGAAGACATCGTCGCACCATGAATTCCATCACGTCCCGTTGTAGCACCGGCATACATCACACTGTTACCGACACCTGAAGCGATCCCTTTTTGAATGTCTTCATGATTTAACAAACCAACAGCCATCGCATTTACGAGTGGACGTTTAGAATAACAATTATCGAACTGGACTTCGCCAGCAATAGTGGGAATACCAATCGCATTTCCGTAACTCGCAATCCCTGCAACCGCTTCTTCGAATAAATACCGATCACGCGCATCTGATAAATCTCCGAAACGAAGAGAGTTAACGAGTGCTACTGGGCGGGCACCCATTGAAAATACGTCACGCAGAACCCCACCTGCACCTGTTGCTGCCCCGATGAACGGTTCAATCGCAGAAGGAGAGTTATGGGATTCCATTTTGAAAACAGCAGCTTGATTGTCGCCAATGTCGACGATTCCTGCTCCTTCTCCAGGTCCTTGAAGAACACGTGGCCCATCCGTTGGGAATTTACGAAGTACTGGTTTCGAGCTCTTATATGAACAATGTTCAGACCACAATGCAGAGAATAAACCTGTTTCCGTATAGTTTGGAAGACGTCCTAACATCTCTGCTGCACGGTCGAATTCCTCGTCTGTCATTCCCATTTGGCGATATAATTGTTCATCTTTAATTTGTTGTGCGTTCGGTTCATGCTTGGCTGACATTATTTTCACTCCACCTTTTCAAGATTGAATTGAATAGAGGCAATCCATCTGTTCCTCCGATGATTTCCTCAACCGCACGTTCAGGAAGGGGCATCATGCCGAGTACATTGCCTGTTTCGTTTAAAACACCCGCGATGTCCGCTGTGCTGCCATCTGCATTATCGTCCGCATATGTAAATACGATACGGTTAGTACGTTTCAATTCTTCTACTGTCTTTTCATCAACATAATAGTTGCCGAATTCATGAGCAAATGGAATTGTAATTTCTTGCCCGTTTTCGTAATCTGCCGTAAATGTAGAATCTGTATTCAAGACAGTCAATTTCGTTCTGCCTGATCTGAACTTCAATCCTTTATTGCGTAAAAACGCACCTGGTAAAAGACCTGCTTCAGCAAGGATTTGGAATCCGTTACCCACACCAAGAACAGGTTTCCCTGTTGCCGCAAATTCTTTCAAGCTTACGATTGCTTGTGAGCTCTGCGCCAGTGCGCCAGGACGCAGATAATCGCCGTACGATGCTCCGCTTGGAATAAGTACTGCGTCGTAACCGTCAAGATTCGCTTCTGTATGCCAGATGTATTCTGCTTTATTGCCCAGAACGGTATTTACCGCATGATACATGTCGATGTCGCAACCCGATCCTGGGAAAACAAGTATAGCGAACTTCATTTGCCCGCGACCTCCCCGATTTCATATCGGTAGTCCTCAATAACTTTATTGACCAAAAGCTTTTCGCACATTTCTTTGACACGTGCATCGATATCTGCAACTGACCCATCTACTTCTAGCTCAATCAATTTCCCAATGCGTACGTTTTCGACCTCTTTATAACCCATCGTTTGAAGCGCTTCTATCGTTGCTACCCCTTGTGGATCAACAACACTTTCACGGAGTGTTACGTATACGTTTACTTTCGTCATGTCTTTTTTCCTCCCAAATGGAATTAGATTAGGTTTCTTTTCGAAACTTTGAAATGTTGAAAAGCTGCCGTCAATTATTCAGTCAAGACGGAGCTGTTTTAAATTTGTATTACACTCATTTTGTGCTAACCATGCAGCGCCCATTTCTGGATGGGGATATTGCTTCAACATAAGTATCCCCCTCTATTCAGTCCAAATACCCGTTGAATCAATGTCTTCCAATGTCTTTTCAATATTGTCAGTCATGATTGTGACATGTCCCATTTTACGTTTCATTTTCGCTTCGGCTTTGCCGTATAGATGGATTGACCATTCGGGATAATCCGTAACAATCTTAGTCAGTGGCGCAACATGTTCTCCGAGTACGTTCACCATAATCGATGATTGCCATAGAATCGGCTCGCGAAGAGGCCAGCCGCAAATAGCACGGATATGCTGATGGAACTGCGAAATGTTACATGCCTCAATTGAATAATGGCCCGAATTATGTGGACGTGGTGCTAATTCATTAATTATAATTTCATCATTTTCTAAAACGAACATTTCAACCGCCAATGTCCCAACAAGATTGAGATGATCTGCGATTTTGGTCGCTGCATCTTCGGCTTTGGTTAAGACTTTTTCATGGACCCGTGCTGGAACGATTGATTCATGCAATATATGGTGTTTATGAATATTTTCAGCAACTGGAAGACAGTAAGATTGTCCTTTAGCATTGCGTTGAATGATTACTGATATTTCTTTCGTAAACGGAACAAATGCTTCTGCAATACATGCCGAATGAGCAAAGAGTGATTCCGCTTCGTGAAGATCACTTTCGGAATCGATTTTCACTTGCCCTTTGCCATCATAACCACCAAATGCAGTCTTGACGATACAAGGGAAGCCGACTTCTCCGATTTTTAATGTTAGCTCTTCAAACGTCTGTGCCGTTACATAGTTTGCAACAGGTGCACCCGATGCTGTGATTTCTGCTTTTTCATTAATTCGGTTCTGTGTGATCCGAACAAGTTCAGCGCCCTGCGGCACATATGCGATTTGAGTGAGTCGCTTCAGTCCCTCATAATCAATATTTTCAAATTCATATGTGATAACGTCACTCACTTCACCCAGTTCCTCGAGTGCTGCCTCATCGTTGTACGGTGCAACAATCCGGATATCAGCAATTTGACCGCACGGTGAATCCATGACAGGATCCAGCACCGCGATTTTGAATCCAGCTTCCTTCGCAGCAAGCCCCATCATCCGACCAAGCTGCCCACCACCAATGATCCCTATCGTTTGTCCAGGTAAAATTGTATTCATAGTAAATCACCGCTGCTTTCTAGCGCCGCATCACGCATGTTGTTACGACGCTCTTCAATACGTTTCATTAGGGCTTTATCATGAACTCCTAACATCTGTGCGGCAAGTAGACCGGCGTTCACTGCGCCTGCCTTCCCAATCGCCATAGTCGCAACTGGAACACCTCCAGGCATTTGAACAATGGACAATAAGGAATCCATTCCATTCAACGCTTTCGATTGAACAGGGATGCCAATAACCGGTAGCAATGTTTTTGCTGCAACCATTCCAGGAAGATGCGCAGCTCCCCCAGCTCCTGCAATAATGATTTCTAAACCTTTATCTTGCGCTTGATCTGCATATTCAAACATGAAGTCAGGAGTGCGATGTGCCGAGACAACTTTCTTCTCGTAAGGGACTTCTAGTTCGTCCAAAATGTCACAAGTATGTTTCATAGTTTCCCAATCACTTTTACTTCCCATAATGACACCGATTTTCGGTTCCACTTATAATCCGCTCCTTTTAAGAAATGCGTTTGGTGCAGCTACAAATAAAAGATGCCTAAGTTCGTCACGTCTTGTGGCAACTAGGAGGGATGTCAGTTTAATCCCTCCCCCGCTGCATGACCTACTTCCTGTAGGTCCGCGACAGGCTATCTTATGACCCGAGCGTCTGGCACCTGAAGCCTAGCCAACATTTACTAAAATAAAAAGACCTCGAACGAACTACTCTTCATATGCATGAAAAGCAGATCATTCGAGGACGTTGAAATATGCGTTAAGATGATTGCACCCATTGGTACCCACACACCTTTCGCTGCAATCCTGAAAGTCGCTTTCCCGCATAGTCCGGACATTACGGTGCCCTGGTAGAAACACTGTGGCCAATTCCACAGTATATATGGGGATTTCTAATAACTCTCTATATTTTATCAAGAACAGAACCCTTCGTCAATGAAAAAGGCGAACAATAATATATATTAATTTAAAATCGTTCGCCTTTCGGACATCTTATTGTTCTGTCAAGGTACCTTTGAACATGATGACCTGTCTTACTGGCACGTATTCTCCGTTTACCTCTGTAAACAGTGGCTCTTCCTTTCGGCCTGTAACGGTATAACCTTCAGCAGTCATTCTATTTAAACAATCTTCAATGGTCTCATCCGCTTCAACTTCAAACCACAAAGTCTTCTTTTTACTCACCTGAACAACTTCCCTTTCTTCACACTCTTCACCCAGAAACCGCCGTGTATGGTTTTCGCTTCATAGGCAATAATAAATGCTTTTGGGTCTATTTCTTTAATAGTAACGTAAAGTTTCAATTCATATTTTCTTGGTGTTAGAATTTGCATAGAAGTTCGATCTCCATCAAGTCCATTCGCTGACCAATCCGTTACGCCATATCCTTTTTCCCTAAGTATACTCGGTAATCTCAAATTTTTCTCTGATGTAATTACGTTTACAGTAATATAACCAAGTGCCATCTTCTCTTCAATCATTGAACCAATAATCACACCACAACCATAACCGACCGCATAGGCTATAATGTTCTCTATTTTATTCAGATTGTCTAGTACTAGGCCAAGACCGATAACATACATAACAATTTCCAACACACTAACAACAGCAGCAATATACCTATACCCTTTCAGCGTCAAAATCATGCGTACTGTAAAGAATGTAACGTAAACGATATTAATTGCGAAGATAATGAGCGCCATTTGCAAAATAACCAACCCTTTCTATTACTGCGTAGTTATCATCGTATCTCTGATAGTGGATGATTTCAAGACATTGAGAATTTACAAAAAAAAATTATGTATATAGATTGATTCCATTGAATATCGCTTGGGCGCTTAGGGGATGCCTCCCGTGATAATCCATGTAGCTTCGCCGCCAGTCTTATGGCTTCGGCTACCCCTGAAAGGCATCTTCGCAAAATCTACAGAGATAAAGAAATAACTAGCAACATAGAGAAAAACGAATCGTTCCAGTTACTGACTCCATTTGTGGCCAGTGCCAGTTACTGCCTCCATTTGGGCCCTTCAAATAGTGACAGCAGTTGGACACCACACTCTGAGTACCATATCATACACTGGACAATCTCTAGGAGCATATAGGACATAAAAATTTCTACCAACAACGCTTGTCGCTTGGGGATGCCTCCCATGATAAGCCTGATAGAAAACCACTATCAGTCTTATCACTTCGGCTACCCCAGTTAGGCGCCTTCGCTGGAAAGTAGATAGAATCACTTGTTTAACCTGCATAGATCCTATTTCAAGGAGTATTCTCCACGGACAACAGAGACGAGCGAGTAAAGAATATCACAATTTTATTTACGATGCGTGGAAATAAATCCACGCATTTGGGCAAACTGTTTAGCCGATTCTTTTATCGATATATCCTCTAGTCTGCACTTTTTCTTGTGGCGACAGGTTTTCTGTTAATCAATTTGGATTTCCAACTTTTCAATATAGAGTAAAAGACGCGTGATAAACGAAGCAATTTTAGTAGGTTCTCCATGACTAATCTCTTCGATTTATTTGACTGTGTAGTTCATTGGGATCTGCTCCTTTCTGTATATAATGAACGTATAATTTTCACGTAATCTCCAGCGAAGGCATCCCCAAGAGACGAGCGTTGTCGATGAAATACTTTAGTCCAACCTATTTATTAATAACATAAAGTTATTAGACAGTAACCCATAAAGAAACTTTCGAATCAATTCATGTACCTTAGTAGTTACATATAAAGTTAATCTTCAATCAGAGGGTTTTTTCTTCATCCCCACTTATTCTTCTCGTGTCCTAGATGACTCGAAGTGAGGGTCTTACTGCCCGTTAATGTGGGATAAATAGAACAAATGCCCAAGGGCCTGTAACGGATGAACGCAGCCTAAGTACGCCACTTCCTGTGGCAACAAAGAGGGATGTGTAGTTCAATCCCTCCCAGCTGCATAACCTACATCCTGTAGGCCCGCGACAGGCATAAGACAGATCAAGGGAAGGCACTCTAAGTTCACGACGTCGTGTCGCAACAAAGAGGGATGTAATTCTATCCCTCCCCACTGCATGCCCAAGCGGCGTCTTTGTCGCACAGCCAGCCTGGATTATGACCCGCCCCTCTAGGCGCAGGAGTGTAGACGTAAAATCTCTATGTTCCACCTTATCCACAGTACGTTATTTTATAATTTCCTTGACGACAAAAAGGCCATTACCTATTGGTAATGGCCTCAAGTCTATATAAAAGAACAATTAAAATCAAAAATAAAAAGCCACTACCTATTGGCAATGACCTTGCGCCCGGCGACGTCCTACTCTTGCAGGGGGAAACCCCCAACTACCATCGGCGCTGAAGAGCTTAACTTCCGTGTTCGGGATGGGAACGGGTGTGACCTCTTCGCAATCGTCACCAGAC
>NZ_JADPRZ010000023.1 GCF_017347095.1 Sporosarcina sp. E16_8 | reverse complement strand
TAGTGTTTGGTTTTTTGTCTGTAGTGTTTGGTTTTTTGTCTGTAGTGTTTGGTTTTTTGTCTGTAGTGTTTGGTTTTTTCACTACTTCAATTACTGTTTCTGTCACTTCTTCATTTTCATTTTCATCTACAATTACAACTTCTTCAGCACCCTCTACAACCGGTTCAGGATGCTTGTAATAGAACTTGCGGCCTAAATAAGTTTGGAAGATAAGGAGAAGTCCTCCAACCGCCCAGTAAAGAGGTAACGCTGCCATCGCTTTGAATGAAATGAACATGATCATAATCGGCGATAAGTAAATAAATGCTTTCATCTGCTTCTTCTGCTGTTCCGGCATTGTCCATAGTGATACACGTGCTTGAACGAAGTAGACCGCGCCAGCAAGTACCATCATAATCATATCGGGTTCCCCAAGATTGAACCAAAGAAACTCATGTGTTTGTACTTCAGTAGAATTAAGTATTGCAAAGTAAAGACCCATGATGATTGGCATCTGGATGACTAACGGAAGGCAACCCATATTAAGGGGATTGACACCATGCTTCGAATAGAGGCCCATCATTTCTTGTTGAAGCTTCGCTTGCTCCTCTTTTTGTTCTTTTTCTTTTGCTTCTTTCAAACGTTTCTGAATGTCTTCCATCTCGGGGCGAAGTCCATCCATTTTAACTTTCATATTCTGTTGCGACTTATAATTCTTTAGCATTAGCGGCATAAGGACCAACCGAATTAATACTGTGATGAGGATAATCGACAGACCGTAACTCCCATTGAAAAAGTCACTAAAGAAATGCAGTAACCAGTCCATAGGCTTAACAAAAATATTGTAAAATGTACCTTCTTTGTTCTCGATGCCTGCACAACCACTTAGAAAAACGGCAGTGGTCATCAACATCATTACTAGCCCAATTTTCTTCTTCATTAGATTCACCTTCACTATTTCAAACTATTAAAAATTATACCTTACCTAGCCCTTCAATTACAATGATTGACCATTCAAAAATTATCTTTCTTCCTCGGAAATCGAACAAGAAAAGCGACCGGCGCCTATTCTAAGTCAATAAGTTTTTTTATTTCTCACCCGTAAAAAAAACGCTCCCATGTTGGGAAGCGTCTGTTGTTTGGTACCATTCTTTAACTTTATTTGGTGGATTGTTCCGAGCCTGGATCGTTCTTTTCTTTTTTATGGTAGAGTCCGTCTGTTTCAGGCGTCATCTTAACATCATCTTCAATTTCCTGGTTATAATAGTGGACGCTCGTTTGAGCACCTTCACTTACCATTTTGTTATCTTGAAGATCATACGGATCCGAATGACCTAATTTAGTTTCAGAAGATCTGTTCAACTTTTGTGATTCGATAAATGAATCAACTTTTGTTTTCATGTTAGTAAAAGCCACTTGCGCCTTATCCCTGTTTTCTTTTTTACTGAAGTAGGCATAAGCCCCCGCCGCCATCGTTGCAAGTAATAAATTATTATTTCGTTTACGAGCCATTAAAATCATTCCTCCCAGATTTAATGAAATTGCTTTGTACATAGAGTATACCCTCAACTGCCAGTTTAGAAACTTTCATTTCATTCAACTGATAAATACATATCCACATGTGGAATTCCGCCATCGTCATAAGGCTCCGTAATCGCATTAAATCCATGCTTTTCATAAAATCCAACTAGATGGTGCTGGGCCTGCAAACGTATCCTATCGGGTTTCCAATTATTTATCACAAAGTCAACACTTCGTTCCATAAGGATATGCGCAAGCCCCGTGCCCCTCCTATCCTCCCTGATGATGACCCGACCAATCGACGGGTCCAAGTACTTCACACTCGCCGGAAGCAGCCGTGCATAAGCGGCCAGTCCTTCCTCATCAGTGCAGAATATATGAATTGCATCGTAATCATGACCATCAACTTCATGATACGCACAATTTTGCTCCACGATGAATACATCAACACGCAGCTTTAACATTTCATATACTTCATGACCGCTTAATTCTCCAAACTTGTGATAAGTCCACTTCATATAGCTTCTCTCCCATATATATCATTTTCATTACATTGGTAGTTTTTAGCCTAGTTATTTGTTATGATAACAAAAAGAAATGCAGAGGTGACAGTGCAATGATCCGACCCATGACTGCCAAGGATAGTATGCACGTTCAACAGATTGTTTTTAAGACTTGGAGCGAAACCTATAAAGATATTATTCCAGCGGAAATCCAAAAGAATTTTATCGATCGCTCCTATTCAGAAGCGATGCTTCTGAAACGTATGGAGAAAACGTATGTGCTAGTAGCTGAATGCGAAGGTATTCCTGTTGGTTTTTCCAATTTCACAAAAATAGATTCAGATGGTGATTCCGAATTGACTGCTATGTATATTTTACCATCTCACCAGAAAATGGGCTATGGTAAAAAGTTAGTTGAACATGTTTTGGCGTCACTTTCGGATGCACAGCAATTATTTGTTTACGTGGACGAACGTAATGCGATTGGACGAGCCTTTTATGAGAATCAAGGCTTCAAACTACTTGATGTCTTTGAAGAATATTTCGAGGGCCATCCTGTGGTAACAGCCCAATATGTATTTTATATTCATTCCCCGGTACTTGCCTTGCACTAATAAAAACACTTTCCCCCATTTTGGAGGAAAGTGTTTTTTACATTATTATAAAGGTCTCATTGTTCCATCATGCTTGTCATCCACAAATTGCGATTCCTGTGTTAGTGGTATTTTCTTTGTAAAACAAAGGATACCCGAAATATACAGAAGAATTGAAGTCAAGGAAAGAATGCCTGCAGTCAAACCTGCGATAATGAACATAATCCCGGCAAGCTTAGGGTTTTTATTCTTCCAAATACTCACGATTCCAATTATAGTCAGGATAAAACTAACGATTAAGCTGATAATTATTAACCATATAAACCCACCCGCTAGGGCAATAACCGAATAGATTGAATCTAGTTCCATTGGTGTTAGCGTCGGATCATACGCCAGCATCTCCGAATCGAAATCTAAACGGAACATTGGCTCCGACTTCACATAGTTAAATAAAGCCAGCGATGCGAAACTTAAAATAACACCTACTGCCGTAAATATGGCACTTATTATCGATAATACTTTTTCCACTGTACGGCTCATGAAATACACCTCTCTCTAAATCTCTATATATGAGTATACGTTTAACTAAAGAATAGGTTTCACTTTTCCAGATAATACATGACAAAAATGTTTCATTTAATAATGTAAGGGTATTTTGTATATATGCAGGCATTATAGCCCTAATTAGGAAAGGGGACCATACAAATGGAGAAGATACTGATTTTCAGTCAAGCCGACATGATGTATACTGTCGCCGGCGCTTCTGTGTTAACTGGCATAGTGTACTTAATTACTTTATTGTGAGGGATATGAATGAGCAGAACTTTACCGCGTGAAATATAAAAGGCAATCCTTAGTTTTATAACTAAATGGATTGCCTTTTATTATTCCATTTTCACACTTTTACGTCATCATAATCTTTGTAGCGTTCAAAAGCTGTTACAACATACGAGCAGACAGGTTCCATTTTCAACTCTTGTTCACGCGCATAACTAGCTGCACGATCCAGTATTTTTTTCGCAACGCCTTGTCCTCGAAGCTCCGGTGAAACGAATGTATGATCCATCACCATGACATCCCCAAGAATCGTCCATGTAATTTCTGCAAGCATCTTTCCATCTTGTTCATAACGGAACGCGAATGCGTCCCCACCCAATTCAACAAATTCGAATTCCATCTAAACTACCCCTTTTCAATAACTTCTATTTTTCAATACGACACTATACTTCGCTTCCCGATTACTTAAACCAAGACTGAACAGATTCGAAAAGGTTCGCAAAGAACTCTTTCACACTTTCCCAAAAGCCAGGATCAATATCACCAAGTGTTTCCTTGATTTTAGATGTCATATCCGATAATTGCTCGGATAATTTATTGAAATCGATATCTAAATTTCGAATTCTGTCCATTAAATCTATGAGCAATTGACGATCCGCATCACTTAAATTAATATTAAGTTTTTTCATTTGTTCCGTAACAATTTTCTCGACATCTTCTTTTGTCGCGGGGTTTTTCTCTGAGATTTGCTTTTTAATTTCCGTTAGAAGCTCGGCTACTTTCTCGCTATCGACACCGGATTCTTTTGCAAATTTCGTCGCAAGATTCAATTCATCATTCGCAACATCCGTTCGTTCCGTATCAAGTTTTTCACCAGTCACTTCATAAGCTTTGTAAATACCCACGAGAGCGGAATGGCCTGTTACTTTTTTTGGAGCTGCCACTTCGACAACCGCATCTTCGATTCCAGCTGTCAGTATAGCAGTCGCATATATTTCCGACGTTACTTCTGTAATATTATCTGGCGTTACAATCGTGATGACAAGCCCTTTACCTTCCTCTTGCCTTGTAATTTTAGCAGAAGAATACATTCTTGCTTTACCATTGCCATTTTCAATATATTTCACAAGGTCACTGCCGTCAACAGATATTTCTTCAACTTCTGCTTCCTTTGCAACACCTAGGCTTATTTTCACACTTTCCTTCTCAGCGTCCGATAAATCTGCGCCGTAAACGACTATTGGTACACCAAGTTTTTCATTGATGACCGGATCTTCTGCATGTACGGCCAACGGGACCGAGAATCCGATAGCCAGTACAGCCGCCATCATTAGTGCAAGTATACGTTTCATGTTGATTCCCCCTCTTTCTAGGAATTAATACGATTCAGGGTTGGTAAAGGTTCCCGAATCTAAGTATTACTTCAACAATGTCCATCCTTCACTCTGTTCAATTCTACCTTCTTTCATGAGTTTACCAAGTGCGCGTTTGAATGACGCTTTACTCATGTTGAACATTTCTTTTATCTCGTCAGGTGTCGATTTATCCGTGAATGGCATGCGTCCCTGAACTTCATTCAAATAGTGAAGGATTTTTTCAGCATCGTCTCCCTGACGTTCCTCTTTACGCGGCAACATAGAACCATTCAACGTTCCATCATCGCGGACGTCAATAATACGCACAGTCATTTCTTGCCCAAGACGTGGTTCACGTTCCTGTTCTGTATTGTGGATGAAAATGCGGTGGTTTTCCGGAATGCTGAGCATAAACGAACCCACTGGCAATAAGCGATACGCTCTTGCCTTCAAGTCCATATTAAAGGCTGATGTAGGTGCTTCAACGATTTGTTCCAATACGCGTTCTTCTGTAGCAAGTCGGCCAAAGATAGTACCGCCCAAATCCATTCGAAGCGTCATGTACAATGCGTCGTCTACCTTCGGCCATAAAGCCCGCACTTTCGGCATGTCATTTTTATTCACGAGCACTTCAATTGATGAACCGATATCAACGAAGACTCCTTCATGGTCATCTACACGAATTACACGTGCCCAGCCAAATGTCTCCGCTGTCATATGTGGCATCTGCATCGTCGCTGAAAGCTCCCCGCGTCTATTCACGTAAAGGAAAACGTTGACCATATCTCCTTCTTGAATATTTTCATCTGCATCAGATGCATTCAACATAATATGTTCTTGTTCGCTATCGCCACCCAATACCCATCTTGAACCGTCTTGCTCCAACACTTCTAACTCCGCCGCATAGCCTGATTTAAGTTGTTCCATTATTTATCTACCTCTTTCTTATGATCCATTACACGTAGTTTCCTAACAAATTCATTGTCTTGTCCCATTGCTTCAACCAGATCGGTTATTCGATCCATCGCATTCCAGCTTAGATGATGTTCAATTCCTTCAACATCCCCATAAATGTTTTCTTCATCGACTCCAATAATTCGAAGAAACTGTTCAAGGAGATCATGCCGCCGCACAAGTTTTTCACCGAACGTCGACCCTTTTTTCGTCAATTCGAGGCCTTTATAGCGTTCATAGACAATATAGCCTTCCTTGTCGAGACGCTGAGCCATTTTTGTTACGGATGAAGGGAGAACTGCCAAGGATTCAGCAACGTCCGATACACGTGCAACGCCCTTCGCTTCGATATGCAAATAAATCTGTTCAAGATAATCTTCCATACCTGGTGTTGCCAACTGTACCGCCTCCAGTATGTATACCCAGTCTCATTCCCGATTACCACTCTTCAAACGCCCCTAGTTTAATTTTCAACCGGCGTGGGTAAATAAAGAATATATCAATAAAGGGGTGATTCACATGGGCCGTATTCTATGGTTACTTATTGTAGCATTATTTGTGTTTTGGTTGTTGGGTCTCGTATTTAAAATAGGCGGAGGACTCATTCACATTCTTCTAGTCATCGCGGTTATTGTATTTATTTTCAACCTCATAACTGGAAAACGAAGCGTGTAACGAAAGGGATGTCGACATTAGTCGGCATCCCTTTTCATTGTCTAGCTTCAGGCGCCAACCCCTGGGCCCACACGAAGTGGGTCATGCAGTCATTGCGACACGATGTCGCAATGACTGCCTTCCATTAAATTCAGTCTTTAAGATAAAGGCAAAGAGCGCCTTTTTCTTAAAGACCTCCAGCAGGGCGGGATTGAACTTCATCCCGCCTACTTGGCGGGGCTGGACGGCGCCTTCCGCATTTCTTGTCTAGCTTCAGCGGCCAGACGCTCGGGTCATAAGCCAGACCGGCTGTGCGGGAAGGACTCCGCGTCGCCGGTCCGTCTTATGCCTGTCGCGTCTATGCGGGCCGCTTCCGCTTTTCCTTAGTCTATTTTCGCATAGATGCATGTATTTCGTAAAACATTACCGTCGGGTGATAAGGAATCTTGTTTCATAATCCCTTCGAGAGTGAAGCCTGCACGTTCTGCGACGCTGCGGCTTTTCATGTTTTCTTCATCACAACGAATTTCCACTCTGCGTGCCCCAAGTTTTTCGAAGGCAAACTTTTCAATACGTTTAACAGCTTCCGTCATAT
This sequence comes from Sporosarcina sp. E16_8, assembly GCF_017347095.1. Classification (GTDB taxonomy): domain Bacteria; phylum Bacillota; class Bacilli; order Bacillales_A; family Planococcaceae; genus Sporosarcina. The sequence continues at coordinate 42,048 of NZ_JADPRZ010000023.1, read as the reverse complement.
AACCCTGGCCCTCAAATTCTGTTGCTAACCAGTAGCCAATCTCGAATTTAGGAATCGACCAATCGATTCGATGCAGTCCCGATGAACCGACAAACTTCCCAGTTTCTTTATGGTAAACATGGAAGCGTAGATCTTGTCTTGTGATGAAATTTGCAATTGCTTTTCGCAAGCTTTCTTCTGTCATATGCAGCTCCGGTTCAGGTTGCGCCCACGGCATCCACTTACGAAGCGCAGGTAACGAAGCCCTAATCGCGTTCCAAGCATCTGTTGCATCGCTAAGTTCAGGAGCCCGAATGACAAGTCGTTCTGATTCGAATGAATCCATGAAATCCGGGATACGCGAAGAAGGCCCAGAATTCCGTGACTTCTCTCCATCTTCCCAAATAACAGGCGTCGTCGTTCCCGCCATGAAATCTTCCCTCGTAATACCATAAGTCACCGCATCATAATAGGAATTCTCTTTGGGCGAAAACCAAGCTTTCCGAAGATGCGCTTCTTTTACAAAACCTGCACGTTCGAACGTTTTTCGCATTGCGAGATTATCTTGCCTCGTATGACCTTCGAGACGAATTTTCCTGCCTAGTAATCCAAATACATATTCCGCGACAAGTCGAAGAGCCTTCGGGCCGTAGCCATTCCCCCTCGACATATCAGCAATACGTAAATCGAACAATGGGATCTCATCTTGCAAGTCGTAAATTTTTACGATTCCTACTTTTTCTCCGGTTTCATTTTCCACCCAGAACGTTTTCACTTCGTCCGACTCATAGCCGCCCTCTTCGATTGTTTTTTCAATCAAATGACGTCCCGGATCAGAGTTGCCGTGGTAAGGCCACGTATTAGTTGTCATGAAATGAATAAGTTGCTCCTGCTCTTCCATTGTCCACTCTTGTAAATACATTAGAATTCGCCTCCGTATAGAACCTACTTACTTATGAACGCGCAGCAACCGCAACGAGTTCAGCACAACGAGTAGCGTGGCACCCATATCCGCGAAGATGGCAATCCATAATGTCAGCCAGCCGGGAATGATAAGAAGCAATGCTATAATTTTTAAGCCTAATGCAAACATAATGTTTTCCTTGATGATGCGCAATGTTTTTCGGCTTAATTTTATTGTATAAGGTAGTTTTCCTAAATCATCTGCCATCAGAGCGATATCTGCTGTTTCCAATGCGGCGTCTGTACCCGCTCCACCCATTGCTATCCCAACAGAAGCTGCTGCTAAGGCAGGTGCGTCATTGATGCCGTCCCCAACCATGGCAACACGGCCATATTGGTCACTCAATTGCTTTATCGCTGTCAACTTGTCTTCAGGCATCAACCCCGCGCGCACATCCGTGACACCTAACTCAGTTGCAATTGCTTCAGCCGTTACCTGATGATCGCCTGTCAGCATGACTGTATGACGGATACCTATAGTTTTCAGTTGTTCAAGGACGCTACGACTTTCTGCGCGTATGGGATCCGCCACGGCAAGCAACCCGCTAAATTCTGTACCCGTAACAATCGCCATGACAGACTTTCCTTGACGTTGAAGAGATGCCGTTTGCTGTAACATTTCTTCTGGCAATGAAGACAGTTCCTGTGCCCAGCTCAAGCTACCAATATAGGTCTTGATCCCATCAATTTCAGCATAAGCACCTTTTCCGGTAACCGATTGAAAATTGGACACATCGACTTTCTGTGCACCATGTTGATGCGCATAATGGATGACCGCTTTCGCAAGCGGATGCTGTGACATTGATTCGACTGCTGCGATTGCGCTTAATAATTTCTCTTGAGCGACTTCCTCACTGACGATGAAATCTGTTACTTCCGGATAGCCTTTCGTTAATGTCCCGGTTTTATCGAACGCAATAACGTCAAGCCTTCCTGTTTCTTCGAGGTGGATGCCGCCTTTAATCAACACGCCTTGACGTGCCGCATTACCAATCGCCGTGACAATCGCAACTGGTGTAGAAACTACAAGTGCACACGGACAACCTACGACGAGTACTGCAAGACCTTGATAGATCCACGTATTCCAATCACCACCAAGTAATGGAGGTATTATGGCTACGAGAATTGCAATCACGATGATTGCAGGCGTGTAGTATTTTGCGAATTTATCAACGAACTTTTGCGATGGCGCTTTTTCTGCCTGTGCATCCTCAACAAGATGGATGATTTTAGCGATTGTCGTATCACCAACAAGCTTCGTGACCGTTACTTCAAGTGCACCCTCTTCATTAAGCGTACCCGCAAATACATTATCACCGGTTTTTTTTACAACTGGGATTGATTCCCCTGTAATCGCTGCTTGATTGACCGTAGACGAACCCGTTAGAACAGCACCATCCATAGCAATTTTCTGACCTGGTTTTACAATTAGAATATCGCCGATGATGATATCTTCTGTCGGAAGTTCCACAAACGCTTCCCCACGTTTTACTAGGGCGGAAGGCGGCGCAATATCCATCAATTGACGAATGGACTGCCGTGCTTTGTTCATTGAATAGGCTTCTAACGCTTCACTAACAGCAAACAGGAAGACTACAACCGCCCCTTCACGCCATTCCCCAATGATTGCAGCACCAATAATAGCAATCGTCATCAGCGTTTTCATATCGAATTCGAAACGAATCAAATTTCGCAGTCCTGTTTTAAATATACTTGTTCCACCAATTACAATGGCAATTGCGAATAAAGAAATCGCTGCCGGATGCGTCTCCGCATAGCGAAATGATACAACCATTCCTATTAGTAAGAAAAGCAGTGAAAAAATTGTTACGAGATTTTCTTTCCGTTTAAAGAAAGACGTTTTTGGCTCCATTTTTTTATTCTGAAGCGGGACAACTTTAATACCATCAAAAGCACCTGCTGCTTCGAGGTCTTCAATCGTTGCGCTACCACTGAATGCTAATTTTGATGCACCAAAGTTTACTTGTGCATCCTCTATAGAAGGTAGATTTTTCACATTTTTTTCAAACTTCATCGCACAACTGGCACATGTTAGATTCTCCAACCTATATTCTTTCTTTTCAACCGTCGCCATGCTCAACACCCTCTATCGTATGCTCATGTGCAACTTTCACGAGTTGATGGACGTGATCGTCTGCGAGCGAATAGTAAACCATCTTCCCTTTTTTCCTCGATTTAGCAAGTTCTTGTTCACGCAAATAACGTAAGTGATGGGAAGCAGTCGCAACAGACGAACCTATCACTGCCGCAACGTCACATACACACATTTCTTCTTCCAGCGTCAGCGAAAATGCAATTTTTAATCTGGTTTCATCCGCCAACGCCTTAAATATTGCGACCGCGGCGCCCACATCAGGGAGCGCTTTCTGCACACGCTTCACAACTTCTTCATGAACCGCTGTCACTTCACAAACTTCTTTTACCGTCATATTTCCACCTCATTCAAATGGTCGTTTGATTAACTTTAGTATATGCAATCTCTTTTTCAATTGCAAGGCTAATCAAACGACCATTTGAATATGCATTTCCCCCCTTTTATTATTTGCTGAAAAAAAAGGGTTTAAGCAGACAGATGTAGAATGTTTTGAATAGTTACTGACAACGTAACTTTATGTAATAGGCATATGAAAGAAGGGATTCCGATGTATAAACGAATACTAGTCGCGGTCGATGGCTCAGAAAACTCGCACCGTGCAGCCAAACACGCCGCTCAACTTGCCTCGCTCAGTCCAGAAGTGGCCGTTGAAGTTCTTTATATCCTTGAGTTTGACCGAACACGTTCAGATGTACTCGATAATACAAGCAGTGATGATCTCCATATCGATCGCAAGAAGCGACTTATCCCTATTGAGAAGGCTTTCGAGCAGTTCCAAATCCCTCATAAACTTGTCATCAAACACGGTGACCCGGGCCCCATCATCGTCCATTTCGCCAATAGCGGTACATTCGACCTTGTCGTTCTTGGTAGCCGGGGCCTGAATTCATTTCAGGAAATGGTGCTCGGAAGTGTAAGCCATAAAGTCGCGAAGCGCGTGACAGCACCGGTTCTGATCGTTAAATAAAGAAGCTCTTAGCAGTAGATTAGATAATGCGCGGATTTACCCGCGACCTTCAACCATTTACTCGCCTTTTCAAAGTTTCACCACATAAAAAGCGGGGCGCATTAGCGCTCCGCTTTTAATTTCAACGTATATCCATCTTTAATGTCCCCATTCAAAACAGTTTCATGGTAATTACCTTTCACCCAGTCATCTGCTTGATCGTGGAACCATTGCGATTTAATGTGGCCACTTTGGCCAGGTCCTACAATATGGTTCGCTTTCGACAAATCGGAAAAATCGGCTACAAAGCGCCAAGGCGCACCGTGGTCTACAGTACCATCTGCCTGAAATGCTGCCGACTGGACTGTAACATTCGAACCGCCGATTGCCTGTTTCTTTGGATTCAAGAAATATTCAAAGATCGGAGATGCGCCTGATAGAGCGTGTGGAAACGCCAACTGATGGAAATCTCCCCATTGCCAATCCGCGATTTTATTGCCGAACAATCCTTCAATCTCTTCGACTGATGTTACAAATGAATCAAAGACCCACTCATCAACGCCGCCATACTCTTCCACCCAGGCACCTGGTTCGCCTGCATATGCGTCGCGCAACATTTTGTCGACAATTACCCCTTTCGCAGGTAGAAGCTTATAGACGTCCTCAGGCATCGCTGCACTGAGCATACCGATTGGTAATTGTTTCATCCATTTATGAAAGACAAGCGGTGCCCCCGCATCTGCAGAATCGTATTGATCCCACTCGCGAAGCATTTTCACAATATCTTCATACTTCCCGACAGCGGCGTCTTTCGCTTCAATTGAACTGATCATATCGTCCAGAAACTCACGAGCGTATAGGTTCTTCTGATCCATCTGCAATTTCATCATATCTTCTGCCGTGAAATTATCCCCTTCGCGAAGCACTTCCGCTATTCGTTCATAGCGATAAGGCTGAGCCCAAAGCTTTGTAATGTGATAAGGATAAGATTCATCAACGACTTGATTATTTGCTGTGGCAATGAACCCTTCTTTAGGATTCACGACACGCGGCAATTCATCATATGGAATGTAGCCCGTCCAGCCATAATCAGAAGAGTCGCCTGGTACAGGCAATTGCGCATCCCCTTGTTTTCTAATTGGAATACGACCGTTCGCTTTATAAGCAATGGTGCCGTCATTCGCTGCAAATACAAAGTTCTGCGCGGGTGCATGGAAATCTTCCAAAGCCGTCTCAAAACTCTCCCAGTCGGAAGCTTTGTTCATCTTCATAATGGCTTCGAGTTCTTTTGTCGGCTCGAGCGCTGTCCATTGCATTGAAAACAGTGCACTCGGATCTTCATCTGCGTAAAGAATGTCCGAAATAATCGGGCCATGTCTCGTAACCATCACTTCAAACGGTACATCCTCCTCGCCTTTTACGGAAATCGTTTCATCTCTTACCTCAGCCTGTTCCCATTCCCCATCATAAAGAAATTGTGTCCGGTCATCAGGATTCGGAGTTTCGATATATAGATCTTGCACGTCAGGTCCAACGTTCGTAACACCCCATGCAACGTTGTCATTATGCCCAAGAATAATTCCTGGAATCCCCGCAAAAATAACACCGCTAACGTTTTGTTCAGGTGATTGCAAATGCATCTGATACCAGATTGCCGGAGTATCAAGCCCGAGATGCGGATCATCTGCTAGAAGCGGTAATCCTGAAGCTGTTTTATCCCCCGACACGACCCAGTTGTTACTACCGTTGAATTCAGGTGGCACAAGATCAGGGTCAAACTGACCAGCAACAGCAACCGGATTCGCAATGTTTGCCTCAATTATAGATGATGCATTTTCCGGATAAACGGTGAACAACTCCCGCGCCAAATCTTCCGAGAAATTATTCAACGCCCAATGCCTGACCGCTAAGCTATCCCATTTGCCGCCGAGATCATAAGCCATATACTTACCTATCGTCAGCGAATCAATTTCTGTCCACGGTTCAGGCGTGTAGCCCAGGATTTTGAATTCATAAGGGAATTTTCCATCCCGCTCCGCCTTCTCAATGAATGCATTGACCCCTTCTGCATACCAGCCCAGTACCTTTTTCCCTTCCTCACCATAGCCGTCATAAGACGCTTCAGCCGCCGCACGCAAACTAAATGTACGGAACTTCTTATCCGTTCCAACGGCCACTTTCCCGACTACCTCGGATAATCTACCACTTGCTTGCCTGCGAGCCATATCCATTTGGAATAAACGGTCCTGGGCTTGCACATAACCTTGGGCCCTGTACAAATCCGCATCCGAATCCGCCGTTATATGTGGTACACCAAACTCATCCCGAACGATTATCACATCTTCATCTATAAATGCCGCACTTACTTCTCCATCAATAAATGGTTTCGATTTTCCTATGTAACTATTTACAATAAATAGTGCCGCAATAGCCAAAATGAGTATTGCCCCAAACACCGACAACAGAACTTTCGTCCATTTCCCCATCCGATTCCCCTGTTTCCCCATTCCGTACACCTTCCCTATCTTCCTTATTAATATTCTACTATTTTATTTATATTCCTTCTTTCTCCAAATTAACCTTAGGACAAAAGTGGCAACTCGACACAAACGAGCATAAACGCAACGCAACCAATCATATATACCCGCCACCGAGCATAAACGCAACCCAACCAATCATATATCCCCGCCACCGAGCATAAACGCAACTCAACCGATCATATATACCCGCCACCGAGCATAAACGCAATGCAACCGATCATATATCCAAATTCCCCAAACAAAAAAAGGATAGTCCAGCCACTATTGGCCAGTCCCATCCTCTTCTACCTTATCTTTATGCAAAACCTCATACAATTCATCCTCAGTAGAAATGTCCGCTAGCTTCACATTCGACCGATAAGCTGCTCGGACAATCAAATGTCCGGCAACCGGTGCCGTTAGAAAGACGAAAACAATTCCTAAAAGAAGGCGTACACTTACGAAGTCTTGACTGAACAAAAAGTAAATAAAAGCACCTGACAAAGTTAACAAGACGGCAAGCGTCGAACTTTTCGTCGCCGCATGCGATCTTGTGTAAACATCAGGCAGCCGAAGCAATCCAAAGACACTAATTACGCTCGCAACTCCGCCTGTCAATATCAGAAATGCGCCTACGAATTCACCTATCGTGCTTACGTTCAACGATAACACCCCTCTCTATGAATTTTGAGAAGGCGATTGTACCGATGAAGGATAGAATCCCTAGTATTAGAATGACTTCTAGAAATGCTTTCGTGTTCATCACCACTGAAATGACAGCTATCATAGCGATCAAGTTTACACCAATCATATCGAGTCCGATAACACGGTCGGGCATCGAAGGACCGAGAATGATTCGTATGACAGCTATTGCAATCGTTATCGAGAATAATACGAGCGAAGTCGTCAGCATTGCTTGAATCATCAGCGGGTCACCTCCATGATTGCTCTTTCAAAGTTATGCAGTTGCATCAAAAGTCCATCGCGGGACTTTTCGACGTCCATCGCGTGGATATAAAGAACATTTCCTTCAGGCGATACTTCCATGACCACAGATCCCGGAGTCAGCGTCAAAAGCAATGACAGCATCGTCACTTCCGAATCGCTCTTTAAGACTGTTTCATATTTAAAAATACCGGGTTTAATTTTCAGCGTCGGGCTAAGTATTTGTTTCAATACGACTATGCTCGATTTGGTCAATTCGGATATGAAGATGAAAAGAAGCTTGAATGTTGCATACAAACGGCGCAAGTAAAATTGCGTTCCGAAAAATCTATGCATGAAAAATATGATTCCTACCCCTACCAGGAAGCCGGCAAAGAAAGTCGTAAACCTTAGCTCATCTTCATCCATTAAGAGCATCCAGAGCAGAGCTATAAATAAATTCAACAGTAACTGGGCTGGCATCAATGTTCACCTTTTCTTTCCGGCCAATGTACGAGGACCTTTTCTTCGATCAACTATCACTGTTCAAAACTGCGTCTATATAGATTTCAGGATTCATCAGTGTACGGGCAGCATCGGATACATACGGCGCAAGCCCCTCTGCTCCGACTCCTAGTGCAATTGTCAATATCCCAAACAGGACCATTGGAATAAGCATCCCTTTTTTAAGGGGCACATCGTCATCTTCATTAATAATCGTTTCACCCCAAAAGCAATTCAGGAAAATACGCAGAAGTGAATATAAAACGAAAATACTTGATAGGAACGCAATTGCGAGCAAGACAAACGCACCCGCCTCAATCGCTCCCTGTCCAACGTACACCTTTCCGATGAACCCGCTAAGCGGTGGAATTCCGGCGAGTGACAGCATAGTGATGAAAAACAGCCAACCAAGTAATGGATAGTTGCGAATCAACCCACTCATATTTTGAATCCTTGCCGTGCCAGTCAAGTAGATCATCGTCCCCGCGATAACGAATAACAAAGCTTTAATGATCATGTCATGGATCAGATAATAAATAGACCCCTGAATCGCAACTTCTGTCGAAACAGCAAGGCCAACGAGTATAAACCCGACGGCAATGACGACGTTATAGGACACAATCTTCCGGATATCATTGTAGGCGATTGCACCAATACTTCCACCTATCATCGTGATTGCGGCCATAATGCCAATGATCAAATGCGTAACACCCGGCTCGTGATAAAAGATGAGCGTGAACACGCGGAACATTGCATAGATACCGACTTTCGTAAGCAACGCACCGAACAAAGCCGCAACTACTGTCGGTGGTGCACTGTATGACCCTGGCAACCAGAAGTAAAGAAGAAGTCCAGATTTCAAACTAAATACAATGAGGAAGATTATGCTAATCACCGTCAATAATGGCCCTTGCCCGACTTCCGCAATACGCACTGAAAGATGCGCCATATTAAGCGTGCCTACCGTACCGTACAAGTACGCGATTCCAACAAGGAAAAACCACGATGACAGCACATTTATAGATATGTATTTAATTGATTCGACGAGTTGAACCTTCCTGCCCCCAAGCGTAATGAGCACATAAGACGATAACAGCATCACTTCAAAACAAACGAATAAGTTGAATAGGTCGCCCGTTAGGAACGAACCATTAACGCCAGCAATAAGGAAAAAGACGAACGGATAAAAGAACATATTCTCATGTGCTCGACCAATCGATGAGAACGCATAGATTAAGAGGATTCCTGTTACAATCGCTGTCGTCAATACAAGTAACATAGAGAATGAATCCGCGACAAATGAAATTCCGTAGGGTGGCAACCAGCCCCCAAAATCGAGCCGTAAAATACCGTCCGACTGAATCAGGTTTAAAATAGTAACACTGACCGCTACGGTTACTGCGATTGAAACAAGACTGAACACCCGCTGAATCAACACATAAGACCGGATAAATACAAGTAAAACCCCTGTCAATAAAGGGATAATCATTGGCATAACTAGTATGTTATTCATCTTTAAACCCTCTCAATGTAGCGAGATTGTCCGATCCCGTCTCTTTGTATGTTCGATATGCGAGCACCAGTAAAAAGGAAGTCACTGCGAAACTGATCACTATTGCAGTCAGTATAAGTGCCTGTGGAAGAGCATCCGTATAACTTTCTGCATTTTCACCTAGCAGGGGGACTGCCCCTTTTTTGAGCCCACCCATCGTCATCAAAAGCAAATGCACAGCATGCGACAGGATAGCCGTCCCTAAAATGACCCGAACCAAGCTTTTAGATAGCAGCAAGTAGACAGCGACCGTTACAAGCACTCCAACGAGTATCGTTATTATCGTTTCCATCAGCTACACATCCTCACTAATACTTAAAATAATCGTTACAACAACACCTACAACAGTCAGTGCAACCCCTGCCTCAAACAGCATAACTGTTGATAATTCCGTTGCCCCAAACACTGGCAGATTGAAATGACTGGCTGTCTGCGTAAGAAATGATGCTCCGAAAAGGACTGATCCTAAACCTGTTCCGACTGCAAGCAATACGCCAAACGCCGCAACCTTCTTGAAATCGAACGGGATGCCCTTATGGACCGTTTCGATATCGAACACCAAATAGAGAAGAACGAAAGCGGAAGAAAGGACGAGTCCCCCAATGAATCCACCTCCCGGATTGTAGTGACCCGAAAGGAACAATTCCACGCCGAATGTCAAAATGATGAAGACAACAATCTTCGTTACTGTCTGTAAAATGACATCATTAATCTTCAACGTCCTCGTCCCCCTTTCCAGCCTTCAGCTTGATCAATGTAAACACTCCAATACCGGCGATGAAAAGTACAACTACTTCAAGCATCGTATCGAATGCACGGAAGTCACCCAATATCGTATTGACGATATTTTTCCCTCCCGCCAACTCATAAGCATTTTCAAAGTAGACGGAAATCGACTCAAACATCTTATTACCTTGTACGACAAGTGCAAGTACTGTAACAACCGTTCCGACTGAAATTGCAATAATACCTTTGAAGACTTTTAATGATCGAGTCGTTTTCTCCTTGCTCCATTCAGGTAAGAAATAGAAGCATAAGAGGAATAACGCAGTCGTCACAGTTTCTACGATAATTTGCGTCAAAGCTAAATCAGGTGCCCGGAATACAACAAAGAGAATGGCAATCGAATAGCCAAGAACGCCATTTAACAAGATGGCTGTTATACGCGATTTTGCAAAGATAATTGCTATACTTGCGCCCATCATAACGAAGATGATGATATACTCGCTTATCGTGATGGGAGCATCGTTAGATAAGTCGATTGAAAATCCACCTGTCCATAACAGACCGCCCCCAACAGTTAGGATGAAAAACACAAATATATAAACAAGATAATCCCTGAGGTATCCCGTCATATAAGTCCGCGTCAAGAAAGATGAAGCTTTCTCCGTCTGCGTTAACAAGCCGTTATACATAGAATCTAGATTCCAGCGCATCGGTGCAAGCGAGTAAATCCCACGCCAATAACGGAGGTAGGTGTATAACAATGCGCCCACTACGATAACACCAATTGTCATTATTATAGGTGCATTAAAACCATGCCAAGCCGCTATATGCGGAACAAGACCTTCCGCACCTTCAAACGGAGGATAAACAGCTGTCATTGCAGGACGTAACAAATAGTTTCCGACCACATTCGGAAAGAAGAAAATACCTACTACGAACAAAGCAAGGATCAACGGAGCAATTAGCATTCCAACTGGAGCTTCAATTGCTTTTCGATCAAGACGGTCCGGTTGATGTTTCCCAAGAAATGTTTGAAAAACAATAATCATGCTATAAACGAATGTCAACACACTCGCAAGCCAAGCGACGACAGGTATTAAGCTCCCCCATACAGGACCCATCGCAAAAATATCTAAATTACGTATAATCAATACAGATTCAAAAAACATTTCTTTACTAAGAAAACCGTTAAACGGTGGTAATCCAGCCATCGAAAAACTGCCGATAACAGCAATTGTAAACGTCACAGGCATCAGTGACATCAGTCCGCCTAGCCTTCGAATATCCCGCGTTCCGACTTGATGATCGACAATTCCAACAACCATAAAGAGAGCACCTTTGAACGTAGAATGGTTAATTAGATGGAACAAAGCGGCGAATGTCGCCTGTGTATAAATAACGGAGTCTGCGCTGTAGCCCTCGTTAAGCGCCGCTGAGCCAAGGCCAAACAGGCTCATGATTAGACCAAGCTGGCTGATTGTCGAGTAAGCGAGCAACGCCTTCAGATCAGTTTGCCGTACTGCATTGACCGACCCCCAGAACAACGTGAATATCCCCACGCCAGTAACTGTATAAAACCACACCGCTTCCCCGCCAAATACAGGTGTAAAGCGTGCGACAAGGTAAATCCCCGCCTTAACCATTGTAGCGGAATGTAAATAAGCACTGACCGGCGTCGGCGCTTCCATGGCATCCGGCAGCCAGATATGAAAAGGAAACTGGGCTGATTTCGTAAATGCACCAAGCAAAACGAGTAGCATCGCTGGTAAAAACAAGCTCTCATTTGTATACTGACCGATCGTCCCAATAATTTCGCGCACACTGTATGAACCTGTCATTGTATACAGCATGATAAAACCAGCAAGCATCCCTACGCCGCCAGACACAGTGATGAGCATTGATTTTTGCGCACCGTATCTGGACTTTTTCCGGTGGTACCAAAATGCGATTAACAGAAACGATGAAATACTCGTCAATTCCCAAAAAACATATAGCACCATTAAGTTGTCTGAAAAGATAACCCCAAGCATCGAGCCCATGAACATCAAAAGATAAACGTAAAAACGCCCTAATGCTTCGCGTTCAGACAAATAGTATATGGAATAGAGAATTACGAGGCTCCCGACCCCAGTAATCAGAAGCCCAAAAATCATACTGAGACCATCTAGATACGTTGTAAAATTGATCCCAGCAGAATCAATCCATTTAATCGTATGTATATATGTTTTACCTCCTGCAACGGCGGGAATTAAACTGGCAAGATAGATGAATAAGACGAGTGGAACGGACATGACAAACCACCCGATATTGCGACTCCGAACCCTCTTATAAATGAACGGGACAAATAGAGCAGCCATAAACGGGATAAAAATAGCTATCGTTATCGCCAACAAATGCAAACCTCCAATACTAAACAGATTAAGAAAAGCGCAAGGCGCCGTTTAGCCCTAACAAGTAGGAAGGATGTAGTTAAATCCCTCCCCACTGCGTGACCCACCTCAGATGGGAACAGGGGCTGGTGGCTGGAGTCTAGACATCGACCCATGTAGACTAACTTATACTTTCCTACCTTTTAAAATAGTCGTAATAAACCACCTAAAAATCTACAGACATACACACTCCATGTTTATGTAAGTTTTGTAAAGATTCATTATTATATAGGGCAAACTTGACCTTCATCGTGACTGGCGGGATAATAGGGAGCTGTAGATAAAAGTAGTAGGGGAAACTCAATGAGTTTATACAGTAAATTATACACTATTACCATACTCTTAGCACTTTGAAACATTCGCATCTTGTCATATGTTGCGTTTTCATATATAATTGCTTGGTTTTCAAACAGTACCAAACTTCTAGCATGAATTCGACTAAATAAAATATAATTAAGAGGTGACTACCGTCATGGGCAAAGTAAAAGGTCGTATGGACGAGAGTATTCTCGTTTGTGTCTACTACGGTCCAAATGGTGAACGTCTCATTAGACGCGGACATAAAATTGCAACAATCATGGATTGTCCAATGTATATTTTAACAGTGGATCCACTTCCTTATGATGAATTTGACGCGGAAAAATCCGAATATGTTGATCGATGGAAAGAACTCGCTGAAGAGCTTGAAGTAGAAGATTTCATAATCCGGGATAATGAAAAACGGTCTTCCGCCAAAGTTATTAAAGAAGTGGCTCATACACATAACATTACCCAAATCGTTCTTGGACAAACTGCTCAAAGTAGATGGGAAGAGATTACGAAAGGCTCGTTCATGAACGTATTATTACGAGAAATCACATTCGTTGACTTCCATGTCGTTTCTGTCGATCGTGCAATCAGAGACGAGATTGACGGCATGTTTGAAAAAGGCATACGTGCCTACTTAGTCGAAGACAGTAACGGTTTCCGCGTCAACTTCACGCTGTCGAAAGAAGTTCGCTTTGAAGGTATTTTCTTCAAAGAAGTCGGGACTGACTTCAACAATGGAATCTTCAAATTCATGAACAACAACAAAATGTGTCAAGTGCATATTACAGATGACCGGGTGACCGACCCTTCCCTGCTTTCTTGTAAAACTACTTAATTAGTAATAAAAAAAGCGGAGGCCCATTAATTGGGTCATCCGCTTTTTGTCATTCGGTTATTTCTTCTCCTACTATTTTCACTTCAAGTTCTAAGTCCACATCAAATCTTTTTTTCACTTCCACTTTCACCATGTTGATTGTCTCAATGTAATCAGATGCTGTCGCATTGTTTTTATTGATGATAAAACCTGCATGCTTCAATGATACTTCTGCACCGCCATGCCCTTTTCCTTGAAGGCCACAGTCTTGAATAAGTTTACCCGCAAAATAACCCGGCGGTCGTTTGAACACACTTCCCGCTGAAGGATACTCCAGTGGTTGCTTTAATTCGCGCTGGAAGGTTAAGTCTGCCACTTTTTCATTAATGACGTCCTGATTTCCTGGCACAAGTTGAAAATCCGCTGAGAGAACATAGTAGCCCTCTCGAGATATAATACTCTTCCTGTAACCAAGCTCAAGTTCTTCTTTCGAAAGGACTAACCGTTCTCCCGATTTCGTCAACACTGTCGCCTGCACAATTATATCTTGTATCTCCCCGCCATAAGCGCCAGCATTCATTGCCATTGCGCCCCCGATGGAGCCCGGAATTCCGCAGGCAAATTCGATACCTGACAGTGTAGTCGCTGCCGCACGTTTTGAAACGTCAATGATGAGTGCCCCCGCTTCGGCATGCACAAGTGATCCTTCGATCCTAATTGCATCGAGACGTGACAAATGAAGGACAATACCTCTCACACCGCCATCCCTGACAACCATATTCGATCCATTGCCAAGTAATAGTAACGGAATTTCATTGTCATATGCGTAACGAATCGTCACTTCTGTTTCATCTATAGTTCCAGGAATAACGAGAAGGTCTGCAGCTCCTCCAAGTTTTGTCATTGTGTATTTGCATAGTGGCTCGTCAATTAGTAATGTACCTGTTGTAATTGTTTTCTGAAGTTCTTCACACCATTGATGTTTCGACATCAACATTCAATCCTTTCAATTTAAAGCTTTTCATCTTTAATAGTATGCTTGCAAACTTATATTTTGACAAGGAATTCTAATCAGAATAGAGGTCTTGCTATTCACCCTATTCAAATTAAATACAATTAAACACGATTAAATACCTTGACTTCAAGATAATTATAAAATATAGTAAGAACATAACTTATTCAGAGAGGAAGTTTTTTCAATGACAAAATGGACAGTAGACGCTTCACATACGGGCGTTGGTTTTTCGGTTAAGCATATGATGATTTCTAAAGTAAGAGGACGTTTTACTGGCGTCGAAGGTACAATCGAAGGGAATCCTGAAGATTTGACGGGCGCTAACATCAATTTCACAATCGATGCTTCAACAATTCATACAAACAGCGATGATCGTGACAACCACCTTCGTTCTGCTGATTTCTTCGATACAGAAACATTCCCGACAATCACATTCGTTTCAACGGATATTGTAAAAACGGGCGGTACTAAGTATGATGTCACTGGCGACATGACAGTAAAAGACGTAACGAAAAAAATCACATTCAATGCTGAGTACGAAGGTACAGGTAAAAACCCTTGGGGCGTAGACGTAGCTGGTTTCGAAGTCGAAGGGAAAATTTCAAGAAAAGAATTCGGTCTTACATGGAACCAAGCGCTTGAAGCAGGCGGCGTTCTTGTAGGCGACGATATTAAAATCACAATCGACTTACAAGCGAATCCGGCTCAATAAAGAAAAGCGAAAGGCGCCGTTTACAAATGAACGCAGCCTAAGTGCGCCACTTCCTGTGGCAACAAGAAGGGATGTAGCTTAATCCCTCCCAGCTGCATGACCTACATCCTGTAGGCCCCCGACAGGCATAAGTCGAATTGGCGAAGCGGCGTTTTTTGCCCGGGAAGGATGCAGTTTAATCCTTCCTAGCCAATTCAACTTATGACCAAGGGGTTGGCGACTGAAGTCTAGACAGTAATAATTAAGTTAAAAAACCCGGCCATTTGATCATAATGATCATATGGCCGGGTTTTATTTCGTTTGATTAAGCTTCTTCTTCCGCGGCTTGTCTAAGTGCATTTGCAAATGCTTCTGCCGGCTGAGCTCCTGAAATCGCATATTTACGATTAATAACAAAAAACGGAACACCTTTCACGCCGATTTGCTGGGCTTCTGCGATATCCATTCTTACCTCATCTGCAAACTCATCAGAATCGAGAACTGCTTTCGCTCTGTCTCGAGAAATCCCTGCTTCTTCGGCAATTCGAAGCAACACGTCTTCTGTACCAATTTTTTCACCATCAATGAAATAAGCTTTCAGTAAACTTTCCGATACGGTTTTATCGAAACCTTCCTGTTCAGCAAGTTTCGCTAGACGATGTGCATTAAATGTATTCGCTGGCGTCATAACGTCAAAGTTATAGTTCAGTCCCACGGATTTTGCCTGGTCCACGACATTATCAGTCATCTTCTTCGCTTCTTCCACACTCATACCATACTTTTTCGCAAGACTTTCTTTTATCAGCGTATCGGACACAGCGGGCGAATTCGGATCCAGTTCATATGCTTTGAAAACAACTTCAGCTTTTTCTCCAAGTCCGGTCTGCTCTAACGCCTCTTCTAATCTGCGCTTGCCAATATAACAAAACGGACAAACATAATCTGACCATATTTCAATTTTCAATTATTCCGCCACCTTTCATCTTCTTCATTTTAAATTTAACCAAAGAAGGGAACAATGAATATGCTTACGACTATTTCAAGCAGACTTGACGGAGGTTATTTTATGTCCAATTCATTATGGCTTACCACTGCATATCCACGTGAACCATACCCAAAACTTGAGGGCGATGTCACCTGCGACGTCTGCATCATTGGAGGTGGACTAAGCGGAATCGCAAACGCTTATTTTCTAGCTAAAGAAGGGAAAGACGTTATCCTTCTCGAGAAAGACACAATCCTAGCAGGGGCTACGGGCAACTCCACGGGGAAATTGACCGCCCAACATGACCTTGTTTACGCCAAATTATTGAAAAAGTTTGGTCGAGACAACGCGAAAATATATTTTGAAGTGAACGAAGAAGCCGTTCAGTTCGGGAAATATATTGCAATAAAAGATGAATTAAAGGCAGCAGACTCCATTCTTTATTCGCAATCAAAGTTCGGCTCTGATCTACTGGCTTATGAAATGAACGCATACAAGCAACTTGGCATCCCGGGTGAACTTGGGCGGAATTCTGAATTACCGATTCAGATTGACGCAACGCTTACATTGAATAACGAAAGTCAGATTCATCCTGTGCGATTTGGACAACATCTTGCGCAGCTTGCGGTTGAAGCAGGCGCGCGTATTTACGAACAATCGGATGTTGTGCTAATGGATTTGAAGAAACGACTGCTTTCAATGAGTGCGGGACATGAAGTTCAATTCAAGGAACTTGTATTATGTTCACACTATCCAATTGAAGCACTGCGCGGGCTACAAATTATGAAATTGTCTGTTGATCGATCTTATATCGTCGCGGCAGAAGGTGATATGCCACTTCGCGGACAATATATTGCAGTCGATGAACCAAAACGGTCCATCCGAACAGCACAAATCGATGGAAAGACTTATTTTCTTCTGTCCGGGGAAAGTCATCAGGCGGGAATGGAAAGCGATACGCAGATACACTACAACCGGCTTTACACTGATTTGCAAGAGGTTTACAACCTGTCTACCCTGACTCATGGCTGGTCCGCCCAAGACCCTCAGACACCCGATCTGATTCCATACGCGGGAATTATTTCTTCCAGCATGCCTCACGTCTATTTGAGTACGGGCTATCGAAAATGGGGATTATCGAATTCAATGGCAAGCGCACGGATTATCAGCGATCTAATCGTTGGCAAACAGAATCGGGCCTCCGCACTCTATTCGCCTGATCGAACGGGGTTCGGTACATTCTTACTGCAAGCACTGAAGAATACTGGACTTGTCTTAAAAGAGTTCACTGGTGGTCATATTACTCGGACAGACTCCCCCATTTGCACGCATATGGGCTGCCGAACGAGATGGAATGCCGGCGATGAAACTTGGGATTGCCCATGTCACGGCTCACGCTTTCGAAAAGACGGATCTGTCCTCGAAGGACCTGCGACGAAGCCTCTTGATTTGAAATAGGGAGTGGCACCCCTTTCCCGTTATACCATCGAAAAGGGGTGTTAGTAATGACTTTACGTGAAATACGGCGCGTCCGAGATACCGTCCTCAATTAAAACAAAAAAAGGTTGCAACCCACTTTACGCGGACTGCAACCTTTCCCTATTCACTTCATTTCAATGCTTCAGTCAACACTGGAACAATTTGCATCTTGCGGGAGACGACGCCTTTCAATGTTGCCGTGTTGTTCACGAGTGTAACATTGAATGCCGCGCTAGCGCGCTCTGCTTCTTTGCCGAGAGCCAAAACAATTGAGTCGTTGTTCAATATGTCAGTTACGACAAACAAAAACAAGTCGAGTCCTTTTTCAGCAATGACACGATATAGAAGGTCTTCCAAATCGGCTTGACGATTCATAACATCATTGATGTCAATTGCATTCACTTGTGCAATTTCAATCTTCACATCATTGATGCCAAATTCTTTCGCATCGAGTTTCACAAGGTCCTCGAGCGTTTTACCACTCAAATCAGCACCGGCTTTCAACATAGCCAGTCCATATTCTTGTGCATCCACACCTGTGATAGCAATCAATTCTTCAACTGTAGCGCGGTCTTGGTCTGTATACGTCGGTGACTTGAACAATAGTGAATCTGAGATAAGTGCAGAAAGCATAAGCCCAGCAATGTTTTTCGGAATCTCAACACCGTTTTCCTTATACAATTTGTTTAAAAT
Source organism: Sporosarcina sp. E16_8 (assembly GCF_017347095.1). Lineage (GTDB taxonomy): Bacteria > Bacillota > Bacilli > Bacillales_A > Planococcaceae > Sporosarcina. Next base: position 23,404 of record NZ_JADPRZ010000023.1, on the reverse strand, counting down.
CGTTGCCGTACATCCTACCGGCTCTGCACGATAATAAAGAGGGTCATTCGTGGCAAAGTTAGCAATTCTATGGTGATCAATAACTTCAATTACTTGCACATCATCAATGTCATCCACACTTTGTTGTTTTTCATTATGATCGACGAGAATGACTTTAGATACTTCCGTCGCGGCTTTCTCGATAAGTCGTGGTGCTTCGAAACCAAAGTAATCAAGCGCATAAGCCGTTTCATTCGTTACATCACCGAGCCTAACTGCTTCTGCATTCATTCCCAATTGCTGCTTTAAGTGCGCGTAACTGATTGCCGATGAAATTGAATCGGTATCAGGATTTTTATGTCCAAAAACAAAAACCTTTTCCATGAAAAATAGCCCCCTGCTTTTTATATTCTTATTCATTTTATCATAATGGGCGGTCAAACAAAATTGCTTTGAGCTCATCTTTATTTATGATGAAATCCGCTACTGTATAGTTATCTAAAACTGCTAAATAAGCATTCAAAGCTTCGTGTAATGCACCTTTTAATCGGCAAACTGGGGATAGAATACAACTATTCGATTCAGAATTAAAACATTCAACAAGATGAAAGTCGTCTTCCGTCCTACGAACAAGGTCTCCGACGTTGATATTTTCAGGGTCCACTTTCATCCTGACGCCACCACCGCGACCGCGTATCGTCTCGATTAACCCCATCTTCCCGAGCTCGTGCACTACTTTAGTCAAATGGTTTTTCGAAATATTGTATGTGTCTGAAATTTCCTGTACCGTCGATAACTCTCCTGGCTCTTTCGCCCCGAGATAAATTAAAACACGCAACGAAAAGTCTGTGTACATCGTTAGACGCATAACTTCACCGCTCTTTCAAATACCATTATACCGTTTGTGGCAATCGCGTGAAAGAAATGTGACTAACTTTCTAACACTTTTTAAAGATGTATTATAAATGTATCTTTAAACTCACTTATAGTTTAAGGTTAAGGTAACAACTACGAAAGGTCGTGCTACAACATGCTATCACAAGAAACCATTGCCATTATTAAATCAACAGTACCTGTATTGGAGCAACACGGCAAAACAATTACAACAGTGTTTTATAAAAATATGTTCGAGGCTCACCCTGAACTTTTAAATATCTTCAACCACGCCAATCAATCACAAGGGCGTCAACAAAACGCACTTGCAGGACTCGTTTACGCAGCAGCTGCAAATATCGATAACCTTGGCGCTGTTTTACCCGCTGTCGTTCAAGTTGCGCATAAACATAAATCACTCAACATTACACCAGAACAATATCCAATCGTCGGCTACCACCTATTAGGCGCTATTAAAGAAGTATTAGGCGAAGCAGCAACTCCTGAAATTATTGGTGCATGGGGAGAAGCTTATGAAGTTATCGCAGGTGTTTTCATCGGCATCGAGAAAGAGATGTATGCTCAAGCTGAGGAAATGGATGACGGCTGGAAAACATTCAAAGACTTTGTAATCGCAGATAAAATAGTCGAAAGCGATGTGATTACATCATTCCATTTAAAACCTGTTGATGGTCAACGAGTTCCTTCATACAAACCAGGACAATATATTACGTTACGTGTCACAATTCCCGGCGAAGACTATATCTTGAATCGCCAATACAGTTTGTCACAAGCACCAACAGGCGACGCATACCGCATTTCTGTTAAACGCGAAGATGAAGTCATGCCGAACGGTAAAATGTCCGTTAACCTTCATCGTAAAATGAAGGTTGGCGACACAGTTGAAGTGAGTGTTCCTGCCGGTGTATTCCATCTTGATATTGAAAGCAAAAATCCAGTGACACTTATAAGCGGTGGTGTTGGTATCACGCCAATGATGAGTATGTTCGATGCAATTGCCAAAAACACACCAGAACGGCCGGCTGCATTCCTACATTCGGCACGTACACGTAAACACCAAGCATTCGATGCAAAATTACGCACATTGAATGAATCTATGCCTACTTCCACATATGCTGTGCTCTATTCAGAAGAAGGAGATGGCTTCATCAACCGTGACTTCCTTGCCGCTAACGTCATTGAAGGCAGCGACATCTATGTTTGTGGACCAACGCCTTTCATGCAAGCCGTCATTAAAGATCTATATGCAATGGGTATTTCAGAAGAAAAAATAAACTTCGAATTCTTTGGACCTGCTGAAGAGCTAGAACTCGTAAACGCATAATTCGTCACATCTGCTGATAAACCAAAAGTAAGCAGTAAGTAACTTGATCACCCTCTACTTGTATAGTTACGCTTTTGAATTGCTTTGGATTGAATGACTTCTATACGATTTCCGAGATGTCTGAATATGCAGGATGCGATTTCGTCGCATCCTGCATATTTTTTCGGTAATCGTATGGTGGTCATTCATCCGTCGCGCTTCAAATGTATGAGTACACAGCGTGCTGAAACTTTTGGGGACGAAAGAATAGCTTGCTTTTCACCTGGAGAAAAGCCGCCAAAGATGCAATTTTGGCGGCTGAAACTTTCTTTATGGTTTTTCCTTTTTCATTTTAAAAAAGTGTCGCTTTTTATAAAGCATCACATGATTAGATGTATACTCTTTGCTAAAAGTAAGCAAGAAACACATTGTACAAAGCACTAGAGTGCCCGAAATTGCATCTTCGGGCACTTACACTCTCTATAGAAAATCATCTATTCTTTTCTTTCAAACATAACCGTACTTTTCACTTGAACATTGTAGGTACGCGACAGGCAACTATTCGCAATAGTATTACCGAAAAAAGTGTGACTAGAAGTGACGAAGTCACTTCTAGCCACACTTTCCCCTCGATAAACCTGTCGTGATTAGTTAGCCGAAAGCGAACCGGAAATGACCCAATGAAAATGAAAGTCATCAAGCTCTTCTCGCCAGTATTTTATGCAAGTAAATAGTTAATCAACAGGCGTACTAATTTATCAATCTGCAAAAAAGCCGTCATCCCAGTAGGATGGCGGCTTTTCTTTGTTCAATTTTAGCTATATAATCGATAGCTAACTTATTGAACATTTCCGGTTGGTCGATATTACAAACATGTCCGGACTTTTCTATTTTAATGAATTCAAATCCTTTATTTTTACGTACAACTTCCTCAATCGGCGGGATGAACAGATAATCTTCCTCACCCATCAAGAATAATGTTGGAATGGCCGTTGTCGATGCTTGTAGGCGGGTCAAGTATGGATTGATAAGCTTAGTAAGTGAAAACCATCTAATGAACTCCTTCTGGTACACCTTTTTAGCTTCGTTGACGAAAGCCATTCGCGATTCTTCATGCTGTTTACGGGGCATAATAATATAAGCAAACAATTTATAAAGGAGCATATATGGGACAAAACGCTTTACTGCACGTCCTCCCAATAATAATAACTTTGTTCGAATATCGAAACGAATAATTGCCCCACCAAGAATAAGTGAGTTTACACGTTCCGGGAAGTTATCTGCCATTGTCTGTGCGACGATCGTCCCGAGTGACATGCCGATAACATGCGTGTCTTTTATGGCGACTTCGTCTAGCACTTCAATTACTTCCTTCGATATATCCAAAAATGTATCCCCTTTTTTCCACATTCCACCGGCAGATTGTCCATGTCCTCGAAGGTCAATTAGGAGAACGTTATGCTGTTTCCTAAATTCCCGGATTTGTTTGAACCAGACGGAAGAGCTTCCGCCCGCGCCATGTATGAATGTTACCCAAGGGGTTGTCGGGCTAATTTCGTAAGTTCTATAGTGAAGCAAGCTGTTCACCCTTCCAAGTTAACTATTTCTATTAAACCATTTTACATGGAACCAACTCAACCTTCATAAGTGTTCAATCGCCTTATTCTCTGAAAGAGCGACTTGTTTTCGACACAATCTGCTGCGACATAAGCACATGCGCCTGATCAAATGTCTATGACTCGAGTCCACAATCGCTGGAGACTAGACGTGAAATATCACTTTCCGAAAATTTTCACCGGTTAGGGGTTTTATAATTTCCCAAGCGGCAAAAACAGGAACAGTCATCGAAGCTGAACTCCGTGACCGTCCCTATGTGTACTATGAATTAGCTTTATCTTACAACCTTTGTAGGTAGTTTGAACGATGCGAAAACAAGAGTTCCTACTAGGAACAGACCAAGGTATCCCATTGTAGGATAGAAGTAATTTACAAGATCTGTAAAGCCAACAAAACTCAACCCAAACCCAATCACGAGAGAAATAAAAACAAAAATATTGAATTTCTTCGTGTCAGTTTGAACAAAACGCGCTCCGAATGAAAAGAACATGCTGACCGCAGTATTAAATATCATTCCATATAGAACGAACGCCATGAAAAAGCCGAGTATAGGCGAAATATCATTGATAATCGCTAGCATCGGCATAGCAGCATCTCCAACCGTTTCAACTTTCGCAAAAACTGCCAAGTGACTTAGCAAGATTAGTATCCCTAGACCAAGACCTCCGACAAATCCGGCCCACGCCGCTATTTTCTCATCCTTCTCTGTTCCACCCATAACTAGGGTCATGGAGGCACCCACAGCAATGTTAAACGATACATAGTTGATTGCCGAGATGAACCAGTTCGGCAATGTAGTTTTTACACCTTGCGCAATCGGATCGAGCACTGCGAAAGACGTTTCCATAGTTAGTAAAGAATAAATAGATACTAGAACGACCGCGAGAATCAAAAAGGGTGTAATACTTCCTATTATGCCTACGACTTTATCAACATTAAGCATGACTGTCAACATGACTAGAACAACCAATAGAAGACTGCCAACGAATGACGGCAATCCAAACTGCTGCTCAAAGTTCGAACCTGCTCCTGCAATCATGACTACTCCAACGCCAAATAGCGTAAAAACTATTATGTAATCAACAATAACCCCTAAGTAACGACCACTAATTTTATAGATGACTTCTTTATGAGAAGTGACCTGCATACGACTTCCAAGTCGAGTAAGCATCATTCCGAGATAAGCAAACAATGCTGTCGAAATAATTGCCCCCACGATGCCAAGAAGACCGAAACTTGTAAAGTATTTTAGAACTTCCTGTCCGGAAGCGAAACCTGCTCCTACGATTATACCGATGAAAGCGCTTCCCATTTTAAGTACTTTTTTCATGTTGTCCCCCTATTAGTAAACCGCGCCAAAAATTAGAAACTCTATAAAACGACATAAATTTCAATCTTAAGTGTAATAGTACTCTTCTAACTTATCACTCTTCCAACACCTATTCAACAATAACAAAAGCCAACGCGCCTAGTCAAGAGCGGCAGATATAAGACAGACCAGCTGAGAGACGGAAAAACTTTCGGGTTGGCATATCCCCACCATACCCCTTAGGCATTGATGTCTAGACGTCAAATGCTCTCAACAGTTTTGGGTTTTATGGTCTTCTTCTAATACAAAAAAGGCCGCATAATCGGCCTTTTTTGTAACTTTTCTATTTTGGTAATACTATTCACTTTTTGAGAAGCTTTAATGATTCACGATTAAACGCTGGTATATCATCAGGTGTACGGCTTGTGACGAGCTGGTTTTGGCACACGACAACTTCTTTGTCCACGTATTTGACACCGGCATTTTCCATATCGACTTTTATCGATTTATAACCCGTTGCATCTCTTCCTTCGAGGGTTTTGGCCGTAATTAATAGCTGAGGACCATGACAGATTGCGAATACCGGTTTTTTATCGTCCATGAACGTCTTCGCAAATTGCACGAAGCGGTCGTCTGCACGTAACTGATCCGGAGAGAAGCCCCCAGGTATAAATAATGCGTCAAAGTCTTCCGGTTTTACATCGTCAATACCGTAATCCGTTATAACTTTTGCATTTCCCTGTTTCCCGGTCACCTCTACACCTGTTGATTTTTCAATTGTTACTACTTCATGTCCAGCATTTTCAAAAGCTTTTGCCGGCTCGCTGTACTCTGAGTCTTCGAATAGATTCGTGATTAAAGTTGCTATCTTAGCCAATTTAAATACACTCCCTTTTTGTTAGTACACTCTTCCTATTCCCTGCCCTGGCGACAATTAAACTTAGGGGCGATATTTCGAGACATAAGGATTATCTTTTTCATAAAAACGCCATGGATAATGAACTGCTTCTCCAGAATTCCCGATTCCCACCCGAGGACCCGCCAATATTTCTGCCGGTACAGTACCTTCTGCAATATACAACGGCCCATCTGTCCAATGATGACCGTAATACTGCATTGTCACGCCAAGGGCTTTCGCCAATTTACCTGGCCCGTTCGTCCAATCTTTCATTTTCAAATTAGGTCCCCTGTTTGCCTGCATCAGTTCAAATCCCGCCACCGGCTCAGCAGCCCGAATAAGAATTGCATGCGGTGTTCCTACTGGACCACCTACAACATTCATCAGGGTATGCGTATGCATTTGATAGGTATAAACAAGTCCCGCCGTTCCAAACATGATTTCTGTACGTTTCGTTCGACGATTATCAAAACTATGTGCCGCCTGATCCTCAGGTCCGTGATACGCTTCCGTTTCCACAATACGGACCACAATAGTTCCCTCCGGCTGTTCGTGAACAATATATTGTCCAAGCAAATTTTGGGCCAATTCGAGTACAGGTGCCTCAAAAAATGATTTATTTATCGGTGTATACACGGTAATCTTCCTCCACTTCACTCTTACTATTCCCTAGAATCACAACTCTAAATACCGTATACTAAACAAAAGTGGAAGCGCCTTGCTTAGGAACTACAGGCATAAAGCGGACCAGCGAAGCGGAATCCTTTGCCTCGTAGCTGGTTTGATTTATGATCAGAGCTCCTAGGCGCTGGAGTCTAGACGACAAATCTCCAACTTGTAACATTTCCACAATACGAGAAATATATAGCCTTCTAAGCAATAAGAAAAACAGTCGATAGGATGAGATGAATATGGAAAAACTTCAAACTGAAATACGTGAATTCACGCAAGCACGCAATTGGGGCGGAAATCACGATGCTCGAAATCTCGCCATTTCAATTTCTTTGGAAGCAAGTGAGCTGCTGGAACACTTCCAATGGAAATCTGGAGAGGAAGCAGTCGCTCATAATAAAACAGAAATCGCGGATGAGGCGGCGGACGTATTTATTTATCTCTTGCAATTCGCGGACCTTCTTGGAATTAATTTGGAAGAAGCTGCACGTGCGAAGATGAAGAAGAATGCCATAAAATACCCTGTATGAATTAAATAAACCGTTCCCAATCTTGCGGGAACGGTTTTTGTTTAATAGATAACGGATAAGTTTTTCAACTTGGAGCAGTGTCTAGCTTCAGCGCCTAGTCCCTCGAGTCGCTTCAGTCCTTAAGTTAAAGGCAAAGGACGCCTTTCTCTTAAGGCCCTCCAGCGCTTTTCGGGTCTAAACAGGCGCTTACGCTTTTCTTGTTGTCCAGCTTCAGCGCCTAGTCCCTCGGCCCACACGAAGTGGGTCATGCAGCTGTTGCGACAGGACGTCGCGAACTTAGGCTGCCTTTCTCTTAAGGCCCTCCAGCGCTTGGGCCTACAGGATGTAGGTCATGCAGCTGTTGCCACAGGAAGTGGCGCCCTTAAGCTGCGTTCCTTCCAGGCGCCAACCCCTCGGGTCATAAGCCACTTTGCTGTGGGGGCTGAAGTACGCCTCCTCGCAAACCGTCTTATGCCTATCGGGGCTGGGCGGCGCCTTTCGCTTTTCTTTATTCCTTAATTAATCCTTTTTCAATCAAAAACGCGCGGGCAACGTCTTCTGGCTTTTCTTTATCCAAATCAACGCGGGCATTCATTTTTAACATATCCTCTTCCGTAATTTTTCCTGCTAAGCTATTAAGCACTTTTTCAAGTTCAGGAAACTTCTTCAATGTTTCCTGACGCACGACTGGTGCTGCATCATATTTAGGGAAAAAGCCTAAATCATCTTCCGTTGTTGCAAGATCGAACATCTGGATACGGCTATCTGTCGTGAACGCTGGAATAACATCAACATCACCGTTCTTCACCGCTTCATACATCACATTCGGATCCAGACTCTTTGTATCTTTAAATGTGAATGGATAGCCAATCACCATATCATCATAGCCATCACCTTTACGCTCATAGAAAGCATGTGGTGCGCCAAAAACCATATCTTCACTGGCTGAAATACCTGCGAGGTCAGAGTACGTTTTCGCATCGTATTCTTTATCCTTCGTGAATGCCAATGTATAGCCATTTTCGAAACCAAGTGGCTCTAGCCATGTCACTCCAAACTTATCTTCATACCCTTTTTTCACACGTTCCAACACGCTTTCAGAACTCTCTCCAGCTTTCGATTCTTCTTTCAGAACGTCTTTTAAACCCGTTCCTGTATATTCTACGTAAAGATCGATATCGCCTTTTTCAAGTGCTGGTGTCATGATGGCTACTTCACCTAAACCATCTTTATACTTCACTTTATAATCCGTTTCCGCCTCAATGTATTGACCTAAAATATGCGGCAGTATGAATTGCTCTGTCCACGGCTTTCCACTAATGACAATTTCATCTTTACCGCCGCACGCCCCAAGTAGCAGTGTCAACGACATTAAAATAATTCCCAATCCTTTTTTCATCTTTTTTCCCCCTATCAATGTTGTACGCCTTTTGGTGTTACCTTCTTCTCTACCCATTTCAGAATAAAGTCAAAAGCGATGGCGAGTAATGCAACTGGCAGTGCCCCTGCAAGAACAAGCGCGTTGTTATAGGATTGTAAACCTCTGTAAATAACATCTCCCAGCCCGCCTGCTCCGACGAACGTTGCAAGCGTGGCAATGCCGACCGTCAGCACAGTCGCCGTCCGGATACCTGCCATGATGACAGGCAAGGCAATCGGAAACTCAATTTTCTTCAAGATTTGATTGGGGGTCATCCCCATTCCGCGTCCCGCTTCGACAATCGCTTCATCGACACCCGTAAGACCTGCATATGTATTGCGCACAATTGGCAACAGCGCGTAAATAATAAGTGCAATAAGTGCGGTCTTTGAGCCAATTCCGATGAGCGGAACAAGAAAACCGAACAAAGCAAGACTTGGTATCGTCTGTAAAATCGCCGCTACACCAATGATTGGCTCTGCAAAACGACGATGACGGGCAACCAACATTCCAGCTGGTAGGGCAATGAGTATCCCGATGGCAAGTGCTACGAAAGACAGAAAAATATGTTGTAGAAAAGCTTCTGTAATCATGTCTGAACGACTAGTCACCGTCTCTATAAAGTTCTTCATGATTTCACCCATTTCCCGTTCTCCATTGATGCTTGCAAGAGCGAATGATGACCAATATAGCCGATTACAACTCCATCCTCGGCTACAGCTAGACGACTGTTAGGATAAGCATCCAGGACAGTAATTGCATCATCGACTGTCAGTAACGAAGTCACTTCTCTTACTTCACCTGTCCAAGTTTCATCAAAAAAATTAGTGAACTCTTTAATAGGCCTCTGACCGAAATTACGCTGTCTGTCTATCCGCTCAATTCCGATGAATTCACGAACAAAATCGTTCGCTTGTTTTTCAATTAAGTCACCTGGTGAAGACATCTGTTCAATTTGGCCGTCCCGCATGATAATAATTACATCTGCAATGTCGAGCGCTTCGTCCATATCATGTGTTACAAATACAATAGTCTTTTTGATTTTCTTCTGTAACTTCTTCAATTCTTTCTGGAGCTGTTCTCGGCTGATAGGATCAAGTGCCGAAAAGGGCTCATCCATTAAAATAATGTTCGGGTCACTCGCAAGCGCTCGGCTAACACCGACCCGCTGCTGTTGACCCCCTGATAGTTCAAAAGGATAACGTTTCTTAAATACAGCAGGATCGAGATCCACCATTTCAAGTAGTTCATCGACACGAACAGAAATTCTTCCTTTATCCCACTTTAGTAATTCAGGAACAAGTGCAATATTATCTTCAATCGTCATATGAGGGATAAGACCGATTCGTTGAATGACATAGCCGATTGAACGGCGTAGCTCCACTTCATCTCGTTCAGAAATTGGCAGCTCATCGATATAGACGGCACCTTCTGTCGGCATTTCCAGCCGATTAATCATCCGCATAAGCGTCGTTTTTCCACAGCCAGAAGGGCCAATAATGGCCGTTAACTTATGTGTAGGGATTGTCACGGATACATTTTTCAATGCTTCCGTCCCATCCGTAAAACGTTTTGTTACATTATCAAAGCGGATCATAGAACTCCTCCTTTTGTATTTTATCTATCTGCTTCTCGTAATATGCGACCGATTTCCAACCAATCTGCATCTAGCGACGGTCGATGCGATGGCCTGTAAAAAATAGATGCTGGATGAAATGTCGGCACAATCTTGTACACCTTTTTTGTCCAGTTAAACGTGGTATCTTCTAGCTCATTTAAATAGTGAATGGGTCGCTCCAACAGCTGACCGTGCAGTTCGGTCACTTTCGCCTCTTTGCTAAGTAACCGTTGCAATCCGACGTTACCTAGTGTAACGATGAGTTTCGGCTCAATGTTCGCTAATTCATAATCGAGCACGGGTGCATGTGCCAAAATTTCTTTCATGGTTGGTGGGCGATTATATTTCCGTTCTGTCGTCGTTCCGTCGCGGTTATTTTTCGTTCCCCATCTATAAGGTCTACTTCGCACCGCACTTGAAATATAGACGTCTTCACGTGTTAAACCGATCGTCGCGAGTGACTTCATCAGCTCCTTACCAGCACGACCGATAAAGGGAATGCCATCAACCAATTCGAATTCACCAGGTGCTTCACCTATTAACATCAGCTCCGGTTTTTTTGGACCTTCTCCGTAAAGGAACCCCTCCACAGGAAAACCCGCTATCCGTTCCCGGCCAAGATTCGCAATCGATTCAGGTATACGGAACATCTGAGCACCCCTCTCTTGTGTATTCATTTTAACAAAATAAGCCTTTCCATCAAAAGGAAAGGCTTCAGGCTATATTGCTACTGACGTGGCGTGTTGTTCAGTATCTAGGAAATACTATTGACTACGTAGGTTGAATGAATGATTCCACTCCATACCGCATCGGCGCATAGGGGATGCCTTTCGCTCTTTCGCTATAAGCAGAATAGCTTTGCTACCAGTCTAAACCCTGTAAGGCGCCTTCGCTGGGTTGAAACAAGTACCTGATGTCAGCATCTGGCATTGAGTTCAATGGCTACTACATATTATATAATATGAGTATTATGCTCACTCCACATTCTAACCCACTATATACGACCCTAATGCTAATTCCACACTGTTTGCAAAATTATTTCCCGCGCCCCAATCAAAGCGCATGAACATCCCCTCCGAACTGCCGGATGCGACCGCATGGACTTTTGTATGTCCTTCCAAGTTATCAATTGTCACAGTAAGCGATGCGCGGTTGCTGGACCGCATATAATACTTTTCCAACACGACGATATGGACTTCCTGTTCGCCGAAACGTCTGACATACCGATCGATGAGCGTTCCACTGATACTCCCTCCAACAACGAATGTCTCGATAGCATTCATCGCCGCCGCTGGTGAAATAGTTACAGTAAATTCACGTACTGACATATTCTCATCTCCTTTTATCCTTACCTTCTTTTACGGATGAACAGCGGGGAAGTTTCATTTTAAAAAACCAAAAAGACCCACCCTTATTATAAAAGGTAGGCCAAAAATTCATTCCAACTCAGTTTGTTTTGTTTCCGTTCCTAAAAAGACAACGGCTAGTACACCTATAATAATCGCGCCGCAGAAGATGCCGAAAATTAAACCAAATCCGTATCCTGCCGCAAGAAGTGTGCCGATGAGCAACGGTCCAAATATACCGCCAATACGACCAACCGCTGCCGCCATTCCGGATCCCGTTGCACGAATTGCAGTCGGATATTGTTCTGGTGAATACGCGTACAGAGCTCCCCAAGCACCTAAATTAAAGAAGGATAACAGTGCACCCGAAGTAAGGAGCAATGGAAGTGTTTCTGCGTTACCAAAGAACAATGCACTTGCTGCAGTTCCAAGTAGATACGTGGCAAGGACGAATTTCCTTCCCGCCCTTTCTATTAACCAGGCAGCCGTGAAATAACCTGGTAATTGAGCAAGCGTCATAATAAGTACGTATTTGAAGCTGTGGATTAAATCAAATCCTTTCATTACCATTACACTCGGTAACCAAAGGAACATACCGTAATACGAAAATACAACCGTGAACCATACTATCCAAAGCATGAGTGTTCGTCGTGCATACTTTTTCGACCATAGTGTTTTAATCTTTTCTATAGCTGATTGTTTTGGTTTTCCATCTAACTCGAACTTTGGAGAATCTGGTAGTCTGCGCCTAAGGTAAATGGCGTAAAACGCAGGCAACGCAGTAATAATTAGGGCAAGTCTCCAGCCATAGTTCGGAATAACAAAGTAAGCGATTAAGGCTGCTATCAGCCATCCTGCCGCCCAGAAACTTTCAAGAAGAACGACAACGCGTCCCCGTTCATGCGCCTCTACACTTTCAGATACCAATGTCGATGCGACTGGCAACTCGCCGCCAAGGCCCGCTCCAACAAAAAAGCGGAGAATTAGAAAAGCGGTTAGCGTCATCGTCAACGCAGACAACCCGCTAGCCACAGAGAACAGGACAAGCGTCATCATAAATACGTTTTTCCTTCCGATTTTATCCGCAAGCATTCCAAATCCTAATGCACCGACTGCCATCCCAATCGAGTTTACGCTGCCTATCCAGCCCATCTGAGACGGCGTCAAATGCCATTCTACTGCAAGTGCCGCGATAACGAACGACAGAATTCCCACGTCCATTGCATCGAACATCCAGCCCGTTCCCGCTAGCCCTAATAATTTATTTCGAGAAATTTCCTGTTTCTGTTTCTTCATAATATGTCTACCCCTTGTCGTGTAGTGTGCAAACTGGTGTCTTTACACCTGTCAGTATACCTCAAACACCAAACCCACACAAAGGTTTTTTTACGCGACAATAACGAGGCTGACAGCCATTACGGCCATTCCCGCCATAAAACCGTAGACCGACAAATGCGCTTCGCCGTATTCCCTAGCTGCAGGCAGTAATTCATCGATTGAAATGAACACCATAATGCCCGCAACTGCGGCAAAGATAACCCCGAACATAACGCCGTTCAAATACGGCATCAAAATAAGGTAGGCCACAATCGCGCCAACCGGTTCTGCCAATCCAGAAAGAAACGACAACTTGAATGCCTGCTTACGATTACCCGTTGCAAAATAGATAGGTACGGCGACAGCAATCCCTTCTGGAATATTATGTATTGCGACTGCGATGGCAATAGCGATTCCAAGCGTAGGGTCTTGCAACGCCGAAGTGAAAGTTGCAATCCCCTCTGGAAAGTTGTGTATGGCAATAGCAAGGGCCGTAAACATACCCATTTTTTTCAGCTTAGCATATTCATCATTCGTCGGACCTGCATTCACGTGTTCAACACTCTTTACCTCATGTGGATTCCCAATCGCAGGAATCAGACGATCGATAATTGCAATCACTAACATACCTCCGAAAAAGCCGGCGATTGTCGCCCAATAGCCATTGTTAAGGCCTAGATCTACTACAAGCGCATCTTTTGCTTTTACAAATATTTCGACCAGTGACACATAAATCATAACGCCCGCTGAAAATCCAAGAGCTATCGAGAGGAACTTTGTATTCGTTCTTTTTGTGAAAAATGCGAGCAAGCTACCGATTCCCGTTGCAAGTCCCGCAAATACAGTAAGAGCGAATGCAAACAGTACATTTCCATCCATGCAGACATCTTCTTTCTATTTCTAGGTTAGAACTATTGTATGCTACGGGTTTCCCTATCTCAACATCTGACCTAGAATATTTTTTTGACTAAAGGAGTTACGTTAGTCGATCAACAGCACGCCCTCATCATCCAGCCGTGCATACACGCCCATTTTGCTAGTTGTAAATATATACGACCTACTTCCGACATGAACTTCTGTTCCCGCATGTGCATGCCCAATCGTAATATTCCCTTGTTCTCCTGTTCGAATAACCGTCTTCACTACATTCACAGAACCTGTATTTTGAAGGGATATTTTATTCGAAGCGATGATTTCTCCGCCACGGCAAACGCCGTGCACGCTTATATCGTGACCTGCTGTAACCGAACTGTGATATAGCCCTTTTGAGGTCACCACAATATTGCCATTACTATATAACACGCTATTGATGGCGTAGGGTACTGAAAGTAATAATTGCGGTTCCGCTTTTTCACCATACAATTCCACAAGGTTTTTCACTTCCAAGATTAAAGACTCTAAACCACTCATATCTTTTAATTGCTTATTTTTAGATGTTATAAATACTTCATATAATTTGCTAGCCATTTCAGTCCATTCTGACGATAGTTGAAGGCTATGATTTTTCACTTTCTGTATAAAGTGCCTATTTAAGTCCTGGAATTCCATGTATTTCTCTTCGAGTAAGAGCCTGATAAGGTGGTTCAATTCGGCTTGGCTCAATTCATTGCTCGTCTGGTCCCGTATCAAGAGAACTTGATGGATTGCGGCCCGAATTCGTTCTAGGAACCCAACGACTTCCCTAAGCTTACATGTCAACTCACTTATTATTAACTCCTGTTTCCCGACACTAATTGTAGATGAAAAAACATTCCCATTCACAAATACCGATTTCATGGCATGAATCGCCGCTTTCGTCACCGAGCCTCCAATAACAACTGTTCCTGTGGCACCAACGAACATCGATGGATGGATACTCCCTTGCACATTCACACTCCCTTCAAAGCGGATATTCCCACTTTCCATATCAACTTCCCCCCGGTGGTGAAATTCACGGCTGATGTCCAATTTAACAACCTTATTCCGCCAATCCACTGTTGGATTCCCTGAAACCGTTGCAATAATGTCAAGGTCTACTTGTACAACATTTTCGCCTAGACGCATAACAATGTCATCCACTTGTTTCACTGGAACCATCTTCCCAAGAAGACTACTGCCTGACGCTCCCTGCACTGGTGGTATATGTGTTGCAATTACTTGACCAGCCTTGACCGACACAATCATGGTCATCTCACGAAAATCAATTTTCTCCATTTTCCTTGAAATTTCCCCTCGGTAATCGATATGCATTTCCAAATCTCCGTCAAGCCCCTCAATAGGCGATATTCCCTTCGCAACAATCGTTTCGAACGGTTTAATCACTTCTGTCACTTTCTTGATGGCTGGGAAGAGCAATCCCTTTTGTATACCTAATGATTTCAGACGGTCAACAATTGCTTGAGGTTCTAAATCGTTGTAGTACTCAATATCCTCCTCTGCCTCAATACAAAAAACTTGTTCCAATTCTGTGTCATGTAATGTGCGTTTCACTTTTTTACCCGGTGTGAAAATAAGCATTGCTAGCATGTCATGTTCGATTAGTTGAATCTCAAAGTGTGGTGGTATAAGCTCATCATTTACAGCTACTTCTACTATGTCCCCCGGTGAGATGATTGATTGTTGCTCTACTTGTTTACCATTCATATAGAGCTTTACGTTCCCGCTAGAAATGACTACAGGGCATTTATTGCCGGAAAACTGAGTTTCAATCTTTTTATTGATGATACGTGCTCCAGCAGCTTTACTAATTGTCGATGAAAGATCAGTCAGCTTTAACACATCGTTCCCTTCCTGATTAACCCTTTCAACCGAATCTAATCCATTTGGGTATTCTTCGATTGACAGATTTCTGTATTGCGTCTTTTCCATATTGGACGATGGTCCCAGGATTTGTGTAACATTTACTTCAGCCATTGTTTTTCGCAAACCAAAAAGACCCTTTCGCGGATTCATCAATACTTCAATAAGGACTTCTTCCATTTTCAACTCCGTAACCGATAAGGCTAGCTGGATAGCTTCCTCAATCGTTTCTGCTTTTACCGTGATTGATTTCCCCATATCATCCCCCCATTTCAAGTCTAATTTCCGTTTACTCTAATACATTTATATTATCATATTATTCTATATACTATACCTATATACCTAGTGAATCTTAATCTTCGTGTGATTACGATCTAATCTGGTATATCCAACTGCCAATCATACACATAGCTCACAGCACCTAAATTCTAGCTATAGACTACCGCCTTTCACGGGTAGCCAGTGGGTTCTATTTTACTATGCAACAAAAAAAATAGAACCGATTCACTTTTAAGTGAACCGGCTCTATTTAGTATTTACATTGAAGCTTCAATTTCTTTGATCATTTCTTTCAAAGATAGAAGCCCACCGCCTGAAAGGTACCAATAATCAGGGTCTAGATAAAATATTTTACCGTTTTTATAAGCGTTTGTTTTCATGACAAGTTCATTTTCAATTGAATCTTTCGCACTTGCATCGCCACCAACTGCTGCATCACGGTCTATAACGAAGAGAGTATCCGGGTTTGTTTCAAGGATATATTCGAATGTGATACTTTGACCATGCGTCGAAATTTCAAGATTTTCATCAGCTGCTTTATAGCCAAATACATCATGAATAAGACCGAAACGTGAATTTATTCCATATGCACTTACTTTTCCTTCATTTCCAAGAACGATCAATGCTTTTCCATCATTGGTTGACGTTTTTTCTTTAATAGTAGTGATTTGCGCATCGATTTCAGCAAGTTCTTCTTTCATTTCATCTTCTTTACCAAATATTTCTGCAACCATATTCATATTGCCTTTGAATGACTCCATATATTTCGATGTATCTACTCCAACATAGATCGTTGGTGCGATTTCACTTAATTCTTTATATAATCCTGATTGACGACCAGAGATAAAGATAACATCCGGTTGCAATGCGTGGATTGCTTCAAAATCAGGCTCTTTTAGACTTCCCAGGTTCTTATACTTTTCATCCTCATATTTTGAAAGGTATGACGGAATATTCGATTGTGGAAGCCCTGCAACATCAATACCAAGCTCATCGAGTGTATCTAGTACACCAAAGTCGAATACAACGACTTTTTCAGGATTTTTCGTGATAGTTGTTTCACCAAGTTCATGCTTGATTGTCATTGATTCTGGTTCTGCAGGTTTTGCTACTTCAGTTTCTTTACTGCCGCCAGTTGTGTTCTCTGCAGGTTTTTCATCTTTCGTTCCGCATGCAACAAGAAAAGCCATTAGTGCAAACATCATCAATGTAATTGTAATTTTTTTCATCATAACCATCCTTTTAGTTTTAATTTTTTCAAGCTTTTTCAATTGGGCAGCAGTCTATACTCCAGATGCCCTGTACTTTCCCTATTAAGAGTCAAAGTACACACATATGCGGCAATTAGCCATTTGTTTAATCGGTATATCCATATCGTAGATTTCTTTTAACGCATCGGAAGTAATAATTTCATCAGTCGGGCCATCTTTGACGACACGACCTTCTTTCAGTGCAACAATTCTGTCCGAATAGACGGATGCGAAGTTAATGTCGTGTAAAACAATGACAACTGTTTTACCAAGCTCGTCAACGAGCCTTCTCAATATTTTCATAATCTGAACGGAATGCTTCATATCTAGACTATTAAGCGGTTCGTCCAACAGGATGTATTCCGTGTCCTGCGCGATAACCATTGCAATGAATGCACGCTGGCGCTGTCCACCCGATAATTCATCCAGATAATCATGCTGCATGCTCATTAAATCCATATAGTCCATTGCCTGATCAATAATTCCTACATCTTCCGTAGTCAGTCTCCCTCTTGAATGCGGGAAGCGGCCAAATGAGACAAGTTCACGGATTGTCAGACGGACGTTCATGAAGTTTGATTGCTTTAATATGGATACCCTTTTTGAAAACTCGTTGGATTTCATCTGTTTAACATTATTTTTATCGACCAGCACTTCACCCGTATCTGCGTCTAGTAGTCGGCTTACCATTGAAAGGAGCGTCGATTTACCCGCACCATTTGGTCCGATGAAAGATGTGATCTTACCACGATGGATATTGACATTGACCTTTTCAACGACCGCTTTTTTACCATAAAACTTTGATAGTTCACGGACTTGGATCATGTAGATCGACTCTCCTTTAATAGTAGGTAGATGAAGTAGATGCCACCGACAAAATTGATAATAACACTGAGTGTCGTTGAAAACGTGAAGACTCGTTCGACGACCCATTGTCCCCCAACTAAAGCAATGATACTCATAACAGACGCACCTGCAATAAGAACGGTGTGCTTATATGTTTTGAAAAACTGATAGGCCAAATTTGCGACAATCAAACCAAAAAATGTGATTGGACCGACAAGTGCAGTCGAGACTGCTATCAAAATAGCCGAAAGAACAAGCATCGTCTTGACGACTTTATCGTAGGATACGCCTAGGTTAATAGCAGTATCCCTCCCTAGTGATAGTACATCGAGATCATTGAAATACTTCCAGCCGATGACAAGACTTATGACAACGATACCAAGTGCCCACCAGACGAGCTCTCCGCTAACATTATTGAAACTCGCAAACATCTTATCTTGTACTAGCATGAATTCATTTGGATCAATGAGCACTTGCAGAAATGTTGAAATGCTTCCAAAAAATGTACCAACAATGATTCCAACAAGTAACAGGAAGTAAATTGGCTGTTTGCCGCCCCGGAATACAAACCGGTAGAGGAGAAGCGCGAATACGACCATTGCAGAAACAGATATTATAAAATTCACTTGTTTATTAACGATTATCACATGACCCGAACCGAGGAAGAAAATAACAGCAGTTTGCAACAATAAGTACAGTGAGTCCAGCCCCATAATACTCGGTGTCAAGATACGGTTATGTGTAATTGTTTGGAAAATGACTGTTGAATACGCAATTGCAACGCCCGTAATAGCCATTGCCATTACTTTGATACCGCGGCGTGGTAACGCATAGTCAAAACTTCCATTTAAGCCTTGGAAAAGATACAGAATACAGAAGAATGCTGCGAATACAGTGAGTATGATTAGTTTCGTTGAGTTACGCATAGGCCTTCCTCCTAAACAATAAATAGAGGAAAATTCCGCTGCCAATAACGCCTACCATCAAACTGATTGAAATTTCATATGGATAGATTAGTACTCTACCTAAAATGTCGCAGATAAGGAGAAATATCGCACCGAGCAGTGCCGTATGGGGCAATGTCTTCTGTAAATGATCCCCTTTATAAATAGAAACGATATTCGGAATGATTAATCCAAGGAAGGGAATCATTCCGACCGTCAAGACGACGGTGGTGGTAATAAGCGCAACAAGGACAAGTCCGATATTGACGATTCGCCTATAAGCAAGCCCGAGGTTTTTAGAGAAATCCTCACCCATTCCTGCAACTGTGAACCGATTTGCATACATATAAGTGATGATTAGTACGGGAATGCTTATGTATAGAAGTTCATAACGTCCTTTCATAATCATCGAAAAATCACCTTGCAACCACGCCGACATATTTTGGATGACGTTCGCTTTGTAAGCGAAAAACGTCGTAATTGATGACAAAATATTGCCGAACATTAACCCGACGAGTGGAATGAAGATCGCGTCCTTGAATTTGATACGGTCAAGGATTTGCATAAACAGTAGCGTGCCGGCAAGCGCGAATACAAATGCGATAATCATTTTTTCAATCGTCGATGCGTTTGCGAAAAACAGCATCGAGACTAGAATCCCAAGCCGTGTTGCATCCAAAGTTCCTGCTGTCGTTGGTGAAACGAATTTGTTCCGGCTTAGCTGTTGCATAATAAGACCTGCAATACTCATCCCTGCGCCAGCAAGGAGAATGGCCACAAGTCGCGGCACACGGCTAATTAAGAAAATTTCGGTTTCTTCCGACTTAAAATCAAGCAGTGCCATTGGCGTGATATTGCTCACTCCTACGAATAACGATAGGAATGATAGACTGATGAGTGCGATGAGTAAGTAACGTATCTTCATGGGTATCCCCGATATCGATTATTTACAACCAATTGAGAATCCATTAATGAAAACCATTATCGATTAGCTGCAAATTCAATTATAGCATGCTAGAAACACCTGTCAAACAATAACTGAAAATCATTATCATTGAGAATACTGAACAAAATCACAGAGATTCCCCTTACAGACGCGATATCTTTACGTTACAAATTAGCTATAGTTCAAAACTATTAATTTTCTAAGCATTAAAAAGACGCCGGAATTAATATCCAGCGTCCATTATTTCACTGATCCATCGATTCGTTGATCTCGACAGCTTTATCTAGTATTTCTTGTGGAACTTCAATTTTGTCAATTTTGTTGATCTTGCTAATGTCCGCTTTTACTTTTTGATCAATATGCATTTCTTCGCCTTCGACTTTCATTGTCATATCCATCTTCATATTAAATGCATTCGTGTAGAATGTTTTTTTGTCTATGAAGATTTCATACTCGAGTGATTTCACTTCAATGTTTTCCAACACTTCCGCCTGTTCTTCGTTCATTTCCATCCCCGCAGGCACATTTTCTGTAGCTACTTTTTTGAATAATTTACTGAATTTCTCACCTGACGCGGATAGTTTGAGGATGTACGAATCTTCTGTTTGCTCAAACTTGAAGTCATCGGCAAACTCCTTGAACATGTTCATATCGAGTGTAGGATCTGCTCCTCCGCCCATTTGGCCAATCATTCCCTCGTACATTTCGTCTGGCAGCTTAATCCATCCCACCGACCCAGGTTCATTCATGAAGAAGCCCGCGTTTGTCATATAGACTTCCACGTCCATATTGCCTTGCTCCCCCATGTCCATATTCATCTTCTGATACATTGATAGAGGTTCCATGACCATATCCATGTCTATTTTTATAGTACTGTTCATTTCGAACTCTTGACTTGGCACTTTAATTTGCTGATCAATATCCATTTTTGCATGCATACTCTTTTGGTCTTTAGATACTTCCATAGCCTTTTTGTAAACTTCCTGCGCTGTCATTTTGCTCTTATTTTCGATTTCTACCTTTTTCCCCGTATCCGGATCCGTTTTAGTCTCCGCCGCGGTACTACAGGCACCAAGTCCGAGGACAAGAATTCCAGTTGCTATACCCTTCATCCAATTCTTCATATCATTCGCTTCCTTCCATTTGCTAATTTTATCTACTTATACTCATACGACTCAAAATGTAAATAGTTCCACTTTTCCAACAAGATGAATAATTATACTTACTTCCATATACAACTATAGTCCCGTAAGTCAGTTATTTCGTTTTCTGAAATTAATAATCGTTTTCTGCCTTCATATCCGCTATACTAGCGATAATCAGACAAAAGGAGCTAAAACTAAATGCTTAAGCAATTCTTTTCGTACTATAAACCGCATAGGCGGCTATTCATCATCGACTTTTCGAGTGCGATTTTCGTAGCGCTTCTTGATTTAGCCTTTCCAGTCGCGGTGAAGTGGTTCATTGACGATTTGCTGCCCAAAGGGAACTGGGGACAAATTATCACAATTAGTAGTATACTGTTGATCATTTATTTACTAAGTACGTTCCTTCAATACATAGTCAGCTATCTCGGTCACAAGCTCGGCATCAATATCGAAACTGATATGCGCCAGCAGTTATTCACCCATGTACAGAAACAATCATTTCGTTTTTTTGACAACACCAAAACAGGCCATATTATGAGTCGGATTACCAATGACCTGTTTGATATCGGTGAACTGGCCCACCACGGTCCCGAAGACGTTTTCATCGCCATCATGACGCTTATCGGTGCATTCGCCATCATGTATAGCATCAATCCTGAACTTGCACTTATTGCAATTATCATGGTACCCTTTCTCATTATTCTCGTGACATTCTGCAATATTAAAATGAATGCAGCATGGCAAAATATGTACGGTAAAATCGCAGACGTCAATGCACGTGTAGAAGATTCCGTGTCAGGCTCACGCGTCGTCAAATCTTTCACAAATGAAGATTTTGAAATCGCACGTTTCCGCATAGACAACGGCAATTTCAGAACAGCCAAACTTGTCGCCTATAAAGTGATGGCGTGGACCCATTCGAGTATGTATATGATGACCCGGCTTGTCACGCTTATCGTACTTGTTGTTGGAGCATGGTTCACGTATAACGATAAATTGTCGTATGGCGAACTTGTCAGCTTTGTGTTATTCGTCAATGTGCTTATTAAACCTGTCGATAAAATCAGCGCATTATTGGAACTATATCCGAAAGGAATGGCAGGATTCCGTAGGTTCCGTGAATTAATTGAACAAGAGCCTGAAATTAAAGACCGCCCAGACGCAGTCGCTGTTGCCCATTTGAATGGAGATATTGTCTTCGATGATGTCCATTTCCATTATGATGACAACAAAGCGGTTCTAGAAGGTATTAATTTGAACATACGCGCGGGGCAAACCGTCGCATTCGTCGGGCCATCCGGCGCCGGGAAAACAACAATTTGTTCACTCATTCCACGTTTTTACGATGTCACCGAAGGCGCAATTTCTATTGACGGCATCGATGTACGCAATATGACGCAGCACTCCTTGCGTTCACAAATCGGTATCGTTCAGCAAGATGTCTTTTTATTCACCGGGACCATTAGGGAAAACATCGGCTACGGTAAATTGGATGCGGTTGACGAAGAGATCATTGAAGCGGCAAAAAAAGCGCATCTTGAAGATTTCATCGCTGCACTTCCTTATGGGTATGATACGCAAATTGGAGAACGTGGTTTGAAATTGTCGGGCGGTCAGAAACAGCGTCTCGCTATTGCACGCATGTTCTTAAAAAACCCGCCGATTCTTATTTTGGATGAAGCAACATCTGCTCTCGATACAGAAACAGAACGTATTATTCAGCAGTCGCTCGCTGAACTTGCTGAAAATCGTACAACCCTAGTTATCGCGCACCGATTGGCAACAATTCGTGATGCTGACCGCGTTATTGTTGTCACGGAAAACGGGATTGCGGAAGATGGCAAGTACGATGAACTTGTGAAGAAAGGCGGGATTTTTGCCCGACTGCACAACAATCAATTTCAAGAGGTTTAACATTCGAATTAGCGGGCATACTAGAACTATTCCACCCCCTTTCTCTTAGAATAGAAAAAACAGCACCACATGACCTCCCTAGTCATGTGGTGCTGTTTTCTGTTTTTTTAAATGATAAGAAACTATACTTTTTTGACTTAGAATAGTGTCTAGGCTCCAATTCCTAGGCACTCGAGTCGCTTCAGCCCTTGTAGATAAAGGCAAAACGCGCCTTTATCTTAAGGCCCTCCGACGTTGCCACAGGACGTGGCGAATTTAGTCGGCCAACGCTTTTCGGGTCTACCAATGCGCTTGCGCTTTTCTTAGTGTCTAGCTCCATGCGCCAGCCGCTCGGGTCATAAGCAATCCAGCTATGTGGCAAAGAGCGCCACGTCGCTGGATCGACTTATGCCTGTCGCGTCTAGAAGGCGCCTTCCG
>NZ_JADPRZ010000022.1 GCF_017347095.1 Sporosarcina sp. E16_8 | reverse complement strand
TCAGCAATGTGTAAAGTCCTGAAAATAGCACGTAGCACTTTCTATTACGACACTGAAGTATCCGCTCAAAAAGAACAAGAAAAACGGGAAGAAGAACGCTTATTAAAAGAACTAATCACTAAGGTTTTCAATAATAACCGACGCGTTTATGGAACTCGGAAACTAAAAATAGAACTAGATAAAGGGAAGGAAGGCTTTACAATCTCCAGACGTCGAATTGGAAGATTGATGGGCGAACTTGGACTTCAATCAAAATACGCCAAACCTTCCTATAAACCAATGGCGACAAGGCCAAATGAAGAATCCGTTCGAAACATTTTAAATCGAGAATTCAAAGTGGACAAAGAGATGTCCGTGTTAGTAAGCGACTTAACATACGTGAAAGTAGGATACCGCTGGAGTTACGTATGTTTCTTAATTGATTTATACAATCGTGAAATTGTCGGGTGGAGCGTCGGAGCACAAAAAGACGCTGCTCTAGTTCAACGTGCTTTCGATTCTGTTAAATCCCCATTAGGAAATGTGAACTTATTTCATACAGATCGCGGTTCTGAATTTAAAAATGTTGGGATCGATGAATTATTAAGTGGATACAAAATTAAAAGATCACTTAGCCATAAAGGGAATCCTTATGATAATGCGGTGGCAGAGGCAACATTTAAGATATTAAAAACAGAATTGATCAACGGAGCGCACTATCAAACCCTTAACCAGCTGTCTCTTGAACTTTTCGATTATGTCAATTGGTACAATAATATCCGTACGCACAGTACATTGGGCTACCTAAGTCCGGTTGCTTATAAAAAGTCAGCCCTTAATAAGATTGTTTGATTTAGTGTTGACATACCAAGTCCCCTAAGGAGCTAGAATTCTTTTATTAATATTTTTAGTGAACATGAAGGCGATGATTCGAATGGGTGTCCATTTATAAGGGAGGGGAAATTATGCAGTTTGAAAAGATATACATTTAATTAGGGTTGGACATACACCTTGTTCCTATTCGATTGAGGTGAATATACATACAAGGAAACGGACAAACAATAAGAGGATAGTATTCTATTGAAAAGAAGGGATATGTATATGTATGAGTTTTCAAATTGTAATCACCGGTTTGGTGTTCCTAACGACCATGTTAGTCATATTTTGGAGACCTAGAGGAATGAATGAGGCGTGGCCCGCGTCGATTGGTGCGGCAATAATTATATTAACAGGTATTGTTTCACGAGCAGATATTGTGGATATTATCGATAAAATTGGTGGCGCATCCATCACAATTATTGCAACGATTGTAATGGCTGTTATATTAGAGAGTTTCGGTTTTTTTCATTGGGCAGCTGGACTGCTCGCGAAATTATCAAAGGGTTCAGGTCACCGACTGTATTGGAATATCCAGTTGTTATGTTTTTTGATGACGCTCTTGTTTAATAATGATGGCAGTATCTTAATTACGACCCCTATATTAATTCTATTACTCAAAAACCTTCAATTAAAACCCCATCAACAAATACCCTATCTGTTAAGCGGAGCACTCATTGCAACCGCTTCAAGTGCACCAATAGGAGTAAGTAATATTGTTAATTTGATCGCCTTGGAAATTATTAATATGTCGCTTTGGATGCATACGGCTATGATGTTTGTCCCAGCAACAATAGGTTTATTATTTATGTCAGGCTTGATGTATTTAATTCTAAAAAATAGACTTCCTAAAAAATTACCCAGTTCTGCAAATGATATTGAAGAAGTATTTTTCAGTAAAAATTTCCACCCCTTAAAAACGAAAATTTCGGTTGAAACAAAACAAAAACGTACTAAATTCATGATGAAGATTCTATTATTTGTCTTTATAATGCGTTGCCTACTTTTTGTTGCATCTTTTGCTAACATCCCAATTGAAATTGTAGCCGTACTCGGATCGGCAGCTTTGCTTTTGTGGAGATGGTATCACTTACGTACTAACCCTGTGGATATCCTAAAGAAGACTCCTTGGCATATTCTGATTTTTGCTTTCTCTATGTATGTCATTATATATGGCTTGCATAATGTGGGACTAACAGCTCTATTAGTAGAATTGTGTGAACCAATTGTGAATCAGGGATTATTTCAAGCTAGTTTTATTATGGGAGGATTAGTTTCAATACTGTCCAACATTTTTAATAACCACCCCGCTTTAATGATTGGGACGATTACCCTAACTGAAATGGGGCTAGATCCAATTACATTAAAGACCATCTATCTCGCGAATATAATAGGGAGTGACATGGGATCTTTGCTGTTACCAATTGGAACACTTGCCTCTCTTCTGTGGATGCATATCCTAAGAAAAAATAAAATAAAAGTTACTTGGAAGGATTATTTAAGCGTAACGTTGATTGTTATTCCCATAACAACCATCGTAACGTTGACTTTGTTATATTTTTGGGTACAATTGGTTTTTGCCAATTAAGATCACTAGAGAATAATCTATATGAACTGTGGGAGGGAATATTTAGATGAAAATATTTCCTGCTACTATAGATTATAAAAAGAAAATGTAAATTGGATGCAATAACCAACTTTAATAAGCCACAACTTAACTCTCGGGAAAACTCCGGAAATGAATAAAGAACCCAGCGTTAATTACGTCTTATTCCCTACCATTAAGAATCATAAAAATAGTTAGGGGATTTCAGAGGTGATTAATAAGGATCCTTTTGTTAAAAGTTTCAGCGCTTATACATCTAGTAGGGTAGCAGTACTATTTGAACGTCAACTGATTATTTTGCCGAAGCGGCTCACAGAATAGGAATAAACAGGTTTAGATTTGACCTAACCATTATTTCTTTTGTGAAGTCGTTCTTTGTATGTATATGTTGCAATAGGAAGAAAAGGGACCAAATAATCCGCAATAGCTAAAATTTACCGACTAATGACGGTAATACTTGATTAGTTTTAGAAAAAAATCCATTCATCGTTGTGTAAAGTGAATTAGTGGTAAAATAATGCCTGATTTGATGCCATAAGTTATATAGGATAGTATGAAACAGTACAAAATAGATCAAGTTGAATTATTATAAAGCCTGTTATATAAAGGTTTTAACACAAATATATAACAAGATGGACGGATATCTGCTATAATTCATATAGCTAAAATAGGAGTGAACTGACTATGAATCATGAACAGAGAGCAGCACGTCAAAAGAATATCCGGAACTTTTCCATCATCGCTCATATCGATCACGGGAAATCAACATTGGCGGATCGTATTCTAGAACAAACCCAAACGTTAACAGCAAGAGAAATGAAGACACAAACGTTGGATTCGATGGATCTTGAAAGAGAACGCGGAATCACAATTAAATTGAATGCGGTGCAGTTGACGTATGCAGCTAAAGACGGGCAGGAATACACATTCCACCTGATCGATACGCCAGGACACGTCGACTTTACATACGAAGTGTCACGAAGCCTTGCAGCTTGTGAAGGTGCAATCCTTGTTGTAGATGCAGCGCAGGGAATTGAAGCGCAAACACTGGCAAACGTTTACTTGGCAATTGATAATGAGCTTGAAATTTTACCAGTTATCAATAAAATTGATTTACCTGCAGCAGATCCTGAACGTGTGAGAAAAGAAATTGAAGATGTTATTGGACTCGATGCTTCAGAAGCGGTCCTTGCATCTGCAAAAGCAGGTATCGGGATCGTAGATATTTTGGAACAGATTGTAGAAAAGGTCCCTGCTCCACAAGGGGATCCGGATGCTCCGCTCCAAGCGCTAATTTTCGACTCGCATTATGACGCGTACAAAGGGGTTATTGTTAATATCCGCATTATGCAAGGTACAGTTAAGCCAGGCGATAAGATTCATATGATGGCAACTGGTAAAGATTTTGAAGTTCTTGAAACGGGTGTCTTTACACCAAAAATTTCGCCTCGTGATGAATTGACTGTAGGAGACGTAGGCTATTTATCCGCTTCGATTAAGAATGTTGGAGATACTCGAGTAGGGGACACGATTACAAGCGTGAAAAATCCTGCGAGCGAACCGCTTACTGGTTATCGTCGGATGAATCCAATGGTGTTCTGCGGACTATATCCAATCGATACATCGAAATATAATGACCTGCGTGATGCACTTGAGAAATTAGAGTTGAATGACTCTGCACTTGAATACGAGGCGGAAACGTCACAAGCCCTTGGTTTCGGTTATCGATGTGGTTTCCTAGGCTTATTGCATATGGAAATAATCCAGGAACGTATTGAACGTGAATTCAATATCGACCTGATCACAACAGCTCCAAGTGTTATTTACAATGTCGTTCTAACTGATGGTTCTGAAATGAAAGTGGACAACCCTGCAATGATGCCGGATGCGCAAAAAGTCGATTATGTTGAAGAGCCATATGTAAAAGCATCTATTATGGTACCTAACGAATATGTCGGTTCTGTTATGGAACTGTGCCAACATAAACGCGGGAACTTTATGACAATGGATTACCTGGATTCAACACGCGTCAATATCATTTATGAACTGCCACTTGCAGAAATCGTCTATGACTTCTTTGATCAATTGAAATCAGGTACGAAAGGGTATGCATCACTTGACTATGAACTGATTGGCTACAAACAATCGAAACTCGTCAAAATGGACATCCTCTTAAACGGCGAACACGTCGATGCATTCAGTTTCATCGTGCACAAAGACTTTTCATATGATCGCGGAAAAGCAATCGTTGAAAAGTTACGTAAACTAATCCCAAGACAACAGTTTGAAGTGCCGGTACAGGCAGCTATCGGACAAAAAATTGTCGCACGTTCGACAATCAAGTCAATGGGTAAAAACGTACTTGCTAAATGTTACGGTGGAGATATCTCCCGTAAACGTAAACTTCTTGATAAACAAAAAGAAGGTAAAAAGCGTATGAAACAAGTAGGATCAGTCGAAGTGCCTCAAGAAGCATTTATGGCTGTATTGAAGATGGACGAGGATTAAAGGCTGTAGGTATAGCATTATAAAGTTGGTTGAATTTGTGGGAATGGTCGTTTGCCATCCCCTTGCCATCCTTTAAAAAGATTGGGATGGCAAGTTATTCAATATCACGCATGGCTTGTTCGACATCATCAACCGATTCATTTTGCATCTTTTGCGTTAAGTGCGAATAAGTATCGATGGTTATTGTGGATCTACTATTGCCAAGCCTCTCCTACATTCTTTCACGCTTACATGATCTGATTCAGTCTAATGGACACCGTATTTTAGCTTATTTTTCATAAGCCATATGCGGTGTTTTTTTTAATATATTCATTAAGTTTTGACTAATCTGGTTGTCTCTTTCCGAAGAAGCGGTCATTGTTGAATTTAAAACCCCAAACACTTTCTTTGTTAATCATTGTTTGTTCAACCCGTAGCATTCCTCTTTCCAAATCAATATGTTTCCATTGCAACCCACAAACTTCACTTACCCTCAATTCAGCATGTAGCCCTATGAAGAGGGGAGATGTAAGTGAATGTCCTTCAATTCAGTATTCACTAATTTCTCTCAAGTTTTCCATTGGAGGTATCATTAGATCCTTCTCAGTCGTCTTTCTTACGACATACTTCGGCATAATGATATATTGTACATACGATTCTCTTTGAGATAGCCCCATGGATGTACAACATGTTTTAAGGCGTTTGAAGTACAAGGCATCACCACTTACACGATGACCGAGGACGACAAAGGTGAAAAGATCCACGTAAATAATGATATAGTTGAAGTTCAAAAAGTAAGAAAGCACCGGACGAGATACTTAAAAGTCATGAAATAAAAAAACTCACTTTCTAAGCGGTAACTTAGAGAGTGAGCGAAAAGTTGGGGGTAGCCCAACATTATATCCTTAAAAACCAGATTTTAGAAGTGGATGCAGTTTCCTCAGTGAAGCAGTACCTGTACCAAATGGTGCACCCTGTAAGATGCCTTCCCGGACCTCGTTATCCCTTAAAGGTAAGGGAAGGCGAATTTGTACCCCTCCTGTATAATCCGAAGAGTGGGATAAATTGTTCCTATACAATACAAAACAAACAAGTGATGGAATGTATCTTTTGAAAATATATAGATAGAATTGGAGAGATTTTATTTTGACTTATTTTGAAACAGCTACAGAGTCACGTGAAGTATTCGATGAACAATTTGAAAACGGTCTTTCACCGTTACATGCACGTCATGAACAAGCTGGTATTTTTAAATCACGTTTAAACGAAACTGGATTTTTTGCTTTGACCCTACAACGTATCGGTCATCAATTAACTTTCCTAACAGCTCTATACGAAAAAACTACTGATAAGGGAACCAAATCCGGCGTCCTTCAAGAGATTGAAGACATCATTAATGGTGAAACTGTTTCTGGTGTGGGATCATATGTTGGAACTAAAGCTTATACTTTCACTACTCTAGCGCCTACTATCACTGGCTATACTACAAACACAAGCGGTGTTTCAGGTTCGAAAGAAATAATCAATGGAGTATCTACAAGCAATAAGTACTTTTCAACTCCAACAGTTTCAGATGGTGTTATTGAACCTACACTAGATAACTACTCAAAAGATCTTGGTTATATTGATGGTGGATTTGAAACAGATCCGGGATTTGGTCTTATTTTAGTCGGATATACTAACATCTTAACTAATTCAACTTTACTATCTTCCCTAGCCCCTACAGTTCAAACTCATTTAGAAGAAGGGGCTAAGATCATGTTCCAAAAACTCGCAATTTATTATGCTCAAAATCCTAAATTTACCGAGAAGAATCAAGCTACTTCTGACTTTGATTTTAAACATACTACTATCGCTCGTTTAGCAGAGAACTATGGTTCTCCTGACTTACAAATCTTCGATACTGGTATTGCTACAGACCTTTCTACAACTCATGGTTTCAAAGCGGGTACTGGTGTATTAAATACGATCTACACTCACTTAGCTTCACTGGCATATTATCTAGCGGTTGGTCTTGGAAAATCAAAGTCTCAAATCAAGACTATTGAAACATCTGAACTGTTAAGTGGGATTTCTGTAAACTCGCCATTACGCACTGGTCAATTGAATCAATACTTCGAACAATTCCCTGACTATCTTAACAAAATCGGGAATCCAACAACTTTCAATTCGATCGCCGGTCTTGCTATTGGGGTTGGTGGTGTAAGTCAAACGTTCGCTCTTATTTCTTCTCAAATATCTGCGGCTCGTCTTACTGAACTTGGTGTTTCTTCTGTTTCTCAGTTGAACTCTTCAAGTACTATCGATGGTAATACTTATTACTCTCAAGATCATATGAGAGGTTTCGTAGGATCAAGTGGTTACGATCCATACGTGTCTATGGCATTAGTATGGATGTCGCATGCATCCGGAGCCGAAACGGTAACTGATCGATATGCTACGGCCTCTCAATTAAGTGGAACTGCTTTCACAATTGCTAAACAGCTTGGCCATGAGTATCGTCGTAAGTTAACTAACAAAACACTTAACAATCCTATCGCAATGCATCATGCGTCTAAGTCTGGTGACGGTTTAGCATTAACAGCTTATCTAGGTCAGTTCCAAAACTACATCAAGACTGCAAGTGCAACAGAAACCCATGGAGTTTATCCAGCGTTTGTTGATTTTGTCGATAGAGTTAATTCAGATAATCCAGAGCCAACTGGTTTCTTATACTCATTCGCTTCTAATGGTGATGTTGATTTATTCGAAGAGATTAATGGACGTGTAATTGCAACTGGTGAATTCCAAAACTTAAATAACTCACCTCCTGATATTACTGCAGTTCGAGGTTATATCCGGATTTCTCCTAAAACATCCCATCGAGGCATTCATGGTTTAGCTGGATTACTAGAAAGAGGAATCACATCAAATGGTAAGAGTGTTTATTGCGGAGATCTTATTTCAAACAATCCATCTAATGGTAAGGTGGTCCGCTAAGCTGAGCGGTTTCAATGAAATCGCAAAATCCTTAAAAGTACAAAGCCTGGATGGTTTGAGACTGACTAACAAAGCGGACGTCTTTATGAGAATGAAAAGATTGGACTTCATGTTTTTGGTCATAACAAAACTGAGCGGGGATTATACGGAAAGTTGGGCTACGAAATTACAAATATAACGATGGAAAGGTCAATTTAAAGAAGTTAAGATAGTAAACTAATATGACATTCAAAGCAAAAGAGATCGATCCACAGATTCAATTGTGGATCGATCTCTTATTTATTGAGTTAAGACGCAGTCACCTTTTTTAGTAGTATTCACATAGTTCGCTTTTCTTTAACGAAATAAACGAGAGTTAGAAATAAAAAACTTGCTTGCACTAGATGGTTCGTCCAATCATTGCGCGTACTCGTCCATATACTACGTAGAAGGCTGGCCAGCTTTAAAGAACAACAAAGGGGGGATAGAATATGTGTTTTGAAAATCAAAATCGAAATCGAAATCGGCGGGTAGAGTTGATTTGTGAATGTCGTGAAGTAAGGTCTGATCGTGATAATAGAAATCATTGTGACCGTGACCGCGAAGATAGGTTGAAGTGTCACTGTAAAGAATCTCGTCGCAGACGTTGTAATTTTGGCTGGTAAACGTAGTAGAGATTAAAAGATGAAATAAAGAAAATCCTGATGCGAAAAAAATTTTTAACGAAAAAGGTGACCATTCCATGCGGAACAGTCACCTTTTTCGTATACTTTTCACTAGAGAAATGCACTTTACTTTATTACTGGGGGATGAAGAACCCCCCTCTGATTGAAGATTAACTTTATAACGTTATATGCTTCGGCTTCTTCCAAAACAGTGCAATAATCGTACCGACTGCTAATACGATTGCGGCAAAATAGTAGGGGTAGTTTAAGTCAATATCGAATAACACACCACCGATGATTGGGCCGAAAATGTTACCAATACTTGTGAAAGTTGAGTTCATGCCGCCAATAAAGCCTTGTTCATTGCCCGCAATTTTAGATAAATAGGATGTGATGGCTGGACGAATTAGATCGAATCCAACAAACAGGAAGAACGTTGTCAGTAATATTGTGAAGTATGAGCTTACGAAGGTCATCAATAGGACGAGAATCGCTGATAGGGCTAAGCTGTAGCGAATAAGATTGATTTCGCCAATGCTTTTTGATAAGCGATCAAATAGTAATAGTTGTGCAAGTGCTCCGACAATTCCGCTACCCGTAATGACGATGGCGATATCTTTTGGCGTGAAGCCGAATTTATGGTCGACGAATAAGCTGAAAAACGATTCGAACGCTGCGAGACCAAACGACAACACGAATATTAAGATGAATGCAATGGCATACATCGGGATGAAAAGACGACGAAACCCTGTTTTTTGCCCTGGGATAGGCGCATCTTCGGTCGCTCGTTCGGGTTCTGTTAATAGAATAATAGACAGAATCGCTGCTAGCGCACCGAGTACACCCGCTGAATAAAAGGGTACACGTGTACCAATTTCAGCTAGAAACCCACCAATCCCCGGGCCGATAATAAAGCCTGTGCTTATAGCGGCAGACATATAGCCAATTGCCTTAGGTCTTGTGGCGTTCGTTGTAATATCTGCTATAAAGGCTGTAACAGCAGGCATAATAAATGCTGCACTGACCCCGCCGAGCATGCGTGAGATAAATAATACCTCAACTGTTTTACCAAATCCGAATAAAAACTCTGAGAAACCGAATACAAATAGACCAAGCACAATCATAATTTTACGACCGTATTTGTCAGCCCATCGCCCAGCAAATGGTGAGACGATAAGTTGTGTAATTGCAAATGCTGCCATCATATAGCCGACGACCGTACCGTTAATATTTAGCTCGTTCATGATCGTAGGGAGGACGGGAATAACAAGCCCGATACCAAGAAAGGCAATAAATAAATTCAGTAATAAGATGGCTAATGTAACTTTATGATTTTTCATAAACAGAACTCCTCTACATTTAAGTTTTTATAAACCACTTCTTTCGTTAGATTTGACAACGATTACGATAGTTACTACTTTATTTCGCTTTTTTCCGCTCAGATTACCCTTTGCTTTCTAAAATTCGAAAGTATCATTTTGGCAGGATAAAACGATTCAATCATCACTCGGAGTTGTTTCGACACTAACCATAAGAATGGAGTAGTCTTGTACAGGATTTAAGCTTTGTGCGATACATCATAATGCTGTATGATACAAGTTAGTACATCCAATTAGCAAGAATTATTTATTGTTGCCTTGGAGATGGACGAGGGTTAATTAATAAATGAAGAAGGGGGCGTCGAGCCCTCTTTTTTCCATGTATAGACTCTAACGCCTAGTAGTTCGGGGTCATAGGCCCTGAATAAGGCGTTAACTAAAGGAAGGAAGTGACGGTATGAGGGGTATGTATATCCACATTCCGTTTTGCCATCAAATTTGTCATTACTGTGATTTTAATAAAGTGTTTTTCAAAAATCAGCCTGTCGATGAATATATCGAATCAATGGGTCAGGAATTGGCAATCATGCGGCAGGAAGGTATTTCATTCAAAGAAGTGGAAACGGTTTTCTTAGGAGGCGGCACTCCAACTTCATTGTCTGAAAAACAGCTCGAACGGTTGCTTGAGATTATCCATGAATATGTAGATGTAGGTTCATTAAAAGAGTTTTCGACGGAAGCAAATCCGGACGAGCTAACATACGGCAAATTGATTGTCCTGAAAAATGGCGGTGTGGATCGATTGAGCATCGGTGTTCAGTCATTCGACGCGGACTTATTGAAAAAGATTGGTAGGACTCATGGTCCAGACGACGCTGCACGTGTTGTTGGAGAAGCGAGAAAAGCAGGATTCGATAATATAAGTATTGATTTGATTTACGGGTTGCCGGGGCAAACAATTGCACAATGGCAGGATACTCTTGATAAAGCACTTTCCCTCAATCTTCCCCATTATTCAGGGTACTCGCTTATTGTTGAGCCAAAAACGGTCTTTTATAATTTGATGAATAAAGGCAAGTTGCCGCTCCCGGGTGAAGACATCGAAACGGAAATGTTTACGATGTTGATTGACCAGATGGAAAGTAAAGGCCGTATGCGTTACGAAATTAGTAATTTTGCAACTCCAGGTCATGAATCAATCCATAATCTCATCTATTGGGAAAATGCGACGTACGCTGGTATTGGTGCAGGTGCCCATGGCTATGTAGATGGTATCCGATATTCGAACATCGGACCTATAGCGAAATATATGGAGAAGACGGCATTGGGTGAACGTCCAGTCCAACAGACACATGTAGTTACGGCAATCGAAGCCATGGAAGAGGAAATGTTTCTTGGACTTCGCAAATCAAATGGCGTATCCGTCTCTTTATTCCAAGAGAAGTTCGGACAGTCGCTTGAAGATGTTTACGGGGAAACGTTGCACTCGCTTATTAAAGATGGACTTGTCGAGCGATTGGATGATGCGGTTAAGCTAACGCATCGTGGTGTTTATAGAGGAAACGATGTATTTCAGCAATTTCTTAAATAATCCTGAGTCAATTCGTTGACACTTCGATCTGCATTTGTTAAATTATCAGTAGTATTAGCACTCGTAGTTATAGAGTGCTAACAGGAGTGATGACTATGTTGACGAACAGACAATTGCTTATCTTGCAACTGACGGTTGACGATTTCATCGAATCCGCACAACCTGTCGGATCGAGGCAGCTATCCCAAAAGCCGGAAGCACCATTTAGTCCTGCGACAATACGGAACGAAATGGCTGACCTAGAAGAGATGGGTTATCTTGAAAAAACCCACACTTCATCCGGCAGAATACCATCTGAAAAAGGGTACAGGTTTTATGTAGATAATTTATTAACAAAAGAAAAGTTGAACACGGAAGACAGCATTCACCTGCGCTCGGTTTTTCGGGAGAAAATTGTGGAGACTGAAGAGTTAATACGAAAGTCAGCAACAATTTTGTCCGATTTGACGAATTACACGTCGATTCTACTCGGGCCCGATACATCATTGCATGCAGTGAAACGTTTTTCAATCGTTCCATTAGATGAGAAGACGGCTGTCGCTATTATTGTCACTGACAATGGACGTGTTGAGAATAGGCTCTTCAATGTACCGGAAGGCTTCAACGCTTCAGATATCGAAAAAATGGTAAACATCCTGAACGAGCGGCTCATTGGTACTCCGCTTGTCCAAATTCAGAAGATACTTGCTGAGGAGACGAAAACGGTGTTAGAACGTCATATTCATCATGCAGGCGACTTGCTCGCTTCATTCCAACGGGCGATTTCAATCGAACCACAGGAAAGGCTGTTTTTTGGCGGCAAAATGAATATGATGAAGCAACCTGAATTCAATGATATCCATAAGATGAAAACATTTTTTGAATTGATGGACAAGGGTGCACCAGCAATGACGTTTTTTCAGGAAGGTATGACAGGTATACATGTCCGCATCGGTTCTGAAAATAATCACAATGCGATGGAAGATTGTAGTGTGATTACAGCGACATATTCAGCCGGCGACAATATGACGGGTTCCATCGCGATCATCGGACCAAAACGGATGGATTATGCAAGAGTCATCACCATGCTTGATTTAATGAGCAGTGATTTGTCCAGAGAATTGGCGAGGCTGACAATCGGCGGAACAGCAGGGAGGAACGACTAATGACAACTGTAAACGATGAATTTAAAGAGAACGAAGAAGTAGTAATGGAAACGCCCGAACAGACAGACGAAATAATCGAATCAGGCGAAAATACTGAGGAAATTGAAATCGTTGAAAATGGAGAAGACACTCTTGTGCAAGAATTAACTGACAAGCTACAAGAAGAAGAGAGCAAACGGTTTAGACTTCTAGCAGATTATGAAAACTTCAAGAGACGGGCTTCGCTTGATAAAGAAGCGTTGCAGAAGTATCGTGCGCAGAACATCGTGACGAATCTAATACCGGTTCTTGACAACTTTGCACGGGCACTTACTGTGGAAGCAAAAACTGAAGAGGCGCAAACAATGATGACGGGATTAGATATGATTTACCGTACTTTCGTTCAAGCCCTTGAAGATGAAGGTCTAGTTGAAATCCAAGCGCTGGATCAGGAGTTTGATCCGAATTTCCATCAGGCAATTATGACGGGTTCAGACGAAGATAAACCAACAGGCATCGTTCTTGAACAAATGCAAGCTGGTTATATGTTGAAAGATCGTGTACTTCGACCTGCAATGGTTAAAGTAAACGAATAAAAAATGTAGCATTTATAATAGGAGGAAATAGATTATGAGTAAAATTATTGGTATTGACTTAGGAACAACAAACTCGGTAGTAGCAGTTTATGAAGGCGGAGAGCCAAAAGTTATTCCGAATCCAGAAGGTAACCGTACAACTCCATCCGTTGTTGCATTCAAAAATGGCGAACGTCAAGTTGGAGAAGTAGCAAAACGCCAATCAATCACAAACCCAAACACAATCATGTCTGTAAAACGACATATGGGAACAGATTTTAAAGTAAAAGCCGAAGACACTGAATATACACCTCAAGAAGTTTCGGCAATGATCCTTCAGTATTTGAAGGGCTATGCAGAAGAGTACCTTGGCGAAAAAGTAACGAAAGCAGTTATTACAGTTCCTGCTTACTTCAGCGATGCACAGCGTCAAGCGACACAAGATGCTGGTAGAATTGCGGGCCTTGAAGTAGAACGTATTATCAACGAGCCAACTGCAGCTGCACTTGCATACGGCCTTGATAAAACGGATGAAGATGAAACGATTCTTGTTTATGACCTTGGTGGCGGTACGTTCGACGTATCAATCCTAGAACTTGGCGACGGTGTATTCCAAGTTAAATCAACTGCGGGCGATAACAAACTTGGCGGAGACGATTTTGACGATGTTATCATCGACTTCCTTGTTCAAGAATTCAAAAAAGATAACGGCGTTGATTTGTCGAAAGATAAAATGGCAATGCAACGTTTGAAAGATGCTGCTGAAAAAGCGAAAAAAGATCTTTCAGGCGTAACAACTTCACAAATCTCATTGCCGTTCATTACAGCTGGCGATGCAGGTCCACTTCACTTGGAAATCTCACTTTCACGTGCGAAATTCGATGAATTGACTGCTCACCTTGTTGAACGTTCAATGGTACCGACTCGTCAGGCAATGAAAGATGCCGGCCTAACTGCATCTCAGATTGACAAAGTAATTCTTGTTGGTGGATCGACTCGTATTCCAGCAGTCCAAGAAGCAATCAAGAAAGAAACGGGTAAAGAGCCATATAAAGGCGTTAATCCGGATGAAGTAGTTGCACTTGGTGCAGCTGTTCAAGGATCAATCTTAAGCGGAGACGTTACAGACGTAGTTCTTCTGGACGTAACACCTCTTTCACTTGGTATTGAAACAATGGGTAACGTGTTCACTAAACTAATCGAACGTAATACGACAATCCCGACTAGCAAATCACAAGTATTCTCAACAGCGGCGGATAGCCAGCCAGCGGTTGATATTCATGTATTGCAAGGGGAGCGTCCAATGTCTGCGGACAACAAAACGCTTGGTCGTTTCCAATTGACGGACATTCCGCCAGCACCACGAGGCGTTCCACAAATCGAAGTAACATTCGATATTGATAAAAACGGTATTGTTACAGTTAAAGCGAAAGATCTTGGAACACAAAAAGAACATAATATTACAATCCAAGCAAGCTCAGGTCTAACGGACGAAGAAATCGAGCGCATGGTGAAAGATGCTGAAGCAAATGCTGAAGCTGACCAAAAGCGTAAAGAAGAAGCCGACTTGAAAAACGAAGCGGACCAACTTGTATTCATGGCTGAAAAGACATTGAAAGATCTTGAAGGAAAAGTTTCAGAAGAAGAAGTGAAAAGTGTCGAAGAAGCAAAAGAAGAGTTGAAAACTGCGCTCGAGGCAGCTGATTTTGACGAAATCCGTACTAAAAAAGACAAATTGAATGAAATCATCCAACAAATGACTATGAAAATGTATGAACAAGCAGCAGCTGAAGGCGCTGAAAACGAAGGCGAGCCTAAAGACGACGGTGTAGTCGATGCTGAATTTGAAGAAGTAGACGACGAGAAAAAGTAAACGAGATAATGTAAATAAGAATGATCGTTGACGGAAAAGTCAAAGTCCGATATCCCGGCTTTGGCTTTTCCGATTTTTATTAGGCGATCTAGACTTCAGCGTCTAGCCGCTAGGCCGACACGAAGTGGGGAGGGATTGAACTGCATCCCCGCTTATTGCGACAGGACGTCGCGATTTCAGACTGCCCTCCTTGAACTTCAGTCTTGATAATCAAGGGGGGAAATGCCTTTATCTACTAGTCTTTCAGCACTTGTCGGAGCAGATCAGGCGCTTACGTTTTTCAGATTTTAATGATACAATAGATGATATTCAAAGTATTTCGGGAGAGTGAAGTAATGAGTAAAAGAGATTATTATGACGTGCTTAGTATAGCGAAATCGGCATCAAAAGATGAAATCAGGAAAGCGTATCGTTCGCTTTCAAAAAAATATCATCCAGACTTGAACAAAGCAGATGATGCAGTTGATAAATTTAAAGAAGTGACCGAGGCATATGAAGTACTGAGCGACGATTCGAAAAAAGCAAATTACGACCAATTTGGGCATACTGATCCGAACCAAGGTTTTGGCGGTGGCGGCGGAGCTGACGGATTCGGTTTCGATGATATATTCGGTTCGTTCTTCGGTGGAAACACACGACGACGGGATCCGAATGCCCCTAGAAAAGGCGAGGATTTACAGTATTCAATGAACATTGATTTCATGGAGGCTGTTTTCGGGAAAGAAACGGAAGTTGAAATACCGAAAGAAGAAAACTGTGATACATGTGATGGTTCAGGCGCAAAAAAAGGGACTTCACCTAAGACCTGTACACATTGTGGCGGTTCGGGACAAATTAGCGTTACGCAAAACACGCCACTTGGCCAAATGGTCAATCGTCGTGCGTGTCAACACTGTAGAGGAACTGGTAAAATAATTCCTGAGAAATGTTCAACTTGTCACGGAGCGGGTAAAGTGACGAAAAGGAAGAAAATCAAAGTAACGATTCCTGAGGGAGTCGATGATGGGCAACAGCTTCGGGTAACAGGGCAGGGAGAACCAGGCCATAAAGGTGGACCTTCGGGCGACTTATATATCGTATTCCGTGTCAGAGCACATGAGAAATTTATCCGTGAAGACGACGATATCTATTTGGAGCTCAAGCTTACCTTCCCGCAAGCATCACTAGGCGATGAAATTGAAGTACCAACTGTTCAAGGTAATGTGAATTTGAAAATTCCAGCAGGCACGCAAACGGGAACACGATTCCGCTTAAAAGGAAAAGGTGTTAAAAATGTCCATGGCCGTGGAATTGGAGATCAGCATGTAGTTGTGAAAGTGATGACGCCTAAGAAGATGACGGAAAAACAGAAAGAACTAATGCGTGAATTTGCTGCGATTAGCGGAGATTCACTTGACGAGTATTCAAGTTCACTATTCGATAAAATCAAACGTTCAATCAAAGGCGACTGAAAGGGATGAATTCATTTGAAGTGGTCGGAAATTTCTATTCATACGACGCATGAAGCAACTGAAGCAGTAGCAAATATTTTACATGAAGCGGGTGCGAGTGGAGTCGTTATCGAAGATTCAGCAGAACCAAGTCGAGTCCACGAAGACCGGTTCGGTGAAATATGGGCTCTTGACAAGAATGATTTCCCAGCTGAGGGTGTTATCTTAAAAGCCTATTTACCAGTCAATAGTTTCCTTATTGAAACGGTGAAAGATATCGATCAATCCATCAGTGGCTTATCGGAATTTGGAATAGATGCAGGGGAAAATGCCATTCAGACAAATGAAGTCGATGAAGAGGATTGGGCAACAGCCTGGAAAAAATACTATCATCCTGTCAAAATTTCTGGTCGCTTTACAATTGTACCGACGTGGGAAGAATACGAACCCGTTGAATCAGATGAATTGATTATTGAACTTGATCCTGGCATGGCATTTGGAACGGGTACGCATCCTACAACGGTTATGTGTTTACAAGCGCTTGAGAAATACGTCAAGCCAGGAGATACAGTTGTAGACGTAGGAACAGGTTCAGGTGTGTTATCTATCGGGGCGGCGCTTCTAGGCGCTTCCCGTGTCCTCGCGCTTGATTTGGATCAGGTTGCAGTTGTAGCTGCAAAAGAAAACATTGAGCTCAATCATGTTGAAGAAACGGTAGAAGTGAAGCATGGCAATCTTCTAGACTCTGTAAAAGAGCCGGCAGATATTATCATTGCAAATATCCTGGCAGAAGTGATCGTGTCCTTTTCGCAAGATGCGTATTCAATTTTACCGGAGAATGGACTGTTTATTGTTTCGGGAATCATTGGCCAAAAACGTGATTTAGTTAAAGAAGATCTGATTAGCAAAGGATTTGAGATTGTCGAATCTGTTCTTATGGAAGACTGGGTTGCTATCATCGCTCAAAAAAGGAGTGTGTAACGATTTGCAACGCTATTTTCTGCAAAGTCCTTTTGATGAAAGTGGTAACGGACTAATTTCTGGTGATGACGGTAAACATATTGTGCGTGTCATGCGCATGACTGTTGATGATGACGTCATTGCTGTTACTAACGGCGAAGCCTTCGTTTCCAAAATTACAGAGCTTTTACCTGACGGCGTCGTAATCCAACGCAGAGGAAAAGCACTTCGGTCAAACGAAATGCCTGTTAAAGTAACAGTAGCTTGTGGTTTGCCAAAAGGTGATAAACTTGATTTAATCGTTCAAAAAGGAACGGAACTCGGCATGGCAGGGATTTTTCCGTTTCAAGCTGAAAGATCTATTGTTAAATGGGATGAAAAAAAAGGTGACAAAAAAGTTGAACGGCTTCGCAAAATTGCCAAAGAGGCTGCGGAGCAATGTCATCGTACAGTTATCCCGGAAGTACGGAATCCATTCTCTGTTAAGCAGTTAATTGCCGAATCAGAAAAGTTTGATGTACTACTGTTTGCTGATGAAGAAGACGCGAAAAGTGGAGAGCCACATAAAATTGCGGACCGTCTAAAAAATGTATTACCTGGTCACACGGTACTTGCTGTATTTGGACCTGAGGGCGGTCTGTCAAGGGTAGAAGCCGAAACACTCCGTTCAGCAGGATTTTTACCGATAGCGTTAGGTCCGCGAATACTGCGGACGGAAACGGCTCCATTGTATTTATTGTCAACAATGTCATACGAATTTGAATGAAAGTGGTGAGCAGTTGTGTCTTCGGTCGCATTCCATACGTTGGGCTGTGCGGTAGTAAACTTAAATATGATTGCGTCTGAAGCCTTTAGCAGTAAGGGTTAAGGGGCTTGGCAAAAACCACTTAAAACCACTTAAAATCTCCATTTTAAGTGGTTTTTTCATTGAAATGATAGAGTATCATTGTAGATTGACCTGTTTTCACAACAAGCCTACGCTCGATTAATTCGGCCAATAGTTTATAAACCCCATCGCGAGAAATGTTGGTAGCCTTTTGCAAATTTGCTCGAGAAGTAGGTCCGTTTTCCTTCAAGTGTTGCAGCATAGCTCCCTCATAATCCCTGTACTGCATCCTGGCTGGTGCAGTAGATCGACTTTGCAAAAGAGACTTATAGGCAAATGTGTGCGTGATACCGTTTTTAAAAGTAATGGATTGCACACGCTTATCCAAAACAATGATATTATCAATTATCGTGTGAACAAAATCAGATAATGCCTCGCGGCCGACTATATCTGATAGGGCTCGATGATCTACGTGGCGAGCTTGCTGCATCTCTTTAGTGATCAAAAAATGTTGAGCGTTATCAACGAATACCTCGCTTGTTGTATCGCCATCTTTTTGTTGTAATGAATTAATCTCAGTTTCGATTTCTTCCAATTTCTCCTGAAGATCACGCTTCTTAAAAATATAATCCTTCTGACTGATACCGTCCTCTCCGAATAAGTATAAGTCTTCCAAACGAGATAAAGCAGTTCCGTATTTTTTTGCATCTCTTTGCAATCGCTCAGCTTCTAAGTTAGGCATAATTATTTCATCATCCGTGGCCAAAAAGTATTCTTGATCAGGCATACCGTTCGTAAGCGCAAAATACGTTTCTTTTAAAGCGGTGTTATCTACACCCACTACATCAATAAAAGTATTCCCACGCAAAAGTGCACGCTCCATGTCGCGCGTTGAATGTTTTGGCGTCATTCTCTCTTGTAAACGAATCAAGTTAGAAACGTAGTTAAAGATAAATGGCCCAATAATAATATCGCTCACGTAGTTGCTGCATCGCTTCGTGCCACCGGAGGTAATGCAAGTGTAGCGAGATGGACTATACCCGTCTTTTCGTGCTGAGTCTAGTCCAGACGTGAGAAGCGCGTTACATTTACCGCAGTAGATTATTTTTGAAAAGATGTGTTTGTGAATATCAGCACGTTGCACATCCGTCAACCCTCGATAATTATCTGACAGCAGCTGATTGACGCGTTCGGATTGCTCCTTGTCGATGATTGCCGGGTGATTATCTTCGACTACTACCCATTCATCTTTATTTTTCAGGCGTCTACTCCCACCACTCTCACGCATGTTGTAACGATATGTACCGATATAAAACAGGTTTCTTAGAATATCGCGAATTGTTTTTGCTGTCCAACGACCACCACGCTTGGTTTTAATACCCTCATCGTTCAAGCGATACGCAACCTTCAACGTCGATCGTAAAGATTCGTACAAATTATAAACGTATTGTACAACTTTTTCTTCCTCTGGATCAATGACTGGGAATTTTATTTCATCTGACCATACGTAACCAAGGGGCACAGTAGCGCCGTTCCACAAGCCCTTTTCTGCCCGTGAGAGCATGATTGCAAATACACGTTCAGCAGTTATTTTTCGTTCGAGTTCGGCAAACACCAGAATGATTTTCAACATTGCTTCACCCATTGCACTAGAAGTGTCAAATTGTTCATTCCTTGAAACGAAAGTCACTTTGTAGTCCTTCAATTCCTCGTACATTTCGGAAAAGTCTTTAAGGTTTCGAGAAATCCTATCAATCTTATAGACGATCATATGCGTAAACTCACCATCGCGTATGCGCTTCATCATTTTTTGGTACTCGGGCCTGTCTGTATTCTTTGCGGAGTAACCCGCGTCTTCGAATATTTCAAAATCCTTTATACCAAGTACGTATTTCGCGTAATTTTCGAGCTCTTGACGTTGAAACGGCAAAGAATCTTTGTCGATTTGGTGCAGGGTACTTACGC
Organism: Sporosarcina sp. E16_8; assembly: GCF_017347095.1. Lineage (GTDB taxonomy): Bacteria > Bacillota > Bacilli > Bacillales_A > Planococcaceae > Sporosarcina. The sequence continues at coordinate 32,572 of NZ_JADPRZ010000022.1, read as the reverse complement.
GGATATATAACGCTGCTTTTTTCAATGTCATTTCAAATTCTCCTATACAATAAATTTTAAGAATCTGCGGTGTCATATGATTTTAAGACATTAGGATACTTTGGGAACAATTGTTCCCGTGATAACTTGGAAATACACCGCGGGTGGGGGGAAGCCCCCAATGGATATGTGCTCCATTGTGATTGATTAGGTTGAAGGAGATTGATTTTTTACTTGGGGAATTTCTAACCATTATTACACTATCCCTTCAATTAAATTACTTTATAACCTATTCAAATAAAAAACTTCTTGATTCAGTAACCACTTTTCCAATCTAGCATCTGCAAAAGTAGGTTCAACATTGAATAAAGTTGCAATAAATCCAACAGCTTCGCATTTAAGTCTTGGTAACTCTAGATGATTCAACATAAACGTTGGAATACAGAAGTGGAATGCAAATTGCTCTGCCTGCCATTCCTGATACTCCCGGAAAGGCTTATTCATTGACCACTGATATCCTTCATGGCGCAAGATATGAGCCAGTTCATGAGCAAAGTCTTGCCAAATTGCCTGTTTAGATTGGTTTTCATTTAAAAAGATCCGATAAACTCCACCTAAATTATTTGCTTCACTTGGTTCATCAAAATAATAAATTTTTATTTTTAACATGGTAGAAAGATCTTCGATAAGATTGGCATGATAAATCTGTGCTGGCTCTGATATCTTTAGAGAATCATAAATCGAGAAAACCTTTTCTTCTAATGGAGATAGATATGATGTTTTCAAATTTAATTCGACACCTTTACAATTTCTAGGAATGTATGTTCGTGTGTTGTTTATAATAATACCCTATCTTGAATAAAAAGATAGGGTTAGTAACTCATATTTTAAAAGGTGTTTCATTTGTCCTCATTTTTAATAATATCCCACATTTTCCTTAGTTTTTGTAAGTCTTCCTCATCAGAGTTAGGTAATTCTGAGTACCAACGTTTTAAGCCAGGATCGGAAATAGCTTTTTTGAATTCCACGTCCGCTTTATCAATAGGTGAAGGGTTGTCAGTATTTTCTAGTAGGTAATCAATTGAAACATTAAAAAAGTTAGCTAACTTTTTAGTTGCTTCATGATCCGTTTCTCTCTGGTTGGTTGCACTTTCATAATAACCATAAGCCTGTCTGGTAATACCTAAGTGTTTAGCCATATCATCTTGTGTGAGCTTTTTTTCTAATCTTAGTTTTTTTAATCTTTCTTGAAAACTCATAGTGTATCTCCTCAGAAAGTAATATTAATTATATTATACAGCAACAAGATGTTGCTTTGTACTGATGGAAACAAAAAGTTGCTATTAACTATTGACAGAAACAAAATGTTGCGTATAATACGAAGTAGGTGATGCAACAAAATGTTGCCAAAGGGCGGTGAGGTGAATCAGAATGAGATTATGGCTAAAAAAAGAACGGGAAATGAAAAGAATTACTCAACAAAGTATAGCCAACAATGTTGGTGTTGAACGGCAATATTACGGAATGATTGAAAAAGGGGAGCGAAACCCTAGTCCGAAAGTGGCCAAAAAGATTGCAGTAGTTTTGGACATGGATTGGACTCTTTTTTTTGAAGAGGAAGGCAACAAATTGTTTCCTTTTGAAGGGTGAAGTTAAATGGGAAATAGTTGAACAAGTTCTATAAAAGATATCAAACCGGACTAGGTCTCAAATAAATATTTATGTATGTAATTCAAAAACAAGAAGGATTAATAAATGGTACAACAACTTTCAGTCAATCTTACAATTCCAATTCCACAAGATTCTGTATTGATTAGAACTTCCATAGATTTTTTAGGAAGCCAGTTACCAAATCGGTAACCTCGAAAGTTGATTTGGGAAAAAAGTGAAACGGAATGACAAACAAATTATCGGTAGGGTTATTTAATCGATGACGAATATGAAGGTTTTTAGGGGATCTATGCAGCCCCTAACAGAAGTATGGGATCAAGTAAATAGGTTAAATACAGTTTGAGAGTATTGTGTTGATCAGAATAGCTTTCAAGTGTATTACGAAAACGGCGACAAATGGTGTTAAACAAAGAACCCAATAAGGGCGGGAAGGGTGGGGAAGCTGATGAAGCAGGATGAGCTTCAAAAGATCTGGAAAGCATTGTCTAAATATGGAATCCATACAGAAGAAGAACTGAATACAGCGATTAAACAGATGAAGCCCCTCAATATTGGATGCATGGTTTCACCAGTAAAGAAGTTCGAAAATGAAAAAACTGTGATGGTAAAGTGAATCTTTCTTAACGAGAGGAAGGGCACAACATTTGACAGGGGCAGTAGTAAGACTAGAACAGGCAGAATACGGACGAATCGCTAAATTAGTGGATTAATTAATAGAAGGGAGATGGGTAGAAATGGCTTACTTTGTAGTTCAGGTTCGTAGCGGAGCGGAAATTGAAGTGAAAGGGATGTTGAATACTGTTTTGAATAGAGCAGGTGATTCAATGGTTAAAACTATCTATGCAATGGAAACATTCACAGAAATTATTCGTGATGACAATACTGCTGTAGATCTTTCCGAGTTAAATACAAATGATATTTCTGAACACTTGTATGTAAAGAGAATTCAAGCAGGTTTAAACAACCTTCGCATCGCTTGCGACAAGCTGAAAGAATACAAAGATGCCAATTCTCTTGTCTTGCTTGAAACGTACAAAGACAGCATCCGTGAACTTTCTAAAGACTTGAGGGAAGTTCGAAAGAATACGAAGAAAATAAGTAGCGTAATTAGCGGATATATATTAGTAGAATTAAATGTAGATTTTTATTACTTCCCAGATAATTTATGGCACTTAGTAAAATCGGTGCCTAACGTAACAGGAATTCCAAGTAAGTACAATGTTCCACAAGAAGAAATCGATGCTTTCTTCCAACAGGTAGATATTACACCAGAAGTGGAAATGCAATTTGAAGAAATTCTATCAAGTGATGAGTTTGTTGAAGCAAGAAACGAAATCCTGCATGAAGCGAATAAAGTAGTTGGTACTGTTGAAGAAAAAAAATTACTCGAAAAAATTGATATTATTGCAACTAAAGTTGTTGATTCTGTAAATGAAATGAAAAATGACATTGATTCCTCTAACCCAATTATTAGAAACGTAGAACGATGTAAAGCGTTTATTCGTCGTAAACGTCAAACAGTAGTGATGCCTATGGATTTATTCTTGGCTCTTTATAATGATATTGAAATACAAAACCTTATCCCAGCCCAAAGTTCTTTTGCATTTCTTAAACGCCTTAGATCCATATTGTATAAAGACGATAAGATGGTGAGTTTGGAATGAATGAATTCATTGGAACAGTTGTAAAGGTTCTTTATAGAAATGAGGATTTTCTGATTGCTAAATTGCAAACGGATAATGAAGAACTCACAATTAAAGGAAGCATTTACGGGGTAAATAAAGGTGAAGATATAAAGGTTCGTGGGACATGGGAAAAACATATGGAATTTGGCGAACAGTTTGTTGTAGAGCTTTGGGAAAGGCCAATTCCGCAAACAAAAGATCAAGTGATTGCATTCCTAGCATCGCCTCTAATAAAGGGATGTGGGCCGAAACAGTCAGTGGTCATTGCTGAAAATTTGGGTGAAGACGCTTTGATGTTAATCAGCCAACAGGGTGAGGCGAGTTTACAAGGGATTAAAGGAATCGGGAAGAAACGCGCTAGTAACATTGTTGAAAGCGTCAGGTCTACGTTTGAGGTACAGAAAATCATTTCGGAACTACTTGTGTTCGGCATATCCGCTCGTATGGCGATGCGGCTGTATAAAGAATATGAGTCTAATACGGTAGCAGTTGTTACAGAGAATCCATATAAGCTAACAGAATTAAACCTGATAGGATTCTTAAAAGCTGATGAAATTGCTCAAAAGATCGGTATATCACCCTTATCAGGATACCGCATTGATGCTTGTGTGAACTATGTTCTAAAAGAAACATGCTTCAGTTCAGGCCATTGTTATGTGATGGAAGAAAGTCTGATTGCAGAAGCTGCACGTGCATTAAACCATAATACGATTGAAGAGAACAAAGTTTCGATGGATGAATTAGCACAAAGTATATACCGTTTAGAAGAGAAACATATCGTTATTGAAGACAATTGCGTTTACCCAAAGTTTTTATTCACATATGAAGACAGGTTAGCTCGGAAACTTTCAGAAATGAAGGGTTCTCGGGATGGCGTAGCATTGCCTTCGTTAGAAAAACAGATAACCAACTATCAAAAGAAGCAGGGAATCATCCTAGCTGAGAAGCAACGTGATGCGATTAGGCGGTTATTTGAAGAACAGATGTTAATACTCACTGGTGGTCCTGGAACAGGTAAGACAACCGTTATACGTGCCATGATTGACATGTATAAAGAGTTGCATCCAGAATTGATTATATGCTTAGCGGCCCCGACAGGAAAGGCGAGTAGACAATTGTCAGAAGTAGCTGGACATGACGCATCTACAATCCATAGGCTCATAGGATACCAGCAAGGGGAAATTCCTACTTACAATTGGCAAGATAAACTTCCTTGCGATTTGTTAGTCGTTGATGAAATGTCGATGGTGGATGTTCAGTTAGCCAGTTTACTAATGGACGCACTTGAAAATGATACGAAAATTCTCTTTGTAGGTGACACGGATCAATTGCCATCGGTTAGTCCTGGTAATGTTCTTAGCGACATGATTCAATCGGGATTACCAACAGTGGCTCTGACAGAAGTATTTAGACAAGCACAAGAAAGCCAAATCATAAGTAATGCCCATAGGGTTAATCAAGGTAAATCACTTCTTATCGATAGCGATAAAGGTGATTTTTATTTTATTCATCAAGAAGATCCAAAACGAATCGCAGACTATATTGTAAGAAGTGCTTTACGTTTTCAAGAATTAGGTCATTCCATATCGGATATTTTGATTTTAAGTCCCATGAAAAAGGGACCTGCTGGAACAATTGTATTGAATGATCAGTTGAGAGATGCTTTAAACCCTGCTGACTCAACCAAAAATGAATGGAAGATAGGCAAAAACCTATTAAGGCTGGGTGATAAAGTTATTCAAATTAAAAATAATCAATCTAAAGGCGTTTTTAATGGCGATATTGGTGTGATTACTAAAATTTCAAAAGAAGTAAATGAAAATAGTGAGACCGTTGAGAAAATGACATGTGATTTCATGGGAATAAAAGTATCATACGAAAAAAGCGAAACCAAAGAATTAGAATTAGGTTACGCAATCACGATTCACAAATCACAAGGCGGTGAAGCACCTATTGTCATAATCCCTGCTACGACAAGCCACTACGTTATGTTGGCTCGGAATTTAATGTATACAGGCATGACTAGGGCAAAAGAAAGACTCGTTTTGATTGGTACAGAAAAAGCGATGGAGATTGCTATAAGAAATAATAAACTGACAGAAAGAAACAGCTGCTTATCAAATCGTATCACCTCGTATACCGAATATAACAACCGATTCAATACGGGCAATGCAAGCGGTGAGAGGGGGTGATATAGAAATGGACATGCAGAACGCTTTAGAAGCAGCAGAGAAGCATGCTAGACTTCGCGATGGTGAGAAGTTAGTTGATGTAGCTGCTGTCGCAATAGAAGAACAGAAGGCGAATGGGCAAGGTTACGCTCTTTACAAGTTGAAAAATAAAAACAAGGCATTATTTGTTCAAACAATTCAAGAAAACCTCGATGTGCTTATCAGGAAAGAATTCCTGACAAATGCAGAGTTAGGTTTTCTTTTTTCATTGATGCCGTTGGTCCAGCTACATTCAAATGGCATTACCGATAGAGAAACAGGACAATTTATGACAGTCTCAGAAATTGCAAAGTATTTAAATCGTGATCGAACAGGAATTAGTGCAACAATCCAAAGTCTTTTAGTAAAAGGAATATTATTTGAACTTGTAGATTCACAAGAGATTAAGGAACATAAAAGAAGCGTTACTCGAAGACCATTATTTGTGAATCCCGAAATTATTTATGCCGGAGATCGGAATAGAATAAATGCTACATTATCAAAATTGGTTATCGAATTTGATAAACTGGAAAGAAAGAAGGTATTGCTTTCCTGGAAGTTATGGATAAAAAATGGAGAAGAGTTCGGAAGGTTGTATAGCAGGAAAAGTTTTTTGGAATTCAAAAAACTGAAATGAGTTAGCAAGGTGTCGAGAAAATACGACACCAATTATTGTTGATTTATATAGAGTTTCAACACTCTTTTTAGAGGGTGTCGAAAAAAATCTACACCTTCTATACACATATTGAAGGGATTAATATGAAAAAGGGGTGTCGAAAAATCTCGACACATGTGTAGATAAATCTCTACGCGTAAAAGTCTGTGTAAACGTTGTTGTGAAAGGGTTTTGGGAGAATTTTAGGAAGACTCTCTATCTCACTCTTATATATACAACTGCCATACTAGAATTTTCACCTGTATCTTGAGCGAAAAGTTCGGAGGAAAGTAGTTGTAATCTAAAGCGTATGATATGTCATTAGGATTTAAAAAAGATTGCAAACCATATTATTTTGCAGTAGTTTTGGAAATAGAAATTGGAACGAATTAAAACCTGGGCTGGAAAAAAGAGAAGAATCGCGATGTCTGCTCTTTCAGCTCTTCAATTATTCAGCCCATGTTTTAACGCATTCAACGCCAAAATCCAAATTTATTATGGTGAATATTAATGTGAATCAAACCCGTTCAGTTAAGTGGTATAAAAGTTGAAGTAACGATTCAATTAGCATCGAACTTAGAATACTTTTCCTTTTTTGAAAGGTTTTTTGGGGAATCATTGCTATAATGATATTGAGTATTAAAAAGGTTCTTGAAGTCCAACAATCGGGCCAGATTCTGCAATGAAGCGATTGAACAAATTACATTAATTTGTAACAATTTTTATTAACTAATCAAGTCCATTTAACGTAAGCATTATTTTGAGACAGAGAAAGAGGAATGAATTATGTCTAATGACGAACTATCACAAAAGGAATAGGATCAAATAGTGAAAAAGTTGATTTCCCATCTTGATGGGATGGGTCCAGAGGAAAATCTTTATGAAGAATTATATAAATAGCTTGATGTTTGGCGCCAAATGCAAGTAGATGGTGCAATAAGGGAATTTTCTGATGCTGCTATTGGGGATGAACATTGGGATTCTGATGAAAAACATTTATGATGTTAAAATAGTGACATATTGCTATTAACCGTACTTAGAAATATATTAGAGATACAGAATAACCGTAAATTAAATTTCAAGGCTATATTGTGCGGAATTTTTTGGTTCCTAGACAAAAGTGCGCTTTAATACTCAGCACACTGTGTATGTGAAGGTGCGGAAATTATTGCTTAATTAATATCTTATTTGGAGGATTACAATGAAAGTACATACATTAAAATGTATTAATTGTGATGGTGCACTTGAAATCGAAGACGGTATAGATACTTTTTTTTGTAAATATTGCGGTCATAAAATGATCTTAGAAGAATTAAGTAAAGCATCTATTAACGCAAAAGTTCAAATGAAAATAATGGAACATCAAGAACGAATGAGAGATAAACAGTATGAACAAGAGCGTTATAAATTCGATAAAAAAGAACAATATAAAATAAAGAAAATAAATAGAAAATCAAGAAGTAGTTTATTTTCTATATTGGCATGTGTTGTAGTTTTAATTTGGAGTTTCAGTTATTTTAATTCAGTAGAGAAAAAGTCCATAAAAGAAGAGCAACAATTACAAGCTACAGTTGATGAAATAATGAAAGATATTGATAATGGGGATTATGATAAAGCGTACATAAAAGCAAAATCATTGCACTATACTTCTAATTGGTCGAGTGAAGTTGAGGACAAATGGGACAATACTAGGAAAGCGTTAATAGAAAAAATTGAACAGGCAGAGAAACAAAGTTCTGATAATAACGATGGTGGCGGTTTCTTTAATTGGTTTAAATAATAAATTTTACTTTGAACGATTTTGATAGGACACTGAATTAAGTAATCCTAGTGAGCTTGCCTTGTTTTCTTATTATTAAAGTCTTGGTTTTATTATTAGGAAATTATGTTAGTGCAGAGGAAGAAATTAGTGTACTATCGCGGCAGTTTAGTTGAAGAGTGTTGTTTAAGAAGCAAGATAAAGTAATAACCAAAAAACGCTGATTATTTCAGTGTTTTTTTTGTTGCAAAAATCCCATGTTTCACTCTTCAATTTCCCTTAAGTAGTATTTTATACAACACAACTGAACGGGAATATGTGAATCGTAAAAACTTTTGTACCTGTCAAAAGCAATCGAAATATTTTGGTTGTTTTTAAGAGGAACAAAATCATTAATAGGAAGGAAGGGGATATAAATTGGGATATGAAAAAATGAAAGAGGTAAACGATAATTTAGAATCGAGGTTGATTCATGGAGTGGTCCACACACGCTTTATCGGGAATGGTAGCCGGATATACAGTTACAGGGGGTGATTGGCGAGGAGCGGTGGTAGGAGGAATTGCAGGTGTTCTACCGGATCTTGATGAACCGAAATCTAAGTTTGGAAAGTTGTTCTTCTTTATAGCTATACCACTTAATTCTATATTTGGTCATCGGACTTTTACACACTCCCTGCTATTTACGTTATTAGCAGGGATTTTTATATACCCGTTTACAGAATTATGGGTGGCTTTGTCAGTAAGTGCAGGGATACTTGCCCATATTGCAGGAGACATGTTAACCGGAAAAGTGAAACTCTTCTATCCGTCAGCTAAATCTGTCGGGATTGCAATTCCATCATTCAGTTTTATGTGGATAGACAGAATCACGAGACTGTTGCTTGTTATAGCGATAGGTTGGGTTGTACTTAAAAAAGTAATTTGAATTTATAGGAGGTCAAAAATTGGAAAACGTTGCAGTGGATTTAGGTTATGGCTACGTCAAAGCGATTTCATCATCAGGAAAGAGAATAATATTTCCTTCGTTGGTTGGGAAAGGATACGACAGGGGAATTACAAATATCCTCGGAGATACGCCAAATGACTTAGCGAATATACATGTATCAATCAAAGGTGAAGATTATTTTGTGGGAGAACTAGCAAATGGATCACGTTCTTTATCTCGTATCTTTGAACGTGAACGCTTTAATCATATGTACACACACATTCTACTTAATACGGCTATTCAACTTGTCACCGACGGAAGAGGGGGTTCGGTGAATTTGTCAACGGGACTTCCATTGGATTTCTACCAAGCACAGGCAAAGGATTTTCAAACGTCTATTACGGGGATCCAATCCCAAATTGAATGGAAATCAGGTTCACTAAAAGATGGCGCTAAACAAGTAAATATTGAACGAGCCTTAGTGTTTCCACAAGGTGCATCAGCTATCTTTTCAGCATTGATTAATCATGATGGAAAATATACCTATCCTCATCTAATGAATCAAGGAACGCTTATCGGATTGGTTGATATCGGATTTAGGACAACGGACTTTGTTGTAGTCGAGATTCAACAGAATGGTTCATTTGTTCCTAAAGCAAAGTTATCTGGAACTGTGGATGACGGTGTAAACAATCTATATAGGGATATCCGTCAAGCTTATAAAACAAAAACAGGTGGTGCGGATTTAAGTGAACATTACATTTCCCGAATATTAAAAGACGAACAATTGACTTACAAAGGAAATAAAATTGATTTCAGCAATATCATTCAGTCGAGTAAGAAATCCATTGCTACGAATATTGTTGACCGATTAAAAAATGTATGGGCTGAAGAATCTGATCTATTTGATGCGATATTCTTAGCCGGTGGTGGCGGAGAACTCTTTGAACCATTCATCCAGCACCACTTTGATAATCGATTGGTGAAGATTACTGAAAGCCAGTTTGCAAACACCATCGGTTATTTAAGATTAGGAAAATCAGTATTTGAACAATTAGAGCGTCGAAATTCAGTGATTTGATATGAGTGTAAATTGGGAGAAGCGATATAGCTTTCGTTTGCAAGAAGAGGATAAAGAAATTTATAAATTACTTCAACAAGTCCCGGATAATAAACGAAGTGAAACAATTCGGCAGATGCTGAGGTTCGCCTTTCGTACGATGTCGGAAGGAAAGAAAACGGAGCAAGGAATCCAAGATCTTTTGGCTGAAATGAAGTCATTAAAAGAAAATCAAGAATTGCAATATCAAGAGTTGCTAGTGAAGATAGGGAATGCTGTAGCAATTAAAAATGAAGAAGTAAACAAACCTGAAGACAATAAAATGAATGAACAGGCGATTGACGATAGCGCGAGTGCGATGCTATCGTCTTTTGGTGTTAATTTTGATTAATTAAAGGGAGGTGTTGAAATGGGTAGGACAAAAGAAGAATTACGTAAACGCAAAAAGGAAAAGTTTTTAAAAGTATCTGAAACGCTGAGAGTGTGTGACTCCTGTGAATATAGAGGTTTAGTGATGACGGGAGATAGCTCACAAATCAAGGCACTTGTCGAAACAATTTGTGGTGGCTGTCCCAACTATAAAAAAATGCGGAGCGTAGGTGACGAGCTATGGCATACAGATACGAACATCGAAGCAATTCTGGAAAAGAAACTAGAGATTACAACTCAAGAAATACGAACGCTGCTTGAAGAAGGTGTAACAAAAAAGAAAATTAGAGAGGCATTAGGGTTCCACTCAGTTATTGAATTTAGGGAGTTCATCTTAATGATTGCGAATAAATAGGAGGGGAATTTTTAAATGAAATTAGTAGAAGATACCGTAGAAAGTTACCGCAAAGCAGGTAGTACAATAAAACGACTTTTGAAGGAAATGGATGAACTGATGGATAACATAAATATTTTCGATTTAAATTCGGAAGATGTGCAAAGGTATTTCACGCTGTATAAAGCTAAATTAGGACTTGAAGAAGCATATACATCAATTGTTGATTTGAGTAAGGAAATTCAAATTGAAGGCTATTTACGAAAAAACAGTAGGGCCAGGTATGAATTAAATAGCTTTGAATTAACAAGTGGTACTTTTCTTGATCTTTGGCAGGAGGATTTAGAAATGAAAGAAGGGGGCTATTACAAGCTCTGTAGGATTGAGCATCGCGGAACAGATTATTACTGTGTAGAAATGCCAGAAGTAAAATTAGAAGGATTGAAAGCGCGTTTCAGAGTATCATTATTATCAATTTAAATTGAAAGGAGTAATCTTGTGCTACTGAATATAGAAGAAACCTATAGAACTGTGATACTAAAAGAAATGTTAGAAAATGAATTAGTAGAATTGGAAACAGCTTATAAGAATCCAATGGATGAAAGGACCGTAAGTAAAGAAACAGTACGTAAAACGGTAAAATACCTTTTCATATGGGTGCCGATTTTTATGGTGCTTGTTAATTATATTCGGAATGGTGTGGATCTATTTATTTTCATCTACACACCTGTTTTTCTGTTCTATACAGCAATTTATACTGCGGTAATTGTTTTGTTCATTTACGCCTACAACTTTATTGTTAGGAAATATAACAAATCCAGAGCAGGAGCAAATGAAACATCACTTTTCTTTGAGCAAAATATAGCAGCGCTTCAAACAAATATTAAGACGGTAGAAAATGCGTTAATGACTAAATCTACTTTAATGCCTTTGTATCATTCAAAAGAGAAGTTGATGAAAATGATTGAGTATATGAAGAAAGGGCGAGCAAGAACAGAAGAGGACGCTATCAAACTATTTAAAAAAGAGCATTCAAGCTATATCCAGCCAGATGCTACTAAGCGAAATAAACGTTTTAACAATCAAGAAGGACTACCAAGGAAATTGAGTCGTTTTGGTCGTTTCATAAGTATGATATTTTGGGCTTCGTTAATCGCAAAGAGTCTAAATAGATCAAGCTCCCCTAAAAGATAGGTTAACTATTCATATTAATAAAAGGGGATGTCATCGTGCAATTCCTTGAAGGGAGGTGAATTCGTGTTTAAAACAATTATCGGAATCATCCTAATGATATTCTTAGTCGCTGTTGTCGGTAGTCTATTATTAGAACAGTTTCCAACCTTAGTCCCGTTGTGGGAGGAACTGAAAATGCACATCGGCACTCTTTATGAATCATCCCTTGTTAAATATGGGACAATTACTACGCTGCTATTAATTGTCGCTATTTTCATTATGGTAGGAAGTTCAAAAAGAATGTGAAGAGTCGTGTAAAGTTTGAACAAAAAGACAAGAAGGAGGTCCACAAAACTTGCGGAAGAAGTTAGGGAAATCCAATGGAAAAAAGGATGGTATTGTAAAAAAGTCGATGGATGTATTGAAAAAGTCATTGGAAAATGAAAAACGTAAAAAAGAGATGCGAATGCTTGAAAAGAAAAGCAAACCGAAAGGGTATCGAGCCAAAAAGCTAGGTGCATTTACTTTCTGGATGCTTTTTTTGTTTATGCTTTTTATTGTTTTTGTAAATGTGTTTTCAACCAGTGGGAGTTCGAATGCCGGCAATGAAGCGGATAACCTACAGGTGAATAAAGCTTTAGCAGCTGAGGGGGTAGAGTTTTCAAAAGGCTTTGTAGCAGAATACTTCACATGGAATAATGGTAATGAAGATCGTACTCAACGAAAAATGAAGTTAAGTTATTATTTGCCCGAAAAGTTAAGTGATCTAGCCGCAACAGATGATAAGAAGTGGAGTTCAAAGATTTTACGAGAAAATATACATTTAAAAGAAGTTGAAGATTTGGGGGACAATCGAGCACGAGTCATTTTTCAAGTTAAAATAAATTTTGAAAATCCTACCGGTAAAGAAAAAAAGGAGAATGATAAAGCGACAGAAAATGAAGCTGTTGTGCCTGAAAAAATTGAAACAGTAAAATATATATCTGTTCCAATCTTATATGACGTTGAAGGAAGTCGTTTCGCAGTTTATGAACTTCCAAGCTTCACGTATATGAATGAAGAGATAGTAGGTAAAGGTATTGAATCTGAAACGGAGGGGTTGAAACCGATTAATGATGGAAGCATTCAAAACATTCGTGCCTTCATGGAAACTTTTTTTGAAGCATATGCAAACGACGCAAAAGATAAGTTAACTTATATCGTTGAGGACCCTAAACATCAAAACGGTCTTAATAAAACAATGGGTTTTGTTAGCTTGAAAAACATAGAAATATTTGAAGGTAAGAAATCGAGTGAAAAAATTATAAGAACGGACGTTGTGTTGGCCGAACCAAAAACAGGAATCGAATTTACATCAACTTACTTCCTTGTATTGGTTGAAAAAGAAATGCGTTATACCGTGTTATTCATAAACAATAAACAATACATTGATGAATTAAAGGACAAGAAAAAAGCAGAAGCAGAAATTGAAAAAGGTATGGAAGTCGAGGAAGATAATCAGGATCAAAATCATGGTGTTGAAAGCGATCAAGTGGATAAAAATGATACGGAAAATGAATAAGCAGTATGTAGGTACAGACAATTGTGTCTGTATTTTTTTATTTTAAAGGGAGGTGAATTGTATGAGTTTAGAAGGATTATTTACATGGTTTTCACAAGAAATCAAATGGGCATTATTCATCGTTCTTTTTGTTGCGTTGATTGTGACAGCATTTAAAAGAGCATGGATTGCAATGATCGGTGTTGTTATCGGCCTTGCGTTCATCGGAATCTTCATTGTCCAACCAGACATTTTAATTAACATATCCGAATTTATTGCTGAGAAATTGAATTTAGGTAACTAATTTTTTGCTATACATGCAAGAGGGCTTCGACTACTAGAGCGCCTCTTGCTATTTGTTTTGAAATAGACAGCTTGGAGGTGAAAAGACATAAACAAGATCCCGTTATATGTACTGAATAACTTCATTCGTTTTGAACGTCAGCTCTATCAAATATTCGGGTTAGAACTAGGCAGGCCTATCCGGTTAAAAGCGGTTTTGTATTTCTTTGTGATAGCAATCGTGGAGTCTACTATCTATTTTACCCCGGGAATTGGGCGGTTAATTAATTGGATACCTGTTGGGATCTTAATTCTTATACCAATAGGATTGGCATGGTTACTTGCAGATGTAGGAACGGAGGGTAGATCACCCGTAAACTTCTTCCGTTCGTTTATTTTGTATCAAGCAAGAAAGGTAAAGGACAGCTCGGTTTATAGAGGTAGAGAAGTTGATAAAGAAAAGGATTATCAATTTCATAACTACTTTACCTTTAATGAATCGGTGAAAGTGACAAATGAAGATATATCCGTTACATCAGAAAGCGATGAAGAACGAAAGAATGCAATTGAATATATGGCGCGAATTACTCAACGATAAAATGGAATCGGTGAAAAATTAGCTAATCATTAAAATAAGGAAGTGGTTCACATTGAAAATCGAGTTCCCTGTTAAGCATATAGAAAACAATTTAGTATTTGCTCATGATGGAACAGTTTGGGCTTATTATAAAATAGATGGATTTAATTATGACTTCTTAGAAGAGGATGAGAAAATAATCCCATTTCAACAACAGATGTCGTTTCTAACAAACATCGGCCTTGATTTACATTATTTAGTTGTTCCTAATCCGACGAATATTACAGGTATTTTGAACGCTACAATTAATGAAATGAATATGAAAAGTTATCCGTTGAAAGAAAATGGCATTCAGTATATAAATCAAGTCAAAAGAGCTTTAGAAAATGAACGAGAATTGAATGAGTCCAGTGAGTATCATCACTATATTGGTATTCAACTAGATCCCGAGAAAAATAAATATGCTTCGGGTAATGCTGGTATCAATGCCCTTACATCCGTTAAGAAGTTTATTGAAGGCTTCAGTTCACCGTTATATCAAGCGGTAGGATTGTATCCCGATGACATTTTAGAAATCCAAATTAAAGCTTTTCAAAGCCAAGCCGTGTCAATCGAATCAACAATAGCTAACTCATTCGGTTCACGGATTCAAAAAGTAACGACGGAGGAATTAGTATTTATTATTGAAAAAAGTTTCAGTACAAGAATTAACAATACGGATGTTCAGCTTCGTAATTCGTATGAAATTGGTAAAGAAGTTGAAGGGATGGATATGCAGGGAAAGAAATATAAAGCGATTCGTAATAATAAGAAGGAATTCTTTGATGTGCAAAATACGAATATCAAAGAAATTGGTCCTAAGACATTGATGTTGAGTCGGATTACTGATGCGAATGAGATTGAAAGTCTGTATTGCCAATATTTAACGATTGAATATATGGACGATGTTCAGCATCATCCCGGTAGTGAATGGCTATACCGGATTCAATTGCGAATGCCTTTTCCGTTAACCGTTTCGATTCGTGCGGAAAATCAACCGAATGAAATAATTAAGAAGAAATTAAGTAATGCAAAGTTGGAATTCAAAGACCAACGTAATGAAGCTCAAAAGGGCGGTCAAGATGTTGATATGAGTGTCGATGTTTCCCAAAGTGGAACGATTCAAATGGAAAACTATTTTAAGCAAACAGGATTTCCCGGGTTTGCTGTTTCGTTTGTCTTTAAAGTAACTGCTGAAACTGAAGAACAATTAAAGACGAGGGTTGGTTTGTTGAGAAATGAATTATCAAAGTACGGTTTGAAAATTGTCGCTCCTTACGGTGAGCAAGTTCATTTCTTATTAGAAGCTATTCCCGGTTCAAAAAAGTATCACGATGATTATAAGATGGAAGTTGCTCCAGGTGTTTTAGCTGGAATGATGTTCGGTGCTACTACAAACATTGGGGATAATCGAGGATTCTATATCGGACATACTTCGCAATTTTCAAAGCCAGTCTTTATCCAGCCAGATTTAGCAGCCAAAGCATTTGATGGGCTGGGTAACGTAGTAGATTCCATTTCAGTTCTCGTTGCAGGGATGACAGGACGAGGAAAATCCTTCTTTATGAATTTGTTTATTTATCTTGCAACACTTACTGGCTCCAAAGGGTTAATCATAGATCCTAAAGGTGATAGAACAGGATGGGATAAGGGACTCCCGTTCATTCCGAAAGAGTTCATAGAAGTTTGGACGCTTGGTTCTGACCCAGACGATGCCGGTTCACTTGACCCATTTAGAACAAGTACAAGTATTGAGGAAGCGAAAGACATTACTATGGACATTCTTTCGTATCTGGCAAACATTAATTTGAACGAAGATGCTTACAATATTTTGAGTGAAGCAGTTGAAGAAGTATCAAATGAAGATGATCCATGTATTGGAAGGGTTCTAACCTATTTACATGAGTTGTATGACCGTCGTCCAGAAAGTATGTCGAATAGCCGCTATGAAGCATTAGAGCGGTTGAGAGGTACGCTAGAGACATTGAAACGCAATCAACTCTCCATGTTGCTATTTGGGGAAGTGGGGCAAAACTTTAAAGTGTTAGAACATGACAAACCGATTCAAGTACTTATGATTCAAAACCTTAACTTGCCATCATCTAGTGAGAAGAAGAACGCCAGAACGATTCACAAGATATCGGAAGCAATTATGATTTCAATCACCGCTTGGACAAAGCAATACATGTTTAAAAGCGATAGAGGTACACATAAGTTCATTCTACAAGACGAAGCAAGTGCAATTGAAAGAAGTCCAATTGGGGCTGAATTAATGGACTTTATCGTCCGAATGGGTCGTTTCTATAATACGACTTTGATTAAGGGGTCCCAAAATGCTTCTGACCACGGAAATGATGTTGCAAATATGGGGATGAAATTTAGTTTCGGATTGCGTAAAACTAGTGAAGCAGAAGAAATGTTAAGTTACTTGAACCTACCCAAAACAAATGCAAATATCGAAACGTTAAAAGCATTGGATCGTGGTGAAGCTTTATTTCAAGATATTTATGGTCGTTCTGCCGTTGTGAAAATTAATCCGGTGTTTGTTGAGTTGTTAGATGCATTTGATTCTTCAACATCATCCGAAGAGGAAAGAGAGCGTGAAAAAGATAGAGTAGTATGATAATATACAACTCAACGAAAGGAAGTGTCATATTGAATAAAAAACGTATCCTAAGCCTAGCAGCAGTGTTAGGTATGACTTTTCTAATTTCTGGCTGTAATTCGGATGGGAAAGAAAGTGAAACGGTAGAAAAAGAAGAAAATGCTAATGCGGAGAAATATGAAGAAGTATTTAAAGAAACTGATGAAATAGCACATGACTTTATGGTGGTTAAGATAGAACAAAATTATCCCAAGATTCTTAAATGTTTATCGGCTGAAGGTATTGAAGAGTTAAGAGAGAAAAAAGAATATTTATTAGAGAGCCATGAGTATCCTAATCTATTCGAAGAACTTGATGGGAAATACGAATTACAAAGATATGAAACCTTTTATGATGAAGAAAAAAGAGATGTCATTTATCGGTATAGTAGATATAACGATAATGATGAAATTATTAATGATTGGATTATAGTCGAAGAAAATGAAAATGAAGAGTGGAAAGTTAAATCGTTTTATGGGCAAAGACCAGATGTTATCAATGATGGCAATATTGAAATAGGTACAATACTTCATGAATTTCCCTCTGAATAAAATTAAGTGTTCGGTTTAGGAGTTTAATATGAAAGGAGGTAACAGGCTTTAAGTAACCCTTGCTTTATGCAAAGGGTTATTTTTTATGGCCAAAATCATATGAAACCAAATTACAAAAGAATATTTCTTGTATTCATGATGATATATCTTTTTTTCGGTATGGGTGTGACTCATTCTGCATTAGCGAATGATGGCGAAGAAACAAATAAGATGTCCGATATTATGGATATAATAACAGATCAATATGGTGAGTTTAAGGATGATGGAAAATCCCACTATCACTTAGATGCAGTTTCTGACAAAGATGTGGAATCGTTTGATGATGGGGAAAAGTTTTGGGCTGACACTTATGACAAACTTTTCGGATGGGCAGATGTTAAAGAAAATGTTGGAAATAAGTTAAGCGAAATGGTTAATTTGGTCAACAATATCGTCTTTGATATTAATATATTTTTATCCTACACGATGTTGGTCATGTATGACTTGGCTTATACCGCTGATTTTACCGAAAAGATTATTATAGAACTTGAAAAGTTAATGTCAAATCTCACTGGCGTTTCGGGTGGGAAATTTAGTATCGGAAACGGGCTTTTTGGAAATCTTGTAAAATTAATAGCGATTATTACTGGTATGTATGCCTTGTACGTTTTTATAGTAAAACGTGCTTTTTTTGATTCTTTTTCTTCGGTATTCCAAACAATTATTGCATTGACAATCGCAATTCTAATGTTTGCAAATTACACGACACTTTTAACAGGTGCTAATAAAATAACAACTGAATTAAGCGGATTTGTTGTTAGCCTTCCGAGTCAAAGTGGAGAAGCTGATGCAGGTGTTGATAATCCAAGAACGAAAATGAAGGACAGCATTTGGGGGATGTTTGTAGATCGTCCCTACTTGTATATGCAATACGGAACTCACGACGTAGAAGACCTAGGTGGTGGAGATAGAAACCTAGGAATTCAACGTGTAAAAAGTATTCTTAAAGAACCTGTCGGTGAAGATAGGCTAACCAAAGTAATTGAAGATGAAGCTTCACAAAAAAGCGGTAAAAATAATAACATGATGAAATATTCCGCAGTAAATAGCCGATTAGCCTTCTCATATTTCTACATGATGATTAATGGGTTAGTCTCACTACCAATCTATTTATTATCACTTTGTTTAATTCTATTTCAGTTCTGGTTTATGGTCATTGCAGCTCTTGCGCCCTTTGCTTTACTGATTGGTGCAATTCCAGGACAATTCAATGTTTTGAAACGATATTTCATCGAGTTAGGTATCCCGTTAGCTTTGAAGATATTTGTATCATTCATTGCGTTAATTGTATTTGTAATTTCAGATATTATTTACGCTGGTGATTTTAAATCGATAAATGGAGCTTCCAATCCATTTTATAGCTACGTGGGTGCAGCAACCTTTAATTTATTATTGTTCGGAACAATTTTTATTCTACGGAACAGAATCAAAGATATATTCTCGTCTGGATCGAATGCAATTCGTGACCTAAGAGAAAGTTCTGGAACGTTCACAGCTCCATTTAAAAAGGGTGTACAAAATGTTGCTACGGTTGGTGGTGCTGTTGCGGGTGCTGCGGTTGGAGGTCCAGCTGGTGCTATGACAGGTGCGGCAATTGGTGGGTCTGTTGGTAAGGTTGCAACAGGTGAAGGTGGCATAAGTGACGTTGCTGGCTCTGCAATGAAAGCTCAACATCTTGCCCACTTGAGTAAGATGACAAAAACTCAACAAGCTGCAAAGCTTTCTGCTACTGACAAGGGTAAGTTAGACGGCTTTATGGATGATAAAAACTTGACCCCTGAAATGAAAGAGGAGACGAAGGAAGCCCTTGAAAAAGAAGGGATAACAAATTTAAGTGATGAAGAACTGAATGAGCAATTTGCGAAAATTAGTAATAAAGGTGATTTGGACGGTAATTTTGCTCAGACATTTGCTAAAGGTATTTCAGATGACCGAAGAAGCAATGCAATCGAAAAAGAAAAAGATTTATTATTTGCTGGAAGAGAACAAAAACGTGAACAAACAAAAGCAGTTCTGTCTGACAAAGGAATCCCTTCAGAAATGGTTGATGCAACAATGACTGCTTTAGATCAACAAGGTTTGCACGATGTAAGTTCGAAAGAATTGCATTCGCAACACGACAAATTGATGACGCAAGGCGAATTGAATGATGACTATGCTGCGACATTTGCAAAAGGAATTGCGGATGAAAGAAAAACGATTCAACTACAGAAAGAGAAGCAAGATGTATACGGTGAAGTGGAATATGAACTTCATTTGAATAAATCAATGGTGACAAATGAGCTTGCGAATAAAGGTGTACCACCTGAAATGATTAATCAAACCCTGGACACATTAGGTGATCGCGGTTTAAACAATGTCAGTCAAAGTGAAATGAACAGACATTTTGATTTAGTAGTTGAACAAGCTGAGAAAGGCGAATGGAAAAATGGTTTTGCAGACACGTTTGCTTGCAACATTGAAAATGAAAGAAGGGCCATCGAATTGGAAAAAGAAAGAAAAGCTATTATTGAAGGTAATAACCTGAAATCGTTAGAAAATTTTCCAGAGTAGTAAATGAGGTTTTGCAAAACTAGCATAATAACTAGAAAAAGGGGTTGACACTTTCAGTGAGTGAGCAAACAAAAAGAATAGTTTCTTATTGCGTGATGGGTCTAGCTGTCACGCTTTTATTATTGGGTTTTATTATCGGTTTTGTCGATAAAGGAAAAAAGAAAAGTGTAGATGATAATTCAATACAAACTCCCAATGGAAATGCGGAAGGGGATATATGGAAATGTGCTTCAAAAGAAGGAACCAAAGAAAAAAGTTTAAATGAAATCGAAGGGGCTGATTCCAAGAAAGAAGAAAGTGGAAATAATGATGTTGTAGAAGAGAATCCTGAAAAGAACTATTTGAAAGTGCCTGAAGAAGTTTCAAAAAACCCCACTCAAAATGATATGTTCAGCAATAAGGATTTGGAGAAAACAATGGAAATTGCAAATGAATTTGCATTAAAGTTTCATGAGTTTGATAAGGCATCACCTGTTAAACATTTAGAATCCGTCGAGGGACTGCTGGATCAAGGATATATCAGTTACCTGAGGGATAGTGAAGAAGAAATGATTACGGGGTTAAAAGATGTGAAAGGAATCGTTTCAAGAAAAGTTCTGTCAGTGGAGATTAAAGAACCTGTTGCCCCGACATTAATTGCTATTTCATGGGATGCCGTAGTTATAAGTGAAGTGATTGATCGTGATGGAAAAACCAGAAGGAATAAGGATGTTTACAGTTTGATGTTTGAAAAAGACGACAGCCGTAAATTTCAAATTATTGAGTATTACTTGAACTATGACGACAAAAGATAGGGAGGAGGGAGCGAACAAAACCTCTTTTAAGAGTAAGTAGTTCGTTGAATGATTATGAAAAAGTTGTTATGGATTGTACCAGTTATAGCCAGCCCAGCTTTGCTATTAATGTTTTCGCTTCTTGCCCTTCTTCTTTTCTTCGGGGTATTTGTAATTTTTACAGAAGAAGACGATGAACAGATGAACTTTGGGGGTGGTGCGATATGTCGTGGTGATGGAGAAATTAGTGAAACAGTATTCTTCGCTCAATTTAATGATGCTGGAAAATTTACAGGCAAAGGGCAAGTATTTATTGATGTTGCAGAAAAGTACGGCATAGACCCAGTGTTGATGTCGGCAGTGGCTTTTCATGAAACGGGATTCGGAACATCGTCGGCGGTTATATTAAAAAATAATCCCGGTGGTTTAATGGACCCGGCAACAGGAAGTAAGTATTTATATTCTTTCCCTACAATTGAAGATGGTTTAAACGCAATGGGGAATACGTTGCACAATCGTATTATTAAGGACGGTTTAACAACGATTGCCGATTTAGGTAGCGTATATGCACCAATTGGAGCAGACAATGATCCAACCGGATTAAATAAACATTGGGGACCAAATGTTACTACGTTGGTAGCTCAATTTGGTGGGCTAACGATGAACTGCGAGGTACATGTTGTAGGCGACTGGATGCTTCCTGTATTAAATGGATTAAGAATTACGAGTCCATTCGGTTATCGAACACACCCCGTGCATGGTGATGTAAGACTGCATACAGGTGTAGACCTTGCTTGTGCAAATAATGACCCTATTCTTTCAGCCCAAAGCGGTAATGTTATTTTTGCCTCTGGAACAGGTTGGTCAAATGGATACGGGCTACATGTAATGGTCAATCATGGTGAAGTCACAACATTGTACGCCCATCTAAATTCCACGAAAGTAAAAATAAATGATGTAGTTTCTCAAGGTGATGTACTTGGCACATGTGGTTCAACGGGAACATCAACCGGAAACCATCTGCATTTTGAGATAATTCGTGCCGGTGGAAAAGAAGATCCGATGCCGTATTTGACAGAATATATGGCTGTTGGAAAGCAGTAAATATACAAATATGATTTGTCCGACGTTAATCGGAGGTCTAAACATTGATAGAACAGCGTTTCGGATAAGCAACGTCGGACGTTGAAGAAAATGAACGTCCGACGTGAAAGTGATCTACAAACGTTGCTGTTATAAGGTTCTGAAATCCTAACGTCAGACGTTGGGTTATTCGTGTTGGAAAAACTTTATAAACGTCCGACGTTGAGTTTAAAGAATGCTTATGTATCAAGGGTTTAAGAGGTGAATTTACGTCCCCGAACAAGAAAGGAATGGATTTAGTGGAATCTGAAAAGAAGATGCTATTTGAGCAATTGAAAAACATCGAGGAAATGAAGGTGTACCTAATGTTACAAATAAATAAGTTAGGTGGAAATGATGCTGCTATTAAAAGAACATCGGTATACCCAATGGCGAAGGTAAAACCCTTGTTAATCAATGGTTATCCAGTTTTTCAATTCTCATATGAGGGAGCATTACCCGCTTATAAAGAGGATGATAGAGATTACTTGGCATTGATTAGACACTATTATTACCGTGCAACGTTTGATGCGTATGATTTTTCTAAGATAGATATTAAATTTGATCAGTCGGTCATTATTACAGCCCATTACTTTAACAACATGCAGATAAGCGATTTAGACAACCGGAATAGAAAACTCATTCAAGATGCGATACGTCAAACGGGTTTAATTGGGGATGATAGCTGGTCCAGAGTATGGAATGTTGATGTGGGATTCCTTGATCCTAAAGAAAATCACGTTCAAGTTTATGTAGTATCGCAAGACAACTTCGCGAATTTCATGTCTTACTTGCAAGATGAGCACCGGAACTTGGTAACTGCTGTAGAAGAGTTCAGAAAAGAAACGATAATCGACGAATATAAAACAGAGGAAAACAAAAAGACAAAATTAGTTGAGACGGAAAGTGAAGAAAAGGGCGGTATCCCTGCAGCGGTTTTTTGGGGTTAATCTATGTCTGGAAAACATCATATTGCCCCTCGATATAGATGCTAAGATTCATATCCAATATTAAGGAATTTTAAACCCCCTAATATTGGATACAAGAAAGCAGCTAATATTGTACCCTGTTTATGCTGTTAAAACATTTGTGGATACAGAACAATCATTCATTACTTGCGAATTAGGAAAATCCAAGCAAAATCCAAGTAGTTTAGTTGAATCAATTCGTAACAGCGTGTAGAAGTGACCGAAAATAAACAGCCGGGGCGAACAATCAAAAAGGAGGGGAACGCATGTCAAAGACGGGCAATAAACAAGCGGTGAAGATTCTGCAAGCTCGTGATATTGAGATTCTCACTGGCCTCTATGAACATCGAGCGTTGAGTACGGAGCAGATCATGCGACGCTACGAAATGACGAAGTGGTACACGTACAAGAAGCTTACATTGTTGCGAAACAGCAGATTGATTAGCACCCATCCAATCCGTGGATACCTTGCGAATCAGAAACGACAAGGGAATTACCACAGAATTAGTGAAACGGGCATCACCTGCTTACGCAAGCAGCGGGTGGTTGTTGAACGGAGTGCTGACCAACTGCGTGTAAACATCCGGCATCTCCCGTTCCTGCTGTCTAGTAATGATATTATGATTGACCTTGAAAAATACAAATGGGCCATGAAAGATAGCCGGCAGGTCAAAGTAGCGTATGAATTAAATCGAGGAGCCAACGTGCAGGGGATGTTAATAAGTCCAAGAGAAGTCGGCTACTTATTTTATATGTTCATGCACGGCATCAGCAAAATGAATCTCAACAAAACAGCAAAAGAAATCAAGGAATCCAATTATCCAAACTATATGGTCTTTGCAAAGAGCCAAAACAGTTTTACCACCATCGTCAATGTATTTTCAGCAGATGACGGTCTAATCGTGAAATGTGAGAGTTTGAAAATATTCCCGTTCGTCTTTGCTAAGTACTATCTCCGTCAATTTGAGGATGAACAAAACGTCATGAAGTTTCTGGAGGACTACGAAATCTACGACTTGTCCTTTAAAACCTCTGCAGTAAGTGGAATCAAGCAATATGAAGGATTAAAACGTATCGTTCGACATAACGGCGAAGAAAAGTATTTGGTGAATTTGCTGGATACAGATTTAGTCAAAGTATATAACATCAAACAATACCGCAAAGAGATGTATGAATTAGATGGACGGAAAGTACTTGTTGTCACAACTTCAAACACACGTGCTTTGCATGAACAGCTGTTAGAATCGATTCATCATGTGGATTACCTTGAAATTGATACTCGGGATCTCGTGGATCATCTGTCCGCAATCTAAACGACTACTCATATAGAAGGAACTGTTCTTCAAAAGACATTTTAAAACCAAATAATAAAAATAGGAAAGGGGAAATTAATATGCAACATACAAATCAAGTCATACCCGAACTATTGGAAATGACAAAACTAACAGCACACGAAAAGGGGCTTAATAATGAGATAGCCGTGCATCTAGGGGAAGCAGCGCAAAAGAGAATGTACCGAACGATGCGTGAGCTGCTAGCTGATGAACTTGTATTTGTGTTGAATTTGGAAGTGTCCAGTGCCCGAAGCAGAAAGGCGTGATTCATTTGCAAGTAATTATAGTGGTGATTAGCTTTCTAGCGACAGCGTTGGGTGTCACAATCATGTACAACGCTGTCTATATCCCCTCAGCAAAGTTAATCCTGATTGCTGGACTGATAGCTTTGGTCGCCTACTTCATGGTCAAGCAGCTACAGCAGTCGAAAAGTAAGAAGTTGGACAAACTCATGTCAGTCAGTATGACGTTGTTCGGAGCAATGTTCCTAGCTAGTTTCGTTTATTCAACCTGGGACATGGAAAAGTTTCTATCCCGATTAACAATGATGAAACTCACATTGGTATTGCTTGGCATAACGGGAGTATACTTGAATATTGTCTTCATCCGAGCCGAAATTTCCTACAAGAAAAAGAGAGGTAATCAGCGAATCGAGGAACAGCCAAACAAAAGCTATTTTGAAAAGCGTAAAGAGGAAAAAGAAAGAATTGAACGTGGAGAAGTACGAATAATACTGGGGGCTTCTACTGATAATGAGGGTAAATAAGAGCAACATGAAAAGACCTTTCAAAAATCAATAGGCAGTAAAATCCCAAATAAAAATAAAGTTACTAAGGTGTTTTCAAACAAGCTGGCTTCCATTCTTATTAATTTATTGCGTGTGCCAGGTGTTGACACTGTGACCAAAATTAGTAGGGCTGATGAAACACAGTGAAAATCAGATAATTCATATCAATTTAATGTGAAGCAGATAAGGAGTAGTATTGGAAATACTAAAGAATACACTCTCCAACTTTAATAAAAACTAATTAAAATCATATTTTCTTTAATTAAGTGTTATAATAATACTTAGTAGAAAATATGGGGGTATGTTAATTGGAAAACTATAAATTGGCAGACGAATTAAATCAAAAAATAATTGATGGTTTAATGGAAGGATACCGTGAATATCTCGATATTCGAAGAGAAAAGGCTCGAGTAATGAAAGTTAGTGGGGCTTATGCATGGGTTAAAGGTAATCATATCGATGATAGTATAGCTAATGCATGTGAATCGTATGGTGTTGAAAGTAAATTAGCAAAGGCCGGGTTAACTTGGCAATATCTACAGTTTAAACATCTTGATGAAAAAATATTGTTTATCGTAAAAAATGCAAGATATTTCGATGAAGAGCAAGTCGACAAAGGAAAAGGCGCCAATGGGAAGACTCGCGATGCCAAAATGTCTTATATGAATAAACTAATGGAGATTAACTTAGATATAGATTTTGGTAGTATTAAAACAGAGGAATCGAATGGATCGGTACAACTGGAATTAATTGAGGATCTCCATTTAAGTGAATCGGATGATATAGCAATTTCAGCAATTGAGTCGAATTTCAGTCGGTTTTATATTGTCACTTATGAAATAGATGAAAATCAGTTAATCTCAAAAGTTTCACTTCTAATGCCTAATCCTGTTAATAACAAAGCGTACCTAATTGATGATTTGATTAGATATGTTAATGCTTCACATGATTTAATTATTGATGAAGAATTAAAAGATGCGTTAACTAATAGTGTTGAGACAAATGAAAATCTTAATGCCTTCAAATTCGATATTGGATTAAATGATGATGTGGATGAGAAGGATAAAGGAAGCTAATCACATAATAAGGAGGTATAGCCTGTGTTCGTGGGCAAAAGTTTGACCAACATACGGGTACTAAATGACTTGAGCAGAAATCAGTTGGCAGATAAAATCGGTGTAACTGAACAAGCTGTTTGGCAGTATGAAAATGGATATATGTCTCCAAAGTTAGAAGTAGTAAATAAATTAAAAACTATTTTTCAAGTGAAATCAACGTACTTTTACAACGATGATTTGTTAAATGAAATAGGTATGAATAATATACAGGTTGAAAATATTGCATATCGTTCGGAAACAATTAATTCATTAAATAAATCACAAAGTGAATCAATGCATGTAAGATTTATTGATGCATTTATAAAAAAAATTGAAACGAAAATTAACTATCCTAAAAATAGTATCTTAGAATTAAGAAAAGAAACTATACTTTACTTGAAAAATAATGCGGACTTGGATAGAAGTATGCAAATTAATTATATTGCGGACTTAGCGCGAGAAAAAATCGGGTTAAATAATAATTCTAATCAAAACTTTCTATTTCTTTTGGAAAAAGCCGGGGTTTTTATATTCGAAAAGGAAATTGGCCATACAATCGATGCGTATAGTTTGTGGAGTGAGGATGAAAGACCATACATTATACTAGGGTCTATCAAAAAATCGGCTGTAAGAAGAAATTTTGATTTAGCCCATGAGTTAGGGCATTTACTTCTACATTACAAAGTCGAGTTTACTATGCAAGATAAAAAAAGTTATAAAAATATTGAAGACGAAGCGAATAATTTTGCTTCTGCATTCCTTTTACCGGAAGAGCAATTTAGAAAAGATTGCAGAGGTATAGGCAAACGATCTAATCCTGATGCATATGTCGATATTAAGCAAAAATGGCTCGTTTCTTTACAAGCTATTGCAATTAGGGCCTTTAAATTAAACATAATTGATTATCAACAATATCGCTATTTCTATATGTCCATCAATAAAAATGGCTATAAAGTTAACGAGCCTTTAGATAAGGAGATACCAATAAGTCGTCCAACAAAAGTAAAAAGCATTTTGCAATTACTTTTTGATAATGGACTATATACGGTATCAGAATTAATGGATGAATTAAAGGTGGATCAAAGCTTTCTAACTTCCTTAACCGGAATTGAAATTGAATTCTTCGAAAAACATCGACAAAGTGAAAATAGAACTTTTTCTGTAATTGATTTAGATATCAAAGCAAATTAATAGTTCAAGGTAAAGGACAACAAATAACACATTTTTAGCCGTGTTATTTGTTGTCTTATTTTTTTATTCCACTAAAGGTTAGATAATATGAGTTCACTATAACAAAGCTCCTTCTAAAAAGTACGCTATAAATATCGGTACTGGCACAGTAGTAAAAGTATGAAAAATTAATTTGTTTCGAGAGAATATCGTTGAATGGGAGATATGTTAATTGGTGGTTAGGACTCAATAGAAATATACACTTGAAAATAGCTCCATTTAATAGGGTAAACAAGCTGGTGTTAAAAAGTACGAATCCCCCTGTGTTAGGCTAGTTACAAAGATATGCCAGCAGGAATGGCTGTGAAGAAACTGAACTTGAAAGGAGTTGTGGCAGATGGGAATGCCAATTGTATGGCAAGGGAGCGACTGTTTCACACACATGCTTGCTGTTGGCCCAACACGGTGCGGTAAGACAGCGACAATATTGAAACCGATGATTTATCAACTGTTGCTTCAGAAGAAACGAGGTGTCCCGTTAGGCATATCAGTTGTAGAGCCAAAAGGGGATGTCGCAGCAATGGTTGCCGAAATGTGCGAGGAAATGGATATACCTTGTACGCACGTTGATCCTGAACAAACGAATTCAGCTAGATTTAATCCGATGGAAGGTGACACGGACACAGTGGCGGAGGCAACAGTCGTAGTATTAAAAGGTTTATTCGGGAAGCAAGATGCATTTTTTGCTACGGTTCAGGAACTCTCGGCACGTAATGTTACGAGGTTACTCAAGGAACTTCACGGCAACAACATGGACATTATCGATGTCATGAACACACTTCGTGATCAAAATGTCTTACAGCAGAAAGTATCCGAACTGAAACATCGTGATGGTATGACAGATTTGGTTCACTTCTTCGAGGCGGAACTACTGGGGAGTATGCGTGAGAAATATCAGCAGTTTGTCATTGGGTTAAGAGCGCAACTCGAAAACATTGTGAGTAATGAATCCTTACGAACGATCATGACAGGAAAAAGTGATGTGAACATTGACGAGCATTTGGCAACAGGCGGCGTTCTAGCCGTCAATACCGCACTTGGGAAACTACGGAAAGCAGGTGATGCATTCGGTCAGTTTATGATTATGCACTTACAAAATGGCACTTTCAGAAGACCAGGAACAGAAGATACACGGATTCCCCATTTTTTGATTGTCGATGAATACAGCCGTTATATTAATCCAGATGTAGAAATCTTCTTATCGCTCGCTGCCGAATATCGGGTAGCGGGCATTTTTGCGACGCAATCTCTTGGCCAACTTGAAATCGAGTCGGGTAGTCTTGGTCCAAAGGCGATGAAACAAGCGATTCTTACGTCATGTCGAAATAAAATTTGTTTTGGCGGTATATCTGCACAAGATGCGCAAGATTTTGCAGATGAATTTGGTAAAGATAAAGTCATCATGCGACAAAGCACATACAAGAATAGGATATTGCTACCCCGACTATTTCCAGACTCTTATCGAGATACGGAAGACGAAGAATATCGTTTTGATCCTACAGACTTAATGGATGGCATACCCAAGTTTAACTTTGTGCATAAACTTTTAGAAGACGGCACCCCACAGAAACCAGCTCTAGCGAAAGGGAATTTTGTTCCACGAAATTGGAAGGAGTTGAGGGAGTGGGAAGACAAAACAGCTTTTAAAAAGATGAAGAATAAAAAGGTTAAGGTAGTCTCGAAGGAAAGTCTGTTTATACGGTTACAAGAAAGAATAAATAACAAAAAAGGGAAGGTGGCTGAAAAAGTACAAGAAGAACAATTATATGATCTACCATCAGCACCAAGAGAACAATCCGAACTTGAAACTCTTAATATTGAGAGGGCAGAGGAGAGATTAAATGTAGAAAAAGACGGAATGGAGGAAACTGAATTTGGTTCGTTTGACGAAAAAATAGAGAATGCTGATTATTACCATAAAGAAGTTCATTCAAAAGAGAAATCATTAGTGTCTTCTATTCCGGTAAAAGAAGAGCAAAATATTACTCCAGAGAACTCAAAGACTGAAAAGAAGCCAGCAAGTAATATCGTGAAATCAAACGACGGATTTTGGGATTAAGTATAACTAATTAAATTTGAAACACCTTTCGTTAATCGACTCTAATCGGTTAAGGGGCGGTGTTATTTTATTGCAAAAAAATAAACCATTGAAATGGAGAGAGTAAAATGACAGAAAACAACATGCAAGTTCTAATTGAAGGTTTTGATCCATCGAAAGTACAAGCGGAAAATGAATTTAATAATGATTGGAAAAAAGTTTACGGTGCATACCAAAATAATTCGATTTTACAGGCGCCGATAACTGGCATTGAAAAACTGCTTGATAAACCTTGTGCGGTTGTAACCCTTAGTAACATCCGTGGTTTCATCCCGTTGGAATTTACGGGCGCAGACAACTTGCGTCAGCTTCGGGCAATGACAGGACAGTCTGTTGCATTCAAAGTGCTGAACTTTGACCGTGAAGCAGAAGTGTTCACTGGATCGCGTATCGCAGCATTGGACCACATGGCATCTATCACATTAAAGAAGATTGATGTAGATGATGAAATCATAGCGGTTGTCCGTAGCGTCAGCCCATCACTTGTCCGAGCAGATATTGGCGGAATCGAAGTGAAAATTCCACTGGAAGAAATCAAGTACGGTTGGATTGACGATTTAACGGAAGAAGTTAAGCAAGGCGATCACTTGAAGGTGAAAGTTTTGGAGATTGATAAAGAAGAGAAGAAAGTTGTTGTCAGTGCCAAGGCCACACAAGAGAACCCGTGGTTGCATTCAATTGGCAGGTACTCATCGGGTAATGAATACGTCGGCACAGTTTCCGGCGTCCGTGAATACGGTGTGTTCGTCAATTTAGAAGCAGGTGTGGATTCATTGGCCCGTCACTTGAAATTCCAAAATGTTAAAAGAGGTGACCGGGTATTGGTTCGTGTGTTAGAAACGGATGCACAAAAAGAGCAAATTCGTACACGTATTACGCGTGTATTGTAAAAATTGAGGGGGATGGTGTCTAAATGATATCATCCTTTATTAATTGATTACAGCTAATGAATAAAAGATTATTTACCAATTCACTCCCTCTGAATGAAGAAGAAATTAGAAACTAGAAAACTTAAAATTATCGTAAATTAGATAGAATTTACTAAAACCGACCACTCCTATATTTAGAATTACTTGAGTTTTAAGATAACTAATGTATAATTTTACATGCGTGTGGCTAGATTTTTTTCGCTTGTGTTTCGCAAGTGTTGACAAAAATGGTGGGAACATTAGCTTCTCCTATTCCTAATACTTATCATGTCGGTATATTTACCGATTTATCCGATTAGCTTCGCATAATGAGTAGCCACACGTTTAATTATGGGGGGATTATTTATGAGGGCATTTTACGATGTGAAAAACCGAAATGAATTTGCAGACTTATTGAAGATTCCACGGAAACAGCTGAGTTATGTATTGTATATAAAAGGCATTAATAATTTATACGCTTCGTTTGAAATACCTAAGAAAGATGGGGGTATTCGTAAAATTAATGCGCCGTTAGAAGAACTCAAAGTAATTCAAAGGAAACTTGCCGAAGCATTGTATGAGCATAAGAAAAGCAAGCGGAAAAATAATAATATATCTCATGCATTTGAAAAAGATAAGAGCATTATAACAAACGCAAAAATTCATCGAAATAAAAGATTCGTTTTGAATATCGATTTGGAAGGCTTTTTTGAAAGCTTTCACTTTGGTCGTATCAGAGGGTTTTTTCTTAAGAATAAAGACTTTTTACTATCTGAAGAGGTAGCCACAGTTATAGCACAAATTTCATGTTATGAAGGAAAACTACCCCAAGGAGCTCCAAGTTCTCCAGTCATCACGAACTTAATTTGTGAGATACTTGACCATAGAATATCAAAAGTCGCAAAAAAATATAAAATGAATTATACACGTTATGCAGATGACCTAACATTTTCGACTAATGATAGAAAATTCCTAGATCTACATGTGAAGTTTTATGGGGAAATATCCGAGGAGTTAATACGGGCTGGATTTATAATTAATGAAAAAAAGACTAGGTTGCAATTTAGGGATTCTAGACAGGTGGTAACTGGACTTGTTGTTAATAAGAAAATAAATGTAAATAGAATTTATTACAAAGAGACTAGGGCAATGGCTCATCAACTCTATAAACATGGGAATTTCGAGATTAATGGTGAACCTGCAACCCTTAATCAATTAGAAGGAAGGTTTTCCTTTATAAATCAACTAACTTGGTACAATAACAAAATAGATGGTAGCAAAAATCATTTTAGTAATTTAAAGTCAAGAGAACTTCAATATCAAAAGTTTCTATTTTATAAATACTTTTTTTCCAATCCCAAGCCACTAATTGTAACGGAAGGTAAAACAGATATTGCTTATTTGAAGTCGGCTTTAAAAAATCTCTACAATGAGTATCCTAATTTAATTACTAAAAATAGCGATGGAACATTTGAATTCAAAGTATCTTTTCTAAAGAAAACGAAAAGATTAAGATACTTTTTGGGAATTAACCTGGATGGGGGTAGTGCATTAAATAATATATATAATTTCTTTGATTCTAAGAAACCTGCCCCTAATTATTTAAATTATTTTAAGAGCACTAGCAATACATCGCCAACAAATCCCGTGGTTTTAATGTTTGATAATGAGATCATAAGTGGGAGGGAAAAACCGATAGGTAAATTTCTTAACCACTCTGCTCTTGATACAATAAAAAGAAAAACTTTGGAAAAAGAATATATGGTTGATGTTATAGATAATTTATACCTTTTAACTGTACCTCTAATTGACGGAAAGCCTGAATGTGATATAGAAGACTTGTTTGAAGACATTACCATATCTCATAGAATAGATGGAAAAGAGTTTACAAAAGATAATAAGTATGACAATTCAAAGTACTACGGCAAAGAAATGTTCTCTAAGTATATCTTAAATAATTACTCTGATATTAACTTTAATGAATTTAGACTGGTTTTAGATAACCTAAATAATATTATGAACAATTACAAGAATGCTTTTGTAGAGAGAGTGTAAAATATCTTGTGTAAATGAATAAATGCAAAAAGGAAGACCTTTTCTTGGTAGAATTAAGTCACCACAACCAATCCTAGAAAAGAGGCCTTCCCTAT
>NZ_JADPRZ010000021.1 GCF_017347095.1 Sporosarcina sp. E16_8 | reverse complement strand
ACTATCATAGTTCCCTTTTTCTCTAATTTACGTTGGACATTAATTTAGCAATCATTGGACAATGGTTACCGTCAATCGATGGACATTAAGCCGTGTCAGTAACAAGATAGCAAAGAGTTTACAAATCTTTGTCCTTAAAGAATTGGAATCCCTTGACTCAAATTCCTTAGCCGATTGCAAAGTTATCCGAAAACTAAAGTGGACATTGGCATATATAGAGTCATGCCCTTGGTGAACTAGCAGGAAAACAGGTAACACTACAAAGGTAAAAAGCGGTACTACTTAATCAATTGTAGTACCGCTTTTGTATTGTTCAAAGCAAATGTAGTTCTCTTTGCCGTTTAATCCAAGGAAATACCTATCAGTTTATAATCCCCCGGCAGGAACAATGCAGCTACGAGTAGGGGGCAGTGTGAGGTAGATTTGAACCTGGATCTACCAGTTATCACAAGTAAATATGTATAAGTAAAAAAACCACCCGAGGGTGGTTAAAAGTTGTCTGGATCTACATTACTTGTGTTAGCCCACTTTTTTGTCTCAAGAGAGTTATCTTCTAAATCATTTGATTCTATTGACGCTGTTGACTCTGCTGACTCTGTTGACGCTGTTGACGCTGTTGACTCTGTTGGCGCTGTTGACGCTGTTGACGCTGTTGGCGCTGTTGACTCTGTTGACGCTGTTGGCGCTGTTGACGCTGTTGACTCTGTTGGCGCTGTTGACTCTGCTGACTCTGTTGACGCTGTTGACGCTGTTGACTCATCATGTTCGAACTCAGAAGTGATAGTTTCAACGATTACTGGTACTTTAACAAGTTCACGCTGCTGAATGCTAGTTTTTGTATCTTCAAAATGAAATCTTCGCGGTAGCATATTTGCGACATTCTTATTTCCTGTTTCACTGTAAAGTTGTTCCAAGGCATAAATTACGAATGCTGATACATCATCTTGTTTAGCAATCCAATCAAAGAAATGGTCTGGAAGCTCTTTGTTTAGATAGACAGATAGGCGTTCTCCCGGTTTATGAATTTTGTCTCTTTTTTTGCTCATAATATCCGCTAGGAAACATTATCTCCTGAAGCGATTTCACCTCGCTTTTCACTTCTCAACAAATGCTACTACTTTTTAAAGTAGTAGCACAAGCTGGTCATCATTGTATGCCTTTATTATAAACTCAAACTTCGTTTTTTTAACCGAAACGTATCAATGAATATTATTTTCCTGACTTAGTAGCTAACGCTGTATCCTTAGACGCATCATATACTGGTGAAAGGGCAAATACTAATAAACCTCGAGCGTTTACGTACATAGGATTACCAAGGAAGACCACATTCGTTAAACGATCTTTTGACTTCAGAATTTCTTCTAAGTGCGATTTTAAGATAATTGAACCACCACCATAAATAAACGTGTAAGGATCATCCTTTAAATCATCGATTTTATTAATGATAGCCTGACTCAATAATATGGCCAAGTTGCGTAAGGGTATTTTAGATATAGCCAAAAGATCGATATGTCTTGGGTGTTCTGAATTGAAATAGATTTCATTGTACTCAGAAATTCCATTAATCGATTTTCTAGGATACTCCTTGTTCCATCTTTTAATGATTTCGTTTATCGTGTCCTTCGTACCGTAGTTCAGGCCTTCTGACATTCTAGGCTTGTATTGAACTCCGTCGGTAACAACGATCTCGGTTGTACCAGCACCTATATCGATGTGAAGTAAAAGCTTGTCCGAAAAGTTGATCGTTTTTAATTTATCGTTCGTTTCAACTTGACGAGAAGATAGGTTGCCTTTTTCGTCGAAAACTACACCCCAAGCGGCAGCTGCACCTTCAGGAATGCATTTGC
The DNA here is from genome assembly GCF_017347095.1 of Sporosarcina sp. E16_8. GTDB lineage: Bacteria > Bacillota > Bacilli > Bacillales_A > Planococcaceae > Sporosarcina. Next base: position 51,962 of record NZ_JADPRZ010000021.1, on the reverse strand, counting down.
AAAATTCTACATTTACTTCCACAGTTACGTTTCTACCTGATGGATGATGGTACACAACTTCGTGAGCACCCATCAATCTTTTTGAATGCGCAATAGCTTTATCCTGAGTAATCGTAGCCACTGGCAACGCAACCGACAAATCGAAAGACATTTTGATCATATCTGTAGTTGGATTTCTTTTAATAGCTTCCACAGCAAGTGCTGAAAGAGTCAAAATGACTGGAATTTCATCAGTTGACTTATCGGACAGCTTTTCAAACTCATTCCCTTTTATTTGGTTTCCAAGAACCGTTTCTCCCACATAGTAACGTAGGTTATTATGTTTGAGAGCTTTAGAGTTTATCGTAACGTCAATGTTGTCTAACAGTTCATCTATTGGTATATCTGCCTGTTCGAATTGTTCTGTAGCATTTCCGAAATGTAATGCGTAAGTGGAAGGCACCATTACCGGATCTTCGCCTTCTACCCACAGCTTTAACGCGTTGTTCCCTGCATCTACACCGACTTTAATAATTTTGCTCATTTAATCTCCATCTCCTTAGAAAAGTTTGCCTTACTATTTACAGTTTACAGCGTTGTTAAGGGTTTAGCAAGTATTTCGTGATACGGGTGTGATACGAGTGTAATACATTTGTATACCCATTAATATTACATTGGTATTACATTGTGTTACCAATGTAATACATAATCATTCTATCGCTTTATAGACCTCCACTTACGACACAACTACGAGATGTAAACTTCATTAGATTTCTCTTTTATTATTTGTGTTGAACAATGAGTTAATGCCCTCTTAGGTACTTCAATCAAGTACTTCAATTAAGCACTTCAATGATTGAAGCAGTAGATTGATGTACTTGTTTGATGTATATAAAGTAATATAAAGCCTTATTTACACTAGCTTTTAATTCGAATTTCATCGCCTCTTTTGACAGCGTGACTAATTTGCCCTATGATACACCTAAATTTGAACCAAATATTTGGAGGTATAAAATTGATAGAATCTCTAGAAGAATCGGCACCAAAACAGTTCGACGTACTTATGTATTTGTATCGAGTAAGGGGAGCTATTGTCGAACAAATCGTTTTTTCTGTTTGGAATGTACCGAGCCAATCGTCTCATTATGATTCAACTCGTAGATCTGTTTATCAGATACTCAGTAAGTTAACTGAAAAAAAGTTCGTGAAAAGATCTAGTAGGGACTTTAAAGAAGGGGGGGTGTATTACTTAACCGCCTACGGCTACGATGAACTAATAGCCTATTTAGATCTTCAGCCGTCTTACATAGGTAAAGGCTTTAATAATGATAACGGCTATTTTGATTACTCATTGGCCACTCCTACTCTTATCAATATTGACCATTTTCTAAAACAGGTAGACGTATTTAACGTCTATCAAGTGCTTGAGAGAAACTACCCGGGCGTGTTTGACTATCGTGACAATCGATATGCTGCTACAGCTTATAAAGTGTCTAACGAGGGGAAAGCGAAGTTCCGCCCTGACGGTGAAATTAAAGTATTGGATGAACTTTATGAATTAGAGGTAGACCGTTCAACGGAGCGAGGGGAAGCTTTAGTAAATAAGTTTAGTGGGTATAACCGATACTTTCAATGGTTGACCAAAAACAACATGCCGTTACCAAAAGGAGTTATAGTTATTATTCCTAACCGAGGTAAACGCTATCAAAACCAATTGGTTAATGCGAGCGAACAAGTTCGTTTTCAGTCCTTTTATCAAGCCTATACATCAACTTGTAAGGATTTTGTAGATAAGGTTGATTTACTGGTAATGGAATTAAGGCATTTTGAGTCCCGCCTACAACTTATGATCCCTAGCACAAGGTTAGAGTTTGAACGAAATGCTTTGTCATATTTTAAATCCTTCTCGACTAATAACAAGCCAATTGCAATAGGGGAGGTAGTAGGTTATAAGATTGCCGTTGTAAAACGAGGTCAAGAGAGTCATTACTATTTCGTCGTAAACGGAGAAGGCTATCAAAGTGAACCATGGGGGAAATTTTTTAAGGTTTATCAAAAATTCAAGCGGGAGCATAAACATGTATTTTTGGTCCTCTATTATTCTACTTTTTATCCCGTGCCGCCCCTTAAAGGTTTTGACCTGCAGCAAGTAAGGGATATTGAGGAAAGAATATTTTACGAACATACGCACTCTGTAGACTTAGGTGCGAGTTCACCTATTTGGTATAACTCAAAACGTGAAATCTTAGAGCAACCTCCGTTTTCAGATTGACAGGCTTACCAACGTTTTCTATACTGAAGCATAATAAACCACCAAATTTCACTTTCAACGGAAGCACCGTTTAGACAGTTTATGTCTTTTCGGTGCTTTTTTTGTTTTTTGGAGGTATTGAGAGGGGAGTGCTTTTTGGAACCACGTTTTCGCAAGGCTGAACTTACCGAACGTACGTACGAATTTATCCGTTTAAAAGGGCATACTATTCTAGTGACGATCTTTACCGCCTTTAATCTATTGGTATTACTACCACTAGGGTTCTTCACTTGGTTCTCATCATTGTTAGGTAGTTATGCCTTTAGTTGGCTATATGAAATTTCTTGGCCAGCATTTATTACGCTCTGGATACTTCCTTATTTCACTTGGAACTACTCCACAATTACCTACCCGATAAAAAAAGGGTATAAGGTGATTTTGGATTGGTCTCGTACAAAAAAAGGACGGATTTTATCTTTACTTTTAAACATAAGCTCGTTCGTCATGATGTCTTGGGCGGGGGCGGCAAGGTATTCCACTGAAAAGTACGTGCCCTATTTAAGCTCCATACAAGTAAATGAGTCACGAAAAGGATTCTTTCTAGTTGATGATTTAAACTCATTAATCCTACTCGTGTATTTTATGCCTGTTATCGTGACTGCTTTGTTAGGTTTCACGATTGTTCGGCACTTTCAAATTAACAAAGATATCTTGCATGACCAGTTCTACACTTGGGAGATGCCATTCCTCACCCGTTATACACATACAGCAGAAATGGATATGTGTGATGTAATTGTTGGATATGACATGAGTACAAAGAAACCCCTCGTAATAAAAGAGGACCAACGGTTTTTACACGAAGGATCATTTGGTGCTACCGGTTCTGGTAAAACCAGTACTGCCATCTTGCTCAGGATTGCACAAGATCTTATTAAGATTGCTACTGGGAGAAGAAAGATGGGCTTGATCTTTTTGGAGCCAAAGGGTGACGGAGTAGATGATGTCTTAATGCTTGCGAAGAAGTTGGGGATTCCAGATGAAAAGATTATGGTTATTGACCCGACTAAAGCATTTTCTACTAAGTACAATCCATTCGCCGGACCACTTGAAGCCGCCGCCGCCTCATTCCAAGGAACTCTTAACGCACTAACTGGTGACCAGGATGAATTTTTTAAAGGGCAACAAAACGAAGCAGCACAGACTTATACGCTGTTGGCCAAAATTAGATACGGCAATCTGACCAATATCACACACATTCAACGAATGTTTACTGATCCCCGATATTTAGCCGACGTTGTAGAAGAGGTTAAAAACCAACTAATTTCAAAGTTAGAAAAAGACGATATAACTGAAGATGTTAGAAAGTTGTTAGAAAGTTGGGAGAACATCGTCCGTTACTTTGAAGATGAAGTTCTAGACTTCAAGATTTACCGTGTGAAAGATGATGTAATGATACAAACATACCCACCAGGAACTCGATACGAAGGCAGACAGGTTGTAGAAAATAAGAAAGATAAATTTGTTACAGGTGCAAAGAAGTATTTAAACGAGATTGCTTTGAACTCTATGCTAACCAACCTTTTTGTCAGTGAAGAAGGGGACATGGTTTTTGATGCCGACGAATTCTTAGCAAATGGCGGCGTCTTGCTAGTCAATACAGCTTTAGCAGAACTTGAGGAACTTTCCTTGATGTTTGGCCAGTTTTTTATTCGTCAGTTACAGAGCGCTGTATTCCGCCGCCCTCAAGAAGGAAGAATTCCTATCTTTCTCTATGTGGATGAATTTCCTCTTTACGCCAATGAAGCTTTTGAACGTTTCCTTACACTCGGTCGTTCTTATAAGGTGGGTACTTTAATCGCGATGCAGTCCCTTGGTCAATTAGACAACATAGTAAAAGGATTCAAAGAAACTGTTCTATCCAATGCATCTTCCAAGACAGTATTTGGCCGCGGTACAGTTACAGATAACGAATACTTCTCGAAAGAATTCGGAGAAGAGTTGGTTGTAGAAGAATCTGTAAACGAAAGTGCTTCTCCTATGACGACTGACAGCAAATCTTGGGGGTTCCGAATGAATACGCAAAAGAAATTTATGCCCCGTTTTTCGCCAACCCAGATCCGCGAGTTACCATTTAAGCAAATGGTTGTTCAAGTTGTTGATGAAAATAACAGCATTTCCATTTCAACAAAAGCGGTCGGACGTTTTGTTCATGAGGCTAAGTTCTTAAAACCGTATTTGCGAGTGAAAAAAGCTGAAATTAAATCAACTGATGAAAAGGATTTCATCATCGACACAATGGTATCGCAAGAGATAGTTACAAACTTAAGTGGTACTGAACCTCCTTCATTTGATGATAAAGGTGTTGTTGAGTCATTAGAGGAACAAGAGCAAGTTGACCTTCAACTAGAGAGTGAACAGATTATTACAAAAGCAGAGGTTGTACCCATACACGCAAAGCAAAAGAAGAAAAAAGAATCGAAGTCCGCTACTTTATTCCAATCGGAAATAGACTTTTCAATTGATGCAGATTTGGAACCTATAGAACCAAATAAACCAGCGAATCCTGTACCTAACGCATCTGTTCCCTCGGATGAAATCAATCGCCAGGTAGAAGAACTGCTGTCAGGCTTTGTTGAGTTGCCTAAAGCAGAAGGTGAATCAACTAATGACGAGCTACCAATATGGCCAGTGGACGAAATCCCACCGGAAAGTGAAATTGAATATATAAACTTTGACCAATTGTTTAGCCCCCCGGAAAGTGAAGTACAATCGGCAAATGTCTCAACTTCTAATGACGAGGATGCAATACGAATAAGCGAACTCCAAACATTAGAACAATCCATAAAAGAACAAGAGAATAAACTAAGCGCCGCCCCTCCTGAGATATTGGAGTCCGTACCATCAGTTAGCAATGCTCCATTCGCTATAAAAGAAAGTATCACTGATGATTTCTAATATCTCAGTCTCGTACAACTGTAATAATGCCATTCATGTTGTATTCCGAATAATTTATGCTTGTCAATTCAGATTAGGTTCGCTATAGTAATGTTAATCTCATTATCAAGAAAACAAACGGAAGTACCGTTTCTGCGCTTATGCGCGGAAATTTGGTGCTTCCTTTTTTGTTTTTAAAATTCAAAGGAGGAATTAGAATGGTTCATAAACAAAAAGATATCGAAACAGCACAAGCGTGGGCTGATTTACGAGAGGCTTATCGCCACCGCGAAAAAAACTATGTCATTGAGGCACAAGCAATAGGACTTGAAAAATTGCAGTATGGTGAAAAGATGCAAGATGCATTAAAAGTCTACTACAATGGCATTTACGGCTACATTCCTGTTTCTTTAGTGGATGACTATGAATTTAGTTCCCTTCAATCTTTTGTGGGCTCAACAATACAATTTGTAGTTGATAAACTGTTCGATGAAAATGACAGTCGTTTATTCTTAGGGAACCGAAAAAAAGCGTTAGATGCCCTAGCTGTAAAGTTCTGGCGTAAAGCAAAGGCGGGACAAGATTTTGAAGCCTATGTATCGGGTGTAGACAAGTACGGTGTTTACCTACTTGTTGAAGGTGTAAGGGTGCGAATGGAACGCGATGATTATTCTTACGACTTTGTAACAGACCTCCGAGAAGAGGTTGATATCGGGTCCACAATGGACGTACGTGTGATGCAATTAGATAAAGAGAATAAACGTCTAGATGTAAGCAGGAAAGCACTTGAACGCGATCCTCGTGATTTCATTCTTGAATATAAACGTGGTGGATTCTATCTAGGTACTATCATTAATATCGATATTGACCATGGTGTTTTTGTTCGTTTAGAACCACGGGGGCTAGTAGGCCGCGCTGGCTTCCCGCCGAATTTAGGGAAGCGCATACTGAATGAGGGTGACCAGGTGAATTTCAAGGTGACAGATATTGATGAACAAAGGGCACGTCTACGCGGTTTGGTCATTATTCCACGGGCGGGGCAAAAAACTAGAGGTAATACGTCACATGGTCGGTGACATTCTTACATTTGACGAAAAAACGTTAACGAAAAGGCAGGGGAAGTCTGAGATTCCCCTTGCTACTTCAAATCCATATGACCCAAATACGTCACCACCTGACATTATGCAGTACCTGCCGCCTGACGGTACTTATTTCAGTTTATTTTCGGATCCCTACGCAAAAATGACCTACTACATGCCGAAGACTGGCAACAACACCGCTCGTTTTTGGCAAGGAAGTCGTATGGAGAATCATTCCTTTACAGATTCAGAGTTAAAACTATTGGACTTCTTATCCCAACATCGTTGTGCCACTCGTTCTCAAATTGCACGAGCTGTATTCGCAGACACAGATAATGTCTATAAAATCAAAGATTTCATATCAAAGTGTCATCAACGAGGCATTATTTCCGCCTTCTCTTGGAAGACACCTTGTGCAGACGGCAAGAAGAAACCGCTAATCTACGGGTTGACCCGAGTAGGTGCAGAAGTGGCGGAGCAGCTATTCCATATACGAGTACCTGATAGGTTCAAATTCCATGCTGTTACGTTTCCTAATGGTGCAGGACCACTCATGAGCCATTTTTATTCGCATTTAACAGCAAATGAATTCTTCTGCCAGTTGAAATCAATTGACCGTATCGTGAAATGGGAACGAGAGCCTCATATACTACTTGAGGATCAAACCACATTCCGTCCCGCCTTTGTGGCAGAAGTAATTAAGGATGCTGGAGATTTAAAGACTTTATGGATTGAGCCAGTACGAATTACGAACGGATGGTATCAAAGATTGATTAGTCGATTCCGAGAAATTCAAATTGGTTTTGATAAAGTCAGCACATCGCTCAAACCCGACCGTCTTATTCTCATTGTAGATAGTGACTCAAGGATACCCATGATCGGTTCACTTGCAGAGGAACATATGCCTGACGTTGTTTTACGCTTTACAACGGATGAACGTTTACTTGCAGGAATTGATAAACAAACATTCCTGTCTAACCCTGTAGACGGATCATTAATACTTTCTCCAATTCCGTTTTTATTGAAAGATGCACAAGGAATGAAAGCCAGTGAATATCTCGCTCACCAAGTCGTCGAAATTACAGAAGATGATTTCGAGGATATTTAGAAAGGGGGGGTATTTACTTGCGAATTTCGATTATTGTCGTCAACGAAAACGATGTACAGTTGGACTTGTTAAATGTCGAGCAGGTTATCGTTATTGATGATGTGCAATACGCTATAGTTCAGAATGATACACAACAAACTTTCTGTAAGATTGTCAAAGAATATGACCAAACCATGCGTTTGGCGGACATTGTGGATGATTCAGAATTTGAAATGGTTCAAAAAGTATTCGTGTCAGCCTTGGCCCCACAATAAAGCAAGTTTACAATTCCGCCCCCGGTTATATGCTTCATAACATTTATTTCGGTAATTACAATTTAATAGGAACGACCATTTTATCGTTGAAATATAGAGCCGTCTAGCATAGCAAGGCGGCTTTTCGGGTAAAAGCAAATAAAAAATGTGAAGAGGAGGTATCCACAATGGTTAATCAATCTTTTGAACACGGAGACCTTGTAGTTGACCTTGCAGCCATCAAACGAAATAGTGAAATCATTGAGGGGGTTATTCAGAGTGTACGCCCTATGAAGTTACCGCAAAAATATGAAAACGGGACGACAATCATTGAAGAAGTAACACTTGTTGTTCTACTGCCAGGCGGCGTGACTGGATATTGTCCAGCATCTGCATTCCGTGAACGACCTCTTCATTCCTACACGAAGTTTATGTCACAAAAGGATTCATTTATCATCAAGGAATTGGATTTAGAAAACAACGTCGCACTCTTATCCGCGAACGAGGCGGCACAGCTACGTAGAAAGCTAGCAAATCCTTGGTTCAATCTTGCTGACAAAGTAGGTGAACTTGTGGAAGGGAAGGTCGTGCAGGCTGATTCGAAAGGGGTTTACGTACAAATTGAACCTTCGGTGAAAATAATAGCTAGTAAAGTTCGTGCGCTTGAAGCACCTGCAGTAGGCGACTTTGTAAGCTGTCGTTTAAGAAGATTGGAACCTGAACTACAAAGAGGACGAGTCATAATTGTTGCCTATCTATAGGAAGCTTAAAACACGATTGCTTCGACTACAAAAATCTAACTGCAGATTTAATGCCGCTACATACAAGTAAGTAAGAATATGGAGATGACAGGTATGGATTATCAAATTGTTAAAAACAGAATGTTTTCCGAATTGGATGACCAAGAGTTCTTTTTAAAGTCTAAACAAGTTGAGATATTAAATGCGGCGGAAAATGGTTTAAATGAGGATTCAGCCATATATCTATATCTTGACGCAGTACTCTCCAATATCGAAGTTGCGGAAGATAAAAACCATCTGATAGGCTTACAAGCACTTGCTAGGGATTTGAGAAACAGTATTGAAGATATCGAAAGCCTAAAACCCTTTCAATACGATTTATTCCAGTCCGGCTTACCTTTAGATTCGTTGAAAGATTGTACTGAACTTGATGTTGTTGCTGCAATTAATGGTCTTTCTTTCCCCCTACACTAGAATAATTATTTAGCAAAGGCAAGGTGAGAAAATAATGACGGCGAAGCCAACAGAATCTCAGAATATAAGTCAGTGGAAACCAAAGGAGATTCATGGCAAAAAGGGTTCTCCTAGATCCCGTTCCTGGATGTTATTGTTCGCACTTATAATCGTACTTACACTGTTTGGAGGAAGTAAAGTATACGACCGCTATGTCATTTTCAAGCATGAACAAGTAGTCCATTACATGGACGAAGTATACTCCGAGTACCGAGAAGTTAATCTAGCGATGAGTGGGTTTTTAAAGGACCTTTCAGAAAGAAGTAGGGTCATTCCGTCAAGTGAACTTCAAGCATTCAAAAATAAACTAACGAGTGCTCGAATTGTTTTCGATGAAGCTAGAGTGCCAAAATACTTCGAAGAATTTCATGCTGCAGCAAAGGAATCCTTTTTCATCTCCCTGCAGCTACATCAAGCTCTAGAAGTTCATATATCTTCACGTAACAGTCAATACAAAATGATTAATCTACTTATCACCGAACGAAACCACAACATAACTTCAGCCAAGAATTTATTAGAGGACTCGTTTAAACGGTCACAGATGATGTTTGAATACTTGGATGATGAACAATTCCAGTTTTGGTACGTGTCTGATAAATCACTTGAAAAGTCATCATAATTTCTAGCTATAAAAAGTTGCCTTCTATAAACTTTTTGATATACCAACACGTTCTGTTACCCGTGTATTACTAATGTGTTACGGATGTGATACGAACGGAATTAAACTTTGCGGAAACCCAGAAGGAAACGGAAGAAAATAAGAGATTAACTGCATAACATTCACTTTGTAATTGCGTAAGATATAGTAGCAATAATTATAAGTGGTAGAAAAGGTTTCGAAATGACAGTTCACTACCCACCACACACCGTGATTTTTATGGATTGGTAGCAAACTTCACGTTTATAATGCGAAGGAGTGAAAGTAATGAGAAGTTTATTAACTACTGGACAAATGTTAGATAATTTAGAAGTTGGTCAAATTGCCGAAAGAATATTTGAGCCATCAGGAGATTGCTCAGATGCTTATACCAAAGCAAAATTAGATGCTGATGGGGATTTGATGTTTTACGTTAAACATTGGAAAGAATGGTCTCGTGAAAGTTTAACGGGAAGTGTAATTGGGTCAAATTGGACTATTAGTACCGATGCATTGCAAACACATAAAACGCAGCAGAAAGGGGGTTGACATTCAATGATGGCGAAATTTTTGATAGACGGGGATTCAAGACTGGAAATGGTTTCTGATTTTGAAGTTCAAACTATAGATGAAAATGGTGAAATCATAGACACCAGTTGGCATAACGACTCTACTTTTCACAAGGTTTTTGACAAGTTAAGCAAAAAGCATCGAAAAGGGGTGGAAATATCCGTTCTTGATTTCGGAGACGAGTTACGAGCAACCGTGATTGCGACTGCCCCTTCTGTTAAGCATCACTATGCAGTAATAATGGCATAATGTTCAATGAAAACAAGCTAATGCGTCCATTATACACTGCAAAGGAGAGGCGGAAATGACTAGTACAAGTATATATAAAAATACCACTTTTCCCCTACACGTTGTAAATATCAATGGTAGGGGAAAAAAGGGAGCGGGTGTGAATAAATGAAACGAAGTGGCTATCTCACAAGAAAGAAATCCAATGGTGCATTTTATATTTACCTTCGAAGATCATATCGAGAGCGAAATAAGGTAAATCATGAATATATTTTCTCGTTTGGAAAAATGCCGAATGCTTTAGAACAAATGTATTGGTTCCGAGACAATCCTGAAAAGTTCCCAACAGAATTAATCGAAAGACATTTCAATCTAGATGACTTACAAGAGTGGATACTGACTATAGAAACCGGCGTCACATCTACAGGTCGGAACTTTGGAGTTGAAAACCCGAGTTCTTAAGGTGTTCAAGACGCCGCCCCCAATTAGAACAGACACGCCTGAACATGGTTATTTAAGCATGGGCTTTCCCCCGTTTGGTTCTTTTCAAATACCGCTGCCTATGATATGCTAACCTTATATTATTTTACTTTTTCTCTATTCTCACCCACGCGGGAGAGACGTACATTAACCGGTTACTATACGCTTATTTGCATGCGATTGACTAAAAACTCTTTTTTGAGAGTTTTCATGTTTTCAATCCTTTGCAAATGAGCGTATTTTTTTGTGTTCATTTATTGATAGATTGAGAGAGGATGTGTTCGTAATGCGAATTCAAACCGTCTGGCATTGCAGCAAGACGGCAATTTTTAAAGATGATTTGCCAGGTTTTTTAAGAATACAAGAATCAGAACACTGGCGCCTATTGGTGTGTGAGTCAGATGTAGAGTTTTCCGAAATTAAACATCTATACACTCAAATTAAGCGCAATGGATTCACGTGTAGAAGTATCAAACTGTTTTTCGCCGGTTCACTGCCCGATCTTTCTTCTTACGGTTATATTCGTGAAGGTGAGTGGTATGTGTATCCGCATAAACAGATTGAGATCGCGGGAATCCCATACGGAAAAAACGAGTGGTGTCTTTTGATAGAAAAGCGAACAGGTCATGGTGTGCCTATGCACGTCCTCGACTTTGTTCCGGTTTATCAAGAAGATTATCAAACTACGTTATGGGAGGGAATTATTTCATGAGAAATCAACATCAAATCATGACGAGTTCTGCTATTTTAGTAGACGAAATGAACATTATGGGTCAGTTGCACCGCATAGGCGTACAAGGTATCAATCCTTGGAATGCTTTTTACGAGTCACTACAAAGGTACATTGGTTATCCATCTGAGAAACACTTCTATGGTGCGAACGTGCCTGTGCTAACTCATCCAGAACGTCATACAAAGCGTGCGGGATTCTTTCGTGCCTTAGGACGGGATGACATCCTAGTACATGAAGGATTCACTGTTGTCGATCATGGTCGTAACAAATTCATTGAAAAGGGAGTAGACGTTATGCTCGCTATGGATTTGGCCATATTTGCGAAGGATGGGTTCCAAGACATTATCGTGTGTTCCGGAGATGGCGATTTAGTTCCCGCTATTAAACGCGCGCAAATGTATGGAGCACGAGTTCATGTCGTCGTATCAAAGAACATTCCTGCTGCGATGATTACGGAGATAGCCGATGTCGTTATTCGGTTAGAAGATGTTATAAGTTGGATCGAACCACAACACATTTTGTGGCAAGACCGAACTAATACAAACTTTTTTAAGGAGAGTGTTGCCATATGACAACCAACAATAAGCCTACAGCAAATCTACCTCATTACGTATTGAAAAAAGGTAAGGATGATATTTTTCATACGCAACAAGAGATCATCCAGGCAAAAAAGCGTATTCCTGAAGAGTATCATGACTTTTTGGTTTTATTGCCTCAGAATGTGAAGATTAACAAAGTACAATATAAAATTACAGCCGAAGCAGATAAGCTTGGCATGTTTTCCACACAAAACGGGACATATGTTTCTATTGAAAAACCATATATGACTGTTGACGGACGTGTTCGAATGGCAAGAGATGAACACGTAAAGCTAGGTAAACGACTAGATATTCATCCGCCAGTTTTCCAATCAATCGCTGATCGACTACTAGTATCAGTCACTATTGAATCAGAAGTGTTTGGAACATCTACAGGAATTGTCGAAGTTGGTTTTGGTGGCGGCGTCGATGCTTCCAATCCATGTGCGAATGCACAGACTTCTGCTATCGGACGGGCTCTTGGTTTCATGGGCTATGGATTAGTTGGAACGGGTATGCTCTCTTCTGCTGAAGAACAAAATGCAATTCCTGAATCGATTCATCCAGATTCAATTGCTGCCAATGAGCATTTCCAACCCTCTACCTCTAGCAATAAACCAATCTCTTTCCGGGTAGCAATTGTAGGTGACATTCTTTTCAATCAAGACAACAGTTCGACGGTTCCAGTCATGTTGGAGTCGCGAGATACCGTTGAAATGGTCATTCCCATTTTGCATCAAGATTTTGCGAGGTCTTTACCTAATCGTGCTGTCTTGCGAGTGAAAGGATGGCTCAACAATAATGACAATCGATTACGGCTATCAAAAGAGGTACCCGTAATCGAAAATAATCAAGCGGTATAACCGTTTCATTGGAAAGGCGGCACTCTTCGGAGGACTGTCTTTCTTTTTAATTGGCTCGACCACAAAAACTTTTTTTAAGGAGAGAATTACACATGAAAATTGCAAAAATAACTTTAAACAAAATGGCTATCCAGGATATGAAAGCAAATCTACATCAACATGTTTCATCAATCGAAGTCGATTCCGTTAACAATAATTACCGGGTCGTCTTTAAGGATCTTGACATTTCTGGTTACATTCTCTTCCAAAACGATGAGTTCAAAGCGATTCATTACTGTGAAGCCAATGAGAAGGGTGTTTCTTGTAAGCACTTAAACGTCTTTAGTTCCATCATAGACACGATTGGCGAGACGCTTGTTAAGTTTTCGACAAAAGGTTCTATACAGGAAATCGAAACCATCCATGAACAATTAAATGATATTGACTTTACGAATGTGAATTCTCAATTCGGATTGCTCGCACCTATTGAAGAAGTAGACGCGCCTCCTGTCGCCGCCCCTGTTGAACCAGGAGACGCGGCGGCACCTACAACCACGACTGAAATTCGGGACTGTAATGTAGGATGGGGGACTGTTCAAACCTATTTGGACAAGGAAGGATTGCCACCGGCTTTAATACATCGGGTATTAGAACGTCGTGGTGCTATTCATGCCACTGTTTCTTGCTTACCAATGATGATTAAACCGGAACAACCTCACTACCCGTATTCAGGTCCTATGCTTGCACGTGCATTACGCCACGTCCTACTTGGCAAAGACCTGATATTAATTGGAGATAAAGGTACAGGTAAAGACACGCTTATCGCTACTATCGGATGGGTGCTTGGATTGCCGCAAACCATTCACGTGGGGAACAAAGACGAAACAAAAGAATCAATTGTCGGGGAACCTGCTTTTCGGGATGGAGAAAGCACATTTGATTTGAGTCAATTTGCCTCAACCGTTAAAAATGGCGGTCTTGCGAACATGGCTGAAGTCAATATGTTGATGGGAGATGTTACTTCTGTCTACCACTCACTACTAGACGAGAACCGAGTTCTATCAAGCCCTGTCGGTGCGATTAAACGCCATTCCCAATTCTTGATGATAGGTTCCATGAACGTAGGTGCTGGTTATGCAGGAGTTCGCGCTTTAAACGATGCTTTTAAAGATCGTTTTGCCGTTCTTCGTTTACCATCTACATTAGAATTCGTGGAAATGATTCAGAACAAGACGGGTCTACATGATCGCCACGGACTTTTGTTCCTAGAAAAGGTTAAAAAGGCTGTGGACCAACTAATTCAGGAAGAGAGTCAGGGCCATGCAGCATCTACCATCCGTGGATATATAGACGCCGCCCGCTACTTCCTTGAAAACGGCATCACTGCAGAAACAAAACATGAAATCATCGAGGATTATGTATTGAACAAAATCGAAGACCTAGATGAATATATGGCGCTTCGACATATGATCCGGGATTCGGCATGGGGCGACTTCCCGATTTCTGCTGAAGAGGATGAATACCAGAAAGGTGGGTACTGAGATGAGTGTACTCTTAACTCCCCGTAACGAACGTATCAAACAACGAGAAGGCGACCGTTTATTTCGGTCTCTTCGTCGTTTGTTTAAAAAGTCATTCGGTTTCTCTTGGACAAATGATGAAACTTCTTATTTCAATGGGAAGGACATCTTCGTGAAATACGACATGCAGACTGAACACCATCGTACTTTTACGGAACCTGAACTTAGCGCACTTCGCTATGGGCATGGAGTTCATGAAGCAGGACATAGCGAATATGATTTTTTACAGGATTATATCGACTGGCAAAAAGAAATGATTGCTACTTCAAAGGAAGATTATCTGGCTAACGAAAAGTATCCACTTCCTTGGTTGCAATACTTTGGAAATATGGGTCTCGATGGGCGGATGGAACGTTTAATCGTTTTGAAAACACCGAGCCAACAACCTTATCTTGACTTAAACAACTACGAGTGGCGCTTTGGTAAACGATTTGATGGTGTAGGGAAAACTAACTTAGATGATTTCAGAATAGCTTATGCTCACCGCGTACTTGGTATGGAGGATATGGAAGAATGGTTAGAGGATGTTGTTGAATTAGTAAACAGGGTCCAACCCTTAATCGACAAAGTCCGCGTTGCACCTACTACCAAAGCATCCTTAGCATGCGTCACTGAGGTGATTCGTGAAGTTTGGCCAACATTGTTGACATGGATGGATATTGAAGACAGCGAACCCTCTGATACGGATTCCTTTACGTCAGATATGACAAGTGGAACTTGGGCAGAAAGTGCAGAAGAGGCGGCGGAACATGGCCGAACTGTGCTAGAACGATATGAACCATCATCCGTTAACGAACAAGAAAATGAGGGGCCAGCTAAATCTAATGGAAGAGAAGCTAAACAAGCAGCTATGTTACGGCAGCTAGCAAAAAGTCTTGAAAAGGACGAGGCTGAGGTTGAACAGGAAATAGCTGAAGAAACTCCTTCGAAAATAACCGTGACTTTCATAGGGGAAAGAGGAGACTTGAGCGCCACTGTCAATGAGCTACCGATCGTGGAACCTAGTCTTGAAACCTATAGAGATTCACTCTCGAAAGTCCAACGGTATATTAAACCCGTTGCTAAAGAGCTCAAGGCGTTGTTAGAAGCTGTTCCTGAACAAGCAAGACGTAATATAAGAAGTGGTCGTTTCATGGCTGGACATGCATGGAGAGCCATTCACTGTGAAGACTCACATGTGTTCAGCAAGCAACTTAAAGGAACTCCAAAAGAAGATGCCTTTATTGGTTGTATGACGGATATTAGCGGTTCCACTGATAATTACTTATCGAACGGCGTGCCGATATACGAAGAAATGCGTAAAGGTCTTGCTTTGCTACTAGAGGCTTCAGAGATAGCAGGCATTCCTACTGAAGCTTATGCTTTCACAGAGTATGACGAAACTATGGTCTTTCGATTGAAACCTACAGACGCCGCCTTATCTGATACACATAGACGTGCGATTGGTGGGATTGAAGCGATTGCGGGTAATAGGGACACTGTAGCCCTCAAATACCTTCTTGACCGTACACAGTTACGTACTGAAGGGATCCGCTTGGCAATTATGTTATCTGACGGTATGCCGATTTTCGAAAATAATGAAAGTCCTGAAACGATCACCTACATGGTAAAAGAGGCGGAGAAGTCAGGTATTGACGTTTTATGCTTATTTATAGGCGATCACGACACTTACACAGTTGACATGGTTAAGAAGATGTATCCTGGTCGTGTAATTGCTGCTAATAAAGGCATTACAAAGGAATTGCAAAAACACGTTAAACGGATAATTCGTCAACGACGATAAGTATTCCAATGGACTTGGCGCAGTATTCAAATTGAAACTCAGCTGTCTAAATAATATTAAACTGAACCAACGCTGCTAGTCAGTGTTGGTTTTATCGCGTAAAGCGAATAAGAAAGGTAGGAGACTATGAAAAATCATATTATTTTCTTTAGTGGTGGGAAGGCAAGCTTTACTGTCGCACACCACGTTAAAGAACGTTTTCCGAATGACAATATCCTTCTCTATTTTACAGATACTCAGTGGGAGGATGATGATCTCTATCGGTTCATATACCAAGCAGCGGATCGATTAGAGTTACCTATGCTCACACACGCAACTGGACTAAATCCTCTAGAATTGATGTTTGAAAAGAAACTTGTATTCAATAGTCGGATTGGGGATTGCTCTAAGCTCTTGAAAATGAAAGTGGCGGCAGACTTTTTGAAAAGGGGCAAGAAACCCTTAATTGAAAAATGGAGAAATAAAGAACGTTTGAAATCCGATGACTTTATCCAGGGAGCTACACTTTATTTCGGAATAGGTTTTGATGAAATGCATCGCGAGAAGGCAATTCGGAAAAACTGGAGGCCGTTTGATGTAGAAATGCCACTAATCAATGAGTATGTGGAACATAACGAAGTGTTAGCGAAATACAATCTACGTCAACCGCGACTATATGACATGCACTTCACTCATAATAATTGTATGGGGCGTTGTGTTAAGGCGGGGCAGGCGCATTTCAAAAACTTAAAAGAACAAATGCCTGACGAATTCAAAAAACTATTGAAACAAGAACACCATTTAAAGGTTTGTGTGGACTCGTACCGGTACATTAAAGCGATTCCAGACAATGAAATCTGTGAGTCGGAACGCGAATACTTATACCAAGAAATCGATGACGCTTACCGCGATTACTTTTATGGCCGAATGGATAAACCAAAAATGTATATACCACCAGCGGCAACTGCTTCACCCGAAAACGTTAAATTCACAACGTACAGTTTCATGAAGAAATCTATCAAGGGGATACCTAAACCATATCCATTAAGTCGTTTTGACAAAGAACTCCTGGAAGATGAAAAGCAATTAGACATTTTTGATTTCGGCGGATGTGGATGTTTCGTGGAATACGAACAAGATAGCATCAATTAAATAGCATTTGAGTAAAATATTGCAAACTATTTCAGTTTAGCATTGCTTTTTTTATAAAACTGTTATACAATCACTTTACAACTTAATCGGTCGTTATAAATGCGAATTTATGATGCCAAATGATAGAAAAGCTTCTCTTTTTACTAAGGGGAGCTTTTTGCTTTCTAGGAATAGAATGTACGTTCTATTGACAATACACGTTTATTTCGTAATAATGAACTCATAGTTTTAAACCCGATTAATAAAAAAAACGACTCTATCTCCGGAAGCACCGGGCATAAGATTAATTTCTTATGCCCATTTTTTGTTTTATTATATCGAATGGTGACCGGTGGTATTCAGAAATAACTTCCAGATAGTCTACAACTATGATAAACTATAAACAATCATTTGGCAGTTCTTAACGGGATAGTTATATCCATTTAAGAATGCATATAAATCCGCATTTTTTTGTTGTCCATTTTTCAAATGCGATTACCAAATGCAAAGAAAAAACCGATCGCTGGGGAGCGACCGGTGTGATTAAAAGAATAAGTCTTCCGAAACGACAAATTTGGGAGGACGGTGTGATTAACAGCTACCAACTGTTAAGCACGAGCAATGCTGTCAGGTGTTGTGAATTGAATTCAAAGATAACTTCGGATTCAAAATCAAAATCAAACTCATAAACAAAAAGTCTCTGTACGCCTTTTCTAAAAAAAGGAAACGTATTGGAGGCCCCTTAAATGCGGCCGCTTTTCTTTAATTACATATAAGTATACCCACTTCTTTTCATTTTGACAATGGCAATCGAACTATTTTACTTAACTTATATTAGAAGATGACAGGAAGGAGGTGCATTCCCGTGAGTAAATTGAATGGCGTGAAGTTTTTCCAACAAGAATTGAATTTTTTAGATTTATATAATCGCGAATATAGCGGAGAGTTGCGCCTTACTGCATCTTCTTTAGCAACATTTATATTATTCCACTTTTATTGTGATGAATTTGGAAGGATTCGTGAAGATGAACTTGTATTGAAACACATGTCCAACAAATATCAGCTACCGTATTGTTCAATACATAAAGGCTACCATCATTTATTTGACATGGGGCTTCTTCAGCGCAATGTCCAAAATGGCAAGGCCTACATAACCATTACTAAGTACGCAAATAACAATACTCCCGACCAAGAAGGCAAGATGAACTACTTTATCATTCCGCACCACTTGCTCCAGTCCGGTGTCTTAAATGACTTTATCCGTGCCCGTGACGTATCCGGAGTATTGGGCTTGTTACATGTATTGAATTCGTTATCCCGTGAACATACACGTCGTAATAAACAAAGTATTCCATTGAAAGTGGAAACGTTGCTTAGAAAAATGGGTAAAACAACACGGAATATTACGGACTGGATGAATCGCCTAATCTTACTAATCAAATCAACTGAAGAGAAGAAGGCGGCACATCGATTTTTAAAAGACAAGATGTTCTCTTTTACATTTGTGGATGAATGCTACGATCATACTGAATATGACCAGCAGAAAGCCGTACTACGTGCAACTCTTCGGAAAGAATTACAAGCAACACTTACTTCTTTACCGGTTCCATATACGGGCGGCGATGTGCGTGATGCATTCCGTTCCTTACAACAAGATTGTCTGGATACATTCTATCCAATGACGAATATTGCTGGCGAAGGATTACGAGAATTACGATTATTGATACATGAGACTATCCATAAGACCGTCTATGTCTTAAAGAATCGAGAAGGCGAAAAAATTGGTAACTTCGGTGGATTCTTCCGCACAATCATTCGTCCAATCTTAAAAACACAATACGAAGAACTACATACGAACTTTAAAGTCGAGTTAAAAAAAGAAGCTCTTCTAACGAAGATTCCACTTCCAGCGTTTTTAAATGCTGAACAAACCCTTGCGTAAACTGTTAAATCGCAAGGGTTATTCCCTATGCACTTAAAATCAACCGACAATTAATAAATCTTGTTCAGGATCCTTTTTAGGGTTACTGAACTTTTTTTTGCTCTTTTTTAACTCTTACTTCATAAAAAAACGCTGTTACCCATATATAGGGATTGTTTTCAGGATGTTAATAAAAATTAAAATCGTTTTACGGTTGTTAGTAAATCTTTTGCTGTATGTGCATATGAGGATAATTTTAATAGGACCTGTTTAAACATATGTACAATTTATTTAGAACCTTTTTGACAAACCGCCTATCCCAATAACCCCAATGCTTTGTAGCGCATATAGACAGGCTCCCTATCTTTTAGTGTTCTTTCTATACCTATTATTGAGTTGTATTCTATTTCCCACTACCGACTTTGTTTTTCTACAATAGGTTGGTCTTGAAGATAGAGTCTATATAAATTTTTCAGTATTAATAGCTTATAAGAAACAAATGACAAATTATATTCATTACCGTATACTGTACATATACCTTTTTAACCTTTTTATTATTCCACCCACGCGGGAGGAACGTTTTTATTTTTTTTAAAACGCTCATCTGAGTGAACGAACTTTCCTTTTATGAGGATGGCATCGTTTATTGAGATGGGTGTTTTTTTGTATATGCCCATTTTTAATAAACTTTTTTAAGGAGGTCGTGGTTTAATGTCGCGAATTAGTCAGGAAACCATCGAACAAGTAAAGGCTGTACCAATTTTAGAGTTAGCGGAGGCACTAGGAGATCAACCAAGACGAGCTGGTAAACAATACAACGTCTGTTGTCCCAACCCTCAGCATAACGAGAGTACGCCTGATACTTTTATCGAACCCAACAAAAACATATTCAAATGTTTTGGTGGAGGTGGATGCGGTGCAGGAGGAAATAATTCTATTTCTTATTTTGCATGGCATGAATTTGGTGAATATGAGCCCAAACAACATTTTTTGAAGAGTATTAGAGGTATTGCCGAGCTTATGGGAATCCCAATCAAGACAGAAGACGGTAAAATACTCAAGCCTGGTAATGAGGAGTACAAACCCCGTAAAACAGGAAATAGGTTTGTCGAACTTCCTGTTCAGTCTGCTGAAATAGTCGATCAGGTTTACAGGGTATTTCTATCCCTTTGCCCAATCCACAATCAACATCAACATGAATGGACACATGAACGTAAATATTCCCAAGAAGATATCCAGACGCTTATGCTACGGTCTGTACCTTCTCAGCTAGAATGGGTCAAGATTTACGAACAAATGAGCAGCAAAGGGTTCCCGTTTGAACGGATTCCTGGATTTAGTCAAATCTTTATCCCAGAGCACATGACTCATGTATTTCCAGACAGTCTAGTTGAGGTAGATGAAGAGAGGAAAGGCGTATGGGTTTATATGCCAAGCGCCGCCGCCGGTTACTTCATTCCAGTACGCGATGAATACGGACGAATCATTAGACTTCGCATCCGGAAAGATGATGGTAATCCTAAGTATGTTTGGTTTTCATCCCAGCACAACTTAGAAACCGAAGAACAACCGAGACGATGGAGGAAAAATGGTGTGAGCAGTGGTGCACCATTAAATGTCGTTGTTCCTACTTCCTTTATGAAGACTTGGCAGCCTGGCACATGCTTACCAGAAGTGTTTCGCGTTAGCACTTTGTTAGCGACGGAAGGTGAGCACAAATCGAATATCAGCGCTAATATCCTTGAAATTCCGGTATTTGGTGCACCTGGTGTAGGTAATTTCCGAGATATGCTTCCATTGATTAAAGAATGGGGAGTGGAGAAGTTCATCATTGCGTATGATATGGATTCACTACAACGTATTGATGATTCCGCCAAATCCGCAAAAAAACAACAGTCTCTTTTTGAAACGCTGAAAGAGTTTGCTGCACAAGTGCTCCAGTTAGGCATTGATGTTTATTTGTGGACGTGGAACTTGAATGATGGAAAAGGACTCGATGATTTGTTGCTTGCAAATAAACTGCCGTTTGAAGTGAACCTGAGAACAGGTGAACGGAAACTGGTAGACTTAAATGCATTACAACGGATGTAGGAGGAGTTTACGATGCAAAAATATATAGCAGTTGGCAGATTGACCAGAGAACCGGTACTAACATATACGGGATCTGGAATAGCAAAATGTACATTTGTCATTGCGGTTGACTCACGAAAAGGGAGTTTCAAGAAAACCGATTTTATCCCATGTGTGGCTTGGCGTGGTCTAGCGGAAGTAATTTCGAATTTTACTTCCAAGGGTCAACGAGTCGGCATTGAAGGCTTATGGCGTTCGCACACATTTGAAAAAAACGGCGAAAAACAAGTGCGCTTTGAAGTAGAAGTTGATGATTGTGAATTCTATGATTCGCCGCTGCAGAACTAGTAGACCTTTGTAATAGAGACGCAGTATTTCTGCTCTCTCAAAACTTTTTTAAGGAGGATTATTAATCATGAAAATGAAAATACAAAAAACAACACTTCAGGCGGTATTCAGCGAAATATCACGATTCCGAGGTAAGGGGATCATGCAACACATCCATTTGTCTGTAAGCGAAAAAGATGGATTGACGTTCCGAGCCACTGACGGTGAAGTGACGTATGTTAAGAAAGTCGCTCTGTCAAATGGAGAGGATGTCATCGTTGAAATTATAACGCCAGGAGAATTGCTGTTACCCCCAAAATTAGAGGAGGTAACGAGAAAACTTTCCAGTGGAATGATGTCTGTCACGCTACTCGATACGAATCAGATCGAAGTGAAGCAAGGCAAAACATCTGCGAAAATAAATGGAGTCGATGGAGAACTTCCGGGTATTCCAGAGCATGTAAAAGGGGATGGCATTACGTTAACGACAGAGGTGTTAACTATGCTGGTTACTCAAACTGCTTTTTCAGCATCGGATAAAGATGGACGTCCGATTCTAAAAGCCGTTAATATGCAAAGTGATGAAACGAGCTTCAGAGTAACTTCGACAGATTCACATAGGTTAAGCCAAAAAACTATACCAAAACCTTTAAAACTTCCGACGTTAAATATTCCGGCAAAACGCCTGGCTGAAGTTGTGAATACTTTGGAGGAGAAACAGCAGCTATCGTTGATCCCAGCAGGTAATCATATACTTATCCAAACGAGTGACCGTGAAGTATACATTCGACAATTAGAAGGTGAATATCCAAACACCTCACGATTGATTCAATGCAATGCCTCGTTGAAGGTCAAAGTAAATCGCCAGGAGCTCCTAGCATCCATTAACAGGTCCTTAACCTTTGCTAAGGATGAACAATATCGATCCATCACGTTAGAGCCGCAAGAGAGTGCATTACGCATTTATAGCGCATCTGATGAATCCGGCTCGATAGAAGAAACACTTGAAGCTGCTATTGATGGAGAACCTGTAAAGTTCACTATTAATGCCCTTTTTGTAAGCGATGCTTTGAAGGCTTTTACTACAGAAGAAGTAACGCTGCATATTCAGAGCAATGAGAAACCGATCTTTATCTTCAGTGAAAAAGATCCAACGCTGACGCAATTGGTGCTTCCAATACGTACAGCTTAATTAGTTAAAAAAGGACTTTCCCTAATACTGGGATTGTCCTTTTTTATTTAATCCAATCATTATATTGGACCAAAAACCTTATTTAGAAAGAGGAATGTCTTATGTCATTTATTCAACTTACATCCGCATGTGTATATTGTGGCGGCGTTGTAACCGAATCACATATTGAAAGCACAAGAGAAACAATTATGTCATGCCTGCATTGTGGGTACCAACTATCACTCTCTGGGTATTCAAGCCAGGGACTTATACGCAAAGAACGTGGGGGGTATGGAACTTATCATATCCATTACAAAAACGGGACACATTCATACGGTCGCTTTCAGACACCTATCACCGGGCGTGAAGTAGAACGTTTCATCCATTTCCTTAACTTTGATCCATCAATCGAAGCAGCGGCTTGTTCCTTAGTTCGATTTGATAAAGGAAAGTTACATGCACTGGTTGGTACTGTGCCGCCTCTTTATGAAAAAAAGAGCGATGAATCCATTAGAGTTGGGGGTAATCAATATGCGTGAGTTCGGATGGAATCGCAGCACATGTCTGTTAATCGATAGCGACTCTTATAATCTATGGGGGAATTGGACTGACATCATTGATAAAGGTGTCTTTATGGAAGGCGACGCTGCCCCTTATGCGCCTATATCAACTAGCGGGAAACAATCGGTTTTTAAAACATTGCAAGATTGCTTTGATACAGCTGCAAGAGAAGGGCACCGTTCGCATGATCTAATCGACTGGATTGGATATGCAATCGGAATTGCATGGTGCAGCAAAGCTCCCAAATACTCAACTAGAATTGAAGCGCATTTGGAGGAACACTTTCCATGGGAGGATTTGATTAGAAACCCATCGGATTATCTCAGTCGTTTTCTTGCGGAAAACGGATCGTCTGGACACTTATCTTATTACCCAACACCTTTGAGCATATCGATGGCGATGGGAATGATGATGGATCCAAATTGGACGGATTCTGTTCTGGAACCATGCATTGGTCCAGGAAGTATTATCCTGCCGTTAAAGTCTTTAAACATGGTAGGAATGGACTTGAGCTTGCTGATGGTTAAGGCGGCGTGCATCCATTCGTTTTTCTATAAACCACAGCTTTTGTTTACGCCAGCGCCTATCCTGGGGATTCATGTTCACCCAGAAGAGCAGCGGGTCCATCAATATTTTGAATTTAAAACGGATACGCGAATCTATTGTGGAAATTCACTCCTTGGAGAATTTCAAGCTCCCCGTAAAATTTTCGAGCAGGATAGCGTATTTGAAGATATTTATCTTCACCCAGTACGTGAACGGCATAAAGAAGTGTATAAGTATCAAGAAGAATTGAAAAAGGAATGGTCAACTATGCCGAAAGCTTTACGATTTAAGATCGTTCAAGCAATGGCAAGAGAACACTCCTTTGATGTGGTCTTATCGAATCCACCGTTTAGCATGAAGTTATCCAAATTTGAACAAGAAACGTTAGCGGAAATTGAAAAAGATAATATTGCTTTTTCTTCCGAATTAAAAGGTGCTAGAGCAAATGATGTTAGAACATATGAATTGACCCAATTAGCATTATTTTAAATTCTTTTTAGGACTACAAAACGAAGATTATATAAATTCCTTAAAACCCCTTGATGATTTTGAATTGTCGGGGGGGTTATTCTTTAGGCTCTGTAAAAATTTAATGTTGTTTTTCTGTAATGTCCGCTTAATGTCCTTCAAGCATAAATAATTTGATGTTATAGTTGCTTCATTGAGTTAAGGGGGATTTATGTGATGTATCATTTTACCGAACAAGAATTATTGGTGAATAACTTAAGAGAAAACGGAAAAACTTTTAATGCTATAAGTGAATTTATCGATGTAAGTCGGAGTAGGCCAAGACAAATTTATGTGAAATACAAGCAAAAAGAAAAGTACAACTCTATATTAGAGGACTTTTTAAAAGATGAAAGCATCGAATTTATATCTTTAAAATATAAGTATCCTATTACAACAGTTGAAAGCTTGATTGATACATTCAACAAAAAAGAAAACTATACTTCTCTAATTCGAAGTTTTAAAAGTGGTGAAAGTATGGAATTCATTGCAAGAAAGAATGGATATACGGTTGAGAAAGTTAGATATTTAATTAAGAAATTCGAAAAACACATGAAGAAGCAATACTAATCAATAGAGGAAAGGGAGTTATTTTACACAATAGAACGTAATCACATATCTAACTTTTATCGATAAATACGGTGTATAAAGTGAAGATAGGAAATTCTGATATTATGTAGGCTGATCGATTCGTGATATAATACAGTATACTTTATTTATTTTTGATCTCACCCACGCGGGAGAGAGTTTTCACCAATGTGTACCATCATGCGCTTATTCATTTGCGAACAAATGACCTTTTCTTTAGGGAGGGTTCATCTTTTGTTTGTTAATGAATAGGCGTATTTTTTATGCTTATTTACTTTAACGAAAGGAGGAAGCAGTACCTGTTAATTAACGGAGTATCAGTATCAGCAAATTCGTATCCTATCTCTTGTGTCGGAGAAAATGCAAGACGCACAGCGAAATAAGGATAACAAAACTTTTTTAAGGAGAGATTTAAATGAGTCAAGAAATTTTACCCTTTGAGGAGGAACCACTAATGCATGCAATTATGCAACGTATGAAAAGGCGACATGAACATGTAACAATGTCTGTCGTAAAACGTGTTCCTGTTCCTGTTCCCGTTACACAACACTGTGTAAATGGCTTAGAACATTTAAAAGTGTTTCCCATTGATGCTGAAAAAAAATGAATGGATTGACATAACTCGCCAGACGGTTAGTTCAGTTGGCGAAGTTATCTTCTGTTTGTAGAACGATAAAATTCGGAAAAGCCAAAAAATATTTTGGTTAAAATTTGCCTTCCCCTCCGGCATATAACGAGGCGGCACATACTCTGCCGCTTTTGGCCGGAGTATGTGTAGGAGACTACTAATGCAAACTAATCTATTTCAACTTGACCATAAATCCTACATTGATGTTGTGAAAGAAAGAATGAGTCTGTATGGAAAGGACCAATCCTCAATTCAGGACTTACTCGCAATTGTGATTGGACGTTCTGCAGATGTAAATGTATGTGGTCAATTGTCACTGTTGAGTGTAAGAGATTTGCTCGCAATGACTGCAAAAGATTTTTCTTCACTTGAGGGAATATCTAAGGCCATGGGCGAACGACTTGAAGCCACGATAGCACTTTCGAAGAAAATTGGCGAAATGGACCTTCCAGAAACTTCTACAATAAGAAGCCCCGAAGATGCATATCACTATTTTCGGCATTTGCGACATGAAGAGCAGGAACAATTTGTTGTTATTTGTCTGAATGTGAAAAACGAGGTAACAGGTAGAAAAGTAATCTTTAAAGGTTCGCTCAACTCCACCATAGTTCACCCGCGCGAGGTATTTAAATTTGCTTTGGAGAAGACTGCTGCATCTATTATTGTAGCTCATCAGCACCCCAGTGGAAATTCCTCTCCATCTGCAGAGGATATTGAGGTCACTAAGCGGTTGGTGGACTGTGGCTTAACGTTAGGCATAGAATGTCTGGACCATATCATTGTGGCAAATGATAGTTATATATCTTTGAAAGACAAAGGTTATATGTGAATTTGTTTTTAAAGACATATTTATCTTGTGAAAAACAGAAGACCTGTATGAAAAGGGGTAGAGCATGAAAAATTCAATCCAAAATGTTGAAATCGTATTTAGTACAAGTTTACGAATACCTACATCAGAACGTGACGAAAACTTATTTTATTACGAAATTCGTCATGACGATGAATGCCAAGACAGTCCATGCGAAATAGCTAACTTTGTATTCGTTAATCACTTGGCTACGATTGCAACTAGTAAACCATTACACATCGATGAATTTGGATTTGTTCTTTCAGACGATGAAAAATGGGATGTAGAAAATGTATTATACGGATTACGTGCACACTAAACTTGTGTGATTTTGTAATCTGATTCGAATAATAGAAAAGAGTGGTTGCATATTCAATGCAGCTACTCTTTTTTTATAAAAGGGGAGCCATACTATGTTAAAGACTAGGAAAGCCAAAAACTCTACAAGAGGAATATACATTCAGGATAAAGAACTGTTACAAACTAATTTCCAACCTTCTATACCTTTTGTTTACGAAATCGATACAAAAGGACGGTCAATCACTATTCGGCCATCAGAACGAACGGAAGAGACCAAGAATCGTGTATCCAAACGTCGAATGAGAGATTATGTCAAACCAGTTATCGACATTCGAGATAAATCAGTTTTAAGTGTTTTAGAGGGTGCAAAACATTTAGAAATAATAATAGAGCAAAATCGTATTCGTGTTGTAGGAAAGTTTAACGAACATACGACAATACTTGATACTACATCTGAGGATATACAAAGTGCAGTTGCAGATACTAAATACACAAACTACTTTCAACGTGCATTAAAAGTAGCGGATCCTTTACTTCGACATATCGGTTTATCTGATACAGCAAAGAACGGGCTGAAGCTATCATTTGATGTTATTAGCCTATTTAGCGGTGCAGGTATCATGGATGAGGGTTTTGTCCAAGAAGGCTTTCAAGTAAAATTTGCATTAGAGAATAATAGCGAAGCCGTTATGAGTTATCGATTAAATCATTCTAATGATATTGCATGCGTTGATATTACAGAATTCGACAAAAGTGCATTTAATAAAATTGGTTCTACCGTTATGATTGGCGGCTCGCCTTGTCAAGGTTTTTCAAACTCTAATCGACACACAAACTTTTTGGATAACCCTAACAATCTACTTGTTCGGGAGTATATTGATTCAATTAAAAATAATCCTAATTGCAAAGTCTTTGTACTAGAGAATGTGCCAAGACTACTAACAGCCGGTAACGGGATGTTCAAGCAAGAGATTTTCGATGAATTGAGAGACTTTGATATTACCTCCGGTGTACTCTGTGCAGCTGATTACGGGACTGCACAACTGCGTAAGAGAGCCTTTATCATCGGTTCGAAAATTGGATACATTGAGTTACCAAGTCCCACACATAACGAGGATTCGTATACGACCGTCAAACAAGCATTAAATGGCTTAAATGATAAGGTGCGAAACCAACTGGATTTTACAAAACCTAAACCAGAAACCATTGAAAGAATGAATCACATCGGTCCAGGGTCAAATTGGCGAGAACTACCAACCGAATTAATGTCTAATGGTATGAAAGAAGGTAAAACCCATAGTCATGTATTTAGACGACTTTTATGGGACAAGCCTTCTATTGCGTTACCGAACTTCCGGAAATCAAATATTTTACATCCATCGGAAAATCGCACGATAAGTGTGAGAGAGTGTGCGAGATTATTCGGAATCAGTGATGATTATTTGTTTACTGGCAGTCTTTCTTCGATTCAGCAAATGGTGTGTAATTCTATTCCTATAGAAATGACTCGTGCTATCGCAAAAGCTGTAAAGGGAGCTATTAAGAAGTTTAATAATTCACTTCTTCAACCGCAAGCGATTTATTATTAAAAAAGTTAAAGACACTCCCAATCAAATAGGTGTGTTATTAAAAACTTTACTTTACAAGAGTGATAATATCTAAAAAGGATGTGCTTTTAATGGATAAAACGACATTTATCTTCTTATTGCCAGATAACATACAAAGAGCTATTGAAAATGAATTAAAAGAGAAGCTTTCTGAAGAGGATTTTCAATTAGCTATATCTAGTCGCTTATGCGATTTAGAAGATACAATCAATATTTACAAGTATATAAATAATTAAGGTCAATCAAAACAGATAATCTTCAGTGACTATGTGTTTGAAGACTCAGTAAGGAATCATGAAGTGATAAGCGACCCGTCCATAAATTATGGATTGGGCGCTTTTTTTATTGAACATCAAAACGTCTTTCGCTTAACGTGTCGAGTACCGCTAAAGACCTTCCAGGAATCTCTTCGCGCGACTCTGTATCGTGATATCGAGTGGGTTAGTTGCAAACAAATCGAAATACCAAAATATAACACTCATCTTTCTTATTCGTGGCTTGCAATACGAACATTCATTCTGTATACTGGAACAAAAGGAGGGAACAAGTGTGCGTAATCAATTAATGAAGTCACTGGAATATAACGAGTTCCTAGATATGATGTACATGGCTGCAGACGGAACAATCAGCCAACGAAGAATCAATGTACTGCAGGTCGGTGAAGTATCGTTTCGTGCATACTGTTTTCTACGTAAATCCAAACGTACTTTTACAATTGATAACTTGCTTGCGCTTGTTCCCGTCAAAACGAAAGAAAGAATGGTGAACTAAGTCATGGCGTTAATCCCAGATGAAGCATTACCGTACTTCGAAAAGATGATTTACTTACCGATGATTATAAATATCTTAGAGAGGGACCGGGAAGTGATTGAAACGAGTTCATTCAAATTGAAAGGACCTTATATCAAGATCGTCGAAAGCACCTTGAAGATTGTTCGAGCCGAATTGAAAGAGACAAATAATTATGCACGAAGCCAAAACATGAAGTTAATTAAAAAGGGCAAAGATGATACATTCACTGAGTACGTGTTTATCCATGGTGGCTATGAGGACATAAGACGCTACATGAATATACGGCTACGGAACAGAACCGAGGAATTGATAAGTATCTATTTTACGAAGTCCGGAAATCAATATAACTAAGGAGCTGATATTTAATGAGCGAACGTCAAAAAAATATCTTAGAATACATTAAAAGCTATACAGAGGAAAACCAATATCCCCCAACGATTCGAGAGATTGCTACAGCAGTCGGTCTCAAATCATCATCAACAGTTCATGGTCATCTGGACAGATTGAAAGAAAAAGGGTATGTCAATTTCGTAGCCTCATCCCCTAGAACATTGACAGTAGTGATTTAAATGCATCCGATATATAAGGGGCAGCCAATTAAACAAATCGCCTGTATCGATATGATGAGTTTTTATGCGAGCTGCATGGCTACACTGCATAATTTAGATATTCGAACTGTGCCAATTGCAGTCGTTGGTAATTTCAATAAACGGGGCAGTGTAGTGCTTGCGGCCAGTCCCGTTATGAAGAATAAATTCAGGATCAAGACTGGTAATCGATTTTTTGAAATTCCTAGCCATCCCGAAATTCGATTGTTTGAACCGAAAATGTCTTACTTTATTGATATGTCAATGTCCATCACTCACATCCTACACAAATACGTTCCAGCAGAGGCTATACATGTCTACTCAGTCGATGAATCGTTTATTGACCTAACTGGAACCGAAAAGTTATGGGGAGATCCAGTTAAAACGGTTAAGGATATCCAAGCGGAAATTTTAGAAACGCTAAATTTACCCTCGACAGCTGGAATGGGTCCAAATATGTTAATGGCAAAATTAGCCCTCGATTTAGAAGCAAAAAAGACTGGTTTTGCAAAATGGACCTTCGAAGATGTCCCGAATAAATTATGGCCAGTTTCTCCATTAAGTGAAATGTGGGGGATTGGCAATCAAACAGAAAAATCCCTGAACAATATAGGGATTTTTTCAGTTAGGGACCTTGCTCATGCTGATTTAAAAAGTTTAGAAAAGAAATTTGGCGTAATGGGAAATCAATATTACCATCACGCGTGGGGGATCGACTTATCCGAAATTGGAGCACCTATGCTTGAGAATCAAGCTATGAGCTACGGAAAAGGGCAGACGCTATTCAGGGATTATGTAACCCGTGAATCAGTCCTCGTAGTCATATTAGAAATGTGTGAGGATGTTACTCGTCGAGCGAGAGAGGCGAGGAAAGAGGGTAGGACTGTCCACCTGGGAATTGGTTATAGTAAGCATGCTCTAGGCGGTGGATTTAGTCGGGCGTTATCAATAGAAGAAGCTACAAATGACACACTAAAAATTTACCGAACGTGCGTGGCTATATTTGATAAGTTTCACGACGGCCGCCCCGTTAGAAAAATTTCTATATCAATTACGAATTTAGAAGATGAAACTTCTATGCAACTAAGCTTTTTTGATGAGCACAAGGTTCGAAATCGTAAATTAGGAATGGTAATGGATAATATCCGCGATAAATATGGAAGCACAGCAATATTACGGGCAGTTTCGCTCACGGAAGATGGTACGGCGATAGGTCGGTCGAAATTAGTCGGTGGACACAAGTAATGTGACAAAATGGCATCGGGGAAAGCGAACTCCATCCCAAAACTGAAAGGATGATAAAGATGACAGTAATTCCAAAACCAAAGGCATCTAAGGTTACAGTGGTAGGGCCAAAACTAACTGAAACTAATTATCTTGAAAACGGGGAGAGAATTGGTGAATCAAAGGAATTCGGTGTAGAAGTTGAAATCACGATGTTTGCCCAAAAGCGATATGAATCATTTACGGGAGTCGTTATAGAAATCGAAGACCAGCGTGGGATTTTGTCGTTGCAAGTTGGTTACGATAACATAAAAATCAATATGAATAATATTGTGAGCGTGAAATGAGATGCTAGATAACATTCGTGATCGCGGAACAAAAAAATGGAGAGGCTTGATGCTCACGGAGCATGTGCAAGCGGTGAAAGATTGGAAGGAAAGTGATGGTAAAGTAGAACGACCGCAGTTTGATGAGTGGGAATTAGAATCCATTCAGTTGGAGTTAGAATTAGCATACAAGCGACAGTCCGAGGCTAAGGTATCGACATGGCGAAAAGGGAAGCTAATAACGTACACCGGAAAGATATCAGTACTCGATCACCGCCTAAGCTTAATATCGATCGAGGGGCCGTTCGGTGATGATAAAATACCGGTTGTAGATGTTATTAAAGTTCAATCTATGGATTGACGGAGAAATAACACTATTTTTTTAGTGGAACTGAACTATAAATGAAAATAATTGGTGGATTGAAAATAAGCAAAAAGAAATCCTCGCAGCGGAGAAGCTACGAGGATTTCTCAAACTTTTTTAAGGAGAGCGGCGAGCCTTTCGGGTCGCACTCTACATTTCGGACCGGAGAGCCCGAAACCTATGTACTAAATCTATCAAATCCTGCATACCATGTCAAACAATAAAGGACAGGCAACCTCCCATATGATAGCTATCAACAACAAGAAAAGCATCGGAGTACCGATGCTTTTTATTTTGAAAAAGTATTATTACAGAGGTTCTTATATGATGCATATAGCTTATTTTAATGTGAATCTAGGGATAGAACTATGAGGATTGTGAACTGTTACAATACCAGTTTCCTCATCGTAGCTTAGAACTTCTAAAACTTCGTTGTTTACAGCGAACAGAGTACCTACATTTGGATAGAAGGCATTCTCGAAAGGATTGAGTTCTCGAGATATCTCATGTGGTTCAGCGGAGCCTTCAGTCCGTTGAATGATAATCTTTTCAGAGTATGAATTCGTCATAGATTCTTGTTCCATCGTCTTCATCCTCCCCTAATGTTTCGTAGATGTCTCCCATTAAATACAAAATTCAGTGCACATTCTTCCTTCATATTTGGATTGAAAAACTTATGCTCGTTCCTTATTCGATTGAGCGTTGAATAAGAAGAAACCCCAGTTGCCTGTCATTTATTTCATCTTTCTCCGAAGAGGTACTACATTTGATTTTGTACTCCCTGGTTCACTCCACTCCGTCGCTTTATTTATAAATTGTTCTTCCATTTCATTTGTCCAGGGCGGCAAATGTTGTGAAGGCAGCGGATAAGGTGGAAAGCTTGCATGATGAAATTCTATAGTAGTCTCTGGAACCGGTATTCGCTTTAACATTGCATGATACCGCATGCGAGATTCCTTTTCCATTTCATATGCACGAAGAATCGTAATACCCAAAGACTTGTCTGGGAAAGCTTCACGCCATGTCTGAGGTTCTTGATAAGCTGACTCACTCTTTATTAACCGTTCCAATTGTTTTGGATGGTGATCCATAATTGCCTGGATCATAAATGAGCATTTTATCAAGCCATATATTACAAACGGAATTGTAAAGAGTGGCCAACCTTTTATTAGCATAGATGGATCTGCAAAGACCCAATAAGTAAGCCAGCTAAAGGGGGCACTAAAATAAATGAATAATACCCCGCACGTTTTCCAACCAACCACCTTTAAATAGGGTTCTCGACGCTCAGGTTGAGGGCGGCGATAATCCGACATAATGTACACTCGATCACGGAAGGCGTTAACCACGGTTCGATAAAACGTATTATTCACGTAGTCACTGTCATATGGACGATAGGCGCGTGGTGGATTAATTAAATACATCAGCATGACGGGTGAGATAAACGGTGTATTACGATACCGTCGTAACTCAGAGAAAAACTGTGACTCTCGTAATTTCTCCATTTCCTCATACTTAAAATCTCCTAATTTCCGGATAGCGAAGTATGTCATAACGATAACTACTCCATAAGGCCACCATTTCATCAGAAAGTCATGGTAACTAATCAACAATTGAGATTTCATAAATAGATCAATGACCCATAAAATCGGGTAAAGTATAATGATAAATACGGCTTTTTTCCACATTGGAAATTCCTCCTTTTTGGTTAAATGTAAAAACAAAAAAAGCATTCCGTAGGAAATAATGGCTTTCGCTCATTCATCCAATAGAATGCTTGTTATAAAAAAATCAATCTCTTCTCCCGCGTGGGTGAAGTAAAAAATGGTAATGTGGGATATATTGATGAAATCATATCATATTCAATAATAATCGACAACCTTATGATGGGTTTTAAAGGATTAACTAAACTTTTCCTACGCAATAAGACGCTAATAGGGTATCTGTAAACATTTCAGGTTCAATCAATATTTTATAGTGCTCAAATTGATAAATAACAAAAGCAATTACTTCCTCTTTCAGCTTCTCCTGAATAGTCTCTTCATCTAGGCCTAATTCGCGCTGTATATCTCTGGTGCTAATAAGCATTACTTCAAAATCAATAACCTTTCTTCCATACTTTTTATCCCTATGGTCAACGCCTGTCCTATTTAATAGCTCAACTTGCTTACTACCCCCTGAATTGTGTTCACTATCTTCATTCCCTCCATAGTCTTCAGTCAATGCACGAATGAAATAGCCAACAGGTTTATCAATTCGCTTCTTTTTTAGTTGAACTTTTGTATATGCGAGGTTACGAAGAATTTGCTCGTCATCCCATTTGTCTCTAATCTTTTTGATTTGGACTAGACTCATCCCTATCTCAAGTAAACTATCGTTGATTGCATCCTTCTTAATGCCGATCACAGTAGTCCCGACGTTTTTTGTTTTTATGAAGAATTCTATTTTGGTTATTTTTCTACCTGATTTAATCTCCTTAAATTCAAACCGCAAATCAGTGTGCTTTTCAATTTGTTCCTGTGAATGAAGCAAAATCTTACTTTTAAAATGTCCATATTGCTTATATTTTCCGGGTTCAATTGCAAGCAGCTCTTTTAGCTCTTCTACACCAAACCTTCTAGTCCGTATACTTTCGTATTGTTTTAATAGTTCGTACATTCGTATGGAATAAGATGAGTTTAACCTTAGCACGTTTTCCAACCGGTATTGTGTGAACTTATCTTTTAGTTCTAAGAAGTAGGGCTTCAACTTCGGATGAAGCTCAACTTGGAAAAATCCCTGCTTTGGGAAGTAATCTGAAGTAATAACCCATGTGAAGTTTGTTTCCCGGTCTTCTGTTTTGATGGTTAGTGTTTTCGTTTGCAGGTCATTTACGATACTTTTTATTTGTGTATAATAGCTTCCTGCTGAACTTGAAAGGCCCAGTATTTCAATAATGTCCTTAGTGTTAAACTGATACAATTTAAAATTTTCATCTTTAGGTTGTATTCGGGAAGCGATAATTAAAAGAATCCGCTGTTGCTGCAAGGACAGCTTATATGTACTTTGGATCAACTGGTTATGTTTAGTTACCCAGTGTTCGTCGTTCAACTTATTGACTTCCACCAAGTCGAACTCTGGTAGTTCAATACGTTCTAAGACGCCTTGTTGAGTAGGAATATCTAGCAAACTTGGTTCTATAATTGACACGGTAATCACTCACTCCCTTTACTATCACTATCGTACCCACCTAGTGATAGTAAAGCAAATAATACATGACTCCTATTTAGTGATAGTTCATCAACAAAACACCAAAAATTAGTGAATTCAAATCAAATTTCACGCCTAATTAGTGATAGTTAGCCGTAAAACATAGGTTATATCGAAATAAACATCATTAAAAATTAAACTTCCAGATATAATGCCGATAATCAAAAGTTACGCCTAATTAGTGATAGTTAGCCGTATAACATGGGTTATATTGAAATAAAACATCATTAGAAATTAAGTTTCCAGATATAATGCCGATAATCAAAAGTTACGCCTAATTAGTGATAGTTAGCCTTATATGAAGAATGAAACCTATATTAATATTATTTTATGGTTACTATTACCGAACCATTTTTACGATTTCATACCGATAAATTAAAGTTACGCCCAATTAGTGATAGTTAGATATAAAGTTCCAATACTATCACTCGACAAAGGTGATAGTATATGTGTGAAATGTACTTTAAACACTGTATTTCTGTAGTCACGCCTAATTAGTGATAGTACACGCCTAAAAGGTGATAGTTCAACAATAAATAAGTGATAGTTCACGCCTAAAAGGTGATGGTTCACGCCTAATTAGTGATAGTTCACGCCCAAAAGGTGATGGTTCACGCCCAAAAGGTGATAGTTCAGTGCCTTAAACCCTTATGGCTCTAAGGCTGAACGACTCTCTAAAACACTTAAATAAATTTAAAACATATAAATCAATTAAATCATTAGTACAAACAGAGAATACCAGGTTGTCAGTTTAAAATAATTCAATTCGTTCTATACCATAGTTCAAACACTATGCTATAATCATGTTATTATATTTGTTATTTCTATTACTTCACCCATGCGGGAGAAGAGTTGCACAGTATTTCATTATTTTAATGATTCAGCTCAAATGTGAGTTTCTAGACATGCGATTTTGTGTGTTCAACGAAACCTTATGTTTGGGCTTTTTTTATGCCAAAAGGGGGTGATTGAATGAGTATGTATACAAAAAGTGGATTTTCACGTAGTTTTGGCTGTTGTTCCCATTGGAAGGTTTGCGACTTTGGGAAAAAAAACTGTGTTTATCAAGAAAAGGATCCTGAAACGATGAACGGTTGTAATGCTTGGAGTCGTAACAACTTTCCAGGTAGACTTCCTCCAGAATCAATCGTATTACTCAACGAGTCTGATTTGCCCCTTGTTTCACTAGAAAGGGAAGAGTCAATTAAACAAAGCGTTGCAAAAGAGCAACTCACACTTTTTTAAGGAGATGATTGAAATTGGAACAACTATCGTTATTTGGAGTGACATCAGATCTTAAAGTTAAGAAAACACAAGAAACTTGGTTAGTGATTGATGGTAATAACTTATTGAACCGTTGTTACTACGCAACAGCTCATTCCCCTAAAGGAATGAGGCAAGCACCTGATGGACGATACACAAATGGTATATTTGGATTCCTCCGGATGATGTTAACCAACGAAAAAATTTATCAAGCAAGGGCTGTAGTCATGTTTGATGATGGGAAAAGTTATAGAAAAAAGGTATATCCAGCCTATAAAGACGGAAGGTCGGAATCACCTGAGGAGCTAAAGGAACAGTTTCCGCTATTAGAGGAAATTTTGAAACATGCGAACGTTCCCGTATTTAAGAGTTCTGAATTCGAAGCTGACGACTTGATTGCATCTTTTGCTGAACAAGTAGAGGGGAAGGTATATATTCTCTCTAACGACCGTGATACATATCAATTACTCACGGAACGCGTTTCAGTTATTGTTAGGAAAGCAAAAGTAGACGTTGTAATGACGCCTGATAATTTTGGTGATGAATATCCAGGACTTAAACCACGGCAAATCGTCGATGTCAAGGCAATTGCCGGAGATTCATCAGATAATATTCCGGGAATACCAGGGATAGGAGATAAGGGAGCACTTTCTTTACTTCAGACTTTTGGAACGGTTGATGAATTAATAGTAGCCAAGGATTTTCCAAAAACATTGAAGCGGTATAAGGTGAAAGTGGAGGAAGGAAGAGATAAGGCGGTATTCTTCAAAACTCTTACAACTCTTCATCGAGACATTCCCATTTCAATTCCGGTTCAATATATGAATCCATTGAAACTGCGGGAATCATGCCAGGTATTAGGTATGAATGATATACTTTCCTTATTGTGATTATAAAGAATCATGTTACACTGGAAGAAAAGGGAGCGATTATCTTGAAAATCGTTGATTATTGGTTTTTTGTTCGCGATGAAGATCAATTTAAATGGGCGATAATTCACGCACCTGAACTCCCGCTCGATGATGCAAAAGCATTCATTGAAGCTGTATTAGGGAAACCGGTGTTGAATATTGGTTACGGAACAAAAGTCCCCCATGAATTTCGGTTATTGCCGAAGTTACCAATCGAATTAGAAAACTGTTAAGCAGGAGTTCATTTACATTGAACTTCTGCTTTTTTATTTAAGGAGGACACGGACATGGATAAGTTGTGGTCATCGTTTGAAGAGCGTTCAACTGAACATGATGTTGATGTTGAAATAGTTAACGAACTTTTTTTCTCAACCACCAAATACAA
Source organism: Sporosarcina sp. E16_8 (assembly GCF_017347095.1). Classification (GTDB taxonomy): domain Bacteria; phylum Bacillota; class Bacilli; order Bacillales_A; family Planococcaceae; genus Sporosarcina. Next base: position 14,410 of record NZ_JADPRZ010000021.1, on the reverse strand, counting down.
CATAGGGGATATTCGAGAGTTGTTTAATTCTTGGAGCATTGCAGACTTACAATCAACCGCTGAATCAATTTATTACTCAACTTCTGAGGAAGATGAAGTGGAGGAAAGTAACTGTTTTGGCGAAGCATCTTATTATTCACATCATCCATTTCGAGAGTGTTTAATCTTGCAATCCATTAGTGATGAAATGTGGAAACAATGCAGTCGAAAGAAGAAATTTTTCTAAAAAACTTTTTTAAGGAGATTTGACTATGAATATAGGTACATTTGAGTTGTGGCAAACGGATAAAGCATTGATGGAGTATATGCTTGATCGTTGCATTGTAGCAAAAATGATTGAAAGCACTAGTAATCCTGTACCAGACAACTATTCCTTTTATTACGAGGGTGGAATGGATGGGATAGGTGACTATTCGTATTTAGAAACGGTTCAAGACTTTTTAAGTCTTTCTAAGATCGGAAAGCTTAAATTTAGAAACTTGGACATGGGCGATTACGCGGGGGCTGTCAGTATACAATTGTTTGCACTTGAGGAATTGACCAATTGTCAACTTACTCTTTCGCAGCGTAATATCATTGCCGATTGGATGCGAGAATTTGCTAATGGTATTGAATTGATGGATTTAAGTAATTTAGAAGGCAAATGCAATGCAGTTGGAACGAGTCTAATACTTCGATTGTATTATGTTGTCGGCTTTGCGAGTGAGTTCTGTCAAAAATTACTATCAATTCATGAAGATGCACAAAAAATGATCCGTAGTATACGGAGAAACCCAAAAGGAGAGATTACTAATGCAAATACTAGCCAAGTTTGAAAATGGTGAAAGAGTGACTGTTGAAAGGTATGAACAGGACAAGAAGGTAGGCACACGCCGCCTCTATATAAATGATTATATTGTCAGCTTGATGAATGAATTACCAATTGCTGATATTATCCAACATATAATAGTTGAGCGTAATCATGATTACAAAGAATATATTAAGTCCCTAGAGGATACTAAAGAACTCTCGGATTTCATGGTACAGACAATGCAGCATGCTGATAGGTTTTATTTGGGGAAAAATAAGCAATATCAATTATTTCTTAAGTACGCACTTGAAAAAGTGGACTTGTTACAGTTGCATGGAGAAGTGGTCGAAGACTTATTTGTGTCTCTAATTGACCAAGTGAAAGGACTACCCAATGAACCTATTTATGTTCAATTGCTGGATGAATTATTGAAACGTGTGATTGCTGTTGATACAAAAAAGGAAGTAATTGCACGAGTTTTTCCGATTCTTATTAAAATGGCAAGCGACGTGAACAGTGAACAACTTCGGGAGTGGTTTGAATTAGCAATCCCTCATATCGATCCACTTTGGCTGATTGAGGCGCTCGGAAGATTAAAAGATGTGGAAGAGATGAAAGTCGCAGAATTAGAAATTCCTAAGAACTGTGTTCTCGCTCAAGTTACCACCAAGCGACACATTTATGTATTGGAAATACATAAATCTCGTTTTCGTGTAAAGTTTCATAATTTAGCTTACGAAGACGTTGGACATCCCCGTCTTGCCTGTATCTTACATGTTCAGAACAAACAAGTAACGAAAATGAAGCTTGTTGCTGTACCTGACGATGGTGATATAGCTTTAGAGACGCCTATCTACCATTATCCGTATTCGAATGTTTTCGATAATGGGGTAGTTTGTTGGAATGGATATAAAGATGAAATAATAAACAGCGGAAAAGACCTAGCAACAATGCCGCTTATCTTTTTAAGTGGAACAAATAATACGCATTTACAAAGTAATGTTCGAGAACTGTTTGAACATTACCAAGGACAGGACTTCCCAGCTGAACAGCTTCGTCCATTTGGAATGACGATTAAACAGATAATGTAATTCTGACTCAATAACATGAAAGGTGCATATATGACTTGAATTATTAGCTAATTCAAGTCATATATGATATGGTGTGAATATAATGAAAGTAAATGAAAATAAAATTGTCTCTATATACGATGAAAATGATAGAGATACTGTAGGGGAATTTTTAGACGAAATTCTCGAACACTCATTAATTTCTTCAGAGGCGGAAATGCATCTACTGTATATCCAAAAGGCATTTGAAATTTTAAGATTTCATCCTTTAGAAAGTATTCTTCATAAGAAAATAGATGTCCTTATTACTTTTCAAGGATATCCTCGTTTAAAATCTTATGTAGTAGTAAAGGTATTGACGGTATATCCGATTTATGAACTTCGGTATGCAATGAATGGAAATATCCATTTACGATTTCTATTTTTTCCGATGAAGCATAATGGGCAATCGTATTACGTGTTTGCAAAACAGTTTATAAAAACACGCAGACCTAATATGGACCAAACAAATCAAATGAGAGACTTGGCTTATCAAATGTATGAGGATGTACTTCGCAATCCGGGACAATACCTAGAGGGGACTGATTAACATTAAAAAAGCGAGAAATCTATTAGACACAACAGAAATATTAAAAGCGCATCCTCATTTCCGTGAAGCGTTATATGGCTTATCGGCTGTCTATGGACACATTGTATTATCAGAACGCATGAAAAAGGGGTATACCCAACCCGAACTAGCGGACCTAGCTAAAGTCGGAGTAAAAACTATTTCACGGGCTGAAGGTGGAGTGGATAACTTAGGTCTAGAAACATATGAAAAGTTATTTAAAGCATTAGATTTAAGTTTAAATGACATAGCGGAGTTGACGAAGACGTTTTCTACTGATGAACTTGCTGTCACAATCTAATAACCAATGATGAACATGCCGCCATTTGCTCTATAGTGCTGGTATGTTCATTGTTCTACACTGTACCATTTGCTCTTTGCAGAAAGAGGTGTTTATGGTATACTGTGGTTATATTTATTGCACTTATTTCTTATCTCACCCACGCGGGAGAGAAGTTAATTAAAAGCACTTTATCTTTGTGTTCATCTGTCTTTTTTCTGGCGGAATGACATTTTAGATAAAGTGCTTTTTTGTGCTTTAAATAAAATAAAACTTTTTTAAGGAGAGTGTCAAACATGCAAGAACTAACATTATTTGATCTTGGAATGGAAACAACGGAGGATAAGAAAGAAGTCGCGAAAAAGGAGAAAAAAGAAACAAAGAGTAAAACCTCCACAAGCGGAAAAACTTCTTCTCCCAAAAAAACACCAGCTGAACCGAAACCTGAAATTAAGGTGACAAGTGAATGGACAATCCATTTCGCAACGGAGCAATTCCTTGTTACGGATTTTGTAGAAGATTTTCCGGAAGAGGGAGTTACGCTAGAAGAATTGCGAGTAGAACTTGAAAAATCGTTCGCGCAATTTTCAGCCGCACGTACAAAATGGGATGTAGACGAAGAAAGTAAGCGTTTATTCCCCGATGCATTTGCGGGAAGTAAAGGAGGGCACTCGCTTTTGCGAGGCCCTTTTTTAACATCTATCGAAGAGGCTGAATCTCACCCAGGGAATATTTCATATGTTCCAGGGCAGGATGGGCATCTTTATGAAGTCAGAAAATCACCGTTCGGGCGCATGATTGCTAAAACATCATATGTTCCGCAATTGGAACAAGTTGAATCCGGATTTACTTTCGATTTACCTAAGATTCCAAGGACAATTCTCGCGAATATTCTATCGTTTTTTAAAGCGTATACACGTAAAGGGAATTATGAAGTAATGATTCGAGTGTATTGGGACCAGCAAGAGGAATTGTATGTAGTTGAATGTCCTATGCAGACAGTAACAGGCACTCACATTGATTGTCGTTATGGTGATGAGTTCATGGGACGTAATTCATTACGTTATATGGTCGTTCTAGAAATCCACTCTCATAACGTTATGCGAGCGTTCTTTTCTTCGACCGATGACCATGACGAGCAGCGTTACGGTTTGTATGCAGTCGTCGGCCGTTTGAATCGACCTATACCAGAGATACTCCTACGCGCGAAGTCGAATGAACATTCGGTAATCGTGCCCGCTTCTGATGTTTTTGAACTTGATATTAATGGAGTTCAAGAAGGTTATCCATTGGATTGGGACGAGAAAGTCACGCTTAAGGGGTGGTCACTATGATAATTGCAGATAAGCACACTCAGTACAACATTGTTTGTATTGGTGCAGGGGCAAATGGAAGTCACTTTGTCCGAAACTTGTTGCAAGATATCTCAACCTACGGTGCTGGAAGAAGTACTTCTTTCTATCGTAAGGCAAGATTATTCGGAACTTTGACGATTGTTGATGGAGATAAGGTTGAACAGAAGAATTTATCGAATCAACTATTTGATGTTGAGGACATAAATGCTTTCAAGGTAGATGCCCTTGCTGAACGATACGGGACCCATTATGAAGTCGACGTTATGGCGGTGGCGGAGTATGTTACATCTATCGAAGAACTTCATGAACTTTTTTCGTTGAATGAAGAAAATAACAAAAATAAGATGATACCGATTCTAATTGGTCTAGTTGATAATAACAGGACACGAATGTTAATGCATGAGTATTTTCATTCGTATTTACTGGATGAACTTCTCTACATTGATGTAGGTGTTGAAGGTGTATTGTTAAAGGAAGAATTGCCCAATGAACCGTTAGTTGATGAGAAGATTATGGGTTCAGGATTTTCTGGCCAAGTGGTATGCGGATACAAAAAGTACGGCGAGGTTTTTTTGCCGCCTGTTGCTGATGTATACCCAACCATATTAGCTGATGAAGAAAGTGTCTTTCCCAATCAATCATGTGGCGACCTGATACTTCAAAATCCACAACGTTCCGCTACAAATAAAATGGCGGCACAGTTAACAAATACCTTTATGAACAACCTGTTTCATTCAGGTGAAATCGTTCAAGAAGAAATCATTTTTAATGCCAGATTTGGATCAGCACAAACTCGCTTTGTATCCAAACGGACTAAACAATTATTTAAAAACTTTTTTGAGGAGATGAATGACAATGACGCAACATCTAGCATTGTATCGTAAATACCGCCCAACAGGATTTGATTCGTTGATTGGTCAGGAAACTATCAAAACAACTCTATTAAACGCATTACGTTTAGGGAAAGTTTCTCACGCATATTTATTTACAGGTCCTCGCGGAACAGGTAAAACTTCTTCTGCAAAAATATTAGCCAAAGCATTAAATTGCTTAGAACCTAATGGTTTTGACCCTTGTGGGGTATGCGATTCGTGTAAAGATTCTAACCCGGACATACTAGAGATGGACGCTGCTAGTAACAATGGTGTCGATGAAATCAGGGATTTGCGAGAGAAAGTAGTATATACACCCGTATTCGGTAAGTACAAAGTGTACATTATCGACGAAGTGCATATGCTCACTAATCAAGCTTTCAATGCATTACTTAAGACACTTGAAGAGCCACCTGCACATGCAATATTTATCCTTGCTACTACCGAGCCGCATAAGATCCCGTTGACAATTCTATCACGTTGTCAACGCTATGATTTTAGACGAATCGCACAGGATGACATAGTTTCTCGTATGGAGACAATCATCCAAGCAGAGAAGGCAGACGTAGAGATGGCGGCATTACAACTAATAGCACAAATTGCTGCAGGAGGAATGCGTGATGCGCTAAGTCTACTGGACCAAGCCATTTCACATACACCTGGAAAAGTGTCGTTGAAGAATGTAATTGAACTAACGGGAGCCGTTGATACTCGGAAAATAGGAAAATTAATTGAATTCATTGGTGCGAAGGATGTAGAAGGATCACTTGAACATTTCAATTCCTGTTTCCAAAGTGGACAAGAACCGAGGTTTTTCATTGAGGAAATGATGAATTATTATCGTGATATTCTTCTTTATGAAAAGCTGGGGGAAAAAGCAACACTCAAAAAAGGTGTAACTGACCCTGGATTCCATCAAGTACGTCAATCGGTTAATTCGGTTCTCATTTTCCGTCATTTAGACATTTTGCAAGAGACGATGGGGAAAATGAAATTTCATCATGACGTACATTTGCTTGTTGAAATGGCGATTGTAGAAATGGTGAATGATCAGAATGAGGACTTACGTGCAGAAGTCATGCAGCTTAAACAGGAAGTAGAGTTGTTGAAATCTGGAGTAAGGCTTGAACAAGTGGCTGCTTCGGTTGAATCATTACCGGTTATTGAAGTAGTGGAGGAAGCGATTTCGGTTTCTCAAGATACTCAACAAGAGGTACCGGTTACAACACCGAATGAAATTACGATTACTCCGGAACCAACTCCGCCTTTAGAGCAAGATGAAGCTCCTAGGTATGCACCCGTTGAGGATCCCTATGAGCCGCCTGTAATACAGACAAGTGAGTTTTCTGAAACAGCTTCCCCAAAGATGAAAACTGAGAATGCGGAAAAGGTGGAAACAAAAAAAGAATTCCTACAGGATCTTACAATGGAAGACTTGTTTGGTGATATGAATAGTGTCCCTACATTTAATGCGCCGGACGACAATCACTCAATCGAGTTACCAGCAGCGGTAGTTTTGAATAATATTCGGAATGAAGCTTCTGTAATGGAATCTGATGGAGTTCCTGAGTTTTCACACATAATCGAAAAAGCAATAGAAAATAAAGAGAATTGGGTTCATGTTATCGACGAAAGTCAGATACCTCCCGCTCCTGAAGAAGAACCATCGATGGAGGAACGTGCACCGGTAGTAACACGTACCGATAAACCACTTTCTGCAGATGAGGAAAAGATTTTATCTATGCTTGATTCTTGTACAAAAGAATTAAGGGCTACTTATTCTGAAAAATTTACTGAAATCGATGATTTGTTAAAACAAACCAAAATATCAACGCAAGTCCTATTCCGCGAATTTTCACTGAAAGCGGTTAGCGAGACACATGTCATCATGAGTCATTGTGAAAACGCGAAAGTGAATTTAATGAAAAGAGTGGCAAATCGCTCAATCGTTGAATCGATCTTTGACGAAGTTTATCAGTCATCGCAATTGATCCTCCTAACGGAAGATAGTTGGGGTCGTATTGTGGCCGCGTTACGAGAAAAAATAAACTAACGAGAGGAGGTTTCCTCTTGTTAGTTTCATAAGGAGAGATGAAACGTGAAAAAACGTTTTACAACACTATTAAATAATAATCGACTTGTACATGCGTACTTATTTGAAGGTGATGGGAACGAGCTTGCTATGTGGCTGACAAAACAAGTGTTTTGTAAAATCATTAGCGATGAACCTTGTGGAGAATGCTCTTCTTGTCGCCGGATCAATGTACACAATCATCCGGATGTTCATGTAATAGAACCTGATGGACAAGCAATAAAAATTGACCAGATACGGTTATTGCAAAAAGAGGCCGCATATAAAGGTGTAGAAGGAAGTAAACAAGTCTTTATAATTAAACAGGCTGACCGAATGAATCCACAAGCATCAAATGCGCTATTGAAATTTTTAGAAGAACCATTCCAAGATACACTTTCTATTTTGATTGCAGATAAAAGGGATTCAATCTTACCAACCATTCTATCGCGCGTTCAAACTATTCGAATAGATGTTTCGAATTCATTGGAAAGAGAAGCGCGATCTAAAGGATATACATCTCACAAATCATTACCGATTTTGAGTACGGTTATGACATCAATTGAAGAATTTGAAAAACATCAAGAAGTTGTAGATGAATGAACAGCATTAATTAGGGCTACATTTGAATTGTCACAGACCCAAGCTACATTGTCTGTACAAACAGCATGGCTTGAAAGGTTCTCTGACAAGTCCACGCAGTTAATTAGTATCCGTTTGGTTCAATCCTATGTGAAGTCACTATGGCTGGCTAAACGAGATCAGAAGAATCCGTGGGGGCTTGCAAGTAGACCCAACTATACGTGGAATGAACTTTTGTTAATGCAACAATTGGTGGATGAATTGGGACGAGGCTTTTATTCCAATCAACACTACTTGTTAGGGCTTGAGAAGTTTTTCTTATCAAAACCCGTGGCGTGAAGATGCAAGCAATGAAAACAGGTATTCCTTCAGTATGTGGGATACCTGTTTCTTTTTATTTATCAGTTTCTTTTAGTAGCTTACTATTCAATTTTACAGAAATGTGATACTATGAATGTACATTTATTGCACTCATTTTATATCTCACCCATGCGGGAGAGAAGTTAAATTTAAAGCACTTTATCTATGTGTTCATCTGTCTTTTTTTCTGGCGGAATGACATTTTAGATAAAGTGCTTTTTTGCGTGCTTTATTTAAATAAAACTTTTTTAAGGAGGAACATTCTATGTTCAAAATTAACGGTGGAGAGCTTCAACAAGTAGTAAGTAGTTTAACAAAAGGGGCTAAGCGCGCACGGTTAGGTGAAAATCGGGTTTATATTTCTTCGGTTGATTCTAATAACGAAGTCGATTTCTACTTTGTAGGAGAAGAACTTCAAGTCCAGAAAAGAATTTCGTGCGAAGTTTCCGCCCCTTTTGCTTTTGCGACAACGGTTCATGAGCTTGAAGTTAAAGTAGGTGCGCTGCCACAAGATGAGTGCATTATGATTGAAAAAGACGGTGAACAACTTAATTTAAAGTGGGGACGTTCATCGAAAATAAGGATGGAGACAGTCCCTGAGATGAGCCCTTCCATTGAGATTCCAGATGCAACAGAATCTGTTCTTTGGGCCCCTGGAAAGTTACAAATATTTTCACGTTCCTTACCATCTTTTACGGCGATTGCAAATAGCGTGGGGGCTGAAAAATATCCAGTTCTACGTGGTTTGTACTTTTCAAAGGAAGAGACAGGGGAGGTTCTCGTTCGAGCATCTAATGGTTCTCGAGCGGTAACGATAAATGCGCAGGGTGTGAATTGGTTCGATGGTTTTTTTGCATCAATTCCTACTGAAACGATTTCGGGATTAGCGGAGATTTTTCCAAATGATTCTGAGGTGAAGGTGTCCATAAACGAAGGTAAGACGTTATTAATTTTCGAATCTGGTTTTACAAAAGCGGTATCACGTTTATTGGTTGGAGATTTTCCACCAATTGATAAGACGTATACGAATATTGAGGAAGCTAAAGTTGTTTGGAGAGTAGACCGAATGGAGCTCTTGAATACGACACGACGTATCAAACGCTTAGGCGGCGATAACCCGGTCATGGTGTTTAAAAAAGATGGAACGAAGTCTTTTGTAGAACTACTGGGTATTTCGATTGAACAAATCGGAGCAAATGTGGAAGGTGAGGAGTTTCAATTCGCTGTACACAGCGATTACTTGGAGTTATGCCTGACACTGTACCGAACGGATGAAGTGCTACTTTGCCTTAAAAACAAAGGACTTCCTCTAACGGTTTTATGTGATGGAAACGATGATATTAAAGCACTCATAGCGCAAGTACTTATTGTTTGAGTGGGAAATTAGATAAGGGAGGTGAAAAGGTACTGCGATTTATTCGTAGTACCTTATTCATTATGTTAAAAGCAAATTACTCAAAAGCAGCAGTCTATTTTACTGGAGAAACGTTAGAAGAACAGCTACTTGCTTCCGAGGCATTGCATGCGAATCGGATTGAAAGTTTTGAACATGACTACGTGACTTATGAAAATGGTCGTGAGAATAGAAAAACTAAAACGGTGAGCGAGTTAAATTGGCACTCACTCATTACTAGAGGGGATACCGTTTTTTCGAAACATCCCATTCATAATACCCTTAATCGCTGGGGACTCGATCTAGCGAACGTTGAAACAGTTCAGCCGCTACTTGAAAAGAAACGTAGGAAATACCGGGCGGATGGTCTATCCCTAAAAGAGTTTAAGGAAACCGCGCATTATAAAGCGACATTGCAGCGCGTTATTGAACTTTATGGTGGACCGTTATCGAATGGAGCTTCCCTCTTTCAATATCAACTTGAAGGTGCTGCTCTTATCGCATCAAGAAGGCGTCTATTACTTGGGTTGGACATGGGCCTAGGTAAAACGTTAACGACGCTTGTAGGGCTAACCTCGAATGCATCAAACAAGAAAATCATTATAGTAACGATGAGTCGGAATATTGCCGATTGGGTTCGTGAAATGAAAGTACTTGGACTTCAAAAAGACTATATTGAACTTCGCCATCCGACAGACCTTAAATCAGATAAGCGAATTCATATTGTTTCTTATGAACGTTGGGCAAGTGAAATAATTCTTTTTAAAGAGAAATTACATGCGGAATGTCCGGATTGTGTACATGGGTTTAATTGGGACAGCGCGAAACAACGATGCAACTCCTGCAATAAATCATTCAAGGCTTCAGAGGAACGGTATACAATCAAAGACCTTCCTGGGGAATGCCCAATGTGTGTACAGGAATGGTGTAAAGGAAACTTATTTTGTGATTGCGGCTTTACAGTCGTGAAGTCTCGAAAGAAAGCCCTTTACAGATTCTTTAACCGTTCATATGATGCTTGCGCGGTAGATGAAGCGCATCTCATTAAGAATGGTACGACTAAACGTTCAAGATCTATTCGTGCCATCAAAACAAAAACACGGATTGCACTAACTGGTACACCTGCTGAAAATGGAGCAGATGACTTGTATTGGCCATCAACGTGGATCTATGGAGATTCTCACCATTTTGAAAACCCTTTTGAACTTCAACGTTTTCAAGCGTATGGACGAAAAGGTGAAGATAATTTCAGAGGATACTTTGGTGGAGCGAGTCGTCAAGCGGTGATGGATTCTAAGTCGATTGAGGCCCGTGTTTCGCATCAAGAAAAGTTATGGGATTTGTTAGATAAATTCATGTTTCGTAAAAAGAAGACAGATATAGATGTGGAGAGGGACGTTAGAATACCTGAACCGCAACACCGTCGATTGCATTTAGCTCTTGAAGAGGCAGAACGGAATCTGTATGATAAACGACTTGATGAATTTCGTGAATGGTATGCCTCAGAGTATGCAAGGAAAGATTCTGCAGATGCTCGTGGAGATGTATATCGCATCTCGACTATTGAAGTATGCCAGTGGCTGGATAAACTTCGGAAAGTAGCGTCTTGCCCGTGGGTTCAACCCGACTATGATTATTCAACTTCAGTTGAACCTGTGAAGCTGCAGGTGACGAAGGAGAAGATAAAGGAATACGCACGCACGGGGAAAAAGTTGCTGATATTTACAGCGCATAAGCAGACGGCTGAAGAACTGGGAGTACTTCTTGATACGGTTGCACCAGGAATGCGTGCTGCTTATATTCATGGCGGCGTCCCAATGGCTTACCGTCACGATTTAATGGATCAATTTCAAAATCCGGATCATCCTTTATCTATTCTTGTGATGACGATGAGGACGGGTGCTGAGAGCTACACGCTCACGGAGGCAAAAGCGGTTATCTTATATGATTTGGATTTTAATTCAAAGAAAATCGAGCAATGTTACAGTCGAGCTGTTCGTTTAGGGCAGAAGGACGTTGTTGAAATTCTATGGCTTGTGGCAGTTGATACTATTGATGCCAATCTACATGCATTGGTCTTGTCAAAGAAGTCTGGAGTAGATCTTGCCATTGACCGGCAGGAGCTTGATTTTGTTCAGGTATCCAAAGAATTTGAAGCTGGAGAAAATGTCGAATTGGACCCAGGTATAGACTATCAGCAATTTGCGACTGACATGTTAAAACGTGGCACAAGCAGAGCAGACTATGTATCTTGAGGAGGAACTTTAGATGATATGGGATTCAACAAAGAATCAATTATTGATTGAATGGATAGAAACAAAGTCAGATAAGGAAGAACATCATTATCTGAAAAAGTCTCCACTTCGCCTTCAACTTCATCCCACAACCGGAGAAGTACTGCGAGCATATTTTAAAGGAGCACGTCCTTCGTGGATTATTAAATTTGCAAAAGAGAAGAAATTCAAAACCCATGAAACAACCACAGGTGGTAAAGGATGGTGGATCGCGAATTGGTCTAACTATCCTTCTGATGAGCGACCATTAATTTGCCCCTATATCAGGGGAATGATCGAAGAGTGGTTTGAAAATCTTCCGGAATCTTGTCAATCTGATAAAAAGAACATACTAAATCACATCGAAGTAGTTGAAACTAATCTTTTGTATCACGCTGATGAATTTAAAAAGTGGGGGCTGCATTTCAGGCCAGAAGATATATTACTAGATGGTGGAGCTATGTTACTTGAAGATAACCTTCGTCCGAAAGAATTGGATGATGTAGAGTTCAAGTTAGCTGATTGGCCAGACTATATAAAAGTAGTCCGAGAACTTCAGGAACTGCGTGATATTCCAGAGTCAAGTGATATTAAAGCACGCATTGAAGATTACGAGGACGAACCTTTCGTTTTAGAACTCCCTCAAACTCCCGCTAAAGAAGACTTGTTGGAGGAAACTGACGAGGTACTTGTATTAAAAACAGAAGAGAACTTTAAAATTCCAGTTGAATCTACTGAAGAGTACGATTTAGATGTCGTTCTCGAAGAATTTGAAGAACATGAGAATTTCAATTTTATGAATGTCATTGAGGAGCAGGAAGAAGTTGAGCTGTTAGATTTTAGTTCAGAGGGACAAAAGGCTTCATTGCTAGGGCAAGAGAAAGAAGTAGCAGAGGCAAATCTTTGTGCATCGGATTCTCGATTGAGTAGTATAACCGAAGAGGAACTACCTGTAGAGGCGGTACAACCGGTAGGTAAGAATCATGAAAAAGTACTTGTTGTATCTAAAACAGCGAATAAAAAGGAAGGTATCGTTATTGGTCAGACCTTGCTATTTTGACTCCGTTGTTTTATAATTTAATTATATTTTATTTTTCACTTGAAACATTCACCCACGCGGGAGAATGACTTACTAATTGACTATCAAGCCCATGACGGGAATTCGTATCTATACGAGTCGTCATGGGCTTTTTTTGTATAGATAAACCCAATTTTATGGAGGTAATTGTATGTGGGAAATTCTTTTCCTTCTAGGCGTAGCTCTTAGTGTAATGGCTTGTGGAGTTTTACCTGTTTTGTTTCGTATCCGTGGTGAGAACAATCCTTCACCTTGGGCTTATTCAACGAATGATGTTTTGGATGAAAGGATAACAGATGTTGCTGCCACGCAATCGCCTATATTTGTTAATACACCAAATATTCCTGAGTTCAATGTGCAACATGTAAATGTAGCTATTCCTGAATTCGTAGAAATGAAACCTAGTATTCCGGATGAAGAATTATGGAACAGTGTAGAAGAATTACTTGCTAGCACAACAACAACTATTTTTAATGATGAAGCACAAGAGAACTATGTATCTATTTTTGAGGATAAACACGATGATTTTGTTGCTGAATTGCCCGAAGAGTTAGTAATGGAAGATTTTCCTTCTGTACCTAGCTTGACACCAGCCCAATACAAAGCAATTTGTACTAATTATGGTGAACGTGTTGCAAGTATCATTACTTGTACACCATATCAAGGATGCTTAGGACCACAAATTATGATCGGAAAGTACTGTGAAAATGGAAATCGATTAGAGTTCGACAATGATTGGGTCGAACTGAAAAATGAGTTTAATGGTAAAATCGACGGCGAAGTTATTATAGTCAAAGGTAACTTTTTAACAGACGGTTCATTTTATGTACAACACTGGGAAGACCCGATGATGATAGATGCAGGATATTCAACATTTAATGAGCCAGTTTATCAGGTAAAATGACAACCGTTCATTGCGAGGAATCAGTTCTTTCCTCTCCCTAATACTATTATAATATATGACAATAGTATTAGTGAGGAGAAAGAATATGGGTATTTATAATCTGATATATTTACCAATATAATAGCAAATAAATAGGGAATTAGAATTCTTTTGATGAAAAATTGTTTATAAATGTCGGAAATTGGTTGATATCTTTTCTTTAGTCTTATATACTCACGAAGGGAATATAAATGAAATTTCATGTAATTAACTTATCAGACAATGAAAAAAGGGGAGTATTATACAATGAAATCAGTAAATATAAACATTGCCTATCAGGTACGAACTGCCTTGGTGGAAAATATTGAAACGCAGAATGCATTACGTGGATTGCCAGAAACATCGATTACCCTCTTTTTCCGTAACAATGAACTTCAAAAGGTTTCTTTTGATGATGTCTGCTACAACTTGATTGGCAATTCTTTTGATGATGAATTTGAGGGTATTCCGACGCATGTATATAAAAACCTTTGTACTATGATTTATAATGAAATTAAAGACCTAAATATGGATTTGAATTATAGATCCATCGTGATTGGTTGGAAATATGATGCTAGCTCTGAAGCATATATTGATACTAGTTTCGTAGTAAGAAAAGAAGTTCATTTTAGTAGAATGTAATAATATTAGATTTTATGTAACTACTTAGGTATCTATGTTGATGTAAAAAATTCTACCAACAACGCTTGGCGCTTGGGGATGCCTCCCGTGATAAGCCTGATAGAAAACCACTATC
>NZ_JADPRZ010000020.1 GCF_017347095.1 Sporosarcina sp. E16_8 | reverse complement strand
CCTGGAACTAGACATCATGAAAAGCGCAAGGCGCCGCACAGCTCCGACAGGCATAAGACGGGGCGGCGAAGTGGCGTTCTTTGCCACGTAGCCGGTCTGACTTATGACCAGAGGAGTTGGCGCCTGGAGCTAGACAGTCAAAATGAAACATAACCATCAACCTACTTAATTTTCGACTTCACCTTCTAATTGCGGTGGATAACTAGCTTCTTTGTAATTAAATATAAACACTTTTGCATACTCATTGTCACCAATGTCGTCAAAGCTTACTTGTGTCAACACACCTTGATAATCTTTTATACCACGAACAGCATCTCTTACTTGTTCGCGTGTCGGCAATTTATTATTATTCACTTTAATTGCATTCTCGACACCTTTTAATACCACACCCATTGTGTCATAGCCGTAAACTGAGTATGCTTCTGCATCTCGATTATTTTTTTCTTTGTACCTCTCCATAAATTCTTTGCCAGCTTCTGATTTATTAGGATCTCCTGCTAGCGTAGTAATGTACGTATTTTTAATTGCATCTCCAGCAATTTCAACGAGTGTAGAAGAATCTAATCCATCTCCACCCATAATAGGGATATTAATACCTTTTTCGCGAGCTTGTTTTATTAATAGCCCGCCTTCTGCGTAGATTCCCCCAAAGTATACTAGATCTGGTTTCTTGGAAAGGATTTGGTTTAGAACTCCATTAAAATCTTTCTCTCCAAGCGTAATCCCTTCAAACCCAAGAATTTCAGCTCCTGCTTCTTCAGCACCTTTTTCAAAGGCTTTCGCAAGCCCGGTACCGTATGCTGTTTTATCTTGAACGATAAATATTTTCTTTGCTTTTAATGTGTTAACCGCATAATCAGCTCCTGCTGGACCTTGAGAATCATCTCGAGCAACGATACGATTTACTGTTTTTAATCCTCTATCCGTAACTTCTGTTGCTGAGTTGGCTGGTGAAACCATTGCAATACTGTATTTTTCATATACCTCTGAAGATGGGATAGCAACGCCTGAGTTGAAGTGACCGACAACTGCGAATATAGATTTATCTGCACCTATTAATTGAGCATTGGCCACTCCTTTTTTGGGATCAGCTTGGTCATCATAAGGTACAAGCTGTAACTCAAATCCCAATTCTTTAAACTTGTCCTTTTGGTCGTCTAATGCAAGCTGTGCACCTAGCTTAATTACTTCTCCAATTGCAGCACTACCTCCTGATAACGGTGTCTGAGTAGCGATTTTAATAATCGGTAAATCTTTTTCTCCACCCGTTTTGGCCTTACCACCGCAGCCCGCTAACATGCCTGCCACCAAACCTCCTGCTAACAATAAAGCTAAAGATTTTTTAAACTTCATGTTGTCCCCCCATTCTTCTTAATTGAAGTACAAGCCCCTGTATATATATATTAATCAGAAACAAGAATTAGGACAGATTATTCATTTTTATTTTCTAGGAATTTCGTTCCAGTCAAGCAAACAAGTGAGAAATACACAAATGAATGTTTGTTTCAGATTGATTCCAATGTAAGTCTGTGATTTTGAAAATAAATAAGGAAAAGCAAAACAGCTGAAAGAAAAGGAAATCCTTTTCTTTCAGCTGTTTTGCTTTTATAATCTGGGACTTGTGCGACATTCAGTTAGTATTAACGCAGTGTTTATCTTACACAACCGATTTCAACTTTTCTATTTATCATTTCTAATTGGATCAATCATTTACTGTTTTCTCCTTCTGAAAAGAACCCTAACTACCAGCAACACTTTGTCTCAATGTTTCCTGTTATTCTGCTTTTCATTTTTGGAATTTGAGATTGATTTCTACGATTTCAGCACGGCTACCGATTCTAAGAGGGGGTCCCCATGTACCAAAACCAGAAGTTACGATTGAGTGAAGTTGATCTTTTTTTAAATAGCCATAATGATTTTCAAAAATCAATCGAGTAATTAAATTAGCGGGGAATAGTTGACCTCTATGCGTATGTCCCGATAACAGCAAATCGATGCCACCGTCGCTTGCCTCGTCAAATTCAACGGGCTGATGGTCCATCATAATCAGTGGTTTGTTCTGGTCTAAATCGGCAACTAATGCTGTTGTTGTCATCCTACTCATTGCCGCCAGGTCTTTTCGACCAATGATGTAAAAGTCATTGGCAACGAGTGCTGTTTCGTCTGCTAGTACATGTATTCCGATTTTATCCATTTCGATGACTAATTGATCAACATCATTGCCATAATAATCATGATTCCCTGGTACCGCATAAACGCCAAGTGGTGCATGAAGTTTTCCTACTATTTTCCCCATCTCTTTATCCAGGTACGGAGCAATGTAGTCATCGATAATATCACCGGGAATTAAGATTAGATCAGGGCGCAATGCCTCAACCTCTGCAACTAAACGTTCAAGATGCTTTTCACCGACAATTTTCCCGAGATGAAGATCGGACACTACGACAATTTTTAACTCTTTTTCAGTTGCAGGCTTATCAATGGCCACCTCATACGTTGTGACAACGGGACTCAAAGCATTATACGAACCATAGATGAGCACAACAACAAAGAATAAGATCGTCCCTAATCCGAATTGAAAAATCCATTTCTTTTTCAATAGATAGACAGCGAGATTGATTAAGGGTAATACTAATAAACTATAGCCAAATAGAACGAGCCAAAATCCGCCGATGAATTGGATAGGTAACCATGACCAAAACCGTCCGATGAAAAAGGACATACTAAGTAGAACAATTAGCATAATATAAGTTTTCTTAAAGGCAGCGAATTGCGTCGTTTTCAGCCATACCCAGCCATTGTATCCGATATAAAAACATAAAAGTAAATAGATCACTAATGCGAGTAATATTAGTAAAATAGTTGTGAATGGCATCTGTTGTTTCCCCCACTTTATTACATCATTTATCGAACAAAGTAAGAGCGGAATGGTAACCGTCAAACTTGTTCCATTTCCCCGTCTCACTTTGCACAGTTATTTTTTAGCCATGCAGATCAATGACTTTTTTACGAGAGATAAGCCAAGTCCGCTTCCACCGCCTGAGGAACTACGTGCTATATCAACCATATAAAAACGATCAAATATAAAAGGAAGTTCACTTCCTGGAATTGTTGTGACACAAGACTAGTCTGCACATGGACGGCTTGATTGATCGTTTTCAGGCTATTTAGATTCGACCTCATTCATGTCATGTGAATATTTAATCGCGTAACGAATGATGTTTCGCCATACTTGTTCAAGTAAATCAACATCGGCCTGAATTATACAGTTTTGTAGATGATGGTCAATGTAGAGATTTTTGGTACTCTAAAGTGGTTCCGAGACTATGATTTTTATCGTAGTTGTTTATCTAAACGAAACTTTGATTACTGAAAAGGATAATTATCAGAATCAAGTGAAGCGAGTTTCAGTAAATGTTCACTCTGTTTCCAAAAGTGGAGTTTTCACTTTCATTTTTGACAATGCCAATGCCAATTCGAATTACCAACCCAAACCTTTTTATAGTTCCATTCTATCATAACGACTTTCTTCATTTTATTATTATGACCTGGTCGACTTAACTTATAAGAATTGCTCAATCCCGCTGGAGTGAAATACATTTGTAAAGGAATGCTTATATGAAATAATGTTCCGTTTCACCGGTTAAAGAAAAATGTGATTTAAAATTCAATTTCCTCAAACTTAATCCCATAGTGAAAGTAAACACACTCAAATCGAGAATAAGACTTAATTTCCGAACAGGCTTCATCGTCAACTTCTATAACATGTCATTCGCAAGAATAAGTGCCCCTATAACAAGAGTTGTCCTTCTATCCATCCCCCTGGTGTAGCGCAGCGAATTTTGACTCTTTCATTCTCGATCGAATCAGAGTTTACTTAGTAGTTGGAAGAGTATAAAGACGCAATAGACAAGCAGTTGAAATATAATCAAGCGTTATGCTGTTCTATAGTAAGTAATAAAACAAAGACTTGGGTGCCTCCATAAAGTTCCCAGATAATAATTTGTTGGACAGACAAACAATAAATAATCAGCTCTTTACATACATGGCTAATTTTAACCAACCAAAAATTTCCTCAATCATATTGTGGGTTGGGCTGTATGGTGATAGAAACACCAGTGTTAAAAACGACTTATGTTCATCCAAAAATGGCTGAATGAGTTTCGCCTGACGAATTCTTGCGCTATCTAAAATCATGGCAATGCGTTTGCCTTTATAGGTGGCCATCACTTTTTCGAGAATAGACAGAAATTCTATAGCCATATATTGCTCTTCTTGTACACAATATACCTCTCCTGTTTCGTAATCCAACGTGCCGAGTAATTAATCTGTTTTTTATCTTTATTGACTCTTATCGAACAATATTCCCCTTAACCCCTTCACCCTACGCACGATTTTTATACCGTCCATCGACAACCTCGTATAGGTTCGCTTGGAAGTTATGACGTCGGATCTTGCAAATGCACGATAGCCGCAACGCCTGTTGTATGTCCCATAGTTTTACCGCCCCTTTAAATGGCATACATTTCGCCAAAGTAAACTCCACCACCTGTTCGATGCTCGTCTAGCTCCTCTTACGTCACCGCATAAATTTCGGGATATAGCATAGCGTAACAGTAAAAATATTCAGCACTAACACATATTTTTATATTCAGAATTATTTCAACATGAAGTATTTTTCATTATTTAAGACTTTGATATTGATTTCAAACTCCCATATACAGTATCATAGAATTAATGATAGTCACGCTATCATTTTAAAAAAGGATTTATTACTTTATTACGGGGGGATTAGCTATGCCAGCAAAAAAACCTGCACAATGGAACGAAGAAGTTGATGTTGTTGTTTTAGGAACAGGTGGCGCTGCATTTGTATCAGCTATTTTAGCTGCTGATCAAGGCGCAAAAGTGATAATGCTAGAGAAAACACATCAGGTTGGGGGTACGACTGCTTTCTCCGGTGGAATACCATGGATTCCTATGAATCGTTACATGAAAGAAGCAGGTATCGAAGATAGTCGTGAAGCAGCTATTACGTTTATTAAACGCTTAACACTAGGTAGAGAACCAGATTCAAAACTAATTGACGTTTTTGTTGATAATGGACATGTAATGATTGATTACTTACATAAAAATACACCATTACGCTTTGAAATGCCTAAAGGCTATTCGGAATATTATGCTCATCTTCCAGAAGCCTTGCACAAAGGTACACGTTCTATGGATCCAGTGCCATTTGATTTAAATACTGTTGGCGAATGGGGTCCGCTTATCCGTCAAAATCCGGTTTTCCCTCCACTAACATTAGCTGAAGGCGGCGCGGTTGGTGGAATCGACTTCGGCAAACTTGCTGAGCGTATGGAAAATAATATTGTAACAATGGGTCGATCACTAATCGGGGCACTTTTAAAAGGTGCACTCGACCGTAAGATCGATATCAAACTTAAGACCCCAGGTAAAGAACTTGTACTAGATGACGAAGGCAATGTCATTGGTGTTGTTGCAGAAAATGAAGACGGAGAAAAAATCTACATTGGCGCTCGAAAAGGTGTCGTGCTCGCATCTGGCGGCTACGAATGGAACCAGGAATTAGTTAAAACATTCCTGAAAGGCCCAATCACTCATCCCATGTCACCTCCAGGTAATGATGGGGATGGGCTAATCATGGCTATGGAAGCTGGAGCCGCTCTTGGTAATATGAGTGAAGCTTGGTTCTATCCAACTATGCAGGATCCAACGTTCGAATATGAGGATCATATTATGAATCAAACAGGCGGCGGACGTTTTGGCCCGAATAGCATTATCGTGAACAAGTATGGTAAACGTTTTGTACACGAAGGCACAACATACAATGACATGCCTCGTGCAACCTTCGAATTCGATCCAGTTAAACTAGAATATCCGAACGAAGGACCTGTGTGGATGGTATTCGACCAGCAACTAAAAGATACAACTATGATCATTACTATGATGCCTGGTGAAGATGCCCCAGATTGGGTAGACCAAGCAGGTTCATTACGTGAGCTAGCTGAAAAAATCGGCGTAGATGCTGATGGCCTAGAAGCATCTGTTGCGCGTTGGAATGACAATTGTGAAAAAGGTGAAGATCCTGATTTCCATCGCGGTACTACTCACTTTGAAAACATTTTAGGCGGTGGCGGAAATGCTGCAGCCAACCTAGGGAAAATCGAAAAAGGTCCATTCTACGCTGTACCCGTGTATGCAGGTGCACTTGGCACGAACGGCGGTCCACGTATTAATGAAAAAGGCGAAGTAATGAGTCATCGTGGAAAAGCGATTAACGGTCTTTATGCAGCAGGTAACGCAGCAATGAGTATCTTAGGGCCGGTTTACCCGAGTGCTGGGGGTACAATTGGGCCAGGTATGACAATGGGCTATATCATCGGTAAAGAGGTCGGTGCAAAAACTGCACGCGAAATTTAATTTTACTTTGTAAGATATAATCGTTTACATTATTTAATCTTAACTAACAGGAAAAGTGAGTGTGACTTATTATGCCAAACGGAACACATACAATAGAACTTCAAGTACCAATTGAAAATATCTGGAGTCTTGTCAGCGATATGAATAAATGGGCACCTTTAGTACCCGGCTATATCGAGCATGATATTTCAAGTGAAAAACAATCCACTTGGAAGTTTAAAGGTGATTTGGGCTTCATGAAAAAAACAGTTAAACTGCAAATCGATATCCAAGAATGGATTGAGCCATCAAAAGTTACTTTTGATTTAAAAGGCCTGTCGGATAACTTTACTGGCGGTGGTTACTTTATAGCTGAAAAGATTACAGATTCCTCAACACGCATGACTGGTCACTTAGACATTTCAGCAGGTGGAATGATGGGTGCCATGGTTAACACCATTCTGAAAAACTTTGTACCTGAAACAGCACAACAACTAACTGAAGCAATCGGTGCAAAAATTAATGAAATCGAAAGCGTAAACGTTTAAGTAAAACAGCTATTCTAGGCGTAATAAAAAGGCTACACAAGATATTAATTATCCTGTGTAGCCTTTTTTGGTTTTAAATAGTCGAGGAATATATTTCTTACGATGATTGCCTGTTCAATAGGTAAAATGACAAGATCACCCTTCCTAACACTTTCAAAAAACGATAGCTTTCTTGTGAATAACCCAAATATATTAGAGATTGCCCCTAATGTTTCCTCGATGGAAAGATCCTGCCGAATCGATTGATCCTCTTTCCCCTGTTTTATAATTTCCGAAATAACGTTTACGATATTTGTATAAGCTTTATGATAATTCGCTATTTCTTCCATAGGTTCTTGTGAAAAAGCCTCATATATTTCAAACGCTTCCAATAGCTTCATACTATCCAATAGTTCTGGCTCTGAAATCCTAAGGTAATGATCAAGAAGCATTTCAAATTTTTGCAAGCAGTTCCCTCCACTCGCTAATATGCGCTCAAACATCGGCAGTCTGGCTTCTAATATGTCCACCATGACAGCAATGATAAGCTTATTTTTCTTAGGGAAATAACGAAAAACAGTTGCTACGCCAAGCTCCGCTTCATCTGCCACATCTTGCATTGTGGACCATTCGAATCCTTTACGCGAAAAAACCGTATAGGCAGCTTGTAAAATATGTTGTGATCGTCGCTCTTTAAATGTCATTTTTTAAGACCCCTTACTACTATTGATTAAAATTCAGCAAAATTAACTGTCACACTTCTATAAGTTACAGGATTAACGCTTCAATTTCTAATCAAGTGATTCAACAAATAACACGATGAGTAGCTTCAAATTATTAAACACTTACTTTCGGACATGAAGAACGAACTTCATCACAATACAATTAGAAAAGGTTTCCGTTTATACATTTACCTTTTCGTCTCTCTTAAGGACAGATATCATAACTATTAAGTCACCCCTATTTAATTATTATTGATTCTCACATAATTATACAAAGACATCCATTTAAAACGCAAAATGTATACCAGTCCAAGATATCCCGTTACTTTTACACGCATGTAATGAAATTGTAATCGAACTGCTGTTGTACTTACATACTCAGTTCTTTACTATTATCTATATAGTCATTGACACTTCAATGATTCATAGAAAAGGTGGCTGAAATACATAATGAGAAAAATTGCATGTTCACTACTTTTAGCAGGTTCTTTAGCATTCACAATGGCTACTAGTAATGTAGAAGCAAGCACACATAAAGTCCAAACTGGAGAATCGCTATGGGACATTTCAAAATCAAACCAGGTGTCCATTACCAATCTTAAAAAATGGAATAACTTAAAATCAGACTCACTCTATCCAAATCAAGTCTTACAAACATCAGCTAAGAAAACCAATTCAGCGTCTAGCAACGCTACAAAAAAGATCGGTACTTTTAAGGCAAAATCCAATGTCAATGTGCGTTCCGCTGCTGGTACAACTAATAAGATCGTTGCTAAGGTGAAAAAAGGGGCTACGTTAACAGTTTCACAGCAAAAAAAGTTGGGGAACGATGTCTGGTTTCATGTAAAGGTCAACAAAACATCCGGATGGATACTTAGTTCTCTTTTGACAAGTACAAACGAATCAACTTCTAAAACCTCAACTGCTTCCCAAAACGTTGTTGAACAGGCAATGAAGCTAAGATTTATACCCTATATATTTGGTGGAACGACAAAAAAAGGCTTTGACTGTAGTGGTTTTGTTCAATATGCTTTCAAACAATCAGGAAAAGACGTCTCGCGCACCACGCTTAGTCAATTTGCGCAATCGAAGAAAGTAGCCTCCCCCAAGCCAGGTGATTTGGTCTTTTTCCAAAATACATATCGTAAAGGCATTTCGCACGTTGGTATTTACATTGGCAATAATAAGTTCGTCCATGCTGGAGGTAAGCAATCACAAGTTACAAGCTTAAACAATAGCTATTGGAAATCAAAATTACATAGTTTTAAACGGCTGTAAGCAGGATCCTTCCTCATTTAAAGGACTGTGATTTTGAAATCTAATAACCACTACCAAAGGAGCTACATGAAAAGGAATTCCTTTTCATGTAGCTCCTTTTTGCATTTATAGTAATATACTATTTCCCTAATGGCTAGTTCCGGAAATTTTACGTAATCGCCTTTCACTTAAGGTAGGATTTTTTCAAAAATGATAGACCCACCTTGTTGCGAACTTTAAAATAAACTTTGTATCACGGTGGTAGTAAGTCGTTTCAGACGGTGCTATATCGCCTACTTCCCCCTTACATCGGAATTGCGAATTTTTGAGTTCTTTAGAAATTCAATCATCGTCTCAATTCCTTTTGAAGGTAACTTATGGTATCCAAAAGCACTTGTGTTTTTATAATTAGTTTGTAATTTCAGGCGCCAGGTTGTGATTACAATTCTGAAATCCATTTTAGCTCCAGACACTTTTTTGACCTTACGACTAATGAAAAACTGTGTATTGATGCGACAATTTTGCAGCAATACACAGCAAGAAATCCGGATAATGGTGTAGTAGCCGGTCAGTCTAAGCGATCCAACAGTATCTGTACATAGAGGGCCAAGTAATTCATCACAAAAGTAAGCAGTAATTTGCTGGCTTCTTTTTGTCACTGAACACGTGTGACTTGTTTTACTTCTACTTCCTCTTCTTCTTATGATTATTATTCTTTTTAGGATAACGATTTTTATTTCCAACCGTTTTCTTTTCGACGACAGTTTTATCAGTAGTCTCACTGATCTTTGAGAAGTCTGGTTCATCACCAAACTCAGTTTCATAATCGAGTTTTCTAAAACTTCGACGATGATGTTCCGCCTCTTCCGCTACAACATCCACTGGACTAAACAGAATCCCTAAACAAGCCAGTCCGCCTAATGCAACAAGGACATAAATAACCCTTGACAAAAATGCCCCTTGTCCGCCAAATATCGATGCAACTAAATCAAATTTAAATACGCCAATTAAGCCCCAGTTAATGGCACCTACAATTACTAGAGCCAGGGCAATCCGTTGTATTCCTCTCATGAATAAATACCTCCTTCGTTTATTAGTAATTTAAATCAATAAATGAATCAGAATTCACCAGCGATATGCTTCTTCTGTTCCACAATACCTACCCTTGGGTTTTAATGGATTTCCGAGTGCTGTGGGGATTGATCCTTAGCAAATGATCAACATAAAAACACATCTGCTGCAAAATTCCGCGACTCCTTTTTATCTTCTGCAAAAAAAGTAATTTAATACATGAACAATTTTAATTATGATGAACGTACATACGTTTTTGCAGGGATTACCATCTCAGTGACTTGAAATTCAGTAGGATTTCATCGAAATAGAGATTTAGAAAAGTAAATTCCACCTTAAAAACTCTCTCCACTTATGCTATCATTAATAGGGTTCAAAAAAAGAGGTTCGCAAACTCCCTCTCTAAAAAACTAAGGAGATGTTTATATTGAAAAATGAAAAAGCGGTTGTCGTCTTTAGCGGCGGTCAAGACAGTACGACATGCCTGTTTTGGGCATTGAAGAATTTTCGTGAAGTAGCTACAGTGACGTTTGACTATGGTCAGCGACACTCAGAGGAAATCGAGTGTGCTCGGCAAATTGCAGACGAGCTCGGGGTATCTTTTAAAGTGCTGGATATGAAGTTGATCAACCAATTGTCAGCGAATGCCTTGACCCGGGATGATATCGAAGTGAAGGAAGTAGAAGGTGAATTGCCGTCGACTTTCGTTCCTGGTAGAAATCATTTGTTCCTATCTTTTGCGGCGGTTTATGCCGATGCGATTGGTGCTCGTCACTTAATCACAGGTGTGAGTGAAACGGATTTCAGTGGGTATCCTGATTGTCGTGACAATTTTATAAAATCGTTGAATGTGACACTGAATTTAGCGATGGACGGACGGTTCGTCATCCACACGCCATTGATGTGGCTTGATAAGTCCGAAGTTTGGGCATTGTCTGATGAACTTGGTGCATTCGACTTTGTGCAGAACAAGACACTAACTTGCTACAACGGAATTCCGAGTACAGGTTGTGGGGAATGCCCTGCCTGTGTACTACGGAATGATGGACTCGCAACTTATTTATCCCAAAAGTCTGCAGGTGTTTCTGAATGATGCAGCAATTTTATCCGCAAGTTCAACATTCGTTTCGTTTTGAATTAAACAAAGACATGCATTTTTCTGCGGCACATTTCATTCCAAGCGAAGATGCTGGAAAATGCCAAGTAATGCATGGACATACGTATTACGTAAATATAACAATTGGAGGAAATGAACTGGATTCAATCGGTTTTCTGATTGATTTCAAAGAGCTCAAAAACCTCATTCATGATAAATACGATCATTCTGTGCTGAATGATCATCCTGAATTTAACAGCAATTTCCCGACGACGGAAAAACTAGCTGAACAGATTTGCAAATCAATCCAGCAAGTTCTGCTAACGAGAAGTAATAAACCGGTCTGTCTCCAAGTCATTGTCCGAGAAACGCCGACAAGCTACGTCATCTATCGTCCTGAACAGGAGGTAGTCCTATGAAGATTCCTGTTATGGAAGTTTTCGGTCCGACGATTCAAGGCGAAGGAATGGTTATGGGGTTAAAGACGATGTTTGTCCGGACAGCTGGATGTGATTATTCTTGTTCTTGGTGCGATTCCAGTTTTACATGGGATGGTTCAGGAAAGAGCACGTCGAAACGGCCGGTAGAAATTATAGATGAACTTAAAAAAATAGGTGGACAATCATTTTCACATGTTACGATTTCAGGTGGAAACCCTGCTCTTCATAAAGGAATCGGGGAACTTGTTGACCTATGCCATGAGCAAGGTTGGAAGGTCGCAGTTGAAACACAAGCTTCATTTTGGCAGGATTGGTTATTGAATATCGACGACATTACTCTTTCTCCAAAACCACCGAGTTCAGGGATGATTACGGATTTCAGTAAACTGGATACGTTTATGGAGAAACTAAGTGATACGACTGCTAGTTTGAAAGTCGTCATTTTCGATGAAAAGGATTTCAAGTTTGCAAAAGAGGTTCATCTTCGTTATCCAGCATTTCCTTTCTTTTTACAGACAGGAAACGATGATACGACGACAACTGATGATGCACAACTCGTTTCGACATTACTAAAACGATATGAATGGCTAATCGATTTGACTGTTGACTCCCCTATCATGAATGATGTTAAAGTGTTGCCGCAGTTACATACACTTATATGGGGGAATAAGCGGGGCGTATAAAGTTAATCTTCAATCAGAGGGGGTTTTCTTCATTCCCCACTGATTGTTAGTTAAACCATTCGGGCTTTTACTGCCCGTTAATGCGGGATAAAATAACTACCTTAAAGTAGCAGATATGATCCAACTATATAGCCCCCTCCGTGTCAAACTGACATAGAGTGGGCTATTTCTATATGAATCTTGATCTCTTTTCATTTGATTTTTCCCCATTTTGTAGTGGTGACCTTTTTGTCCCCTAAGCGACGAAGTGATATCGAGTGGAACCATTAACTCAATCCCTATAAATATATTCGGTACTTCATAATAAGAATTAACTAGGTTGTATATCTCATCCACATAATGAAAAAGTCTAGCAAAGAAGCGGCACTATTGAAAGGCGGCCCAAAAATACCAAGGACGGAAGCAGTTCGATCCCTCCCCAGTGATCTTCTGGCGGGCATATTGCGTGAGGTCATCGCCAAGCGACAAAGCGGTGTTGGATGTACCCTCTATTTGTTAAGTGCCAATTTTATAGAAACGATGTTTCCGAAAATGGCTTCTATTAAAAAGCTTTACAAATTTGCGATATGTTAAAATTATATGATAAAATTGAATTAATCATAGAAGACTGTTAACACGTATAAACATTACAAAAAAACCGTACTCGTTCTGAATATCCACTAGTTTAGGGGGCGTTTGAAGATGATAACAGAGAATAAAGAACAAACAATATTTGGTCACGTTGGAAATACAATCAAAACCGATAGAGAGATAGATATAATCACTAAATTAGAAGAACCATTGATAGTGATTTTAGGAAATGTTTTAAGTAACGAAGAATGCGATGAACTAATCAGATTGTCGAAGGACAAAATGCAACGTTCAAAAATTGGGACAACACGCAATGTAGATGAACTGAGAACAAGTAGTAGTATGTTTTTTCAAGAAAGTGAAAACGAAATTGTTGCTAGGGTTGAAAAAAGAATCTCATCTATTATGAGTATACCTATTGAACACGGAGAAGGCCTTCAAATCCTTAAATATACCCCAGGTCAAGAATATAAAGCTCATTATGATTTTTTTTCATCAACAAGTAAAGTAGCAAAAAATAATAGGATTAGTACGCTAATTATGTACTTAAATGATGTAGAACAGGGTGGGGAAACTTTTTTCCCTAAGCTAAATCTTTCAGTAACGCCACAAAAAGGTATGGCAGTTTACTTCGAGTATTTCTATAATGTCGAAGATTTAAATCAGTTAACATTACATGGTGGAGCACCCGTTATAGCTGGAGAAAAGTGGGTGGCAACCCAATGGATGAGAAAACAAAAATTAAGATGAAATTGATTTGAATTTGTAACATAACATGAAAAACGCTCAATATGAGTGTTTTTTATTTTGTGAAATTCCATCAAAATTGTTGAAATAGAAAGGAATAGACTAGTTCACCCGTCTAATTCTATAACTACAATTTACGATGTTCCATCTCAATAATTGGGGATATACTTAGCATAAGAGAGTCTAAAAGAAAATGAGGTCAATGAGATGAAGAGGAAAATCAGTAACTCAGAATACCGTGTCCTTGAGAAGGAATTCATCTTTTTGGAACATACAGGACAATTGCAAACGAACCAGGCACGCAAACTGCTGGCGGAGTACGTGCCTACTGAACGACTTAGTTTTGTACGGGTCTTGCTAATCATTGGAGCTGTTTTGATTGGTGTTGGCATACTGAGCTTCATCGCAGGAAATTGGCACCAAATCCCGAAACTTGCGAAGTTCTTACTATTATTCTTCGGGACAGCCAGCTTTTATGCAAGTGGTTATAAGATTGAAGATGATTATCCGAGAACTTCACGAAGTCTCTATTATATTGGTGTATTTGCATTTGGCGCTGGGATTTTCCTGATTAGTCAAATGTTTAATTTGGGTGAAGGGGTTTATGCAGATTTCTTCATGTGGGGTCTTGGCATTTTACCACTTGCCTATTACTTGAAAGACAAACTCATTTTTGCGTCTGCCAGCTTATTTTTCATCATTTACGGTTTCAATGTGTTGAATGGAACTGTTGAAGTACCCTATCTGCTGTTGCTAATTATACCGCTACTGTTTTGGATGAATGAAAAACGGATGGGTCATTCCAGGGGTTTATTTATCGCCAATTCCATTTTAACCTTGCTATTTTTATTCAATTTATTTATATATTTTGACGTCCATGGAGTACTGATTTCATGCACTTTCTTTGCACTTGGCTTGTTCCTTGCCTTCTATCCTTTTGGTCGATACCAGTTGCCATCTGAATGGCTTGGCTCTGCAGTTTATGGTATCGCGGGTCTATACCTGACTTTTCCAAGTACATGGATAGATTTCGTTTCGGAAGATAATACAGGAATAGCAGCGATTATTTTCACACTCATTTTCGCAGTTAAACTGTTGTTCTTCTTGAAGATTGGCAGTTTGCCAGCGGTTCTCATTGTGTGCACGTTGATTTTCCGTTTCTACGCCGATTTGTCATATAATTTCATGCCAAAATCGTTATTCTTTATCGTTGGTGGTTTGATTCTAATCGGCTTTGGTTTTTGGTTCGAGAAAACTCGGAGAGGAACGGTGATTTCAGATGAACATGATGAAAAATAGGCGTATCGGATTCATCATTGCATTAACGCTCCCCCTTCTCCTATTAATCGGCCTGACTATCAAACCAATTTGGACATTGACCTACGGAGATGATGTAGCATTACTGACAGTGCCAGTGGATCCAAGAGACTTACTGTATGGTGATTATGTCACGCTCCGCTATGAGATTGAGGAGGTACCGAAAAATGAAGTTTCGCCTGCTATTTTGAAAAAAATCGACAAGTTGGCGAATTCCAATTGGCTAACTGTTTATGGAAAACTTGTTCAGCAAGGCGATATCTATGTGTTGGACAGTTTATCTGATAAAAAACCTAGAGGTAGTGTCTATTTAACCGGAAAACTAAGCAGTTATGATTACCAGGATGTTGATGGTGTTTACGTCCATTCCATCAATTTCGGCTTGGAACGCTACTTTGTGCCGGAAAACACTGGAAAAGAACTTGAAGATTTATCAGCGAAAGGACAAATAGTTGCTCATTTGAAAGTGAAAAATGGCTATGGGATTTTGAAGAAGATAACCGCGGTTAAATAATGATATGCATCTCCTAGAAATCAACACTAAAAGAAACAGCCCACGAATCCATTTAGTTCCTCAAAATAGCCCTCTCCGTGTCAAACTGACATAGAGCGGGCTATTTCTTTTTGAACTTTGCCCTGAATTGTGGCCAATTTATAGTGGCGACTGTCCCCACCCCCGTAAACAGTTAGAATTATTAGCGTTTGGAAATAAACGCGATAATAAAATTCACCTTATTGACACATAATATAGTTTGATGTTAAATTAATATAGTTGTAAGAATTATCGTGGAAAAAGGTAATGACATTTCAATATACGAAACAATCAAAGTAGAAATTAAAAGGATGGTTTATTTAAATGACTAACAAGAAGAAAATTCACTTCGGCTGGTGGGTACTCATCGGCATTTCCCTCATGCTGGCATTTACACGAGGTGGTATTAATAGTTCAGGTGCATTATTTTTAACTCCAGTTTCTGAGGACTTAGATATTGGAATGGGTAGTTTGACATTATACTTCAGTGTTTCTTCAATTGTAACAATGCTATTTTTACCGATTGCCGGTAAGATGATGGCGAAATATGATATTAGGTTACTACTCATTGCCGGTGTAATTTTACAAGCTGGCTCTTTCGCCATGTTTGGCCTCATGACTTCAGTGTGGGGATGGTATTTATTCGCTATTCCAATGGCAATGGGTTCAGTTTTCGTTGCTACAATGGCTGGCCCTGTATTGATCAATAACTGGTTTAAAAAACATAACGGATTAGCAATGGGCGTCATGATGGCATTTGTCGGAATAGGCGGTGCTGTGATCTCACCAATCGTTGGTAACCTGATTGCCAATAATGGTTGGAGATCGTCTTACATTACGCTTGGGCTTGTCGTAATCGCCATCGTTATTCCAATTATAATCTTATTAATTAGAATGGCTCCTCAACAAATAGGGCTACTTCCAATTGGTATGGATGAAGTTAAAGAAGGTGCAAACGAAGCACCGGTTGAGCCTAATAAAGGTGTGCTAGCTGCTGTAGCAAGAAAATCTTCTGCATTTTATGCATTAGTCATCTTTTTCTTCTTCATCACCTCGATTGCCAGCTTTGGCCAACATATTCCACCATTTGCAATGGGCCTTGGCTACACGGTTCAATTCGCGGGTAATGCTTTGGGGATTTGGATGTTTGGTTTGTTAGTCGGAGCTATCCTTTTCGGTTTCTTAAGCGACAAGATTGGCGCGAGAAATACGGCTATCTTCTCAATGATTACTGGTTTAATTTCAATCGGGCTTCTGCTTACAGTCGCAGATAACTCGACAATTTTCATGATTGCAATCGGGTTTTTCGGAATTGTGTCTGCATCGGTAGGTACACTTGGACCGATTCTTACAACTGCCCTTTTCGGCAATAAAGAATTTAGTCAAATTTATGCAACAGCTGCAATAGGACTAGCTGTTGCGGGTATTGTAGCTTTACCTGGATATGGATTTGTATTTGATTTAACGGGATCGTATACATTAGTCCTTTATACAATTCTCGCAATGCTTGTTATCAATATTCTCTTTATCATCTTGGCGTTTAAAGGTAAAAAGAAACTTCAAAAAGCAGGATTGTGGAATTAATCTCATCTAAACTATTTGAATTAATAATAGAGCCTTCTAGGATATTTTCCGGAAGGCTCTTATTTGTAATTGACATGGTCAAAATTCACTATTTTTGATAATCTAGCACAATCCCTGCAAATGTTTTCACAATCATTTCCATTGCCGGTTCATGAAAATCGAATTTTTCATGGTGATGCGGGAACACTTTTTTAGGATCCTCCATTTTTGCACCCACGAAAAAGTAAGCACCTGGAACTTGTTGCAGGTAATAAGAAAAATCCTCGACTGGCATTATTGGTTGCGTTTCCACAACAGCGTCACTACCAAATGCATCCGCCGCTACTTTTCGGACGACGTCCATTTGCGCGCCATGATTCCAAAGTGCATCGTATCCTCTTTCAATCTGTACATCCACCTCACAACCGAGTCCGCGACCTATAGAATAGGCAAGGTCCGTCAGACGAACACTCGCGAGAGTACGTAACTCTTCATCAAAGACACGAATCGTTCCTTCCATTACCGCTTTTTCTGGAATGACATTATCCGCATCCCCAGCATGAAACTTCCCAATAGAAATGACGAGCTCTTTCAATGGATCTGTATTACGACTCACAATGGATTGAAGTGCAACCATGATGTGGCTTGCTGCTAAAATCGGATCTGCTCCCTTTTGAGGCTCCGCTCCATGTGCCCCTGAGCCATTTACAGTAATTTTGATTGTATCTTCGCCAGCTTGTAAATAACCGTCACGCACATAAACATGGCCTGAATCCATAGTGGATTGAAGATGTGCACCGTAAATCGCATCGACACCACCTAAACAATCATCAGCAATCATCGCTCTCGACCCACCCGGCGGCAATTCTTCTCCGAACTGATGGATGAGGACAATGTTTCCTTGAACTTGATCTTTCACGGCATTTATCGCTTTTGCAAAACCTAGTAATGCAGCAGTATGGCCATCGTGTCCACAGGCATGCATAACTCCTGGAACAGTTGACTGGTATGAAGCATTCTTTGCATCATGAATAGGTAATGCATCGAAATCGGCTCGAAAAGCGATTGTTTTCCCCGGCTTTCCTCCGCGTATTATTCCTACCACACCCCTCCCACCAACTCCGCTCCGCACTTCGATTCCTAAGTCAACCAAGTAGTTGGCGATAAAGGCGGGTGTTTCAATTTCCTCGTGTGACAATTCCGGGTGCATATGCAAATGACGACGCACGTAAATCATTTCTTCCATAGCATCCTCTATTTTATTGAATAGCATTTCTTTCAACATCGACTAATCACCTTTCCTTCAATTCATTTCTGAATAATAAACGAGTTACTTGACCTGTATTTAATCATATATAAGCGAAAAAAGGAAATTCTCAGTAACTATATCGCTATTTGAATAATCATGCTTGTAATTGCATTTGAATGCATGTTATAATTTTCGACATCGCGAAGATCAGTACCGTTATATTTGCTAAAGAATTAAATTTATATTGCCAATTTTCCAAAAGTATCGTATATTTTATTTACAAACAAATAATTATTCACTAATGAATACCGTTACTTTTAGGAAAGGTGGTCGTATGACAGGATTTTTCTTACATCCAAATTCAAAAGAAGAAATTATTGATTCTTATGATGAAGATATCATCGTTACCAATCACGCAGGTATTATCGTAAAAGCCTCACAAATTAGTGGACGCTACTACGGGATACGTGCCGAGGACCTTCTTGGGAAATCTGTATATGATCTAGAAAAAAGGGGTATTTTCTCTCCCGCTATTACTCCTCTCGTCCTTCTACAGAAAAAGAAGGTAGTTGTTATACAAGCGACCCCTTCCGGACGAAAAGCACTTATTACAGGTATGCCATTCTTTAATGAGTCAGGTGAAGTTGAATTTGTCCTTAGCTATTCCTATGAAGTAGCCGAACTTCTCGTCATCCAGGAATATATGAAAGAACTTGAAAACGAGATGTCCCTGGCAAAAGAGGAGCTTACGCTACTGCGAAAAGAAAATCTTACAATCGATGGATTGACGATTGAAAACAGGACGACACGAATTGCTTATGAAACCGCTAGGAATGCTGCGCCACTCGATGTTTCTGTCATCCTTTACGGAGAACAAGGAACCGGGAAAACGACAATGGCAAAGTTCATTCATAACGAAAGTAAGCGAAAAAATGGACCTTTCATTGAAGTTGACTGCGAAACAATGCCGGAAGCGATGTTTGAACGTGA
This sequence comes from Sporosarcina sp. E16_8, assembly GCF_017347095.1. Taxonomy (GTDB): domain Bacteria; phylum Bacillota; class Bacilli; order Bacillales_A; family Planococcaceae; genus Sporosarcina. The sequence continues at coordinate 34,898 of NZ_JADPRZ010000020.1, read as the reverse complement.
ATTATTCGGTGGAGAGTTCGAGCAAAAGGAAACGGGCCTATTAACGTTAGCCCATGAAGGTACCCTCTATTTAAAGGGGATTGATAAGCTTTCGGTACATCTTCAAGGAAAAATTGCAAATGTATTGAAAGAACGTAGATATACACCTATTCATGCAACTACAGTATTCCCACTTGATGTGAGGCTGATTAGCTCCTCCGAGAATGCATTGACAGAAGCAGTTGCTGATAAAACATTCCATCAAGATTTGTATTATATGCTCCATATCGTTCCAATTCATTTAAAACCACTTCGTGATCGAAAAGAAGATTTGATTGCTTTGATTTCAATTTATTTAAATCAGTTTTCAACTACCCATACGACTACTAAGAAGCTTTCAGATGATGTGTTTAATCAGCTGTTGCTCCTTGAGTGGAACGGGAACCATAGCGAACTCAAAAATGTTATGGAACGGTTGGTTGTACAAAGTACATCCCCTATTATTACGGCAAAAGACTTACCACCAGAATATCGTAAAAATACAGATGATGATCTATCTATCATCCATCTTGAAGGCCGAACACTTCCAAGCATTTTGGATGATGTGGAAATGAAAGTGTTAAGGGATGCGCAGGAGCGTTATCGTACAACTACTGAAATTGCTAAGTTCCTTGGAATAAGCCAACCTTCTGTCGTTCGCAAACTGAAAAAATATACCGATATCGAGTAGGAGGATTTACTGTGCAGCAAAAATTAGAACAACAAGACTGGCTTCATATGGTTGACAACATTGGGAATTTTCTCGCACCAAGTATGGCAAAAGATCATCCGAACTTACCTGTTGTAAAAGCAGAAGGATGTTATTATTACGGCGCTGATGGCAAGAGATACTTGGATTTCACTTCTGGTATCGCCGTAGAGAACGTAGGACATCGGCACCCTAAAGTCGTTCAGGCAATCAAAGATAGTGCAGATCACCTTATCCATGGCCCATCAGGCGTTATCATCTACGAATCTATTTTAAGATTGGCTGCTGAATTACAAACGATTTTACCGCCAAAACTCGATAACTTCTTTTTCGCGAACAGTGGCACTGAAGCAATTGAAGGCGCATTAAAACTGGCAAAATATACGTCAAGAAGACCTTATATCGTTTCTTTCACTGGCTGTTTCCACGGGCGTTCGATGGGCGCATTAAGTGTCACGACATCGAAAAGTAAATACCGGAAACATTTGCAGCCCACTTGGCTTTCCTATCAGTTGCCATATGCACTGCCTGAGTACCTTCCTGAAGGAGCAGATCCAGACGTCTTCTTCCCCGAAAAACTGGAGCAAGACGTAAAAAAATTATTCAACCACCAAGTAGATCCGGAAGAAGTCGCTTGTATGATTATCGAACCTGTTCTCGGTGAAGGTGGATACATCATCCCACCAAAATCTTGGCTGAAAAAAGTGCGTGAAATTTGCGACCGCCATGGCATTCTACTAATTTTCGATGAAGTCCAAACAGGATTCGGTCGCACAGGCAATTGGTTTGCTGCACAGTCATTCGATGTCAAACCAGACATCATGGCTATCGCTAAAGGGATTGCTGCAGGACTTCCCTTAAGCGCCACTGTTGCTTCCAAAGAACTAATGGACCAATGGCCGCTCGGTACACACGGAACAACCTTCGGCGGCAATCCTATCGCTTGTTCTGCTGCCCTGGCTTCACTTGAAGTGATGAAAGAGGAAAAGTTATTGGATAACGCAACCGCAATGGGCGCATATGCAATGGAGCGCTTATTTGAAATGAAACTACACCATCCAGTCATTAAAGACATTAGAGGTGTTGGTTTGATGATTGGTATTGAGCTTGGCAATCCCGAAACGGGTGAACCTGACGGCGAAGCAGTAATGGCTGTCCTTGATGGTTGCCTTCATAAAGGTGTGCTGTTCTACTTATGCGGCAACTCCGGTGAAGTTATCCGGATGATTCCTCCGCTAACGATAACAAAAGAGCAGATTGATGATGGGTTGACTGTATTGGATGAAGCTTTAACAGAATTTGAAAATAAAACAAATTAGAAATGGAGTGATTTATTATGAAAAAGTGGTCAGGGATTGCACTTCTACTTGTTCTGGTTATGAGTGTACTCGGTGCATGTGGAACAAAGGACGAAGCAGATGGCGAGAAAGCAGGTTCATCGGGGACTTCAGATACAAAGATACTTAAAATGGGAACTTCTGCGGATTACCCACCATTCGAATATGTCGACACAGCAGTAAGTGATGAAATTATCGGTTTTGATATTGATTTAGCAAAAATGGTTGCCAAGGAACTAGGTTACACCCTAGAAATTGAAGACATGGATTTCAACGGCTTAATTCCCGCACTACAGGCAAAAAGCATTGATTTGGTCGTTGCAGGTATGGACGGCAACAACGAAGAACGTAAAAAAGTAATTGATTTTTCGGCTGCTTATTTTACAGCTACAAATCTAGTTATTACGATGAAAGATAGCAACATTAATAGCGCAGAAGATCTTAAAGGCAAAAAAATTGGTGCTCAAACGGCATCTGTTCAAGAAAAAGGTGCGAAATCACTTGAAGAACAATATGGGTACTCTGTTGAAAGCCGAGACCGCGTTCCAGATCTTTTCCAAGAAATCAAATCTGGGCATCTTGATGCGATTGTCATTGCAGATGTAGTGGCAAATGGCTATATCGAGTCGAATGAAGATTTAGCAAGTTTTGAACTTCCTGAAGAGCATAAATTAGGTTTATCAATGGCTTTCCAAAAAGGCAGTGCGTTGACAGCTGAATTTGATCGTGTTCTCAAAGAATTACAAGATAATGGTGAGGTAGAGAAATTAGTTTTGAAATGGTTCAGTAACTAATTCATTCGAGAGAGAGGATGTAGAACCATGAATTTAGACTTTACCCAAATTGTCACCTCGATACCTTATATTTTACAAGGTATCGGGGTCACCCTTAAAATTGTTGGCGTTGCAGCACTTATTGGTTTTACTATCGGAATTTTGTTAGCACTCTGTAAAATCGGACGATTTAAAGGATTGAAATGGTTTGCCGATATCTATACGTCCATTTTCCGTGGCACTCCTTTAATTCTCCAATTGCTGTTAATTTACTACGGTACCCCTCAATTATTCGATATTAAAGTCACGGCGTATTCTGCAGCTGTCTTAGCATTTGGTTTTAATTCGGGTGCATATATCTCAGAAATTATTAGAGCTGGTATTTTAGCTGTAGATAAAGGGCAGCTAGAAGCTTCAATGGCTCTTGGTATCCCCTATAAGAAAATGATGAAGGACATTGTATTGCCCCAGGCTTTGAAAAATATTTTGCCTGCGTTAATGAATGAATTTATCACCTTAACAAAGGAATCGGCTATTGTAACTGTCATTGGCGTAACGGATATTATGAGAAGAGCGTATATCGTGGGTGGTAATACATATCGCTATTTTGAATCCCTAATCTTCGCGGGTGTTATCTATTATCTGATGGTAATTATCTTAACACTGATTGGTAAAGCGGTTGAAAGGAGGATGAGGCGAAGTGATTAAAATCCAAGATCTTCGTAAAAGTTACGGGAAAGTTGAAGTGTTAAAAGGGATTTCAACCACTATTCAAAAAGGTGAAATCATTGCGATTATCGGACCTTCTGGTTCTGGGAAATCGACATTTCTTCGTTGCATCAATCTACTTGAAACACCAACAAGTGGACATATATGGGTGAATGAAGCTGAAGTAACAAACCCAAAAGTCAACATTATGAAGGTGAGAGAGCAAGTTGGGATGGTATTTCAACAATTTAATCTCTTTCCTCATATGACGGTTCTTGAGAATATTACCTATGCCCCGATAATGGTAAAAGGAACTTCCAAGAAAGACGCTGAATTACGAGGACGTGAGTTGTTAAAAAAAGTGGGGCTTTCCGAAAAAGAAAGTGAGCATCCAGTTCGTTTATCGGGTGGACAAAAACAGCGTGTAGCCATTGCAAGAGCGTTGGCAATGTCGCCTGAAATGATGCTTTTCGATGAACCAACTTCTGCCCTTGACCCTGAAATGGTTAAGGAAGTACTAGAAGTTATTAAATCGTTAGCGCTTACAGGTATGACGATGGCGATCGTAACTCATGAAATGGGATTTGCCAGAGAAGTCGCAGATCGCGTGTTGTTTTTGGACGATGGGCAATTAGTTGAAGACGCCTCCCCTACCGAGTTCTTTTCTTCACCAAAAAGTAAACGTGCACAAGACTTTTTAGAAAAGATTTTGTAATTAGTTTAATTGTGTTAAAAACCAGCAATCCGGCCGATTGAATTCGCCTGAGTTGCTGGTTTTTTCGAGTTATTTGCGTTCTTGTTAACGTCACTGATGATTCTTTTTAGGTGACACCAGAGCATATCTTTCCCATTTCCTACTCTTCCATCGGAAATACATAATAATAGCACGTGTCCATTCATCTACAGTAATCGCTAGCCATACGCCGACGAGACCGAGATTTATTTCGAACACTAAAAAATAACCTAGTGGCAAACTCATGGCTACCATTGAAAAAGAACCAATGATGACCGGATATTTTGCATCTCCAGCTGCACGTAATGAGGAGATAATGACAATGTTCAAAGTTCGTCCGGTTTCAAGTAAAATACTTAGAAGTAAAACGGATGCCCCTATTTCAATGATAGCAGTGTTATCCGTAAACAACCCCATTAATGGATAGCGGAATATGATAACCAACGTCACCATACACAACGTAAACAGAAATGCCCATTTAACACTTGTCCAAACACTCGTATATGCTTCGTCTTGTTCATTTCCACCAACAAAACGGCCGACAATGATCGCCGTCCCCATACCAATGGCAATAGCGAATAAATATGTAAACATTGATATGTTTACAGCATATTGTCTTGCGGCTAATGATTCCGTCCCTAAATACGTCACAAAGTATAAGAAGACAATTTGGCATCCTTGATACATCACCTGTTCAAATGCAGATGGAATACCTATCTGTAATATCTTACGAATATATTCTTTTGACAATGTAATATAGTAGCGGAACTCCACACGGTATTCCATCACTCGATAAAGTATCAAAAAGAAGACAATCAATGCAAGCAAACGGCTGACAACTGAAGAAATTGCTGCACCTTGTACCCCTAACTCTGGAAAACCGAACTTCCCAAAGATCAACGCATAGTTACCGACTACGTGAACAATATTCATACCTAATGAAACAAACATCGTTTGTTTTGTAAAGCCATGCACACGAATAATCGCTGACAACGAATTAATAATCGCTTGTAAGAATATCGCTCCGCCTACAATGATTAAATATTTTGAAGCATGGTCCAATACATCACCCTGTAAATTCATAGCGATCATCATATTTTTTGAAAATATAACGAAAATAACACTCATAAGAAGGCCGACAATTAAATTTAATGTAACCGCTAGTGCTGAAATTTTGGATGCTTCTAGATATCTTTTCGAACCTAGATATTGTGATACAACAATCGCTGCCCCGTTCCCGACTACTTCAAGGATGAGAATAGCAATATGAACGTATTGATTTGCCGCTCCTACACCTGAAACGGCATCATCTGACAATGCACTCAACATGAATGTATCTGCAATACCCATCAACATAAAGAGAAAAACTTCTAAAAAAATAGGCCATGTTAGGTGAAATAAATTCAGTTTTTTGACTGGACCTTTTACAGCTTCAGTTGCTACCATTATAACGCCTTCTTTTCTATATCTAACTTTAAACAATACAAATCTTACCATACATTTTAAATTCAAACTATACAATTTATTTGAATAACACTTTTATTTTTCATGTACAGACTTCTGCAATGTCACCGTAATAGAAAAGGGCATATCTAAAAGCATCTCACTTCATTGAGGGGCCACTGAAAAAGTCAACTATTAAAACTGAATCCGAATATTTCCATTAAAAACGCTTCGGCGCTTCGTGGATGCCTCCGCTGGTTCTACCTAATTATTTCACTGAGTCACGCAAAATAATTAGTGAAATAAAACGATGTTTTCCCTGATGAATTTGGGGAATGTCTCGTTTTATTGTTGTATAATGAAGAGACTAATTCTAAGCGGTGTCCCGATGATTTCAAATCAAGAAACGTTAAACCTCAGCGCATTTATAGCGTTTATGATACAATTGTGTCAAAAGATAATCAGCTCCGTCAAATCAATGACCTTGTCTATTTGTCTTTTGTGAACGAAGAATTGAAAACTAAATATTGTCTCGATAACGATCGCAATGCAGTGCCACCGATTCGGATGTTCAACTATTTATTACATATATCAATCTTCGACCTATCCGATTGGGATGTCGTAGAACGTTCGAAATACGATATGTCGTTTAAATACTTTCTTGATATGACACCAGAAGCCTCGGTCATTGATTCGTAAGCGTAAAATAACGGCCACCTGTCATATGGGTGGCCGTTATTTTACGCTTACGTCTATTCGGATTTACATACATTTAGATATTTTAAAAACGTAAGTTCTTCAGTGGCATCTTCATTGAGTGTGAGGTTTTAGCGTTCGTCGCTGTAAAAGGACCACCGATAAGACTTTGTTCGCTCTCAGTATGATTGCCGGTCCTCCATTACTCCCTGCAGCTGCTTCTCAATCCTCACTTTAAATCCTTTAAATAAACGCCATATATTTTCCATGGATTAAAGTCTAGTTTTTTATAAAAGTCCACTAAAATTGTCCAATCAATAATAATTTTCTCGATATTTCGTTGTTGTAAATAAGCCATTGCTGCTTGAACAATTGCTAATCCATACCCTTGCTTTTGTTCATTCGCATCAATTCCTAATGGACCTATCCCTCCGACTTCTTGTTCAAAAAGGGGACTCCAATAAACGTTTTGTGCAATGAATGGCGAGTGGCTATCATTTATTCTACAAAACCCTATGATTTGACCTTTCTTTTTGACGACAACAAATTCTCGCCCATCCCCACTCATTTCAAAGTACTTCATCGTTTCATAGACCCATCTTCCTGGAAAACAACTTTCTAGAAATGAAATTAGGTCACCTTCTTCCTCCTTTTTCAGGATTGAAAATACAACTGAATTTTCAGCAGGTAAGTCATATTTTTTATCAAGGTGATTAATCAAATCATATGTGTCTACTCTTTTAGTGTAACCATGTTTTTCTGCCCATTTTTGTGCTTCCTTATACTGATCTGGTATGCCTGAGAAATAGTGAAAGGGGTCGCCACCCAATTGCATCTCCTCAACACCATATTCCTTTAAACCTGCTTCTGCACGTTCAAGTAGCATTGTTCCCGTACCTTTTCCACGGCGAGCACTATCTACTAAAAGCACTTGGATCCAGCCCCTTTTAGGGTCCATTTTCACATCGATTTGTTCTTGCCATCGTTTAGTTACTACAAATCCGATTACATGGTCTTGATCATCTACCGCAATATAAGAACTGTCATAGCTAACGTTCAAGTCATCAAAACTATTCTGCATAAACAACTCTTCACGCATCGGGAAATCAACGGCTAATTCTTTATTCCATAAATCTACTAGTTCTTCTAATCTATCGCGCTTCCAAGCAATGATTTTCATCTAAACCCCTCCACTACTATAATGGTTATTACTTTCCGAACGTTTCTTCCATTCGGTTAATCGGATCATCCACCATACCGTCACCCCATTCGACAACTTGACCCACCTTTAGAAGTTCCTGTTTTAATTCTTCGTAATTTACATCTTGGACAGCTATTTCATATTTATAGGCAAGCGCTGCCGCCGTTCCTGCTGACTGGCCTAGAATCATAAATATCGGCTCCATTCGAATCGAACCATAAGCAATATGTGAACTTGATAAGCAAACGGGGACAAGTAAATTTGTACATTCCTCAGATTTTGGCCGAATGGAACGATACGAAATCTCATAAGGAGCAATTGGTACCTGTACATCTCCCTCATTCACACATCTGCCATCAATCACGACACGTCGGCAGTTATGTGAATCCATATGGAATGATGCCAAACCGATTGTATCATCAACAAATGTCTGCTTTAGACAATTATGATCAGTCATGACATAATCAGAAATCATTCTTCTCCCTTCACGGATATACAACTGATGAGGCCAGTTCCCCGTTTGTTCAAATTCATCTTTCGGTAAGCCCCAGGCAGCTACTTCCTCACGTATAACCGCTGGTAAACGTAAATCATTAGCTAAAAAGTACAACATTCCCAGATCATAATTAAAATGATCTTGAAAAATCTCCTCACGTCTTTGATAACTACCTTCTGGCCAGTCGTAATTCGTTCCAAGATTATCCGTCGATATTGCACCGTAATTATTTAAATCCGATTTCCCGTTTGGTAACATCGTATGAAGTTTCATCGCATCCCAAACACCCGCTTGAATATAACGTAGGAGAAGCCGGTATCGATCTGCTTCATAATGTAGTGGCTTTGGAAATGGAATGCTATTCTCTTGTTCCCTCGTCAAGCAAATTCGGAAATTATACGCTTGAATCCGATGATCTCCTTGCCCTTGAAAACCTAATTGTTCAGGATCTTCCTCTGCAACTCCTGGCAATAATCCACTCTCAGGCTCCCCCTCAACAACATATGGATCAATCCACTTTTCAAATTTATGATGCGGTGCACCAAACTGAATCCCATTATAAATTTCTTGATACGTTGCATTCGATTCTCGTCCAACAAAATAACTAACACCTGATTTAGCTAATAAATCACCTTCATAACTACAATCCATAAAGACTTTCCCTTTATAACGAGTCCCATCTTCCATTACAATTTCGATGATTGCCCCATTAACTTTACTAACCTCTGCTAAATGCTGGTTCAAATAAACCGGAATTTCATAGTCTTTCATCCATTTATCAAACACATACTGAGCCGCCTTAGGTTCAAATTTCCATTGCTTCTGTTTTCCATAATACTTCGCAATTTCTTGATAGAACTCTCTCGAAAGACCACCAACCGCATCTTCTGCGCCAAGATCTGTTGCCCCTAAACCGCTTGCAGTCATCCCACCAATAGTTCGGCTAAACTCAATAATTGCAACAGTAAGACCCATTCTTGTTGCTTGAATAGCCGCCGTTATACCGGCTGGTGTCCCTCCGTATATAATTAGATTTTTTTCAATTATCATTGGCTTGTCGACTTTTTCTGTTGGTACATAATAATGCAGATTACTAAAATCCATAAGTAAAACCTCCGTATATCCTGTTAGGGTTTATTGATCACCTTTTAATGCCCATGCATCTGAATAAATTTCGGTTCCTTTTTTTAGATAATAAAAATAGATCAACATCATTTCTTTTGTTGTAAACGACTTAAAGTTATCCTTTGCCTGAATTACTAGCAATGATTCGGTCTCCTTCAAGTCCCATTTCGATAAACGCTCATATACATCACGTAAATAGGAAGAAATCTTTAATTGAGTCATCGGCTCATGGACTTTTTCTGGATCAACTACTCTAGCAGGAAATAGTGGCGCATTCCATTTCGTATGCTGTGATACAAGTTCTTCTAATTCGATAAGCATCTCGTAAAATGATTCTTTATCCTCATTAAAAACAGTGAAATATTCTTCGACAATCACTTCATATTTTTCACCCCAAGCAATCCTCGAGTATATGTAATTATTAAAATGGTGGATCCATTTCCAAGGATAGTTGACCTCTAACTCTGGATAGTGTTGTTTTTGATGTGTCGGTACAATTAAATTTAAAACACCGTCTATATTCATTTGTTTATAATCATGTAAATCCTGCTGAATCCGCATCATTAGTGGTGGGAATAACTCCGATAACATAAAATGATCACTATAGTACTCGAGAACTGTTAACGATTTTCCACCTTTTTTTGTTTGCTCGTTCCAGTCTTGTAATGTTTGATAGGCCCTAACTTGCCTAGTATCACTTGAATCAATGGCTGATGAATAATCCCTTCCCCAATAAGCATATAATGCATCGACTTGCGTAGACGCTTCGGTTTGATTTTCCCTTTCCAACATGTTCCAAGACAACCCAGCATTGTACACAATATATTCTACCTCTACGTGTACCCCTTCCTTATCAAGCGCTTCTTTTAGTTTTTCAGTAAATCGAATATATGTGGGTAAAAATCCACTCGCATTTTTCTCGTCAATTCCTATATCTTCAGGCCACAATGAGATTCTAGTAATCACTTTATTTTCCAAACAGATAGCGACTATTTTATGAATGACTTTATCCTGAAGATATGTATTTTCAGCAAAGAACTTTAATTTCTCATCTTGCTTGAGCATGTTCTCATTTTTTTCCTTTTGTATCTCATTAAGCAAGTAACTTAAACTATGACCGCCTAAGGTTACTTGAACATCTCTTTTTCGTAATGCAGGGATTACGTATGACTTAATTTCATCCCATAAGAAAAACGTGAAAAAGTATTCATTCTGACCATTTTTAACTCCCCAATCAATTAGGGCATTGATATAGCCAGGATCATTAATGGTTTCAATAATATTTCCGCGTCTAGCAAACATCGGCTCATGGATATATAGTTCTTCTATTGTTGCTGAATGATGGTTAAGGATTGTTTCTTTGTCCAAATCAATCCACTGGTAGCCATACTGCTTTTTACAATACATATAAACACCATAGAGAATAGAACGAGGCTCATTCCCAATAATCCACATATCATTTTCTGATTTAACCAATGCAAAACCATCAGCATTTATTGTGATATTTATTTTTATATCCCTCAAAGAATGATAGTCGTTTGTTGTGAGTAGGATAACCCGATTAGTGTTTTCATGAAGCGCAGTGAATGCTGCTTGGTCATCGATTGTACTTTCACATCCTGCTTTTCTCATTAACCTTCTCAACTCTTCAACAGCGAATAATACGGTTTCGTGATTGTTCCAGTAAATGATTTTGTTAATGATGAACAGCACCTTTCTAAATATATATGTAGAAACAAATAATCCATTGAATTCGCTGCGGCGCTAGGGGATGCCGCCAGTCTTAGGGCTTCGGCTCTCCCTTGTAAGGCGTATTCACTCAGTTTATATAGTTATTTAATCATTCTAACTATATATTCGGCACTACTTATTTAGAATGAACTAGGTGGTATACCTCACCAGTATAACCAACAAATCTAGCGAAGGAGCGACAAGTGTGAGCCAAAGCAATAAGACTGACAGTGATCTTCTGACAGGCTTATTGCGTAAGGCCATCACCAAGCGACTAAGCGGTGTTGGAAGAATACTCTATTTGTTAAGTGCCGACTATATATAGAGAGAGCTGGAACTTTTTAAATTATAAGGGTAAAAGGACACTACAGCTTTCTATCATAATTGATGAAAACTAGTGCCCTTATTAGTATTTATAACCTAATCGGCTTTTTTAATTTACTTGATTCATACGCTGCCAATGAAACTTCTAATGATTTTAGTCCGTCATAACCCGTGACAGACGGTTCTCTTCCTTCTTTCACACAGTTAATAAAATCATGAATTAATCCAAAGTCCATGTCATTTCCATAAAAAACATGTTCCAATGATTTTTCCCCACTACTAAACGTCCTAATATGCTCTTTAAATGCATCAACTTTCACCGTTTGCTTTGTCCCAATTACCTCAATCGTCACGTCGCCCCATGTTGGGTATTCTGTAAAACGGGACCAGCTTGCATCATGAGAAGCAATCACGCCATTTTCGAATTCTAATGTGAGTAGTCCAGCATCATCTATAGCTATATCATGAAAATAGGAATCAATAATCGCCATGACTTCTGTGACTTCTTCATTTAAATACCATCGCATGATATCAACCATATGTACGGTGTGATCTAATACAGCACCACCACCTGATTGTTCTTCATCAATAAACCAGCCGCCAGGATTTTGTCCCCGATTAGTCGTCCGAAAAGCTATAATATCACCTAGTTCTCCTTTATCAATCATTTGTTTTACTTGCTGAATCGGTGAACTGAATCGAACAGGGTAAGCAATTTGCAAAATTACAGCATTGTCTTTACATACTTGAATCATTTCATTAGCGTCCGAAAGATTCGTTGCAATTGGTTTTTCACATAGGATATGTTTCTTTGCTTTCGCAGCATTTACAACCATTTCTTTGTGGCGATTGTTTTCACTGCAAATAATGACAGCATCCATTTCCAATTCTAGAAATTCTGCTTGATCACTGAAGTGGACCGTATTATACGTTTTGGCAGCTTCTTGGCCTCTTTCAACATTTTCATCAAAAATCCCTACTAACTCAACGTTTGGTAATCTCTTTATGCCATCCGCATAACTGTATGCGTGCATATGTGCAAAACTCATCATGCCAACCTTCATGAATGAGCACCCCCATTGATTAGGTTACTAAAATATTTCAATCGAGTGACGAGCTCCTGATCTACTTTCTGTGCTGATGCTAAAATGGCATCCACGGAATAGGATATTTGCGAAGACGTCCTACTTCCTTGCTGAATCGGTCTCATCTGATCACTATCAAATTCTATAATCGTTTTTATCCCGCTCCATTCAAGCTCGATTCGCTCCTGCTCAGCCACCGTATATTCAATATGTGCCATTGTTCCTCCACCAAAATCCATCAAAACAATAGTATGTTCTGGTATCATAATTTGGTTCGTTTGTTTTACTTGAATGCCTTGTAGCTCCCCGAGCAATGACGATAATACATATAAATCACCCGTGAGTAACAAATTGTTTGCATATTGATTCACAATGCGTCTAAAACGGAAAACGCCTTTAGGCTTATCCTCTTTACCGATCACCTCTTTTACCTTTTGATAAAATGGATAGTTTTCTAAATCAAAATAAACATGCCAGCCTAGACTTTGATTGTCAGCTGTTAACCCGGTGGATGGAATATAAATTTCATGTCCACTATCTTCCACCGCTTTCAACTGGTCCTCCACGGCAGCCAACACATATGTAGTATCTTCATTAGCAGAATTCCCTAGTTGTTCAATCGACTCTACTAAGGTTAAATTTTCAAAAGCATTTCGAAAGTCGAGTTTCTCTATGCTAGCAAATACAATTTTCAGGATCATTTCCACCTCCCTATCTCAATAGGTTCCTTAAACGATTAACCGCTTCTTCATTAGCCATTTTCGCATCGTCATGTCCTTCATATTCAATAGATAACCAACCATCGTAATGTATACTTTTTAATCCATTTAGAATAGAAGCGAGATCAACTTCACCATCACCAGGAACAACCCCTATTAATTCCACCCCTTCTGTGGAACGAAACCCACGGAGTGACTCATTTTTTGCTTTTTCACGAAAATCTTTAAAATGAACATGAACGATTTCATTTTTCAACTGCTCAAATGCTTTTGTCGGCTTTTCATGGACAAGCAAAAAGTTCCCAGTATCAAACGTTGCTTTTACAAAAGGACTATTCACCGCCTTTATTATCTCGCTTACTTGCTTACTCTTACCGGCTAATAAGCCGTGATTTTCAATAGCTAAATAGACTTGCTCTTTTTCGGCTGTTTCTGCACAATTCTTCAAACCTTCTATAATCCACGCCGATCTATTTTCATATGTTGTGTCAGCTTGGACATCACCACAAAATACGCGCACAATATTCGTTCCAAGTTTTTTCGCAACCTGAATACCGTTCAAAACCGTTTCAACTTCTTTGGCGCGTTCTTCAACTGATTCTTTTACAAAGTTATTCGTGATATCATATGCAGACACTTGTAGATTATGGCTTTTCAATGCGGTAAGTACTTCAACGATTTCTTCGTCTTTATTCGTCCAATAAATATCGAGCAATTCCACCCCATCTATTGAAATGCTGCTTGCATAGTCAATAAAATCAACAATCGACCAGTTTTCTTTTCTGATAGTTGATGCCAAGCTATACATACTTACACTTATATTCATGCTATCTCCCAATTCGATTGTTGTTTAATTTGTACCTATCACTCATTATAAAAATCTGCAGGCCACTCTAATTCAAAACCGTCTGCTCTTAGCTTATCTTGGAACGCTGTTAACAACTGGTTATTTTCACGAACTGCTTTTGGATCTGTTTTGTTTTTTATACAAAATGCAACTAATGCGCCACATGCTTCACCAATAGTCCACTCTGTCGGATGAAGGCGATAGCAACCGTTTGTTATATGTGTTGTTCCAATATTTTTACTGCCCGCTAACAAGTTATCTGTATCTTTCGGAATCAGCGCACCTAATGGGATATGGAATGGTAACGCTTTTATATCCAGATAGGTTCTTCCTGTCATACTTGGATGTAAATCGATACTATATGATCCAATCCCTATCCGATCAATATATAACTTCCCTGTCTTCCCATCATTAAAATCTGGTGAAACATCCTGCTCTACGATGGTGTACTCCGCCTTGATCCGTCTCGACTCCCTAATATAGGCAGCCTTTGCTAAGCCATCTTCCGTTGCAAATAGATCTTTACGAAGTTTCAATCCCGGATATCCTTTACCGCCATTAGGCCATGGTGCTTCGGTTTGTAACCAATACAAAAGGGACAAGCTTAACTGTTTTGCTTGATAGATATGTTTCTCTTTTTCTACATCGGGCACATCATAAATATTCCCTAAGAAATAATCACTTTGGGGCCAATTCATTAAACTGACATCCCCCGCATCGACGGGCGTATTAAACTGTTGCTTATCATAGCTACGTCGGTATTCCCATAGTGGAAAACCTGTCTCCTCACGAAAAAGCGTATATTCTCTTTTCTTTTTCGTAATCGGATGTGGGGCAAAAAAGCTTAAATAGTTATCGGGCCATATAGCTGGATGAAATTCTTTCCAAAATTCGTACATCTCTGGCTTCGGTATAATATGATTTTCTCCTTGTCGGTATTCCATCCCAAGTACATATGTGAAAGCTTGAATATCTTTAGGATCGGCGACTTCTAATGCATGCGGTTCATGTGTGTCAGCTTTTGCTTCCGCGCCAGTTACATAATCGACACCAGCTAACGGTAATAGATCCCCAGCTTCTGTAGCATCGATGAAATAGGGTGCCGCGGCCATTGCTTCTTGTCCTGTCACAGTATTTTTGTAGGTAACGTTAGTTAATGTTCTGCCATTTCTCTTAACCAAGGTAACTACCGTGTTAACTATAATCGTAAGCTGGTTTGTTAAGACAAATGGCAGGAGCATTTCATTCAATACGTGCAGACTAACTCTTGGATCGTGGCAAATACTGCTAACCAAACCATTCCCCGGATTAAACGGTATTTTAGTAACATTCACATCCATTGTTCGTAAATAAGTTTCTCGTATCTTTCTACGATACGCTTGGTACATCCGTGTTGAACCGAATTCTTCGATCCACTGATGTTCATCAGGTGGCACTCCTTGTGAAGTGACTTGACCACCAATCCAATCGTTTTCTTCAGTTAACAAGACGTGTAAGCCATTGGCACATGCCGATAACGCTGCTGCACAACCACCTAGTCCACCGCCAATAATGACAACATCTCTATTCAACGTTTCCATTTACAAATAAACTTCTTTCCCACTTTTCGCCGACTCATAGACGGCGTTCAACATTTTCATGACCAGCACACCATCGGCAACGGGTGCAATCGTTTCTTTTCCCTCCAAACAACATTCTACAAAATGATTGATTTCATTGCCAAACGCTCTTTCAAAATCAAAGCTTAGGTTATCAATTTGTGGTGTGACATTTAAAATCGTATTGTTTTTCTCTGTTACCATCACTAATTTCGGTTCAATTTCGGCTCCACCTTTTTCACCAAACAATTTAACATATAACTCATCCTCTTTTGCATGAAGTGTAAAGCTAACATCTAAGAACAAAGAGGCTCCATTGTCAAATCGGATAAGAGCATTTGCTAAATCTTCCACATCATTTAATGCCGGATCATAGTCAGCTGCCTGGTAGAAAGATAGGTTTGTTATATGGCTCCGATTGCCTAACTTTGAATATGTATTGCCACTAACCGAGACAGGTCGTGGTTTCCCCATGAGATACCAACAGATGTCAATCATATGGACACCTAAATCAATAAGCGGCCCCCCACCTGATTTCGACTGATCACTAAACCAGCCACCGGGATTACCAAGCCTTCTTAAACAGGAAGCCTTTGCGTAATAAATTTCACCGAGATCATCTTGGTCAATAAATTGCTTGAGTAGCTTTGTATTGTCTCCATGACGTCTGACAAAACCAACTTGTAATACTTTATCCGATTTCTCAACCGCCGCTTCGACAGCTAGTGCTTGTTCGACAGTAATAGATAACGGCTTCTCAACCAAAACATGCTTTCCTGCTTCCAATGCTGCAATTGCGATCTCTGCATGAGTATTATTCCACGTACAAATACTAACTGCATCGATTTCTCGGTTTTGCAATAACTCTTCATAGTTGCTATACAATTCAGTGACACTGTACCGCTCACCAGTTTTGGCTAGACGCTGTTTATTGCTATCACAAAACGCAACTAACTCTACACCTTCGTTTTTCATATATGGTTTAATATGAAACTCAGAAATAGAACCTCCTCCAATAACGCCAACTTTCAACATAGACATAACTCCCTTCTATTGATAGAAATAGTACACGAAGCTCTAGTGAAATTTTTCAATGTACGTATTAATAGTTAATAATCTTCGTCAATGTCGTTGACTTTTTATTGATCAACTTTTCATAAGCAGCTGGCGCATCCTGAAAATCAACTTCATCCATTAAAAATGGTTGGACATTAATCCGCTTGTCATTTACTAAACGTAAGTACTCGGCTACATTTCTTCCTTCTGTCCAGCGTACATAACCGTATGGATAATCGATTGCCTGTTTCTCATATACTTGATCATATCGTCCTGGACCACCAGCTCGTGAAATTAGAATTTGTGCTTCCTTCGCAAACAGTAGACTTCGAGAAAAATCTGGCTCTATGTCACCAACAATTACAACTTTCCCTTGATGTCGAATCCACTCTAAACTTTGATTTGTCAGTGATGACCGTTTACCACCTGCACATAAAAGAACCGCATCCGCCCCGTGTTTTTTCGTACATTTCTCTATTTCGCTTTCCATCTCTGTGATAGTAGAAAAAGAACGAATACTGGATTCTTCTTGAAGCATTGCTGCCCGTTCTGTTTGAATATCAAAGGCAACCACATTATATGCAGCGGCATTGGCTATTTTAGCAATCATTTGACCAAGTAATCCTAGGCCAATAATAACAACCGTTTCCCCAAATTCTAGTTTTGCAATCCTTAGTGCATGTATCGCAATCGCACCAATTCCTGCTAAAGCTGCTTCCTTCGGCTCCACGCAGGGCGGAACCTTCGCACATAATGTGGTTGGAACTAGTAGATAGTCAGAATGACCGACATAGGGGGCCCCATAACAGGCAACAATATCCCCTTTTAGATAATCATCTACACCTTCACCACACTCAGTAACAAACCCAACCGCACTATAGCCTAATGTGATTTCACTCTCCTCGCTAATTCCAATCAAGCTTAGTTCAGTCCCAGGTGAAATGACTGAGTGCAGTGTTTTAATTAATAGATAAGAAGGTATAATCGTCGGCCTCGTGCGCTCAATAATATGGACTTTTTTAATTCTTGCAACAATTGATTTCATTACATTCACCCCTTACTCTCTGAACCATTTGGCTAAGTTCTCTTTCACAAATACATCATCATGTAAATACGGATAATCGGAATACACACGATCTATTTCTGCCAGTTGATTTGGGCTTAATTTTTCTTGTTCAAGTAAACACCATCGGCCTTTTAAAAGTCCTTGTCTTGCCAACACTTCATTAATACCTGCAATGCTCCCTGTAAATTGATTATTCGAGTCGAAGAAAGCAGCGTTTGCATCCGTTATTTCTTGCCCTAAGGTTAATAGTTCACTTGGAATCTCACCTATTGATCGAACGCTTTTTATCTCGTTAAAAATAGCTACTGCTGTTTTCGTCCATACTGACCAATGCCCCAGTAGTCCGCCAACAATCTGCTTGTCAATTTTTTCTCCATTTACAGTAATTCGATAGGTTGTTAACAAGTCATTAACTATATTGTCATCATTCCCCGTATAAATAGCGATTTCTTCATTTCTTTTTGAATGGCAAACTGCCCGAATCACATCGAGCGTTTGATAGCGATTAAAAGGTGCAATCTTTATGCCATGAACATTAGGTATATTCGCAAGTTTTCTCCAAAATTCATAGGATAGAATGCGCCCCCCTACTGCCGGCTGCAAGTAAAATCCAATAATCGGTATAATCTCAGCGATTTTTTCAGTCCGCTTAAGCAGTGCTTCCTCAGATTCATTGTGTAATCCCCCCATGCTTAACAACCCAAGGTCATAACCAATCACTTTAATAAATTTTGCCTCTTCTATCGCCTGTTCTATCGGTCCACTAATTCCACCAATTTTTATGAATGAATCAGGAACTTGTGCCTTCCGCATCTCTTCAATCGCAAGGGCTAATACTTTCTCAAATAAATTAAACTGCGGATCGCGAATTTCAAACTGAGTTGTATGGACACCAACTGCAACCCCCCCGACACCTGCATCAATATAATAGCGAGTTAGTGCGCGTTGACCCGCTTCATCAAGTTGCCGATCTTCTGTTAGAGCTAATGGATGCGCTGGAATGACAGTTCCCTCGTGTAATTGTTTTTTCACAGCAGGATTCAACATTTAAAAAGCTCCTTTTCGTTCTTGAAAATGGGTTGGTTTATTATACGTTTCCCCACTATTCACCAGCCACTCCGCCGTCATATCAATCATTTGTTGAAGTGATATTTTTGGATAGCCGAATAGTTGATGCGCTTTGGAAGCATTATTTAATAACGCTGTCGGTTGCTCTTCATTGACAAAAAGCGGTTTCTTATCAAATCGCGCCCCAAATTCTTCTGCCAACCAACGAACTGAAATCGTCTCTGGTCCAGTCACATTTACTATTCTCGGTGGCGTCTCGCAGTGCAATAAAGATCGTACAGCGTATTCGTTCGCATCTCCTTGCCAGATAACATTTACACTTCCCATTGTAAGATCAACGCCTTTACCTTCAAAAACATGTCGAGCAATTTCTAGTAACACCCCGTATCTCATGTCAATTGCATAGTTCAATCGAAATAGTAGCATTGGTGTTTCATTATTACGCGAAAAGTTTGTAAGGACACGCTCTCTTCCTAAACAAGATTGTGCATACTCACCAATTGGACTCGCGGCTGTCTCCTCAGAACAATTACCACTCACCACATTCGTTAATGGATAAATATTACCCGATGAAAATGCAACGATTCGGGAGTTTTTAAATTTATCTGCAATTCTACCTGGTAAATAAGCATTCATTGCCCATGTAAAATGTTCATTGCCGGCAGTTCCAAATTTATTACCTGCCATAAAAATAATATTTTTAACATCCGGGAGTGATTGAAGTTGCTCATCTATTAATAAATCAACAGCAATTGTTTCAATTCCAAAATCCTCTAACTCTTCTTGTAAATTGCCAGTTGAAAACCGAGAAACACCAATCACCTTCTTATCCAAACCTGCTTCATCAATCGCTCGTTTCGTCATCTTCGCCAATGTTGGTCCCATTTTTCCACCAACACCTAAAATTAGAATATCACCATCTACTAATCTGATATCATTGATTAGTTCAGTTGATGGTTTCGTCATAAAATCTTCAAGCTCTGCAATTGTCTTCATTTCATCACTCCCTATTTATATTAGCGTGAACTAGTTATCAGTTATGTCTAAATTGTCATTCAATAGTATTGTATGTAGACTTTCATTAAAAGACAAGTCTTAATTGTGTCCTTTTATGTCGCATTACTTTCATCATGTATCAACACTACCATTTCTCATTTTTGACAGAATTAATAGAAGAAAGTATTATAAACAAAACATTAGATTAAGAGACACTAGTCCGCTATCTTACTTATACACGATGATAAGGAGGGAAATATTTATGCTTAGAAAAAACACTGTACATGACAATTCCGATATTAATATCGGAATCATCGGACCAAAAGCACTTGTCGATCAAACACGAGAAACACTGAAAACGTTTCCAAACTTTAAACCTGTTTTTCGAATCATTGAACCTACTAGTCTCATCGCAGAAATAACAAGTGAATTAATGAATGATGTCGAAGTATTAATGTTTACAGAATATCACTGTTACAACATCGTCAAACAAGTTGTAGATTTTATAATCCCGGTGCATCATATGCCATTAATGGGCACTGGACTTTATAGATCATTATTTATTATCAAGAGTAGGTACAGCTTAAAATGCCTGTCGATTGATACAGTTGAAGAAAAATATGTTGAACAAATTTTATCAGATCTTGAAGAAGTTAATTATGAACTCCTTGTCTATAAAAACCCTTTACAAAGTACAGTCATTGAGGAAATAGTACAATTCCATGTAGACAATTTTCAAAACCATAATGCAATTGCACTTACGGGGATTCAGGACGTAGCTATTCAATTATCTGCTCGCCATATTCCCCATGAATGGGTAACACCGACTCAACAGGATATGATTGTTTCTTTGGAACGAGCGCTCTTAGCTACGAATACACGAAGAAATAAAGAATCGCAAATTGTCTTCGGCTTAATTAATATCGATAATTTTAAAGGCGTCACAGAGAAATATTCTTCTGAGCATGATGTTCAATTATTAAAATTAACTATCCAACAAATGCTGCTTGATTATATTAAATTGCTTGATGGACATCTTATTAATTTAGGTGGTGAAGAATATTCATTCATAACTACTCGTGGTATTTTCGAACGTGAAACAAGAGGGTATAAATTCATTCCATTACTCCAAGATGTCAAAAACGAACTTGGCATTACGATAAGTCTTGGTGTTGGATTTGGCCGTACCGCTGCAGAAGCAGGCAATCACGCACGATTAGCACTTCGACAATCAAAAGATTTAGGCGGAAACGTTTGCTATATTGTTCGTGAAGATCGCAGTGTCCTGGGGCCTGTCGATATAACGAGCCATAAACAATATGAAAGATATAATTTGGCTATTACTGACCCACTTCTGTTGGATAAAGCTGAAAAAGCCGGGATGTCAGCTTCCTATATGACAAAATTAATGGCACGTGTTTCTAGGCATAAAAAAATGGAATATACTGCCCAGGAATTAGCTTCAACGCTAAATGTAACCGTTAGAAGCGCCAACCGAATCCTTTTAAAATGGATGGATGCTGAACTGGTTGAAATCGTAGGCGAAGAGAAATTAGCACACAAAGGGAGACCCCGCCGTATTTATCGACTAAGCTTTATTGAGGATGGCAAAGAAAATTAACATTTTGTACGCCGATGGAAAATGCGTAGTAGTGCTCATCAGCTTTCACTCCACTACTAAAGCATAGCTCCAATCAGTCGGGGGTAAGCCTGACCCCTAAGACTAGCGGCAAAGCTGCCTGACTTAGAGAGGGAGGCATCCCTGAGCGCCGTAGCGTATTTAGAGTGGGATACCTTATTTCAACTCCCTCTATAAACTAGTTTCGGCCGCTATTATTTCAACCCTGACATTTGAATTCCTTCCGTAAAGTAACGCTGGAAGAATAAAAATATGAGGAAAGTCGGTATAAATGACACTGTCGAACCAGCCATTTCAATACCAAAGTTCCCTTCTTTCCCAAGCATTGAAGCTAAACCGAGAGTTACTGGGAACATTTTCTCTTGCGTTAAGTAAATTAACGGTTGGAATAAATCATTCCAGTTTGAAATAAATGAAAATGTTCCAACTGTCGCAACAACCGGTATCGAAAGCGGCAAAATGACTTTGAAAAATATTTGTATATCATTCGCACCGTCAATATATGCAGCTTCCTCCAAATCATTGGGTATATTCTGTAGAAATTGTCTAACTAAAAACACACCCATAATCCCCCATAACTCTGGGATGATCAATGCCCAGTATGTATTTATCCAACCGAAATCGGAAAACATAATGAACTTAGGGATGATTAATAGCTGCTGTGGAATCATGATGACCGCCATGAAAACCCAAAATATGATTTCTCGCCCTGGGAATTGTTTCTTCGCAAAGATATAGCCTAGAACCGCACAAAATATCATCTGACTTGCTACTGGAATGACGGTAATGATAACCGAGTTGAATATCCATCTGATGAATATTCCGTCTCTCATTATATATAAATAGTTTTTCATTGTAGGGTGATCTGGAATCCAAAATAACGGATCTAATTGTGCATATTGAACATCCTTAAAAGATCCTAAAATCATAATAAGAAAGGGCAATAGGAAACAAACCCCCAAAACGATTAACGCTATATACGAGATCGTTTTTTTAAGCATTTTTTCAATCTCCTTTCTATGGGCATCTAGCGATTAGTAATTATTAGATTCCTGTCCCAGGTATTTCCGCTGTATTAGCGAGATAACTAGGATAATAAAAAATAATACATAAGAAAGTACAGCAGCATAGCTTAAGTTAAGACTCGTAAATCCTTGTTCATACAAATAATATACAATAGTTGTCGTAGCATAATTCGGACCCCCACCCGTTAGTAAATAGGCCGAATCAAATATTTGAAAAGAACCAATAGTTGTCGTAATCGCGACAAAAAAGTGAATGGGCCTTAATAACGGAAATGTTATCGTCCAAAATATTTTAAATGATGAAGCCCCATCAATTCGTGCCGCCTCATATAATTGTCGATCAATTGACTGGAGTCCTGCAAAATAATAAATCATGGTACTTCCAGCAACTTTAAATATACTTAAACCCGCTAAAACCGCTAGGGCTTGGCTAGAATTAGATAAAAATAATTGCGGTTCGATGCCAATAAAACTAAGCAAGTAGTTAATCATCCCTGCCTCTGTCCCTCTAAATAACCAACCCCAGATCCCCGCAATGATTACAAATGATGTGACCACTGGCAAGAAAAAGATCCCTTTAAATAATCCTGCTGTTTTAACACCAGAATTAATGATTAACGCTAAAATCAATCCTAAGCCCATCGTAGGCACAATATAATAAGCTGAAAACTTCACTGTATTCCAAATAGCTTTCCAAGCCAATCTATCGGTTAGGAAATACTTCCAATGTTTTAGTCCTACAAATTCCGGGTCACCAATTACTTTCCAATCCATAAATGTTAAATAAAAGCTTAGCACAAAAGGGTATATTTGGAAAATAAGAAAGTGAACTAGTACAGGGATTAGAAAGATATATACGATAGCATTACGGTTCCACTCACGCTTCACTCTTTCTCCGAGTGGCAACTTATTCTTTTTAGAAGTTACTGCTTTACTCAGTGTAATCACCCTTTCATATGTAAGTTAGTAACAGAGAGCTTGATCGTGTATTGATCAAGCTCTCTGTTTTGCTAACATTTTATTTGCCGATTTTACCTTCGATCGCTTTTGCAGCGGCATCTGCTGCTTCTTTTGGCGTTTTCTTTCCTTCCATCATTGTTTGAAGTTCAGCTTGAATTAACGGCATGATTGTACGCCCTTCTGGATGGATAACTCCAGGTAATGCAAATTGAGTGTAATCCGCTAGCTGTGCAAGATATTTTTGTTCACCAAAGATGTCTTTTGCAGATTCCCTAGTAGGTATATACTGTGTAACTGTATTAAATTTCTTCTGATTATCCGAATTCGTCACTACTTTGATAAATTCTGCTGCGGCTGCTGGATTATCCGTGTTAATTGGGGCTACAAACATCCCTGTCGTTCCATATGTTAATTGTTCCTTATTTTTCATTGGTGGAGCAATAACGAATTCAAAAAGATCTTGGCTTAACATACGACTTACTGAAATACCCGAACCTTGAACTGCCAACATTTTTCCGCCCTCCCATAGCGCATCATGTTCTAATGCAGTAATTGAATCTTTCGGGATCCAGCCTTCTTTATACATTTTATTGATAAATTCAAATGCTTCTACGCCTGCTTCGTTATTAATTAATACTTCATTATCTGCTGTAATAACATCTCCGCCTGCTTGCCATAAGAATGGATATAACGTTCCATTCATTGATCCTCCACCCTGGAAACTCGTTGCATAAAAGCCCTTGTCTTTTGCTTTTTCAGCCCATTTTTCAAACTCTTCCCATGTTGCGGGTAAATTTGCAGGATCTTCACCAATCGCTTTGATTACATCGACATTATATAAATACGTGTAAGCTTCTTGTAAGATTGGTAGTCCATATAACTCATCCTTCCAAGTTGTAGAAACTAACGCTGTATCTACAAAATCATCAATATCAAAGCCTTCCAAATAGGGATCTAGTGCTAGTAACATACCTGCATCAGCATATTGTGGCATCTGGTCTGGTATTACGTAAAACACATCGGGACCATTGTTTGCAGCTAAAGCTGTAAGTACTTTTTGGTCACGATTCGCCCATGGAATTTGTTCGAAATTTACTTTCACACCTGTTTGCTCTTCATAAGAAGCGATGACTTCATCCCACATTGCGCCTTCAGTTTCTTGATCACCCGTAAATGGATGTGCCCAAACTGTTATTTCACCAGAGAGTCCCGCTTCTTTTTCTGTTTCCCCTACCACTTCTGGTTTTTCACCACCAGTTTCTTCTTTTTTTGTGCCAGTGTCAGTGTCACTTGCACTACATCCCACAACTAAAGCCCCAAGTAAAAGTAGTAATAGAAAAAACCCAATTCTTCTCATCTAAATGACCCCTCTCAAATTTTATTGATTTTAATTAGTTAATATAGGTCTATCAAACTACTATTTGATTTACACCCCCTTTACTATTAGACAACCCCTACCACTTCACATTATACTTTTCTCGGCGTTTCAACCGATTGGGTATGAATATTTTGAGTACTTCTTCAAACTTTCTCTATTGCAATAAACAAATATTCTTTTGTCCACTTTTTAATTACCTGTTCAACACAATTAAATAGACTGAAGTGATTGAATTGCGCGTCCATTTTTATCAGATTACATTATTTCTCATCAAGAGACAAGTCTCTAAAGTGTCTTTAATTGTAGACATGCGATTATTAATTTTTAATATCAATCCTTATTTATGCATAATTATGGTTGGTACTTTCAATGTTTTTAATATATAGTTAATTATCGAGAGGTGATACATTTGGTTGGATGGGAGAAATTTAATAGCATTTCTTACAGAATGATTGAATTAGCTTATATTAATTTGCTCTGGATTTTTTTCACACTAGTAGGATTAATAGCTTTCGGTTTCTTTCCAGCTACAGCTGCAATGTTTGCAGTTGTCCGTAAATTAATTCGAGATGAAGAGAAATTCAAAATACTTCCTACATTTTGGACTTTATTTAGGACTGAATTTTTAAAGACAAATGGTTTCGGTCTAATTTTCCTAGTCATTAGCTACTTCTTTTATTTCAATTTTCATTTCTTACAGTTAAATAGTGGTGAATTGCAATTTATATTCCCTGTATTAATTTTCATTCTTATTTCAAGCATCATTACATTATTATTTTTCTTTCAAGTCTATGTACATTTCAAGTTAACGTTCTTCCAATACATCAAACAGTCTTTCTTAATCGCAATTACATCTCCAATTGAAGTCATAGCTATTGGTGCTTTAGCAGGTGGTATCTACTTTACCGCTACACTATTCCCTGGAGTTATCCCGTTATTCACCGGAAGCGTATTTGCATATGTAGCTACTCTAATAAGTTTCAGATCCTTTGCGCGAATAGAGAAGAAAATAGGTGCACTAACTTAATACTTTTCCCTGGATTTCCACATGGTCCCATGGCACTCCTCTTCCCAAAAAGTAAACGTAGACAAGACTTTTCAGAAGTAATTTTATTAACGTATTTACGTCTGCTGATTAACCAATATTAACCAGAAGGTAAGTTAATTACACACAGCGCTACGTGTATAGCTGCATTTGGATTACTTTGGATCGAACGACTACTTTACCGTTACACGGATGTCTGGATGTGTAAGGATGTGACTTTTTCGCATCCTTACACTCTTTTTTCGGTAATCGTAGGGTGGTCCTTCATCCGCCCTGCTCAAAATGCATACGTACACGTAGTGCTGAAAATGAAGGTATCAAGCCCTTCTCACCAGTTTTTATGAGAATAAATGATTAATTAACAGACGTGGAACGAATTAATAATAAACAAGCCAGCGACTCAGTCGGATTAATCGACTAAATCACTGGCTTATTTCGAACTATTTACGCGTATAACTATCAATAAATAGCACCAGATGGCGAAACAAATAGTAATCATTTCCTTATCAATAGTCGTGCATTCACACCTACTTATTATTCACCCTTACTACAATCCGGCATACCAGGAACTTTCCCACTCGTTGGTATCAGTCTCTTTTGTCGGCATTGTTCTTCAAGGACCTTCGTTAACACGCGTTGGATAATGGTCGATTCGATTGTTGCAAATGCTGGATCAGCAAGGTTTGTTTTTTCTAATGGATCCTTGGTGAGATTGTAGAGCTCAAATTGCTCCGGAACTGGTTCTGTTTTCGTCACCGGCACATAGCAACCATCCTGTTCGATTACGACTGTATCACTAGAGCCTGGATTCGTCCAAAATTTCGGGTTGTCAAAATAACGGGCGAATTTCCATATCTCTTCACTCTTGTCTTTTCCGGTTTCAATCGTGGCAATTACCGCCTCGATATCACTCGGTTCGACTACTGATTTATAAGGTTTTCCTGTAATTGGATTCGTTTGATGCAAACCTTTGAAGACATTGTCGTCTGTCATAAAATAGATTGGTTCATTTGCACCAAAAAACTTTTCATGCCCGTAAAATAACGGTGTCAAATTTCGACCGACTAACGGAAGTGCTTCCGTGTGATCTTTAGAAAGCTTTCCCCGGATTAGATCAGCGTTTATTCCCGTTAACCCCAACAATGTTGGTAGTACGTCGACATGGCTTGTTAGCATATTCGTGCGTTTAACTCCTTTCAATAGAGCTGGGCTATAAATGATCAATGGAACATGGATCGATTCTTCGTACATGTTATACCATTTTTGATAGAGGCCGCCATGCGCTCCCAACTGTTCACCGTGATCAGATGTGAATACAATGATTGTGTTGTCATAGAAACATGAGTTTTGAAGTGCCAGTAGGACCTTAAGCATTTCATCATCGGCTTTTTTTTGTAAGCTGTAATACAATTGACGATAAAAGTTATTGTCGTTTATCGGTTGCAATGCTTTTGGATACGTAACACGGTAGCTTTCCTGTGCAGATGGTTTAGTGAGCAATGACTCCCCTATTGTTGGGGCTGGTGGAATGTATGGGAGAGTTGGGTCGACTTCAAAGTTGAAATTCGGGGAAATTGCGGATAGTACACCATATAACGCAATATCATGGGGATTTATGAAAGAGCACTTGATAAACCAAGGAGTCATGTTATTTGTACACTTTGCAATTTCATGTAGTGATTCGATAAGCTCTACTGTTTCAGCTGCGTATACTTCGTCCCGACCACTTGTGCCTATTCCCGCAGATGAACCGGAATTTCGCGGATTCGCCCCGTGAGGTTCCGGACCAATCCAATCGGAATATCCGAAAGATTCGAGACGGTTTGCTTTTTCATATAATGTTTCTTGCTCTGTATTAGGTACACCTGTAACTGGATTATAGCTAGGTAATGCATTATGCGTTCCCGGGATTAAGATATCTTCATCCGATGCATGCCATTTCCCTTTCCAAAAGGTATCATAGCCTGCAGTTCGAAAGTAATCACCCATGGTTGGAACAGTGTTTGGATCAAGCCAAAATACATCAGGGTCAAATGATTGCTTAGCAGCTCCTGGCGTTTGAGTTACTCCGTGAAGCGATGGATATTGACCTGTATATAATGTTGCCCGACTTGGTGAACAGGCGGTACTTCCGGCATAGTGATTAAAAAACTCCATACCGTTATTCCGTAAAAATTCTTGCGCAACTAAATTTTCTTTTCGCCATTCCTGCAATTCTTTTGTTTCATAAACAGTCGGAAAGCGTTCTTGATCAACCATTAAGAAGAGAATATTTGGTTGCTTCTTCTTTTCGGGGTATTTTCTCTTGTAGTAATCCATTGTTATTACCACCCTTTCAAAATCATAAGTACTTATATACTATATGTGAAAAGGTGGAGTATTGTATGAGTGATTTGCACAAGCCTACCGTGCTTCAAAAAAAAACTGACGCACCTGTTTATAGGTCGTCAGCTGGCTCTCCCAAGACATTCTCCATATATTCTTTACCCCATTCATACATAGTTTCCAGAATCGGCATAAGACTTCTTCCATGTTCAGTAAGCGAATACTCAACTTTTGGAGGAACAACAGGATATACTTCGCGATGGACAATCAAATGGTCTTCAAGTTCGCGCAATTGATTTACGAGCATTCGTTGAGTGATACCAGGTATAAGTGTCTTTAATTCACCGAAGCGTTTGGTTCCTTCCTTACCGAGATGCCATAACACAAGCATCTTCCACTTGCCACCAATAATAGCAAGCGTCAATTCTTTTTCACAATTAAACGTTTTCTCCCCTAAACTCGGCATTTACTACACCTCCATTCTCTCTAATAGTATACTTTTCGTCACTATAAATGAATTAAGTACGTACTTTAAAATCACATATATACAGGCTATATTAAAATCTTAACCTTTAACTACTTCCTTTTCGATAATCACGCTCATAGGCTCTAAAATGAACTTTTCTATAGCATGTAGTACTCCCTCTTCATTGTTTGTAAGTGAGATGTAATCCGCGCTATCTTTTAATTCCTTAACCGCATTTCCCATTGCAATACCTAAACCTGCAGTCGTAATCAGTTCGAAATCATTGTGGTTGTCTCCTATTCCGATGATTTCCGATCGTTCAATGC
Source organism: Sporosarcina sp. E16_8 (assembly GCF_017347095.1). GTDB lineage: Bacteria > Bacillota > Bacilli > Bacillales_A > Planococcaceae > Sporosarcina. The sequence goes on along the minus strand of NZ_JADPRZ010000020.1, from coordinate 6,005 downwards.
CGAGTTGTTTCGCTAGATGAAGCAATGCACTCCCTTTGTTTGCTTCAGGGTGTGTAACCTCAAGATAGGTTTCTTTTGATTTCGCGATATGAGCCCGCTCTCCGAACAATGTTCTCAATTCTCCTTGTAAGGTTTCAAGACAATCAGGTTCTGCAATATAGAGTGCTTTCGTAAATCCATGTTTGGCAATCTTGCCAAGATCCGGTTCTATCGTATACGGGACCATTACTTCTTCAGCATAGGAAATTAGCTTGTCATTTTCTGACTCTCCATAGAGAATATCGTCTTGATACACTTGTAAGTGTATTTTTTTCTTGCGAGCAATGCCAACTAATATTTGTGCAATATCAGGGGAAATAAGGCGCTCATACAGCACTTCATTCTCATTGACATCCTTGATAATTGCCCCCTGATAAGTAATAAGCGGTACATTTATGCCTAACTGCTGCGCAAACTGTTTTGCCGAAGGGAACATCCTACCGGTAGCAATCGTTACAATCGTTCCTATTTCTACCGCTTTTTGTATTGCCTTGACTGTGTTTGGTGAAATCAATAATTCGTCTGTGAGTAACGTACCATCGAGGTCGATGGCAATCATTTTATACAAAGAATCTCTCCCTTAAATTCGTTTTATAATGATTTGAGAAACAGCACTTATATTTGCCCTTCAACTAACAATACTCTTGGAGATGAACCATCTGTGCTTGTTAGCTTTAGGGATGCAGCAACCATAAAATATTTCCCTCGCCCAATTCTCTTTACACAAATTCCTTCTATTATAATGATATCAGTTGCAAACATCATTTCATGCTTTGGAAGCCCTTCTTGACCTCTTTCAATTCCAAGTGCATCTACTCCAACACCAATTCTGGAAAGAGTTTTGGTACATAGCCGTTCTATAGCCGATTCACTTTGTTTGTTTTTTAGTATTTTTAAAATCAGCGAAACCTTCATAATTGGCTTCTGTTACATCATACTTTTTCATTGTAACAACTTGCCCTTTACTTTTTGTATCTAGCTATAAAGCTATCCTCGCACGTTGTTTAGCAAGCTGTCTAGTAAAGCTACTTTGCTTGCACGATAGATGCACTAAATAAGACATTGATAGTGTGAACGAACAGAAGAAACTGATTTCCTTTTCGATAAGGGAAATCAGTTCTTTTGTTTATTCTTTAACCAAAGCAGATTTGGTTGTACGATTAGCTCTCATGAATTTTGCACACACACCAAACCGAATATGTGCTTTTATGATGTTCAGAAAACCCTTAAATCTTTGTAAATAGGAAAGCGATTTCATTCCAAATTAGCATGTCGTCCATACATCACTTCAGAATTCAATCCTTTTTTCTCCATAAATTTCAAAATAACTGCATCATAAAATAGGAGAAGCGATTGCTCGAACAGTGAGCCCATCGGTTGTATTGACTTCCCGCTGTTGCCTTCCCCTTTTGCTTGGGCAGGTATTTCAATTTTAATATCTGCCAACTTACCAATTGTAGAATCAGGATTAATGGTAACAGCTACAACTGTTGCACCAATGCTCTTCGCTTTTTTAGTCATCGCGGCCAAACTTTGGGTCTCTCCGGATCCAGAACCGACAATGAAAATATCATCCGGTTCTAGATTCGGCGTTACCGTTTCGCCTACAATATACGAATCAAGACCTACGTGCATCATGCGCATTACAAATGCCTTAGCCATGAAGCCAGAGCGTCCCCCACCTGCAACAAACACTTTTTTCGCGCGTGAAATTCCTTCTACTAATTTTTCGGCTTCTTCACTATCAATTAGATTAATGGTTCGCTTAAGCTCGGCCAAAATTTCATCTGCGTAACCTGTGGTGTTCATGTTACACCATCACGCCTTCTTTGATTAGCTTTTGAATTTGTGCAGCTTCAGCTTTTTTGTCGTCTTTACTTGTGATTCCACCACCAACAATAATTAGATCTGGTTGTACTTTAATCACTTCAGCCAATGTTTCAAGCTTAATCCCACCTGCAATTGCTGTTTTAGCATTTTTCACAACGCTTTTGATTGTGCGTAGGTCTTCTAATGAATCCTTACCTTCCGCTTGCAAATCATAGCCTGTGTGAACACAGATGTAATCAGCACCAAGCTTATCAAGCTCTGCTGCACGTTTTTTGATGTCTTTTACAGCAATCATATCTATCAATATTTGTTTACCCTGTTTTTTCGCTTCTTCAACAGCACCTTTGATAGATGAATCTTCAGCTTGCGCAAGAATAGTAATTATGTCAGCACCTGCTGCAGAAGCTTGAGATACCTCATAACCTGCTGCATCCATGATTTTAACATCTGCAAGAACTACTAGGTTAGGGAATGCTGCTTTAATTTCTGTAACAGCTTTAAGTCCTTCTTTGTTGATAACGGGGGTTCCGATTTCAACAATATCGATATGCTCCCCTACTTCTTTAATAATTTCGATGGCCCCTGGAATGTTAACAAGATCTAATGCTAATTGTAATTTCATTTTTTCATTCTCCTTTTATTCGTTTTTTAAGTACAAACCTAGTGTATATCTTAAAATCATTTTTGTGAAGTACGCACTTTAAAAACACATACAGACAAATAGTATACCGTGAATATCCTATAAAGCGATGGGGGTTACAAGAAATTAAATTTATTTCATCATTTCATTACTACTCCTTAGTCAATAGCTTGGTTACAAAAAAGTTAAGTTTTCTTAATAAAAACTAGATGATAATCTTTTGAAATTACTATCTTCTATATAATGCAACGGTTTCATTTGAGCACTCATTATCATTTCCATCCAGAATAACGAACGACAGTATACTTTTAGTCACTATATGATAATAAAGTGCGTACTTACATTAACCCACCCCGATTAGTATAGTAGGAACTGTTGCGATTATCATTCATAGCTTAAACGGAAAATTGATTGTAAAAGCAGGGGGAATCGACTATGGATACACAAAAAACCTCGGAAGGATCTGATGTTAAACATTGTTTAACGGAGTCCCAAGAGGAATGGATCATGCAAGACATGACTTTTATTTTATTTGGAGCAACGGGAGATTTAGCTCAACGAAAGTTATTTCCTGCTTTATATAATTTATTTCTCGATGGAAAAATGCCAGATTCTATCTCAATAGTTGGTTTAGGTAGATACTATTGTTCAAACGATTTTTTTCAATCTAAAGTGGAAAAAGCACTCCGGCTATATTCCAGAAGAGCTGTTCAAACTTCAGGTTTGCAAGATTTCCTAACTAAGTTTCGCTACTTTTCATTTAATGCAACAGACCGTGGATCCTATCTAAATTTGTTCGAACTCATCAAAAACAGAGAAAACGAGTTAGGTATACCAGAAAACCGACTTTTCTATTTGTCTGTCGCACCGAAGTTGGTTGATGTTATTACGTCAAATCTTTATGCAAGTGGTATAAGTCAAACTCAAGGTTGGAACCGAATTATTGTTGAAAAACCGTTTGGAAGTGATCTGCAATCGGCACAGCAATTGAATGATACTTTGAGCAAAGCATTCTGCGAAAAAGAAATCTATAGAATCGATCACTATCTTGGAAAACCTATGGTCCAAAATCTTGAATCCTTAGTCCTTGCCAACCCGGTTTTGAATTCTTTATTAGATCATAAACAAATTGCTAATGTTCAAATCACAGCAAGTGAAACGGTTGGGGTAGAAACACGAGCTGATTATTATGATCAGGCTGGAGCGATTCGTGATATGGTTCAGAACCACCTTCTTCAGTTAGTGATGATGACGGCACTGCATCTTCCAGGGGAAGTTACGACCAAAGATATTGGAGTTAAGAAAATAGATATCATAGAATCTCTTCGACCAATTCTAAAAGAAGAGGTCTATGTGAATGTTGTTCGTGGTCAGTATGAATCTGGAGTGGTTCTTAATACACCTGTTGCTGGCTATACAGAGGAGCCTGGGGTTAATACCACCTCAATGAATGATACTTTTTTCGCTGCGCGTTTATATATTGATAATACGTCTTGGAGTGGCGTTCCGTTTTATATACGTACGGGGAAACGGATGGAAAAGAAGTCTTCACGGATTGTCTTGGAGTTTAAGGATAATGTAAAAAAATCAAATGCACTTCCGACTGAAGGGATTGGCCCGAATTTATTGATGCTCGAAATTAGTCCGAACGAAAGTGTTTCATTAAAACTGAATATGAAAGATCCTTCTAGTAACCGTTTTGATCCTGTTTACATTAACTTCTCGAACAACTCTGATGACCATCCAGAAGCATATGAACTACTTCTATTTGATGCAATGCTCGGTAATACAGCATTCTTTGCACATTGGAAAGAAGTCGAATTATCATGGAAGTGGATCCAACCAATTTTGGAGGCATTTCAGGAGGATATGTTGCCTTTACATCCTTACCCTGCTGGCTCTACAGGTCCAGAAGCGGCAAATCAGTTATTACTGTCCAATCAATTTACTTGGTGGTAACTAAAAGTTAAAATCCAAAGGAGCTATAAAAAATGACAGTTTCATTTGATTACAGCAATGTTTTATCGTTCATGAAAAATAGTGAACTTGAAAATTTAAACGCATTTGTAAAACAGGCTCATAACCAAATCCATCAACAAACTGGTCCGGGTTCTGATTTCTTAGGATGGGTCGATTGGCCAGTTACCTATGATAAAGAAGAGTTTAAAAGAGTGAAAATAGCGGCTAAGCGAATTCAACAACAGTCAGACGTGCTCGTTGTTATTGGTATTGGTGGATCTTATCTGGGGTCTAAAGCAGCAATTGAGGCTTTATCACATACGTTTCATAACCAGGTCAAAGGTAATACCGAAGTATACTTTGCTGGACAAAATATCAGCTCTACTTACATCGAACATTTACTTGAAGTATTAGAAGGGAAAGACGTTTCTATTAATGTTATTTCCAAATCAGGTACAACAACAGAACCTGCTTTAGCATTCCGTATTCTCCGTGCGTACATGGAAAATAAGTATGGCAAAGAAGAAGCAAGGAATCGTATTTATGTGACCACTAATCATACTAAAGGCGCCCTTCGGAACCTTGCGTACGAAGAAGGTTACGAAACATTTGTTATTCCGGATAACATAGGTGGGCGGTACTCTGTTCTGACGCCTGTTGGCTTACTTCCTATCGCAGTAGCCGGTCTCGATATTGACAAAATGATAGAAGGAGCAAAAGTCGCGTATTTCAAATACAATGATCCCGATCTGGCAACGAATGAAAGTTACCAGTATGCAGCTGTAAGAAATATTTTCTATACTAAAGGGAAATCAATTGAATTACTTGTGAACTATGAACCTGGCCTGCATTATGTAGCCGAATGGTGGAAGCAGCTCTTTGGAGAAAGTGAAGGTAAAGATGAAAAAGGACTCTTCCCTGCATCAGTTAATTTTACAACGGATTTACATTCGATGGGTCAGTATATACAAGAAGGGCGTCGTCTTTTCATTGAAACAGTCCTACAGATAAAAAAGCCCCAAATCGAACGAACGATTCAAGATGATATCGACAATATTGACGGATTGAATTTCCTAACGGGAAAAACAATGGATGAGGTGAATAAGAAAGCCGCCCAGGGAACTGCCCTTGCTCACATTGATGGAGGTGTTCCAAATTTGCTCATCGAGTTAGACGAACTTAATGAATTTACCTTTGGGGAAATGGTATATTTCTTCGAAAAGGCTTGCGCTATAAGTGGAACTTTACTCGGAGTAAATCCATTTGATCAACCAGGGGTAGAAGCTTATAAACAGAATATGTTTGCGTTACTTGGCAAGTCTGGTTTTGAAGCAGAAAAACAAGATTTGGAAAGTCGTATAGATAACATCAAATAACTTATACGAAGGAATGAGTTTAGAATATGATCAAACAGCAAATGGGCGTTATTGGTTTAGGTGTGATGGGGATGAACCTAGCGCTAAACATCGAAAGCAAGGGCTATTCGGTAGCTGTCTATGATTATTGGACAGATCGAACAGATGCATTCTCGAACAAT
>NZ_JADPRZ010000019.1 GCF_017347095.1 Sporosarcina sp. E16_8 | reverse complement strand
AAGAAAATGAATAGCTCATTTCTTGCTGACTCGAATCCGAAGATTCTTGTGTGTGTTTCTTTTCGACCAACCGAAGCTGGTTTAGTTAGAAACGTTTTGCTCAAGTGTGTTAGCACTCTCGCTGTATTTCATTGATGTTTTGCTGTTCAGTTTTCAAGGTTCATGTCGGAAGAATTAAGTTTCAATCTTCGTTTTAAGTAGTTGTCGTTGTTTCGGTGACAACTTTTATATCATAACATTTCGCTTCGTCCGTGTCAACAACTAATTTCAATTTCTTTTTTTGCTGTTTGACTGTTTTCGTTATGTCGGACTGGCAACGTTATCTAATATAACACCTGGTTCTTTTAAATGCAACACTAATTTCGAAATTAGTTTCAACTTCCTCTACATTAAAACAAAAATCGCTATACAATGCACTTTAAGGGGCACTGTATAGCGATTGTTTCCTTTATTCTTTTGGACGCATCTGCGGGAACAGAAGGATGTCACGAATCGATTGCGCATTCGTTAACAGCATAACTAGTCGATCGACTCCGATTCCAAGACCCCCAGTTGGTGGTAACCCATACTCAAGTGCTTCAATGAAGTCATCATCCATATCATGCGCCTCATCATTCCCTTGTTCTTTCTCAACAAGTTGTGATTCGAAACGTTCACGCTGATCGATTGGATCGTTTAACTCTGTAAATGCATTCGCGTGTTCGCGACGTACAATAAACAATTCGAAGCGATCTGTAAAACGACCATCTTCCGGGTTTTTCTTAGCAAGCGGCGAAATTTCAACCGGATGCCCATAGATGAATGTCGGCTGCACAAGTTGCTCTTCTACTTTTTGTTCGAAGAATTCATTCAGCACATGCCCTACTTCCATCGTTGCCTTAATTTCTACTCCATGTTCTTTAGCGAGTGTACGGGCTTCCTCCTTTGTCATTTCCTTCCAGAAGTCGGCGCCCGTATATTGTTTAATTGCATCAACCATATGTAGACGAGTCCACCCTGGCGCTAAATTAATCAAATCTTCCCCGTACTGCACTTCCGTCTTACCTAGCACCTCTTGTGCAATATGTGAGACCATATTTTCTGTCAACGCCATAATATCGTTATAATCCGCATACGCTTCATATAGTTCTATCATCGTGAATTCAGGATTATGGCGCGTCGAGGTTCCCTCATTACGGAAAACACGTCCAATTTCATAAACCTTCTCAAGCCCACCTACAATGAGGCGTTTCAAATGGAGTTCGATTGCGATACGCATATATAGTTCCATGTCGAGTGCATTGTGATGCGTGATAAACGGACGTGCAGAAGCTCCCCCCGCAATTGCGTGTAGCATCGGCGTTTCAACTTCAAGGAAACCTTGTCCATCTAAATAACGACGCATCGACTGGATGATACGACTTCTTAGAATGAACGTCTCTTTACTACCCTCTGTTGCAATCAAATCTAAATATCGCTGACGGTAACGTTGTTCTATATCCTTCAGACCGTGGAATTTCTCAGGTAACGGGCGCAGCGCTTTTGTAAGGAACGTGAATTCAGTCGCTTTAATAGAGAGTTCTCCAACTTTAGTCTTGAAGATTGTCCCTGTAATCCCGATAATATCCCCTAGATCTATACTATTGTAGAGTTTATAAGCATCTTCACCGATTGCATCTTGTCTTACGTAAATTTGAACCTGGCCGCCAAGATCTTGCAGATTAGCAAATCCAGCTTTTCCTTTTCCACGTTTCGTCATGATACGCCCTGCAATTGTTACTTCACGAGGCGTTTCATCAAGGTCTTCTTTTGAAATCTCTTCAAACTGTTCTCGGATTTCATTCGACAGATGTGTACGTTCAAATCTTGAACCGAATGGATCTAATCCACTCTCCCGTATATCTTCCATCTTCTGACGTCTCACCAAAAGCTGGTCGTTCATTTCATCTAAGTGTGACATTTCTTTCACTCCTCCATTATTATCCGCTGCATTAGATAGCATGCATCTATTGTACACAATTTGCGCCGCCCGGACACGCTTTACTTGTCTACACTGTTCGATTCATTCACAAAAAAGAGCCACCACAATACGTGGCGGCCTGGATCATCTGATTCAAACAGCACTTACACCAAACGCCACTTGTTCGCGTTCCATCATTTCATCGGCAAAGCCGTTCATTAGATTAGTTAGGCCTCAGCTGTTTCCATTGTATTAATCATGTTACATATTTCCGCGTTGCCACGAATCCCCTTCATATACCAAGGAGGGTGGTTGCGCATTTCACGAACTACGACATATTCGCCTTTTATGGCCATAAGACGTCCGAAGTGAAGCAGGCATACATTGATTTTCTCACATGCATTCGGTTCGTAAGCTATTCACCTATATTCACCGACTAGACGACCAGAGACACTTCATTCGCCACCTTGTAATAAATCATTGACCCCATTAACCTTCTTCCAAAGAATAACACCCGTATCTACCATTGGACTGGCCATTAAAGGAGCGATTTCAAGAAGCGGAATAAGAACGAAGGCCCGCTCATGCATTCTCGGGTGCGGTACAATCAAGTTCTCTGTTTTTATATTGTCGTTATTATACAATAAAATGTCAAGGTCTGCAGTCCGCGGACCCCACCTTATAGTACGAATCCGACCGAGTCCATGTTCAATATTTTTACAAACCTCCAGAAGATCATGTGCTGCTAAACCCGTTTCTACGCATACGACCATGTTGAGGAAATCGGCTTGATTCGTAAAGCCGACAGGCACCGTTTCATAAACCGATGAAACTGAAGTAACTGTTAGCCCTTCGTGTACATGAAGTGCCCGCACCGCCTCCCTCAGGTGATGGTACCTATCGCCGATGTTCGAACCAATCGACAGGTAGACTACGTTCACTGGAAGTGCCCCCTCGTAATATCAACTGACACCGATGCATAATGGCCAGGAATCGGCGGATCTGGTTTTATGAGTACCACACGAACACCTGTCACTTTATCCACAAACTTAACTAATACAGCAGTTGCAATTTTTTCAGCAACCGCCTCAATCAATTTTACCGGTTCTCCTTCAACAATCGATTGACATACATTATATACTTCCGCATAATTCACCGTTTTATCCAGATTATCCGTTTTTCCCGCTTCCGAAAGATCCGTCGCAAGTGACACCGTTACACGAAAACGCTGGCCTAGTTTCGTTTCTTCAGGCAACACCCCGTGATACCCGTAAAACTCTAATTCATTCAGATGAATATAATCCATTGCGCATCCTCCTATTGTTCGAAATCGGTTTTCCCCGTCAGTACATCCATCATTTTCGCCATTCGTGCTATTTCCTTCACGTCATGAACCCGCATAATGTGGCAGCCGTGTTCAATTCCATAACAAACCGTTGCACCTGTTCCCTCTAACCGTTCCTCGACAGGCAATCCGAGCACGTTGCCGATTAACGACTTCCGCGAAGTCCCAAGAAGAACCGGGTAGCCCATTTCAGAAATCCGATCGAGCCCTTGCATCGTCCAGATGTTTTGAATGGCATTGCGCGCGAAGCCGATACCTGGATCGAGCCAGATATTGTCGTGCGTTACACCTGCCGCAACTGCAATCCCGACACTTTCTTGCAAATCAGCGATAACTTCATCCATGAAACTACCCTCATACTCTGCCTTCTCACGGTTATGCATCAATATAATCGGAACGCCGTGCTTCGCTGCAACGTCCGCAATATACGGTTCACGTTTCGCTCCCCATATATCATTTATAATCTGCGCGCCCGCAAGTATCGCTTCTTCCGCGACACCCGCTTTATATGTATCAATCGACACCGTACATCCAAGCTCTCTTGTCAAAGCCCTGATAACAGGAATTGTTCGTTCGAGCTCTTCTTCCAATGAAATCGGGATATGCCCCGGACGTGTCGATTCCCCGCCCACGTCGATAATCTTGGCCCCGTCACGAAGCATTTCTTCCGCGCGTTTAAGCGCAGCGTCGATGCGACCGTATTTTCCACCATCTGAGAACGAATCCGGCGTGACATTTAAAATACCCATAATAACCGTTTCTTTCTTAAAATCCATTTCCGCATTCCTGAACTGATAGCTATCACGTGCACGAGCCAATTCCATCAACAGCAACCTTCTTCCATTTCATCTATTGCCTGTATATAAAATTCATGTAGTATTTTATAATAAGCGCCTGTTGCCCCTGGTAGTGAGATTTCTTCAACCATAGATAGTGGCACAAGTTCCTGCACTGCGTTCGTGACGAATAACTCGTCCGCGTCCTCTACATATTCTTTACCGTAAAACCCTTCATTCACTGTAATTCCCGCAACCCTAGCGCATTCAATAATAAACGCACGTGTCGTCCCCGGCAGAATTCCTGTTTCGATAGCTGGTGTAAATAGCACGCCATCCTTCACCCAAAAGATATTTGACGTAACGCCTTCCGCAACAAAACCTTCCACTGTCACGAAAAGACCTTCCAACTCTTTCAATGAAGGCAGCTCTAGCCGCCCCCGCACGTTATTAAGGAAATTATGCGATTTATGGCGCACAATACTTTCGGGTTTATTACGGGTTGTCTCAAGCCAAACGGCCTTCTTTTCCGTACCACGAACAGTCGGAGCCAATTCTTTTCTGAATAAAATCACGTTCGGCGATGCGTATGAAGAGGGTGCAAGACCGATATCATGGACACCCGCTGAAACGTTTAACCGAAAATAGCCGTCCTGTCCGCCATTTAAGTCATCTAGCTTGCGTACAGCTGCGAGAATTTCGGTTTCATCATAAGGCATCGCAATACGGTACTCTGTGAGCGCCGTATGCAATCTGTCCATATGTTTATCATACAAGAGCACATTGCCGTCGTATGTCCTGAAGGTTTCAAAAAATCCGGCGCCGTATAGAAATCCATGATCAAACGGGGAGATTTTTAACTCCTCCGCATGCAGGAATTCACCATTCATCCAACACCACATACCGAATCCCCCAATCTTACTTTTCAGCCATTGCCTTTGCTTGCCAAAGCGCTTTTGCTTTATTCAATGATTCTACATACTCCGCATTCGGTACTGAATCAACAACAAGACCCGCGCCTGCTTGAATATGTGCAATACCATCCTTGATATAGGCAGTTCTTATGACGATATTCAGTTCGAAATCACCGTTAAAGCCGAACCAGCCAATAGATCCCGTGTATAATCCTCTTCTTGTCGGCTCAAGTTCTTCAATAATTTCCATCGTCCGGAGTTTCGGTGAACCCGTAATCGAACCTCCCGGGAACACACCTTTAACGATTTCTGCATTCGAAATACCTTCTGTCGCCGTTCCACGAACGTTCGATACAAGGTGCATAACATGTGAATATTTCTCCACAACCATGAATTCATCGGTTTCCACCGTTTCAGGTGCACAAACACGTTCAAAGTCTTCCCGCTCTAGATCTACTAGCATAATATGTTCGCCAGTCTCTTTTTCATTCGACAATAAATCCTCTTGAAGCGTCGCATCTTCGTCTTCATCTTTCCCCCTTGGCCTCGTTCCACCAATTGGTCGTGTACTTAGTTCATCTCCACGCTTCTTTAAAAGCAGTTCGGGTGAACCAGATACGACAGCAAAATCTGGTGAACCAATTGAAGCCATATAAGGTGAAGGATTAAATGATCGAAGTGCTTCGTACATATCTAGCGGATGTGCTGACAGCGGTTTTGATTGCCTCACTGAAAGATTGACTTGAACAACATCCCCGCTAGTAATATAAGCCTGCACGTCTCGAACCATCTGTTCAAACTGCGGTCCTGTCACAGATACAGCAAGACCACCTTCACTTACCAACACTTCCGTCGCTTTTCCCGGCGTGAAGACTTGCTTGCTCAGCCCTTCCGAAGCCGCAGCCACCCATTCGACTTCCAACTGCGCTGGTTCCAATCCACAGTTCGGAAGTGTCATGAAATAAGCCATTTCAGTCTTAATGTCAAGCACTACCCAGCGGTCGAATAAATAGAAGAACAAATCAGGTGTATCGAGATCGTCTAGTGTATCGACTGGAATATTTTCATATGTACGAACATAATCGTAACTGATAAATCCTGCCGCACCGCCTTGGAAGTCTGGCAGTCCAGGAATAGATTCCATTTCATAGGACTTAACAAAAGCATTTAGCAATTCAAGGGGATTTCCTTCTCTTACTTCCTCCGTACCATCACGCCAGATAAGTTGTAATTTGTCGCCACCTAATGCTCGTAACGTAACAAGTGGATCAATTCCCGCCATACATAACGCTCCACCACGTCCACTTTCAAGGAGGATATGGCTATCATGCTCATGCGCCAACTCTTTATAAGCATAGAAAAGCTGTTCTTTCGTCATTGCCGATGTCGTATAAGCGATCTTTTGTTTGTTCATCCCAGTTTCCTCCCGATAACAATTAATATCTTCATCTTACCGCGTGAAAGCCATTTTACGCTATAAAAAGAGAAGCAGATGACGTCTTTTTATTTGAAGGACCATCATAAATCGTGCATATTCCATGGCAAACGATCATATAACTCGCTAACCAAGCATAAACCCATGGCAACCAATCATATAACTCGCTAACCAATCATAAACCCACAGCAAACGATCATATAACACCACAAATCCAACTACTACAAACAAATTCCAACAAAAAAAGAAGAAGCATCTCAGCCTCTTCCCCTCCCACCCTATTACTCTTCGTCAAATTGATAAAGTGGCGTGCTCAGGTAACGCTCGCCGTTCGACGGAAGGATTGCAACGACTTTCTTCCCTTTACCAAGCTTCTTCGCCACTTGTAGTGCTGCAAAGATTGCCGCCCCTGATGAAACACCACCGAGAATACCCTCTTCGCGTGCTGCACGTCTTGCTGTATCATACGCTTCATCGTTCGTTACTTGGATGATTTCATCATAAATATCAGTATTGAGAACTTTTGGAATGAACCCTGCACCAATTCCTTGAATTTTATGCGGACCAGGCTTTCCACCTGATAGCACAGGCGAGTCTGTCGGTTCAATAGCGATGATACTTACTTCTGGAAAACGTTCTTTCAAAACGCTACCTACACCTGTAATCGTACCACCCGTTCCAATTCCAGAAATGAACGCATCCACGCGATCCAACGCATCCGCAATTTCCGGACCCGTCGTTAAGCGGTGAATTTCAGGATTTGCCTCATTGTTAAATTGTTGTGGCATGAACCAGCCATTTTCCTTCGAAAGCTCTTCCGCTTTTCCGATAGCACCTTTCATGCCTTCAGCACCCGGCGTTAACACAAGATCAGCGCCATAAGCACGAAGTAGATTACGTCTCTCTGTACTCATCGTATCCGGCATAACCAAAACAGCCTTATACCCTTTCGCCGCCGCGATCATCGCTAGACCGATTCCCGTGTTACCGCTTGTCGGTTCAATAATCGTACTTCCCTCTTTTAAATCTCCGGACTTTTCAGCCGCTTCGATCATCGCGAGCGCAATACGATCTTTAACACTTGATCCCGGATTCATGTACTCCAGTTTCAAATATATATCCGCATCATCCGCACCTGTCATTCTGTTCATTTTAACAAGGGGTGTTTTCCCAACAAGATCTGCAATAGAGTTTCCAACTAACGTCATATATTTCATCTCCCAATTCCTACTATTTTGATATGTCTTATACTATTAATATTACTACCATTATGTGAACATTGTCAACAATTGAATGCCCACTATATGGATTCTTTCCCCTATACTTTCAGGCTTATTAAGCTTAAATAGGAAAAGCGCAAGGCATGTTTAGCTTAGACAAGCTCCGAAAGTCTTGAAGATAAAGGCGTACTATGCCTTTTCGGCAAGACCGAAGTTAAAGGAAGGCCGCCTAAAGTCTAGACACCAATCCATGTGGATAAACTTATACTATCTACCTATTAAGAAAAGCTGTCCGGAAACACCAATTTATCTCGGCTTCCAAACAGCTTTCTATTATTTACCGTAAAACCACTTAGCATCGAATTCTTTCCAAAACGCTTCCGGACTAACTGTTTGCGGAAGCTGCTCAAGTGCGATTTCACGCTTGATATGATCTTTTACTTCTTTAAATTTAAACGACTGGCCTTTAACTACTTCACTTACATGAGTAACAGCATATGTACCATCACTCAAGGTTATTACCCCACTCGTCGAGCCTTCACGCGCATCGGATACAGTCTTTACGATTGCCTTGTCGATTGAATCAGTCGATTCGTTGATATAACCTAAATCCCCACCAAGACTTGCCGAAGCCAAATCCGTCGATCGCTCTTTTGCGAGGACGTCAAAACTTGAACCTTTTGAAAGTTCTTCAATCGTCTGTTCCGCATCCACTTTGGTTGGAACGACAATTATAGCGGTTCTGTAAGCGGTTAAAATGTTGTAAAGTGCAGTATTTTCCTCATACTGTTTCTTTACCGCATTATCTTTCACAACAATATCTTTCGTTAATACCTTTTCGAGGATGAGATTGGAACGGATTTTCTGACGCATTTCCTTCTCATCTTGACCAGAATGAGAACGACCGTCCACAGAACGAATCAGCGCAATTTCAAGATCAATTTCCTTATCAGATACATCAATCCCGTATTGCTCTGCAGCTACTGCCATCACTTTTTCATTCACAAGGTCAAGAAGAGTTTCGCGTCCCACTTCCTTTTCCATTGCAGACATCCACTGTTCTCTCGTAATAGACTTACCGGCTACCGAAGCCACTTCTTCATCTGTCTGCTTCGGTTTGTCTTGTATAAGCCACCCAACAAACCAGAAGATATTGAAAGCTAAAAGAACTCCAATCAACAGGATGAGCGGTTTCGTCTTCAGCTTTCGTTTCTGCGAACTATGCATTTCTTCAGGCTTCCGATTGTATTTCATCGATAAAACCTTCTAAAACTTCTTTTGGATATACGTATGTTTCCATACAGAAGTGGCAGTGTGCTTCCGCTTGTCCATCCTCTTCAATCATGTCTCGAATTTCGCGCTCCCCAAGACCAATAATCGCATTTCCAAATCGTTCCCTCGAGCAATTACATGAGAATGAAACAGCCATCCGATCAAGAACCTCCACATTTTCCACGCCGAGAACCTCTCCAAGAATCTCCTCAGGAGTAAGACCACGCGCAATCAACGTCGAAATCGGTTCAACGTTAGCAATACGCCCTTCCAACTCCACAATTGTTTCTTCCGTTGCGCCAGGCATAACTTGAATAATGAAACCACCGGCAGCTTTCACTGTATTGTCAGGGTTAACCAGCACACCAAGTCCCACTGCAGAAGGTACCTGCTCCGAAACAACAAAGTACTCCGTGAAATCTTCAGCGATTTCACCCGATACAATCGGAACTTGCCCCGTAAAGAAATCACGAAGCCCCAGATCTTTAACAATCGACAACAAGCCGTCCGTTCCAACTGCACGCCTAACGTCCAGTTTACCCTGCTCATTTAAATCAAAATGCGTTTGCGGATTGGACGCATAACCCCGAACCTCGCCATGCGCGTTGGCATCGATAATCATCGAACCAATCGGTCCATTGCCATCAACTTTTATTGTCAGTTTATCCTCGCCTTTTGACATGGCACCCATCATGACCGCCGCTGTCATTGAGCGCCCTAAAGCTGCCGTTGCAGTCGGCCACATTGCATGACGACGTTGAACTTCTGATACCGTTTCTGTCGAGCGAGCCGCATACGCCCGGATTGTTCCGTCGAACGCGAGTGCTTTTACTAAGTAATCATTCATTTATTATCTGCTCCTTTTACATGTTTCGTTCATAAATTAGATGAAGCCCTTTTAGCGTCAAGAAGTTGTCAACGACATCAATCACCGTCGTTTCACTTGCGATCAAACTCGCAAGCCCTCCAGTAGCAATGACAGTTGGTTCTTCCTTACTTTGCGCTTTCATGCGGGCTACAATACCATCAACTTGCCCAACATAACCATAAACAATCCCGGCTTGCATAGCAGCTACCGTACTTTTCCCTACAACATGATCTGGTTTTGTCAGTTCGATTCGCGGCAATTTAGATGCCCGGTCGAACAAAGCCTCCATTGAAATCCCTATACCTGGTGCAATTGCTCCACCCATGTATTCACCTTTTTCATTCACATAACAATAGGTTGTCGCTGTGCCAAAATCAACGATGATCAGCGGGCTTCCATATTCATGAACAGCGGCAACTGCATTGACAATCCGATCCGCACCGACTTCACGGGGATTTTCGTACTTGATATTCAATCCTGTTTTGAGGCCAGGACCAACAATAAGCGGTTTTTGATTGAAATACTTCCTGCACATCTGCTCCAAAGGAAACATGACTGGCGGCACAACTGATGAAATGATAATGCCCGTTACATCGTCAAAAGAGAGCCCAACATGCAAAAATAAAGATTTCACTTGCATCGCATATTCATCTTCTGTCTTATGTCTATAAGTTTCCATGCGCCAATGATGTTTAAGTTGCCCCTGTTCATAGACGCCAAGGACAATATTCGTATTACCCGTATCTATCACTAATAGCATAATGGTTTCCTCACTAACTTCGTCATTTTCCAACACATCATACCACATATCAGTGCATAGAAAAAAGCTGACTGCTTCAAAAGAAACAGTCAGCTCTTATTAGGCGTTCAGTCTTTGCGTTCTTCGTTAATTGATTTAAGAGCCTGGTCCACTTTGTACTCTTTCGGTAAATCACCGACAGCTGGGTCCGTAGGTGCTCCTGTTGCATCAGAAATGACTGTGTCATCTCCTTCTTTCGAAATATCCACACTCTTAACTTCTCCATCTTTATTGTCCAAGCCATAACGACCATATGGACGATCAGGCAACGTGCCATGATCTTTTAGATGATTAATTTGTTCTGCATCAAGTGTTTCGACTTCAAGGAGCGTCATTGCAATCAAATCAAGCAACTCACGTTTCCCAGAAAGGATTTCTTTTGTACGAGCGTATTGTTCTTTGATGATACGTTGCATTTCTTGGTCGATTTCATATGCAATCGCTTCAGAATAGTTCTGTTCAGAGTTAAAGTCGCGACCAAGGAATACTTGCCCTTGAGCCTGACCGAACTGCATCGGTCCGAGCTTATCACTCATTCCGTATTCAGTTACCATCGAACGAGCCAGACCAGTTGCACGCTGGAAGTCATTGTGAGCTCCAGTTGAAACTTCGCCGAGAACGATTTCTTCCGCTACACGACCACCAAGAAGTCCAGCGATCTTATCAAGAAGTTCAGGTTTCGTCATGAAGTAACGATCCTCTTTCGGAAGCATGACGGCATAACCGCCCGCCTGTCCGCGAGGGACGATTGTTACTTTATGAACGATTTCAGCGTCATCGAGCATTAGCCCTACAACTACGTGACCCGCTTCATGGAACGCTACAATATCGCGTTCTTTTTTCGAAATGACGCGACTCGTCTTCGCAGGTCCCGCAATAACACGGTCCGTTGCTTCGTCGATGTCCGACATGTCAATTTTCGTTTTATTACGTCTTGCAGCAACAAGTGCAGACTCGTTCAATAAGTTTTCAAGGTCTGCGCCAGAGAATCCTGGTGTACGTTGTGCAAGTGCCTTCAAGTTGACAGTATCGTCAAACGGCTTATTACGCGCATGAACTAGAAGAACTGCTTCTCTTCCTTTGACATCCGGACGACCAACTGTAATCTGACGGTCAAAACGTCCAGGACGAAGTAGTGCAGGGTCAAGAATATCTGGGCGGTTTGTCGCCGCAATGATGATAACCCCTTCGTTCTCACCGAAACCATCCATTTCAACAAGGAGTTGGTTCAATGTTTGTTCGCGTTCATCGTGTCCGCCACCTAGACCTGCGCCACGTTGGCGACCGACCGCATCGATTTCATCGATAAAGATAATACATGGTGCGTTCTTTTTGGCATTTTCGAAAAGGTCACGTACACGGGATGCCCCGACCCCAACGAACATCTCTACGAAATCGGAACCTGAGATTGAGAAGAACGGAACACCCGCTTCACCTGCAACCGCACGCGCCAACAATGTTTTACCTGTACCAGGAGGTCCAACTAACAGGATCCCTCTAGGAATACGTGCACCGACTTCAACGAATTTACGTGAATCTTTTAGGAAGTCAACAACTTCCACAAGTTCCGCTTTCTCTTCGTCTGCGCCTGCCACATCTGTGAAGCGCACCTTTTTGCGATCATCCGTATGAAGCTTCGCCTTACTCTTACCGAAGTTCATAACACGACCACCGCCGCCTCCTCCGCCTTGCGCCTGATTTAACAGGAAGAAGAACAAGATGAAGATGATGATGAACGGTAGAAGACCCGTAAAGAATGATACCCACGCGCTCGCAACAGGAGTTGGTAATATTGTGATGTCTGTTTTAGTTTGCGAAGCAAGTGAACGGATATCTTCCTGCGTTGCCGTATCGTTCATTATATTCGTAACGAATTCTTCACCATCTTTGTAACCTTTCATTTTCCCCTTCACTTCAAGGACAAGCTGAACTGGCTGTAAACTTACTGATGTTACTTTTCCATCTTCCAACGCAGTAATAAATTCATCGTACCGAATCTTTTTCTGTTTCGGGTCTGTATTGTTTAGTGAACTGAATATCCCCATGATTGCAAGAAATATCAGTCCGTATAATAGAAAGTATCGAAGTATTCGATTCATCCCAAGCCTCCTCATTTCATTAGACAGAAAACTAGTGTAAATCTTATCATAGGTCTGTTTCATCCTACAAAGGAAATGCCTTGACGGAAAAGCGCATGCGCCCGTTCAGAGCCGACAGGCATAAGAAAGGTTGGCGTAGCCGCACAGACGAACTAACTTATGACTCAAGTCACTAAGCGCTGAAGCCTAGGCGACTTATTAAGTTCAATAGCTAATCCCCTCTTATCATTAAGGTAGAATTCCACGATCCTTTAAAAGATTTTCCTACATTTTTTTAGAAAGAATAAATTTCCTTTTTCAACACACCAATATAAGGTAAGTTTCTGTATTTCTCCATATAATCAAGTCCGTAGCCGACAACAAACGCATCCGGTACGTCGAAACCAACGTAATCCGCTTTTAAGTCTACTTTCCGGCCAGTTGGCTTATCAAGGAGAGTGACGATTTTAATAGAATTTGCTTTTCGGTATTTCATCAGTTCAACGAGATAACTTAATGTCTTCCCGCTATCAATAATGTCTTCGATGATAAGCACGTCGCGCCCTTCGACACTTGTGTTCAAGTCTTTGACGATTTTTACTTCTCCTGATGAAACCGTTGCATTTCCGTAACTTGAAACATCCATGAAATCGAGTTCGATGTAAGCATCGATACGCTTAATGAGATCACTCATGAAAGGCAATCCACCTTTAAGCACACCAATCGCAAGTACGTACTTGTCTTGGTACTCTTCTGTCAATACCGCACCAAGTTCACGGATTTTTTCCTGAATCTGTTCTTCTGTAATAAGTACTTCTTCGATATCTTTCCCCAACATCGAAATTCCTCCTCTTTCATGCAGTTCAATTATAACTTTCTTGTACTAACTATGTACTTATTCTGATCTGTCTCGTTCCGTGAAAATGCCACACCGTACCGTACTCCTGGAATCGCACAAACTTCACCATGCGCTGTAATGATTACCGGCAATCGGTCGCGTTCTGTCATGCCAACCTTTTCATCGATAAATAACCTGGATAGACGTTTTGGATGTGTCATCCCTTGTAACAAGATTCGATCCCCATCCTCTCTTCTCCTGATAGACAGGGGAAGCGCAGATTGAGGCAAGTCAAAATACATGATGTCATCTGTATCCATGAGTAATTCTGTATCGATATTACTCACTTCATTCCAATAAAGCTGAAAATCATTTCCCCAACTGGTCCAAACGCCTTTCAGCAACACTTTTTGCAACTCCACTTCTTCAATTGGTTTATCACGAGCGAACGTTAGCACGTCATATTCCCGAATGAATCGGTAACCGCGTGGAAGGTGAATAGATACATTCCCATTTTGCGAAGATAGATGGTGTAACAGTTGACTTATTAGCGCGGAATTATATTTTACGGGCATATTTTCCCCATTGTAAAGATACCTCAATAGTAGTGTAATTATCCGCCTTTGTAAAGTTTGGTGCATGAAAGAAAAAGCATTTCCGTCGACGACAGGCAGGCCCGCTTCTGTGAACTTAGTAATTTCATCAAAACGTTCCTGAGCCAGCATTTCAAGCAATTCTTCATCTTGCTGTAGATAACCTGACATTCTTACTGCATTTTCAGCGGCACCTGGATTTTCATCAAGAATAAACGGAATAATTTTGTGACGATAACGATTACGCAAATAGGCATCACTTTCATTACTTGGATCTTCACGAAATTGTAATTCGCGCTTCCCAACATATGAATAGAGGTCCGCTTTCATAGCCGGAAGGAAAGGTCGAATGAGGAATCCACCTTCAACTTCACGCTTCACCGACATCCCCAGTGGCTGACTGCCTTTCGTTACTTGCATCAAGACCGTCTCCAACTGATCTTCTGCATGATGTGCCGTTGCTAAAACGCTATAACCATGCTTTGTCATGATTTCCTTGAAATATGCATATCGCCCATCCCTACAGACGGCTTGAACATTGCCGCCGTCTTTCTCGATAATAGCCGGAACCGGGACACTTCCGCCGAAAAACGGAATTCCATACACTTCACACAGCCTTGCCACAAATACGCCATCTGCCGCGGACTCTTTTCCGCGTAATTTATGATCTACGTGAATTGCGGCAACTTCGATCTCCATTTCGTCTTGATTTGAAGCCATGAAATGTAAAAGCGCCACTGAATCTACTCCACCCGAACAGGCGATTAAAATACGGTCCCCCGGAGCGATGAGTGACCATTCCTTGATGAAACGGAATATCGTCTGTTTAAATTTATCCATTGCTCCGCTCCTTCCCCTTTTCTAATCTACGCTTACTCAAATTTTACCATAGAATATCTAAAGGAGGGGACTCACTCACTCACTCACTTACATATTCATCCGACGACCCTTTCCCGGGAAATAGTTTGTGAATGAGGTGTGAAACTTGACCACTTGGGCAGAACATGGTCGATTTTCATAACTAACACAGTTCGATCGTCTCCAATTACACCAAACTTCCGCTCCATTTCATGCATAATACGATCCGCAATTTTGTCACATTCGAACCCTCCGTACTTTTCAAGTGTGCTGTATAACGATTGCTCTTGTTTCTCAAGCGGAACATCACCATTAAAGATACCGTCCGTTAACATAAGTATAATATCTCCTGACTTTAACTCTTCATTTTTTGCCTCCACAGAAAAGGATGGAAGAAATCCGACGGGGACCGATTTGCTATCCAGTCTTAAAAAATCGTCGCCGCGTTTAATATACGTGCTCATCGATCCAGCCTTCCAAGACCAAATCCGACCGTCTTGCAAGTCAACGAGGGCCAGGTCGAGCGTGGCGTACATATCATCCAGCCCGTTTAAAGACATCATATAATGCAAGGTATGCATAGCTGTTTCGGGATCCATTTTCCGGTCCAAACATTCTCGCATCAAACGAATTACCTTTCGACTCTCACGATATGCATTTAGATCCTGGCCCATTCCATCCGACAACAAAACTGCCGTCAGCCCTTCGTGAATTGGGAACACTTCATATGCATCACCTGCGTGGAATGTTTCGCCTCCTGCTGTTGCAGCAATACCATAGTCAAGGGTAAAACGAACCGCCGAACCAAACGTTAGTTGGATATGCGGAAATGGGTCTTGTAAGACGGCAGACTTGGCGACCCGGAACGGCTCATCGTACATTTCTTCAAGAATCGGCAGAATAAACCTTTCGGCAACTGTTGTATCTGTTTCAAAGTCTGATCTTTTCTCGGGAATACAACAGATGATGCGACGTGCTCCCCTACCCCCTGGTAAAACATCAATCTGGAAGTACTCAATATCTTTTTCTTGAAGCCGTTTCGCCAACTCTTCCTCGGCAGGCTTATATACAGTCAAATCCTCTTTTACTTCATTCATGATTTTATCCAGGTGGGTGCTCATATCACGCAACTGGAGGGCAAGCATTTTTCGACCATGCTGAAGTTGTCCTGTCAATAAACGACTGGCAGCTTGTTCCTCAAGTTCCGTTACCAATCCATTGAATCGGATGCACTTATATTTAATTTTTTCCTCAACACGGTGACGCTTAGCTTTCTTCGTCATAGAATAGGTCACTTCCCATTCACTAAGAAGCCCACCCATATCATTATCTGCACCTTCCCAACACTTGGAATAACGGAAACAAGACTGGCAAATCTTTGGTATAACCTGCTGTGGCAATACATCTGGATTATCGTGGGGTGAAAATCGGTCGCCAACAAGTGTCGACATAAATTCAGAGAACTTCTGGAAATCAGCTAGTTGTTCGTCGAGCCGTTCCGCTAACCACTTTTGTTGTTTTTCAGTAGTCTCTGTATTCTCCGGATAAAAAATGCGCTTAATCGGCTCTAGTCTTTTCGAAGGGATTAGTAAAAAAATAATTGTTGCAGTAGCAATTGTTATAAAGTGTGAAGTATCAAGGGGCAAGGTCAAATCATACATAAGGAAAAATACCGATACAGAGGCCCCACCTAACACAATACCGATTTTTCCAAAACGGCGGAGTGTGCCCGCAAAGAAACCTGTCATACCATACACCGCCATCATTCCCGTGAAGGACAATTCTGCTATCCCCACAATAGCAGCGATGATCATTGCGATTGTTGTTGAAAATGGAAGTCCTCCCACAAGTGCTGCAAGCAAAATTGTCAGATGAATGAGTGTACCTGAAACCGAAACAGGACCTAACATAAGTCCGTTCATGCCAGTTGTAGCCAGCGCCCCGACAAGGCAAGCTGCCCCAAGACGTTCAGGCGTCCATTTACCAAAGAAGATTCTGTCTGCGGCAGGAAATGCGACAAAGAGGAAAAAAGTCATGAACAATGCAAGAACCGCTTCAAAACCGATATATAATTGAACATTTACTGGTGGTTGCCCGACATGCATAATGAACTGCCACAACACTTGAACAACGATAATACATCCCGCCACTGTTAGCGGTACTGATTTTCGCATTAGCGGATATTTAATAACCGCGTTAAACAAGGCAAGCATCAATAGATGGATAACGGCTTGTCCCAGACCAAGGAATGCACTCCCGAACATTCCACCAATGAACACCCATATGAGATGCTTTCTGAAGCGGGCCCGTGCGAGCGCCCAAACAGGCAAGAAAAAAGGAACCGCCGCATCGAACAGGACGGCTTGCGACAAGAAAAAAGATCCAAACAAGAATAGAGTCGCAACTAAAAAATGCATTTTCCGTTTTCCAATCATCTCGACATACATACCAATCGGATGGCCCACTGGACGTGCTAAATGTTCAATTAGTTTCATTTCTCATTCCCCCTATGTCTGCTATGCCTTGAGTATACATAGGCAAATGGAAAGAAATTGTCTGTTCATGACAACAAGAAAACAAAATGTTTCGACTCATTCCGAACTGTTTTTCTTTTTTCCTATGACGGGTTGACACTGCATTGATTCACTTGTATTATAAGTATTGTTGTTCTGATCAAGCGGAAACAGGTGCTTACTAGAATATACGAAGGCGGCGTAGCTCAGCTGGCTAGAGCGTACGGTTCATACCCGTGAGGTCGGGGGTTCGAACCCCTCTGCCGCCATTAATGAAATGAAGAAACATCCGTCCAGGAACTAGACACTATTTTTTAAAAAAGCAGTCCCTACATCGTGAATTCACGATGTAGGGACTGCTTTTTTTCTGAAATGAAAAAACACACAATTGTTTGGTGAGGTGTGGCGGTTTATGCAATTTCCCGTGATAGTTTCGTTATTTGCCATGTCAATTATCCGCACAAACAGAACCAAAAAACAGCGAACAAGGATCATTTCCCTTAGTTCGCTGTTTTTCTTTATACTATTCGTACACTTTTTCATGAATTGAAACAGCTAGCAAGTTACCCTCTGCTTGCGCCACGGCCACCGCGTTTCGATTCTGTCGCTCTTTTCAAAGTAGAGAGACGCTCTTCGCTATCTTTCATGAACTTTGCCATCTTTTGTTCAAAGTTCTCTGGGCGATCCATAGCAGGACGGCCACCACCTTGACGCGGACGTTGCGGGCGCTGAGGACGTTCTGGACGCTGTTCAGATTCAGGTTTCGCTTTTCTAATCGATAACCCAATTTTACCATCTGCACCGACGTTCATCACTTTCACTTCAACCATGTCACCGACTTTAAAATGATCGTTGATGTCCTTGACATAATTGTCCGCCACTTCACTAATATGGACCAGGCCTGTTGAGCCATTCGGTAGCTCAACAAACGCCCCGAAGTTTGTGATTCCTGTTACTTTACCCTCTAGCTTGCTGCCTACTTCAATTGACATAAAAAAAATGCTCCTCCTTAAAATTTAAGCGGGCCCCGCGCTGGGAGCCTTGCAACCGTATTAATGAGCCCTGCAAATTGCAGGATCCTTACTTCCATTATAGCCAATAAAAAAAGAGTGTCAATAAGACTACTCTTTTCCTTTGTCTTGTTCATCTGTTTTTTTCTTATTTTCGGGTATTGAAAAAATTATTTCGCTCTTTTCAGACAGGAAGTATTCCTTGCGTGCAAGCTTTGCGATATAGTCATCATCATTCAATTTCACAAGTTGTCTTTTCAGCATTTCTTGTTCTTCCTGTACCCCTTCAAGCTGGGCCAGCACCTCGACTTTTTGCAGCTCTTTCGCTGCCAACGTCTGTTTCTGGTTGATGAACATATTCGTCAGACCACCTAGAGTAACAGCTGCAACAATAGCAAACACAGCCAGTCTACGATATAAACGGACTTTCCGCGCATTCTTCCTAGTCTCTTTCTTTTGAAGTGAGCGGACATATTCAGTTTGAATCGATGCGACCCTATCGGACGATTTCCTCTGCTGCTTCTGTTCCACGTCCTGCACTTCCCCTCTTCACATACTACAATTTGTTAGTCCATAAATTATATATCATTTCACTCTTCTTTTAAAGAGTTTTCTGGAAATGATACGGTATATTTTAACAAATGGTGTAAAGAGGACTGCAAAGACTTTCACAATAAAACGAATGACTAGACTGATAATCGACACTATTAGACGCACGAGGAACAAGAGCGGCCTTATTAACAACACAAACAAGATCCTCCCGAAAAACCGGAACGGCTTATAAAAAAATGTTACGTATAGCAACATTCCACTAATCTGTGCAACCGGATCATATATCCGCCACGCCCCATCCCTGACGAGATAAAGGATGTAAAACGTCCAACACCCGACGAGTACCCATCCAATGACTTCAAGCCAAACCGCACGCTTTCGAATAATCGATTTCTTCCCGGCGTGCGCGGTACTTGTTCCAATCATATCCATGAATGCCCCAGCAACAATGCCCGTCCCAATCATAGCAAGCAGGCTAAGAAATTGAACGGATAGACTCATCCAAACAATTTATGGAGGAAACCTTTTGAACCTGACTCTTCTTCATCATATTGAATAGTGCCGACCGTTCCTTCTAGCGTTAGAAGTCCTTTATCGACATCGAGATGAACAATGCGCAGTTCCTCTCCCCGGATTTGCAATAATCCTTGCGATGTTCGAACGAGAAATTCTTCCTGATCGAAGCGATCAATTGATTTTACCGATGTGAGATCCATCCGTTTTCTGTTGCGCATAGTGACGACATGGTCTCCTGATGGAATTGCGTACGTAGGACTGTCAGTTTGAAATTGCATTATATGCTTCCCCCTTTGCTTGTACGTTCACAGCTATCTTATGCTGGGACATAAAAAAACATGACAGGAAAATTCCCTGTCATGTTGTTCAATCTTCATCGTCCATGAATTCCGGTTCCACTTTTTCAAGCTTCTCTTCCTTCAAAATTGTGTACATTGAGGCTGCATCGTCTTTTTTCGTCGTATCTTTCAACATGTTTATTTTTACCGTAACAATCTTCTGACCAAAACGGATGGCCAATTCATCGCTTTCTTTTACAACCGATGACGCTTTCGCCACTTTTTCATTGATTGTTATACGCCCTTGATCAGCTACCTGTTTGGCAAGCGTCCGTCTCTTGATCAGCCGGGATACTTTCAAAAATTTATCGAGTCTCATGATTATCTTCCCCTTTTTTTGCTAGTTTCCAAAACTCTTCAAGTTCATCAAGTGTATAGTCAGTGAACTTACCATGTCCATCTTTTACACTCTTTTCAACGAATGAAAACCGCCTGTTGAACTTTTGATTGGCGTGGACCATTGCTTCTTCTGGAGATAGTTTGAGGAAGCGTGAAATGTTGACGATTGTGAACAGAACGTCACCTAGTTCGTCCATTTGACTGTATGTCGTTCCGCCCTCTAGTTCTTTGCGGAACTCCATCCATTCTTCATCAAACTTTTCCATAGCACCGTCAATCGTTGGCCAATCAAACCCAACCTTTGCCGCCTCTTTTTGATAATTAAGTGACGTGAGAAGTGATGAAGAAGGACGTTCTTGACCTTCTAAAAGTGATTCAGCTAACGGTTTTTCCTGTTTCTTAATGTCCTGCCAATTTTGGAGGACTTCTTCCGAATCCAACACATGTTTTTCTCCAAAAACATGCGGGTGGCGGCGAATCATTTTCGATCCTATCGATTGAAGCACATCTTCCATGGCAAAATAACCGTCGTCTTCGCCAATTTGAGCATGAAGGAATACTTGTAACAATACATCGCCAAGCTCTTCAATTACTGCGTCATCATTTTCATTATCAATCGCCTCAAGTAGCTCATGCGCTTCTTCAAGCAAATATCGTTTCAACGATGCATGCGTCTGTTCACGATCCCACGGGCAGCCGTCCGGAGCGCGCAGTGCAGCGATAATTTCCCTGAACGTTGACCAATCTTTCAGCCGCGCTTCCCTTTCGGCAACAGGAGGTACATAAACGGTAGTCAAATTGTTAATTTCAGTGACACGGTCCAGTTCAAATAGCGGAACTGTCATCAATTGCTCGCCCGTAGAGCCCGCGGCCGTAACAACCGTCACTGGATGATCGTAGGCGTACTTTTCCATTAATGACAGTTTCACTTCAGATGCCACGAACGCATCGTACACTTGTCCAATTAGAATATGCTGCCTCATCTGGACATCATCGCGTTTCATATCCGTACCATCGAGTAGCTGGAACCCTTCAATCGGATCAATACGTAGCGCCGCAAAAATCGGGTCAAGAAAACTATTTCCCCCCGCAATTTCCATTTGGATTAGACCTTCACGTTCTTTCTCGACTAATAACTGCACGGTCCGTTCTGCGACGAGCGGATGTCCCGGTACAACATAGGTTACCGGTTGTTCTGCACACATAATTAGCAGCCGATCTACGATTTCATCATATACGTGCTCGAATGAATCGTGTTTTTCATAAATTTCATCGAAACTTGTCAGAATAATACCTTCCGCTCTTAACTCCGCGACAGCGGGGTGCTGATCCGTACGTGCAATAATGCAGGTTGCTTCTTTCAACTTTCGATATGTCCCAAGTGCCAATTGGTCAAGGTCACCCGCGCCGAGACCAATAATTGTTAACTGATGCATATTATTCACCTTTTCTTTTAGTAAGTCGTAATTGCAATGTAGCTAAACGTTTTCCGAATGGAAGAAGAAACCATTCCTTCTCTGCCATTATACGTGATTTCATAACGACGAAAAGGAAAACAGCTGCTCCCGCCGAAACGGATGTTAATGCGATAAGTGTTGCCTCAATACGCACCGGCAACTTGTCGAATAAAAACCCGTCCGCAATGATCATCCAAGGTAAGACAACCGCCATCATGAGGATGGTTGCCCCTACCACCCATCCGTAAAACCGTGTTGGTGCAAGGCAAATTGGCCACACCTTTTTAAAGTAGAGTAGTAACCCTAACGTAATAGCTGCAAAACCAATATTGCCCGCGATTGCCGCCCCCGTGACATCCCATAGGGGAACCAGGAGTTGATTGGCAAATATTTTTATAACCAAGCCACCGATAAGCATGAGCGTTGGTACTTTCACTTTCCCTGCCCCTTGAAGCATTGCCGTTAGTGGTAAAATTAGCGACAACCAAAGAATTTGTAGCGAGAAAATAATGAGTGCCACAGAGCCATCACGTGTTTCAAACAGCATTTCATTTACATAAGGTAAAACAAGCGCAAGTCCTGTTGCAGCCGCCCATCCAAATAGAAAAGCAGTCCGGAATGTTAGTCGAATAAACGGCAATGCCCCTCGCCCCTCATTCTTTGTCGAGTGATGAGCGATGAGCGGAACAATGGCAAGCGCTAATGTCGAAGCAATCAGAATTCCCATTTGCACGAGCGGCTGCCCACGATCATAGACACCTTTCGTCACCATGGCCGCATCCGCCGCAAAACCATTAGATAGCAGGATATTATAAACCGTAAATGAATCGACCAATTGAAACATCAGGAGAATAAGTGAACTTGCGCTGACCCCCAAACTGACAACCGTCAATTCTTTCACCACTCGCCACGTGTCCACTTTTTCTAATGGTCCTCTGAACGTATTCCGAAAATAGAGCGCAAGTATGATAACACCAGCACTTTCCCCGACAACCGCGCCCCACATCGCCACTTCACCTGCTGCGTAGAGCGAAGCACCTGATCGTACTGCAATCCATGTTCCAATGAGGATGACCGTTACACGGAAAGCCTGCTCTCCAACACCTGAAACGGCAACAGGTACCATCCGCCCCTCCGATTGGAATGAACCCTTCAAAACTGCTAACGCTGGCATTAGCAGAACGATATACGCGCCTGCCCGCAGGAGAGGAACGAGCTCAGCATCGCCCATGGAATGTGCGAAAAATGGTGCAAAAATAGTTAATAGAACAAAAAAGGTTGTTGATAATAAAACTAGATAGGTAAATGCCACACGCATCATCGCTTTCGCCTCACCACGACTCGTACTTCCCGCGAGCAGTTTCGATACAGCTACCGCAAAACCATACGACGTCCAGACAATAAATACGCCAATGAACGGATACACTTGCTGATAAATATAAAACCCTTTGTCACCGACAAGGTTTTGAAACGGAACCCGGTAAACCGCACCAAGCAATTTCACAATAATTGCAGAGATCGTCAGAATCGAAGCGCCTTTCATAAACGTTTTCATGTCCCATTGCTGCGCCATATCCGTGCCTCTTTCTTTCGTGCATAGTACACCCATTATATCATGAATGAATAACGGCTAGATTCCAAAAAAACATCGACTATTCATATTTAAATCAAGAATAGGTTTAGTTGTTCAACTTTATGGGAAAGACATAGGTATAAGATTTGTAAGTATCTTACTGTAAATTATATCAAGAAAATAGAAATAATGAAAAAAGTAAATAAGGAGGGACCACGGATGGTAAAAACAATTCCCAAAAAGCGATTTCTATCGGTACTAATAAAATTAAAAAGAAATGCTATGTATGCGAAGGCAAATGTTTTTGGTTTGAGTCATCCGGTTGTCGTCGCATGCAGTCAAGAGCTGGATACATTACTGAATAGGTATCAGGGGATCCGGGCTATACAGTGACTCGACAAAATACCATCCTCTGAATACAAATAATTAACTATATGAGTTGAATAAACGATTCCTTTGAATAACGCTTCGGCGCTTAGGGCTTCGGCTACCCCTGTAATGCGCCTACGCTGGGTTCACATACATATTCCAGTTCCAGTTACTGACATCATATGAGCCCATTGAATTGTGGCAGTAACTGACACCGAATTCAATACTACAACATATATAACACGGCAAAAGGAGCTAAAAACCGCTATGGTTTTAGCTCCTTTTTCGCGCTTTTCACCGTTATTGATTGTTCGATGATTCCTTTACATAAAAACGACGATGTTGAATCGCAGCATAAATTGCTGCCGCCCCTAACAATATTGCTGAAATAACAAATGTGATTCGCACATCCCATATTTCAGCAAGTGCACCAAACAGTAAAGAGGAAACCGCAAATAATAACGACACTAAGGCACTTTCTACAGCATAAATTTTAGGAAGTTCTTCAGGACTTGCTGACTTTTGAAGAAATGTGTTCGCAGCAATTGCTTTTAGTTGTTGAAAAACCCCATTAAGTCCCATAAAGATAAGGGACAACCAAGCAATTGTCGTTAAACCAAAAAGAAGTGTCAGGATACTGATTCCAAAAGAAAAAGTAATCAAAACAAACTTTAAGTTTTTCTCGAAAACCAAGGTAAAACGAGAACAAATGATCCCACCAACGACCATACCTATAAAAAATGATGTATTAATATATCCCCACCAAGCTTCAGTTTCACCAAGTACTTCCGTCACGAAGACATAAAGTATAGAGGCAATCCATACAACATTTGCAATGGCTTCAAATACGGTAAGCACATAAAGACTCTTATACAGTGGATTACTCCAGACTATTTGCCAACCTTCTTTTAGCTCACCACTCTTACGACCTTCGGAAGCTTTTCTACGAAATTCGGTAGGGTCAACAATTTTAGTCATCAGTAAAGAAGCTACCAAATACAATACCACCGTAATCAAAACAACATTTTGACCGCTTAAAAATGCAACAAGTAGCCCTCCAATTGCCCATCCACCTAAATTTACTGTTTCGTAAATGATGGAGAAGAAGCTATTGGCTTTCACAAGTTCATTTTTCGGCACCAAACGCGGCAACATTGCTTGGCTCGCTGGCGCTGCCCAACCGTCTAAAAAAGCTATCATAAATACGAAACTTATTATAACGAATATGCTCGACGTTATGTGAAGTACTAAGATAAGCGCTAGCAAACACAATAATAATGTCTTACTCACTTGAGAATAAACAAGCAGTGTCTTTAGTGGATATCGATTTAACAATAATGGGGAAATCATACCGCTACTAAAACGACCAAACATACTGAAAAACGGTACCAATGCTAATACAAACGGCGACTCTGTCGAAGCATATAAAATTGAAATAAGCCCCACAATATAAAAGATATCACCCAAATTGGCCATTGACTGACCAATCCAAAGAAAACGGAAAGTCTGACTTTTCATTCTTACTACCCCTTTACAATCAAAGTTTAATTCTGATTAGTACAGGGTAGTTTTACACTCGATGAATACCTCCTGAAATCTATTGTTTTTCTTTACAAGAAAAAAACCGATAATTAATTACAAAACACTTAAATTTAATAAAGTTAATAGAGGTAGCAAGAATGAGTTATATAATTCCATTATACGTCAATTCTAAATTGATAGGTACGAATGTTCCGAATACTATGAGAAACTTAATTGCCTTGAGGCATCAACTTAATTTAATTTAGCTTTCTAGTTTAACCGAATATAAAAATTTCCCTTCAGCATTGTAAGAAACAAATTCAGCTTCTAAAATGTCCTTATCGTCTATTCTGACCAGTCCAAATCCCACAGTCTTCCCTACACGCTTGGGCTGTATTTTTATGTTTTTTAGTAAACCTTTAGTTGTTCTAATTTCGACATTATTTATTTTCGTATCATATACCCTTATTACCACAAGTTCTAAATCTTCCTCATTTTTAAATGGGGATTCTGAAAATGATAAATGAAGAGGTTCATCTATCCCCTCTGGTTCATGCATATAACCGCGTCTCTCATGCCATTTAAAAATTGTTTTTTCTAGATACACTTCCCTTTCTGAACCGTCAATAGTTTCAAAAAAGACTACTGCTTTTTTATCATCAAATAGTTCGATATGATACAAATTGGTGATAACCCAACTATTCTCAACTTCAGTAATTACTAATGCATTATCATCCCTTGAAAACAAAATTCCTGCACCAATTACTACTACTAAAACAATTAGGAAGATCTTCTTTGATTTTATAAAACTCATTTTATCCCACCTAAAAGAAATTTGACATGACTTTTATTAATAACTTAAACACGGCCTCCCAATTACTTCCTATCACTGTCAAATTCAACATTAATTATTTAAACCCTCTTTCTATAATCAACACAAAAAGCATCGCTAAGTGCGATGCTTTTTGTGTTCTAATAGGATATTGACGAGGAAACTCTTAAGCCTGTTAATAGTTTATAACTCTTTTCATTTCATTTTCCGTAGGAGATATAGCAAATAGGGTGTACCGATCAGCGCGACAATCAACCCACTCGGAATGTCTTTCGGCGCGATTAAAATTCTTCCGACAAAGTCGGCGGTGACAAGAAGTAGCCCACCTAATAATCCTGATACGACAAGCAAAGGCAGATGACGGAAACCAACCAATCTACGTGCAATATGAGGTGCAACAAGCCCAACAAAACCGATCGTCCCAACAATTGAAACGGCTGCCGTGCTTATCGCGACACCAACAATCAATGCCCAAACACGAGTCGACTTCACAGAAAGTCCAAGACCTGCGGCAACATCATCCCCGAACGTCAATGTATCCAAGCTGCGCGTCAAATAAATGGCTGGTCCGATAAACAATGCAAATAATAAAACGGCTAGCTGTACATCGTCCCATCCTTTTGCGTACGTACTTCCCGATAGCCAGACGAGCGCAGCCGCTACAGCGAGTTTCGCTTTCACGACGAGTACTTGTGTGGCGGCTGAACCGAACGCGGAAATTGCAATCCCCATAAGTGCAACGAGCATCGGTTGGAAGTTATTTTTCCACGATGTTCCTAAAATAATACCAAGTGCGATGGCAGCCCCCACCACCGCACCAAGCGGCATATAGTTAACTGGAATGGCGGGAAATAACACGAGAAGCATCATCGCCCCAGCACCACCCATTGATGTGACACCTAAAATACTTGCATCCGCCAATGGATTTCGTAATACCCCCTGCAATAATACCCCCGCAACCGCGAGCATAACGCCGACAATGAACGCCGTTAACACGCGCGGAACTCGGAAATTCCACACAACAGGTTTCAACCATTCGGTCGTCCATGCAGTGCCATTAAATGATAAAGCCAATGAAATAATAACAACTATGAGTGCAACAACGATTGTGATGACAACCGACAGTTTCACCGGTTTCGATGTACCACCCATTTGACGGTCGCCTCGACTATGCGTTTTCGCGGTTTTCCATGCCAAATACAACAGCCACGGACCACCAATTAACGCGGTCATTGCACCAACCGGAACTTCTTGTCCAGGTTGAATCAATCTCCCTAACACATCCGCTCCGATCAGCATGACACTTCCCCATAAAAATGACTGGAGGAGAATGTTCAAATGCCCGCGAACACCAAGCATCCGAACAATATGTGGGGCCATTAATCCGATAAAACCGATTGGTCCGACAACACTTACTGTTGTAGCCGCAAGGACAATTGCAACAGCCCATGCGAGTAATTTAACAAACCTAACATTCTGTCCAAGAGACGACGCGATATCTTCACCCAACGATAACGTATCCAACGGCTTTGCCAATACTAATGCGAGGACGAAGAACACAATGATAACCGGCCCCGCAAACGATACACCGTCCCAATTTAATTGAACAAGTGTCCCCGAGCCCCATAAAAAAAGACCGTTCGTCTGATTTTCGAATAATAGCTGCAAAGAACCTGTCATTGACGCAAATAATAACGAAATAATCATCCCTGTCAGCGCAACACGCACGGGCTCCATTTGCTTGCCTGCTAGCATCACAACGAGAACAGATGACAGTACAGCACCCGCCAATGCAACAATAAACGGGAAATTACCGAGTAGCGATGGAAAGAAAATCATCGAAACAACGACGAAAAAATACGCTCCCGCATTAATTCCTAGTGTGCCTGCAGATGCTAATGGGTTATTCGTCAACGTCTGCAATACAGCCCCCGCCACCGCAAGGGCCCCACCAGCAAGAATCCCAATTACTAAACGCGGAAGTCGAAGAGAGAGCACGATGTCCTGCACGCGCCCCTCAGTCCACACTTCTTTTACTAATTGAGCAACCGTATAATCCGCTTGACCTTGTGTTAAGTGAATAAAAGACAATAAAACTAACAGGAACAATCCGATAATCATGACTACAAAGGATCGTTTTCCTGAAGTCTTTTTTGCCATTACTTACTTACCATCGTGCTTGTAATTTTGTTAAGCAATGTTTCTGCCGAGAGAGGACCTCCATATAACCAAGTATCCCCACCCAGATCATACAAACGATCTTCTTTCACGAAATTCAAATTCTTCCAAACTGCATTATCTTTTAACTGTTTTTCATAAATATTGTCGTCGGCTTGAACGATATACAAATAATTTGCATCCTCGTACTTCGTTAACCCTTCCACGTTATACGTACTAGAGCCGTAAAGTTCAAATTGGTCCGGGATATGGATGTTGTTCAAACCGATTTTCTCTAACATAATTGAAGCCATTGAATTCGGTGTAAATACACGAACTTCAGGTGCTTGAGGTCCCGTGTAAGCAAGTGTTAAGACAACATCTTTCGTTTTCAAACCAGCATTATCGATAGTTGTTTTCGCTTGTTCATATTTTTTATCCAAGTCAGCTAACACCTGTTTCGCTTCATCCTTTTTATCAACGACTTTTGCAATTTCGTTAAATGTTGTTATCATTTCTTGATACAAATCCATTTTTTCATCCTCAGGATAGGGATTAAAAATGACCGTAGGCGCAATTTTCTCCAAATCTGCAATCATTCCATCATGACGGAAGCTTGTACCGATGATCAAGTCTGGCTCTAATGCAGCAATCGCCTCTAAATTCGGTTCTTGGCGACCTCCGACATCCGCTACATCCTTGCTTAACTCTACATCAATATTCACCCAATTATGATATTCTTCTATATCTGCCATTCCAATAGGTTGAACACCTACTGCCAATAAATCTTCTGCATATGTCCATTCCAAAACAACGACTTTTTTCGCAGGCTCTTTAAGTGTCACTTCACCGTTAACACCTGTAATTGTTATATTTCCTTCTGTTTTCCCCTTGTCTACCGCTTTATCTTCATCTTTCTTCGAAGAGCAACCGACTAACAATACTGCAAAAAGCGCTAAAACAAGCAGTAATTTCAAAGATTTATTCATATTAAACATTCCTCCATTTACTCACTTATTGATTATCATTCTCATTTAGTAGTTTAAACTTGATTGTACAGTTTTGTAAAGTTTTTTACGAAATAAATGATTATCATTCTCAGATGGAAGCTAAATATGCTATGCTTATCTCTAATTGAAAATGAAAATCATTTAGATTTACTATAGATACGGAGGCATTCCAATGCATACCTCAATAAAAGCCGAAAACCTGTCGATTGGCTATCAAGATAATCTCCTCTTCGAAAACCTGAATTTATCGATTCCAAAAGGTGAAATCACTGTTTTCGTCGGTAGCAACGGCTGTGGTAAATCTACGTTACTCCGCTCAATTGCCCGTCTTTTAAAACCTTCTGACGGCTCTATCTTACTTGAAGGCAAGGATATCCATTCACTATCTTCGCGTAATGTTGCAAAAAAAATGGGCATTCTTCCGCAAGGTCCCGTATCGCCTGAAGGGTTGACGGTACATGATCTTGTAAAACAAGGACGCTATCCACACCAATCGTGGCTCTCGAGATGGACTGAAGAGGATACGAAGAAAACAGAAGCTGCAATGACAGCGACTAGGATAAGTGATCTACGAGATCAATCGATCGACACACTATCAGGTGGTCAACGGCAGCGTGCATGGATTGCAATGACACTCGCTCAAGATACAGACGTCATTTTATTGGATGAACCAACAACATACCTCGACATGACACATCAGATTGAAATTCTTGATCTGCTATTTGAATTAAACGAACAAAAAGGTCGTACGATTGTCATGGTGCTGCACGATTTAAATTTAGCCTCTCGCTATGCGCACAATATTGTTGCCATTAAAGACGGTGGTGTCCATGCACAAGGTAAACCAGAAGATATTATTACCTGCGACTTAGTCCGTGCTGTGTTTGGAATGGAATGCCAAGTTTCAACGGATCCACTTTTCGGCACACCGCACTGCGTTCCTTATGGTCGTGGCCGCTGCATCGTGTCAGAACTTCGAGGAAATACTGGTGCCTAATTTACAGGCTGAACACCTAGCTGCACTGGAACGTTTCAGTGTACATATTGGTGAACAGCCAAACACATTTTTATCGGTTGCAGATATGTTAACCGAATCTGGAAGCAGCAAGCTATTTGAAATGGTTCAACGTTTGTCAGATGCTCCAACAAAAACTGTTGCCACATCTGTCTATATGAGAAGGCACGGTTTTTTCATAACTGCCCAACTGCATTTAATATGCGAACATAATTTACTGTGGGCTGGCGATTTGCAAGATGTGTCGTTATTCATCGAAAATGATACAATCCTTTTTTCTGTTCCGTCTTCTGGCTTTAGGGTAGTACAAAATCGTGAAGAAGATATCCGCTTTATTCTTGAGACTTTCGGGCACCCTGTCGTTGATTATTTAAGCAAGCATGCGAAAATTGCGAAGTTAATTTTGTGGGAGAACATATGGGGATACGTCTTATGGATGTACACGATGGTACTTCAAGAAAATTCATCTTTTGCGCAACCTGATTTGGATATCTTATTGGTAGATGAAACATGGAAACCTGCGATGCGTCGTTCCCCTTTCAAACAATACTTGAACAATCAACGAGCATTAGATGCAATGGCAAATTATAAACGGGTGACATGTTGTTTGTATAAAGAACTTCCAAATACGGATAAGTGTCCGTATTGTCCTCAGAACTTAACAACGCTAGCGTAAAATTCAACAATGCTTCTCCAAAACTAAAAAAACAGCCCACCTAAACCGTCTATATCCGGTCCAAGTGGGCTGTTTTTATGGTTCCATCTGCTTCGCTAAAAAGTGGGCAGCTGTTTCCGCCGCTTTCATTTCGGTTTCACCGATAAAGTGCACCTTTGATAACAAGTAAACAGCACCAATCGTATCTCCGGCAGAAATAATGGGCGCAATACAATAAGACTTCACCTGCTCCACTTGTCCAGGTACCCATTCAATCGCCTTTTCGAGTTTTTCTGTAATGATTTTACGGCCTGTCATGATTTCATCAAGATCAGGCGACAACTGGCGATTCAAATAATCTTTTTTAGATAACCCGGACACGGCAATCATTTCATCCCTGTCACTAATGAGTGCAGGCGTGCCTAGTGTTTCGTACAATGTTTCCGCATACTCTTTTGCAAATTGCCCGAGCTCTGATATCGGCGAATATTTCTTCAAAATCACTTCGCCATCCCGGTCGGTAAAAATTTCAAGTGGATCCCCTTCACGAATCCTTAGTGTCCTTCGAATCTCTTTAGGGATAACTACCCTGCCAAGATCGTCGATTCTGCGGACGATTCCCGTTGCCTTCATACATGATGCCTCACTTTCCACAAAATTGAACGTTAACTTCGTTTCCTTTGTAGTATGCATCAAGTATGGACAAAATATGCAACATACCCTTTAGACGGAATCACTAACAACAGTTTCCTTTACAGATGAATGAAGAATCCTCATCATTTCTTCAAGCACATCGAATGCTGTCTGTTTCCCCGTATGGCGCTCATCAATCCTCATGATGAGACAGCCGTTCTCCATCGTGAACCCAACTGCACGACCAAATGCCATTGAATCGGATACAAGTTTAGCTCCATCTGTTTTTGCAGTTCCTTCAGGCGATATGCGAACTTCAATAAGCGCTTGTTGTTTCTTGATGGATTCAGCACCTGCGATACGTCCCCAAGCTTTTACCCGCGCAACACGTAGTAACAAGTCAGCTTCGAGCGGCATATCACCGAATCGGTCTGTCATTTCATCGACAAGTTCATTGTAGTCCGTTTCATTTTCAATCGCTTTGACCATTTTGTACATTTGAATTTTTTGGAATCCATCACGTACATACTCATCTGGAATATACGCATTAAGCGGTAATGCAATTTCCAAGTCTGGTATATCCGCTTTTACGATACCTGTCTGCTTCTGCTCGACAGCTTCTTGCAGCAATTGAGAATAAAGATCGAATCCGACCGAGTCTATGAAGCCATGTTGCTGGGAACCAAGTAAATTACCCGCACCACGGATCGACAAGTCGCGCATCGCAATTTTGAAGCCCGAGCCAAGTTCCGTAAATTCCTTAATCGCCTGAAGACGGTTTTCCGCAACCTCTGTGAGCACCTTGTCACGCTGATAAAGGAAGTAGGCATAGGCAACACGATTCGAACGTCCAACGCGCCCACGTAGTTGGTAGAGCTGTGATAAACCCATGCGGTCAGCGTCTTGAACAATAAGTGTGTTGACATTCGGAATATCAATACCCGTTTCAATGATTGTTGTCGTTACAAGAACATCATATTCCCCTTCAAGGAAACTTAAAATCACCGACTCAAGTGCCGATTCGCCCATCTGACCATTGGCAAATCCAACACGTGCTTCAGGCACAAGCTGCTTGATTTCATCGACTTTCCTTTCCATATCTTCCACTCGGTTATACAAGTAGAATACTTGCCCACCGCGGCCCATCTCCCTTTCAATAGCTTCGCGGACGAGCGCAAAGTTTTGTTCCATGACATAAGTCTGGACAGGAAAACGGTTTGCCGGCGGCGTTTCAATAACGGATAAATCACGAACACCAAGCATCGACATATGGAGAGTCCGTGGAATTGGCGTTGCCGTCAAGGTCAGCACGTCGACATGTGTTTTTAACTGTTTAAGTTTTTCTTTATGCGTTACGCCAAATCGCTGTTCTTCATCGACAACGAGTAAACCAAGATCATGGTAGGCGATATCTTTAGATAGGAGGCGATGTGTACCAACGATAACGTCGACAGTTCCCGCTTTCAATCTTTTCAACGTCTCGGTTTGTTCCTTCTTTTTCCGAAAACGATTTAAGAGGGAAACTTCAACTGGAAATCCGGAAAAGCGCTCTTTCATTGTTTCGTAATGCTGTTGCGCCAAAATTGTCGTGGGCACAAGGAACGCTACCTGCTTGCCGTCTGATACAGCCTTGAATGCAGCACGGATTGCGACTTCCGTTTTACCATAGCCCACATCCCCGCATAACAATCGGTCCATTGGACGTTCTTTTTCCATATCCACCTTCACTTCAGCAATGGATCTGAGCTGATCATCGGTTTCATCGTAAGGAAACGCATTTTCAAATGCCATTTGCATGTCGTCGTCCGCCGCAAAAGCGTGTCCCTTTTCCGATTCCCGTTTGGCATACAATTCAATCAGGTCGTCCGCGATATCTTGAACAGCTGCAATAACTTTAGTTTTCGTCTTCTTCCAGTCTGTGCCGCCTAGCTTATGCAGTTTCGGTTCTTTTTCACCGGAAGCGACATATTTCTGGATCAAATCTATCTGGTCAGCGGGAACGAACAGCTTATCTTCACCACGGTACCGAATGTCGAGGTAATCTTTATGAATACCACTTACTTCAAGCGTTACAACCCCGTAATATTTCCCAATCCCATGATTAACGTGAACAATATGGTCACCTGGCTTGATCTCCGAGTAACTTTTGATACGCTCTGCATTTGTCATCTTTTGCGGACGCGCTTTCCGTTTCGGCGTCCCTTTGAAGAGTTCAGAATCTGTTATAACCGCCATCCGTTGAAACGGAAGCTCGAAGCCAGCAGACAAATCACCGTCTATAACAATTATGCCGCCTGCCGCTGAAGGTTTTCCAGACAAAGCAGATTGCATATCATAATCCTCAAGAATCGATTGAACCTTTTGCATCCGCTCATTGCCGTCTGCGATAATGAAAATATTGAAACGCCCTTGGTGCCACCGTTCTATTTCATTTTTCAATAAACTCATCTGCCCATGGAACTGCTGCATTGGTTTACAAGAAAACGTTACTGTCTTCTTCACAACAATTCCTGGAACGGAGCGGACGAAAAGAGAAAAATACACTTTTCGTTGCTTTAATGCTCCATGCACCTCTTCGAATGAAAACGATGTTTTTGCATCATGAACAATCTTCCCTTCTTGAAGAAGGCCAACCATCCATTCCTTTTCATCCGACTCAAGTGATGCAACAACTTCAAGAACCCGTCCGATTTCATCAAATAAAACGATTCCGTTACTTGGGAAATAACTTTCAAGGGAAGTCGTTCCAGCTAAAAATGATGCATATTTCAACATATTTTCTGGAGTGGATCCTTCCCTCATTAAAGCAATATCGCTTGTCATATTAATGGTTAACTGTTCTTTCGCTTCCGCATCGTTCATCTTCTTCAAACTAACACCAAGTGCATGCTCCAGTTTTTCAGCTATGATCATTAGATCTTTAGCCTGCCAAACAAATTCAGTCGCAGGAAGAATTGACACGTCTTCCAACTTACCCGTTGAACGCTGATCTTCAGCCGAAAATGTGCGAATGGAGTCGACGTCTGTATCGAATAATTCAATCCGCACCGGTTCTTCCAAATTCAGTGGATACAAATCCAGGATACCCCCGCGCAACGCAAATTCACCTGGCGCCGTTACCATTGATTGTCTCGTATAACCCATCGATACAAGTCTTTCAAGCCATTCTGTCATATTAATTTCTGCGCCTATTTTCGTTGTTAATAAATTGGATAGCCAGCGTTCTTTTTCTGGTAATAGTTTTTTCATGCCTGCAATCGGCGTGATATAAATCCCCTTCCCAGTTCGTACCATATGATCTAACGTATCGATACGCTGGGCGCGAAGTTCATAGCTCGAAACAGAAAAATCCGCAGCAATGAGTTCCTCTGCAGGGTAAAGGTGGACGAGCGACTCGCCCAACATTTTGACGAGGTCTTCATATGTACGCTGTGCTTGCAATAAATTCGGGGATACAATAAGAATGGGCCGTTTACTCGACTGCTGAAGCACTTTGAAAAGGATTGACTTTGCCCCACCTGACAATCCTGCGACAAGTTGACGGTCTATCCCCGCCTCCAACTCTCCCACTAGTTCGTCAATCTCTTTCTCTTGTAAAAACAAATCTATAAGTGATTCCAATGCTACACATCCTTGCTTTCATAATAATAGTAGGCGTTCAAAAAGGGCTAGGCCATTCAATTGCGCCAAGTCCGAACTATATTCATATATTGGGAAAACAAATACCTCTATAAGCCCAATGAAGGCGCCTGTCGATGCCAGTTGCTGTCACAATTTGAACAACGTAAATTGTGTTAGTAACTGGACACAGGGTAGCTGAAGGCCTTGGGCTTGTGGCAAATCCACCTTGCTTAGGGCGGGAGGCATATCCATAACGCCGCGGTGAATTCAATGGTTTTCTTTATTTCAACACAACTACCTTTAGACAAAAAAACAGAAAAAGCTTTGGACGCATCTAGCGCCAAAGCGTACATCTTATTGAAGCCATTTGTTAAGTGTATAGTAGTCCGGGAATCGTTGGAGCGATTGCTCACAATGTTCGCATATGCATCTTACCGTCAATGCCCCGTCTTTTTCATACGTCAGAAAATGCTCAACTTCCTCTTCGTCCATCTTTTGCAGCAGAAGGATAGTCTCCTTCGCAGATTCAAACGGAAGTGTACCAATTTCAGTCTCACAATGCCTGCAAGTATAACGGATCGCCATTTTGTCTCCGCCCCTTTTCTCAAAGTATAGGCGTAAGACGGCTTTATTATTCCTTATACACCATTAAAGTTGTTCATGACATCATTAAATGGTTTGCTCAGCCACGCTTCACATGCGGATGCACTTTTTTTCACCATGTCTTCAATTAATGGTTTTTCATCTTTGCCGAAAGGTGCCAGAACGTAATCAGCTACTTTCATACCACCGATAGGACGTCCAACACCGATACGGATTCGATTGAACTGATCCGTGCCAAGATGTGCAATAAGTGATTTCATGCCGTTATGGCCACCTGCACTCCCTTTTTGACGCAGTCGAATTGTCCCAGGAGCAATATCAAGATCATCATACAGAACAACGATATCTTCTACGTCGATATCGAAGTAATCCATCAATGGACGGACACACTCACCCGAAAGGTTCATATACGTAAGTGGCTTTACAAGCATTACTTTTCCTTCTGGACGATGGACAACCGTATACATGCCGCCAAATTTCGATTGTACTGCAGTGATTGGCAGACGTGCGCTAAGCTCGTCAATGACCTGAAACCCCACATTATGACGTGTTTTTTCATATTGTTTACC
Source organism: Sporosarcina sp. E16_8 (assembly GCF_017347095.1). Classification (GTDB taxonomy): domain Bacteria; phylum Bacillota; class Bacilli; order Bacillales_A; family Planococcaceae; genus Sporosarcina. The sequence goes on along the minus strand of NZ_JADPRZ010000019.1, from coordinate 21,966 downwards.
CGGATTTCCGAGTCCTATTATCATTTTCATAGATTTCATCTTCCTTTTACACTAAGTAATTACAAAGAGTATGAGGCACCGTTACAAATAAAACGGGTTTAAAGAGTGCAAAAAAGGCAGTCTAAGTGCGCGACGGCCTGTCGTAACAAGGAGGGATGAAGTTCAATCCCTCCCAGCTGCGTGACCCACATCCTGTGGACCTCCGAGCCTCTAGGCGCTGGAGTCGGATGTGCAATCCTTATGTTGCAGCTTATCCATAGTACGTGATTTTATAGATTCCAAGCTATAAAAAAACTTATAACTGCTTACCTTTGAAATAGAAAAGAAGCGCACGGATTTCCGTGCGCTCATGTTTGTATTACTTCGCTTCTTTCTTCTCACCAATTACTTCAGGCTCTACTGATTCAGATGCCTCACTCTCAAGTTCTTCCATTTCCGCAGCTGTACGCGGTGAAGAAATTAGAACGAGTGCATGATCATCTTCGTTTAAAATTTCATATTTTGATTTCGCACGAATTTCAGCTACTGTAATCGATTCTCCAATTTGAAGGTTTGAAATATCAATATCGAATGTCTCCGGAATGTCTGAAGGTTTAACTTTGATAGTCACTTCACGGTTTGGCTGTTGAAGTACTCCGCCTTCTTTCAAGCCTACAGATTCGCCTACAAGATGTACCAGTACATCTACTTCAAGCTCTTCTGTCATATTGATAGCAAGGAAGTCCGCATGTTGGATTTCACCTTTTAAGACGTCAGATTGATAATCGTTTAGGACAACATTAATGTCCTTCCCGTCAATATTAAGTTTAATAACGCCATTACGGCCTGTTATTTGTAATGTCTTCAGTAAATCTCTCTCTTTTACTGAAATCGATGTCGCTTCTGTTTTATAACCGTAGACGACTGCTGGAACATAGCCCTCTTTACGTAATTCAGTTAGTGTTGATTGATTTGATGGTACTCTCGCTTCTGATTGTATAGTTGTACTCATTTTATTTAATCACCCTTCTTTAAAAAAAGTTGTGTTGATTAATAAATACCCAATGACAAGCGACATGAAACATCTAAATTCAATTTACTCAAATAATGTACTAACAGATTTCTCTTCGAACACACGCACGATTGCTTCTGCAAGCAATGAAGCAATGGAAAGTTGCTTGATTTTTGGAGATGTTTTCGTTGCCGGAAGCTCAATTGAATTTGTAATAACCAATTCTTTGATTTGGGAATTGTCAATTCGTTCGATTGCTGGTCCTGATAACACTGGATGTGTACAACAAGCATACACTTCTTTTGCTCCACTTTCGATTAATGCGCTCGCCGCAATTGTGATTGTCCCTGCTGTATCGATAATATCATCAATTAGGATTGCTGTTTTCCCTTCAACATTGCCTACAATATTCATCACTTCAGCAACATTTGGACGTGGGCGACGTTTGTCAATAATCGCTATAGGGGCTTTCATGCGATCCGCCATCTTACGCGCACGCGTTACACCGCCGTGATCCGGTGATACAATGACAAGTTCATCAATGTTAAAGCCTTTTCCTTTAAAGTATTCTGTAAGGATTGGCTCAGCTACGAGATGATCGATTGGTATATCGAAGAAACCTTGGATTTGTGGTGCATGCAGATCTATTGCAATGACGCGATGCGCTCCCGCTGTTTCAAGTAAATTCGCAACAAGTTTCGCTGTAATCGGTTCACGTGAACGTGCTTTACGATCTTGGCGCGCGTAGCCGTAATAAGGCATAACAACATTGATTGTGCGTGCTGATGCGCGTTTCAAAGCGTCAATCATAATAAGAAGTTCCATCAAATTTTCATTGACAGGGTACGATGTCGACTGGATGACGAATACATCACAGCCACGGATACTTTCTTCGATATTGATTTGGACTTCCCCGTCACTGAATTGCTTGACCGAGCATTTGCCTAGTGGGCGTCCGATTTTTTCCGCTACTTGCACCGCAAGTGTTTGGTTCGAATTCAAAGAAAATATCTTTAGTTTATCGTTAGGATAGTGATTAGCCATCATGTTCCCCCTGTTTAATTGAGATTTAGTTTGTTTGCATATCCTTCTTTATTCTCCTGGCGCGCACGTGCAATTGCAAGTGAACTTTCTGGCACACTTTTAGTAATTGTCGATCCAGCTGCTACATATGCACCTTTTCCAACTGTAACCGGAGCGACTAAATTGGAATTACACCCGATAAACGCATCGTCTTCAATCGTTGTAAGGTGTTTATTCTTGCCGTCGTAATTGACGGTAATTGTACCGCACCCCACATTTACATGCGATCCAATTTTGGCATCACCTATATAACTCAAATGTGACACTTTGCTGCCTTCACCTAGTGTCGATTTTTTCACTTCTACAAAGTTACCGATTTTCACACTATCACCAAGATTAGAATCCGGGCGGATATGTGCAAACGGTCCGATTGCCGTAACCGATCCAATTCTGCTAGACAAAACAACAGATGAATGCACGGTTGTACGATCACCAATTACACTATTAACAATCTGGCTATTCGGTCCGATTACGCATTTGTTACCGATAACAGTATGCCCTTCAATCATCGTTCCAGGTTGAAGAACTGTATCTCGGCCAATTTCAGCCTCCGCGCTTATATAGGTGTTTTCAGGGTTGATTATAGTAACACCGTTACGCATATGCTTTTCAGCAATACGTCTGCGCATGACACACTCTGCTTCTGCCAAGACTACCCGGTCATTGATACCAAGTGTCTCACTGAAATCCCCCGTCACGTATGCTGAAACGAGCGCACTTTCGGATTGCAAAATACCAACTACATCTGGGAGATAGTATTCTCCCTGCATATTATTATTTTTCACTTTTTTCAACGTTTCGAAAAGTGTCCGATTGTCAAAGCAATAGGTCCCTGTATTGATTTCCGTTACTTTTTGCTCTTCGGGAGTTGCATCTTTCTGTTCAACATTTCGGAGAACTTGACCATTCTCTCCCCGGATAATGCGCCCGTATCCTGTTGGATCATCCGCATAAGCCGTCAAAATTGTTGCTTTTGCGCCCGTTGCCTTATGATGCGCAATCAATGCCTCCATCGTTTCAGAGCGAATGAGCGGCGTATCTCCGCATACAACCATCGTAGTGCCATCTAAGTCACCAATAAGCCTCTCAGCCTGCTGGACAGCGTGTGCTGTACCTAATTGCTCTTGCTGTAAGGCATATTCACTTTTCTCCCCAAGCGTTTCTTCTACCGTTTCTGCACCATGTCCAACTATCGTAACAATTCGACTGATACCAAGACCGCGTATATGATCAATTACGTGTTCGACCATTGGTTTTCCACAAACGGGATGCAGCACTTTATATAAATCGGACTTCATCCGTGTACCTTGCCCTGCAGCCAGGACAACGGCATATGTATTTGTCATTTAATAGCCCCCGTGAATGAGGGATGAAGGCGAATCCCCCTCTAATGTTTTCACTATTGACTATAGCTGAAAACGGGCTATTTTTCAACCTCATAACTCTTGACAAGTTGATTACAATCTTTTATCATTATTTTTTTCTTTTTTTCTTCGCTTTTGAAAACCACAAAATCCCCATGTAAAACAAAGCGCAGGACATCTGCAAGTGAACACAGCCTAAGTTTGCCACGTCACGTGGCAACAAAGAGAAATGTAGTTTAATCTCCCTTCGCTGCGTAACCCACATTCTGCAGGCCTCCGAGAATTAGGTACTCGGAGTCTATACGTGAAACTTCTATCGTTGTAAACTATCCACAGTACAAAACTTTATCGTTTCTTAAGCAAAGAAAAAACTACCCTTTTAACCACTGGCGGTCTATATTACTTCATGATAAGCATGAATGGAAACGAGGACGCCACATCATGCGCCAGCCCCTTCAAATACTACTTCTTCTGCGGACAGGTGGTATGCCGCCATTACCGCATCTTGGATTTTTGTTCGAGCACTTGTATTAATCGGATGTGCTACATCACGAAACTCCCCATCAGGTGTCCGTTTACTCGGCATCGCTACGAACAATCCCTCATTTCCATCGATAACCCGAATATCGTGTACGACAAATTCATCGTCAATCGTAATCGAAGCAATCGCCCTCATCCTTCCATCCGTTTCCATCTTCCGCAACCTCACATCTGTTACTTCCATCTCTTACCACTCCTTTTGTCTTTACAGCGCATGACGACTATATTCCACAAAAGTAAGCGTTTCCCTTCTTTATAATCACAATTATTTAAACATTTCGAATGACACACAAATAAAAAACCCGCCCAAGTGGTATTTGGGTGGGTATCTGTTATTCGCTTACTAGAGCAATAACTTCTATTTCAATTTTTACGTCTTTCGGTAGTCTAGCAACTTCAACAGTTGATCGTGCAGGTGTATGAGCCCCGAAATGGTGTGCATAAATGTCATTGACAGCAACAAATTCATTCATATCTTTAATAAAAACAGTCGCTTTGACTACTTTATCCAGAGATGAACCTGCTGCTTTCAGCACTTCTTTTAAATTAGCAAACACTTGGTGTGTTTGGTCTTCGATAGTCCCCTCAACAAGCAATCCTTCCGGCGTCAATGGAATTTGTCCGGATGTATATACCATTCCGTTCACACTAACCGCTTGTGCATAAGGTCCAATAGCCTGTGGTGCATTTTCTGTCGCTACATAATTCATATTATTTTCCACCTTCCACAAAATAGTTTCCTTCTTCTAACTCGATGGTGCCATTCTTTTCATTTACTGCATGAAGCTTGACGAGAGATAGGTAGTTATCGACCAGAATCTCTCCGGCATGATCGGATTCTACTAGAACGGCAATACCCGCCAGCTCACAACCGAACTCTTCGAGAAGACTCTTCATGCCAAGCATCGTACCGCCTGCCTTCATAAAATCGTCTGTAATGAGGACCTTACGCCCACTTTGCATGCTTCTCTTCGATAATACCATTGTTTGAATACGCCTGTTTGAACCAGATACGTAATTGATGCTCACTGTTGGTCCCTCAGTCACCTTGCTATCGCGGCGCACGACAACGACTGGGACATTCAGATGACGCGCAATTGCATGGGCAATCGGGATTCCCTTTGTCGCGACCGTCATAATCACGTCAATGTCTGTCTCCGCGTACGCTGAAGCGAATACTTTACCTACGCGATCCATAATGCGCGGATTGCCAAGAAGGTCCGTCATGAATAAATAACCGCCTGGCAACAATCGATCCGAATGACCAAGTTTCTCCATTAGAATCGACATCACTTCACGAACGTCAGGTTCTGCCATCTTCGGGATGAACTTCACTCCTCCCGCCGCTCCGGAAACCGTCACCAGTTTCCCTGTGCCTTTTTCCTCAAACGTTTCTTTTACAATCGTCAAATCCTCGCTAATTGAGGATTTTGCTGCTTGATAACGTTCGGAGAAGAAGGTCAGTGGAATAAGTTCATGTGGTGATTCCAACAATTGGCTAGTCATATCTACAAGCCGCTCGCTCCTTTTCCACTTCATAGTATCATCTCCTAAATCCGAATATTTTAATGTACATTACCACAATCGTACGTGTTTAATCAAGAATTGTATGTCCACCGACCATTCTAACCGCATATACCTCTGGACAGAACCCTTTTAGCCCATTATAAATTCGCGGCACCCTGGATTCGTGTTTAACGAGACCGAAAACCGTCGGGCCGCTACCACTCATTAAAACCGCATCCGCACCAAACCTTTTCATCTGCTCTTTCAGAACGACTACTTGCGGATACAGATCCATTGTGACGGTTTCTAAGACATTCCCGACCGACATGCACATTTCATCGTAATCTCCCGCTCGTAATGCTTCAATCATGCCTAACGTATCGATATGATCAATCGTAGATAAGTCTAGATTTCCATATATATCTCCTGTCGAAACCGAAATTGCCGGTTTGGCAAGGATAACCCAACAGTTTGGTGGAGCTGGCAAAGTTTCGATTATTTCCCCGCGACCTGTCGCGAGTGCTGTTCCACCGTGTACACAGAATGAAACATCCGAACCAATCCGCGCACCGAGCTTCGCAAGTTCTTTGACGCTTAACCTTAAATCCCATAGCCTATTCAATCCCCGTAATGTAGCAGCGGCATCCGAACTTCCGCCCGCTAGCCCAGCAGCGACTGGAATACTTTTTTCTAACGTAATCTCAACACCATTTGTAATCCCACATTCAATTTGTAACAATTCAGCTGCTTGATAAGCCAAGTTCTTTCGGTCATTGGGTACATGCCGTTCTGATGCCTTGATGATAATTTTTCCGTTATCTGTCGGACGAAGCCAGATTCTGTCCGCTAAATCGACCGTGGTCATAATCATTTCGACTTCATGAAAACCATCCGGGCGCTTATGTAGTACATCGAGTGTTAAATTGATTTTTGCAGGTGCCTTTTCATAAAGCATCCGGCTCCCTCCCTTCCAGCTAGTCTGTGTCCCTCTATTTTACCATAGGGTGAATTATTTGCGCTGTGAAATGATAATATTTGGGTAACTGATTTTTGAAAGCCTCGTTTTCATAACAAATGTGGATACGCGACCGACCATTTAAAAACGCCTATCAAGCATAAACACAATCTATCATATCTATAACTACAAATTTTTAAGCAATGAAAAGAAGAGCTGAACCGGATGTTTTGATGCCCCCGGATCCAGCTCTTCTTTTGTCAGCCTGTTAGTTGGATAATGGGTAATTCATAGCGTTATTTCTTTTGTGCTACTCCTCGTTCGGCCATTTCAATTGCTCGCTTCACCATATTGCCTGCGTCGCGTGATTTGATGCCGCCCCAACCTTCTCGCTCCACAACATCATAAAATCCAAGCTCTTTCGCAATTTCTACTTTCAAGCCTTCAGACATTATGCCACGTTTTCTCGCCATTCGGTTTTCCTCCTTTTGGCTGACAATCGTAGTATGAACCAAATGAATAAAAAAACACCCGTACAAGACATTCAATTTCAGAATGCTCGCACAGATGTTGTTTAAAAATGAATTAAATCATAAATGCCGTAATTATTTGATAATGAATGCAGTAGGATCTGCACCCTCAAGAATTGTTATTTCAACCGCTTCGGTTAAAATATCTGCATAGCTGTAAGATACTCTTTCAAACGCATTTTCGTCCTGGTCAAGTTCAACTACGAATACTGCACGATATGTTTCTCGCAGCACTCCCGCTCTCTCGATTGTCTTCTTCCGTCCACCGTTTGCTTTTAAGTGCAAACGTTTTCCCAGATGAGAATCCAATGACTTCTTAATGTCCGCTAATGTTTTTGGCACGTCGCTTACACCTCACTAAGTATAAGCATAACACTTTTAAAAGTTTCTGTCAATTAAAATCTTCATTTTAACAATTGCTTGTCTACTTTGTCAATCTTTTTATTAGAAAAAAGGGTATTTATCTACTAAAATCGTTCTAACTCTGTCTTTTTTTCTTTTCCTCAAAGAAGTCCTCATACAAGACATTTGACAGGTTGGCAAACTCTTCTATTGACAGTGTTTCCCCGCGTCGGCCAGGATCCATGCCGATTTGTTCGAAAGCTTTCAATATCACTTCTTTCTTCAACTTGCCATTCGGAAGTGACGATTGCAAGTTGTTCAAGATTGTCTTCCTGCGCTGGACAAACGAACCCCTAGACACTACAAACATAAAGTCTTCATCTATTACTTTTGCTGGTGCTGTTTCTTTTCTCGTCAAACGCAGAACAGCTGACTCAACATTTGGTTGCGGCATGAATACCGTCTTCGGTACAATCATAGCCACTTCCGCATCCATATAGTACTGAATTGCAATGGACAGAGAACCGTATGCTTTTGTCCCAGGAACCGCTGTAATGCGATCTGCCACTTCTTTCTGCATCATCACTACCATACCTGCTACCGGAACTTTGCCGAGCAAGAATTTCATGATAATTGGCGTCGTCACATAATAAGGCAAGTTTGCAACGACAACAACATCCTCGTAATCCGCGAAGTGATCCTGCATTACTTGTAGAAGGTCAGCTTCCAATATGTCCTGATGAACGATTGTTACATTATCATAAGGCGACAGGGTATCTTCCAATACAGGAAGGAGGCGTCCGTCAATTTCAAAAGCGACCACTTTCCCCGCGCTTCTTGCAAGATGTTCTGTTAGTGCACCAATTCCTGGTCCAATTTCAATAACACCCGTTTTTTCGGATAAACCTGCGTGCGAAATGATATTACGTAAAATATTGGGGTCAATCAAGAAGTTTTGACCTAAACTCTTTTTGAGCGAAAAACCGTATTTAGCGAGAATTTCCTTCGTCCTGACCGGAGTCGCGATATCTTTATTCATTTTTTTCCGTTTCCTCCTCGTCTAGAACCTTTAATACTTCTCCCAATCGATCATATCCAATTCGGAACATTTCCAACCGCTTCTTTAATCCTTTGCCATTCACTTGACCGATTTGCAACAGCTCGCTTAAGCGTTCACGCCGCCTTTTTGCATCGGGATGCCCGATAAGCCTAGCCGTCATCAAGTCAGCTAGTGGAATATCAACAACAGGCTGGTCATCCACTGTGTAAACCGCACTTAGCGCCGCCCGTATATGCTCATCATGCGCATGCTCAATCCCAAGCCCCGATCCATTTTTGGCAATCGTCAGCTTCTTTTCAAGAAAAGCGTGTTTAACGCCCGGAATACGCTCTTCAATAATGGCACGGATTCTTCTCCCAGGATAGTCGGGATCCGTGAATACGATGACGCCTCGTGTTTCCTGTGCATGACGAATACGCGTGAGTGTTAACTCGTCAATTGCAGAACCGTTCGTTTCGATCGTATCTGCACCCGCTGCCCGTTTTACGGCGACTGTATCTGACTTGCCCTCAACAACAATAATTTCCTTAATGTTCACAAAAATCCTCATTCCCATTGCATTCTTCCCCTAATTCTACTCTGACCGCAAGCGGATGTACAGATGGGTGGGTGATCAATTAGGCCTCGGCGCAATTCAACATTTGGGACACACACCGGAGGCTGAGCTTACTTCAGCAGAAGCAAGCTCTAACACAATAATCCGCGGGACTAATTTCAGTCCTGCGGATGTATATGTCAATCGATGATTTTAATCTTCACTTGGCGTCGGCCGAATTTATAGGCATCGCTTTTTGTCGGTACATGCAGGTCAATTTTCTTGCCTTTGATTGCGCCGCCTGTATCCCCTGCGACTGCATAGCCGTATCCTTCAACCCACACTTTAGAACCGAGCGGGATAACGCTTGGGTCGACTGCAATGACTTTCAAGTTGGGGTTCGCACGTAAATTAATACCTGTACGTGTAATTCCAGAACAGCCATTACAATGCGCTGTATAGGCCGTAGCGGTTACGTAGAACTCCCCGCCTTCCGCAGATGAATCATTACGCGATACAGTTTTCGAATTAGACATCCCTACTGATGCACTTGCAACCATCACCCGCGAGCCGATTGCAACGACTTTTGTTTGTGGTTCTTTAATTGACTTCTCTTCTAGCAACTTACGGGAAACTTCTTTCCCATTTTCTTTAACAATTTCAAACTTCCGTGAAACCGTTCCTTTTTTTCCCGCCTGGACGATTTTTTCGCGCCCTTTCAGTAAAGATGGATCGTTGCGTGTTTCAACTGCAAAGTTCGCCGGTTCTTCCACTACATCGGTGACTTTTTCCACTCGTACGACCTCCACTATAGAACCAGGCTTTAGATACCCATCTGCCTTTCTATTCAGACGATCGTCATCATTCAAATGAATGTTCTCTCTCTTTAAAAAGTCAGCGACCGTAGTCGAAGTTGACCGGACCTTCTTTTCTTCCCCGCCGTCATTCAACGTAACTTCAAAAGCTTTTTGGACGGTAATGCTATTTTCTTTCCCTAGCCGTTCATCCAGCACTGGGTTTACAACATCATTCTTGGAAATTTCAATACCCGCTTCAGCAAGCACCTCTTTAACCTTATGATTAGTCGTCCAAATGGATTTGGTATCCTGATCGACATTTATTACAACTTGTTGCGACTGTTCCCACTTAATCGATAGACCATCTTCGATAGGTGTATTCACTGAGGGCATTACTAGATCATGTTTGGCAACTTCAATTTCCTGTTCGGAAAGCAGGTTGCCAACTGTATGTGCGTGCGTTTTAATGTTAAGTTCTTCACCGTTCACGTCCAGCGTGATCGATTTTTTTGTTCCTTCAAAGAGAACAAGTGAAATAACAGTAACAAATAGCGTTAGCAAAACTGCGGTAATCGCTACTTTTTTACTCCTCAATGACTTATAGAACAGGTTTTTCATGGTATTTTTTGGCACGAAAAAAACTCCTCCTTCATCACTCGGCTGATTATAAAGGGTACTCTTCGTCATGTCAACCCGTTTGGCTTTGATGCATAACAAAATTAGGGGGCCCCTTATATGAAAATTATGGAAAACCACCTAACATCTTATTCATGTTATGTTAAATATATTCAAAGCATTTGCTGTCGTTCTTTTTGCAACTTCTTCAACAGGAATACTTTTTAGTCTCGCTATTTCTTCCGCTACAAGCGTCACCCATGCCGGTTCATTCCTTTTTCCACGGTATGGATGAGGTGCGAGGTAAGGCGCATCTGTTTCGATTAATAAATGATCAAGCGAAATTTCCGTTGCAACTTGTTTTGGCGCCTTTGCATTTTTAAACGTAACAGGCCCCCCCAATGAAATCATGAAATTCATATTTATGCACTCTTTTGCGGTCTCGACACTTCCACCAAAACAATGCATAATTCCTCCTGTTTTTTCAGCTTCTTCTTCTTTCAAGATACGAACGACATCCGCCGTTGCGTCCCGGTTATGGATAATAATCGGCAGGTTCACTTTCTGAGCAAGCCGAATCTGTTTTCTGAACACTTCCTGCTGCACATCTCGCGGTGATTTATCCCAATGATAATCAAGTCCTGTTTCCCCAATACCGACCACTTTAGGGTGTGCGGCGAGTGATTCAATCCATTCCAAGTCTTTTTCCGTGCAATCAATTGCATCTACGGGATGCCAACCGACAACGGCGTAAATGAAAGCATACTGTTCAGTCAGTTCCATCGCCTTCAAAATCGTCTTGCGATCAAATCCGACAACCACCATCTTGACAACGCCGGCCTCTTGGGCACGTTGAATCACTTCACCTATATCTTCTTCATACTGGTCTGCATTTAAATGGACATGTGTATCTATAAACATTATTTTCGCCTCACAATCGTTTTGTTTTAATCGAACAAATTAAGACTTCTATCGCTTTCTATATTAGTTACATAAAGAGTTCCTTCAAATCCACTTCGGCTTCCCCTTGTAAGGAGCCTTCGCTCAGTTCCTACTTTTAGACATATATTCTATATAGGGAATTACTTATAAAAAAGAAAAACGGCGTTTCCATGAGGGACGCCGTTTCTATTGTTATTTAACTTGTGCACCATTTTCAAGTGACTGGTCAACTGATGCAAGTTTCAAAATACCATCCGATTTTCCTGCTAAAATCATGCCTTGGGATAGCTCCCCGCGTAATTTTACAGGTTTCAAGTTAGCAACAACAATTACTTTCTGTCCGACAAGTGCCTCGGGTTCGTAATGTTCTGCGATGCCTGATACAACTTGTCGCTGCTCATAGCCCATATCCAATTGGAGCTTGAGCAGTTTATCTGCTTTCGGAATTCTTTCACAAGCAGTTACTGTCGCAACGCGTAAATCGACTTTTAGGAAATCATCGATTGAAATCTCAGCTGCTACTGCCTCTTCAACCTCCACTTTTGCAGGTTGCTCAGCAGGCGTATTTTCAGCCGGTGCAGTAATTGCCATCTGATCACGGATATAAACTACTTCAACGTCCGCATCCAGGCGTGGGAAGATTGGAACACCTTTTTCTACGACTTTTGTGCCAGTTGGAATGGCGTTGAAATTGCCTAGCGTATCCCAAGCAAGCAGTTTTTCATCCAGCCCCAGTTGCGTCATGATCTGTTTAGGCGCTTCCGTCATGAACGGTTGCAATAATACAGCAATGTGACGGAGTGACGTTGCTAGATGCATCATCACAGACGCTAGTTTACCTTTATCCGCCTCATCCTTCGCCAGTACCCACGGAGACGTCTCATCGATGTATTTGTTGGTCCGTGATATAAGAGCCCATAAATCGCCAAGGACAGCACTAAACTGCATCTTCTCCATTGACGCTTCGTATTTTCCAACCGTAGTTGTCATGAAGTTTGTCAAGCTGTCATCGAAGTCTGTAGCGACAAGAGCTTGTGTCGGAATCTCCCCGTCGAAATATTTATTGATCATCGAAATTGATCGGTTCAATAAGTTTCCAAGGTCGTTTGCTAGATCATAATTCGTCCGCTCTACAAATGATTCGGGTGAGAATACACCATCTTGCCCGAACGGCAATTCTCGAAGAAGGAAATAACGTGTCGCATCAAGTCCGTAGCGCTCAACAAGCATTTCGGGATAGACAACGTTACCTTTAGATTTCGACATTTTCCCGTCTTTCATCATGATGAAACCATGTGCAAATACTTTCTTCGGCAACGGCAAATCAAGTGCCATTAAGAAAATCGGCCAATAAATTGTATGGAAACGAACGATATCTTTTCCAACAACATGGACATCCGCCGGCCAATACTTTTTGAATAACGAATCGTCATCTGACTGATAGCCAAGCGCCGTGATGTAGTTTGTCAACGCATCGACCCATACATAAATGACATGCTTCAGGTCCCCCGGAACTTTTATTCCCCAATCAAACGACATACGGGAAACAGATAAGTCTTCCAGCCCCGGTTTGATAAAGTTATTAATCATCTCATTTTTACGCGATTCCGGTTCGATAAACTTTGGATTATCTTCATAAAATTTCAGTAGTCTTCCGGCATACTTCTTCATATTGAAGAAATATGATTCTTCCTTCACTTTTTTGACAGGGCGTCCACAATCAGGACAGTTGCCATTTTCAAGCTGCCCTTCCGTAAAGTATGTTTCACAAGGCAGGCAATACCATCCTTCGTACTCCCCTTTATAAATATCGCCATTATCAAGGAATGTTTTAAAGACCTTTTCAACAATGACTTTATGGCGCTCTTCCGTCGTACGGATGAAGTCGTCATATGAAATGTCCATTGTATTCCAAACCTTTTTCGCTGTCTCTGCGATACCGTCTACAAATTCCTGAGGTGGTAGTCCAGCTTCTTGCGCTTTTTCCTGGATCTTTTGACCGTGCTCATCCATTCCAGTAAGGAAACGGACATCATACCCGCGCAGTCGTTTGTAACGAGCCATCGCGTCAGAAGCCACAGTTGTGTATGCGGTACCAATATGAAATTTGCCGCTTGGGTAATAAATAGGCGTTGTAATATAAAAAGTCTTATTCTTATCAGCCACGAATATTCCTCCAGTGTATAAGTATGTATTATCTATTCTATCTAAAGCCTACTCGCGATACAATGATATTCCTCGACAATAGCTAACGTCATCGTTATTTTCATGTCTATTAGTCTATTCTTGTCGAATTTAAGCGCTTCTTTTTAAATAACTACTATTTTTCTCATAGTTTTAAGCTTGTGGCATTGACGTTAATTGGAAGACTTGGTATGATAAAAGTTGTTAAGAGAATTTTGTCGAATTTTGACGAAACTAAATGTATGAGAGGAGTTAATATAATGAAATCAACTGGTATTGTAAGAAAAGTCGATGAACTTGGACGTGTAGTAATTCCAATTGAATTACGCCGTACGCTTGGTATTGCACAAAAAGATGCTTTGGAAATTTACGTTGATGAAGATAAAATCATCCTAAAGAAATATATGCCGAATATGACATGCTCGATTACGGGCGATGTGTCTGATGATAATTTGAGTCTTATTGGCGGTAAGTTAATTTTGAGCCCCGAAGGCGCAAAACAACTCATCACTGAAATTGAAGATAGCTTGAAAAAGTAAGTTTATACTACTACTATCCAGACCGGTTAACCGTTCTGGATTTTTTACATTGAAAAGAACAAAAGCGCAAGCGCCTGATCAGATGCGACAGGCATAAGACAGGCTGGCGAAGCGGCGTTCTTTGTCACACAGACGGACTGACTTATGACCCAACCCTCTGGGCGCTGGAGTCTGGACGTGAAATCTCTATATTGCAGCTTATCCACAGTACATGGTTTTATTGTTTCCTAAGCTAAAAACAAATGCCGTTTATTCATCTTCAACATGAAATTCTTTATAAACATCGCGGCGGCTCAACCCACGAGAATTTGCTACTTCACGGATTGCCTCTTTTGAACGAAGATCTTTTCTTTCCATCAATTCTGTCACGTGATCACGGATTTCTAAGTCGTTCCACCACTCCTCTTTCTCTTCCACAATAACCCCGTCACTGCCTTCGATAACAATACAGAACTCGCCACGTATTTCGTTTGATTCTGCCCATAAAACAGCCTCTTCAAGCGTTCCACGAAGAAATTCCTCAAAACGTTTTGTCAATTCCCTTGCAAGGACAATAGAGCGTGTCCCACCGAAGCTCGTTTGTAACGCACGTAAGGTTTCCTTTAGCCTATGAGGTGCCTCATACAAAATGACCGTCTCTTCTCGTTGTTTTAAATCGTCTAATTGAATGTTCCGGGCCTTCTTCTGTCGTGATAAAAATCCAAAGAACATAAATGGTTGCGGTACTAGCCCAGAGGCAACTAGCGCACTGATTGCTGCATTCGCACCTGGAACAGGAACTACGTCATACCCCGCACTAATTGCCTTGGCTACAATGTCCGCTCCTGGATCAGAAATGCATGGCATACCTGCATCACTCACGAGTGCAACTGTCTTTCCATCCGCCAGCATTGCCAAAATCTTTTCTCCGCCGACTTCAATATTATGTTCATGATAACTCGTTAACGATGTCTTAATTTCAAAATGGTTACATAATCTGATTGTATTTCGCGTATCTTCTGCCGCAATCATATCGACCTCTTTAAGGATACGAATCGCTCGGTATGTCATATCTTCAAGATTACCGATTGGTGTCCCAACCAGAAACAGTTTTCCGCCACCTGGTTCAGCACTTTTCTGTGACTTCATTTACGTTTTGCCCCTTTCCAATATAAATCTCTTTTGCATTTCTCTTCAGTTGTTTAAATTGATACTCTGCCTGCATAGCTTCGCGTTTCGTTTCGAATTTTTCGTGGTAAATACATTGCACAGGTAGTTTTGCACGCGTATACTTAGCGCCCTTGCCTTCATTATGTACACGAATACGCTTTTCCAAATCATTCGTGTAACCAGCATAGTAGGACCCATCCTTGCATTCTAATACATAAAATAAGTGATCACCCATTTTGTCCATAAAGGAGGAGCCTCACTTCTTCCGTATATTCATTATCAGCACCATACACATAGAGAGGAGGTAATACTTTTAAATCCGGCTTACCGTCTTTAATCGCCTCAATCAGCAAGGTATTTGCTTCTTTACCCTCTTTCGGATAAATAAACTGTATCCGTTTCGGCTCCAGTCGATTTGCGCGCATTGCAGTGACAATGTCGAGTAAACGCCCTGGCCGGTGGACAAACGCCGCTTTGCCGCCCTGCTTTAACAATTCGCTTGACGACTGGATGGCCTGCTCAAGTGTTAGATGGATTTCATGCCTGGCAATTGCCATATGCTCCGACAAGTTCTTGTCACTTGCCTCGTGCGCTGGGAAGTAGGGAGGGTTACATGTTACTGTATCGTATTTTTCATAGCCGATTTTTTCCGCAATACCAATGACATCGCCATTAATGATTTGGATCCTACTTTCCAATCCATTATACTGGACACTTCTTTCCGCCATATTTGCAAGCCGTTCCTGTAATTCAATGGCAATAATAGTAGCGTTTGTTCTGGCACTTAAAAACAACGGAATTGCTCCGTTACCTGCGCATATATCTACAATTTTCCCGGACTGTTGTAGCGGGACATATGCAAATCGCGCTAGTAATACCGCATCCAAAGAAAATGAAAATACTGACGGACTTTGAATAATCCGCAGACTTTCCGCTAATAAGTAATCAAGTCGTTCATCATCCTGTAAAATTTCATCCATAATACTTTCCTCCATAATAGAAATGCGTAAGGCGCGGAATTAAGGAACACAACTTAAGTTCACCACGAGTGCGCCTACAATAAAAGAAAAGCCGATGCCTACGTTGCAATAGGATCGGCTGGCTTTACACGTTTTGTTTATTTAAGAATGAGAGGCAGAACAGACAGTCTTCCCCTTTACGAATACCACCGTAGTGGACATTACAGACGTGAAATCCTTCATTATATAGGCGCGCTAAATTATCAACGCCTTCTCCAACGTCTATTTTATTCGTTTTCTTCCGATGTTGCCTTGTATTGATTGTCTGTGCTTCTTCATCAATTTGTTTGTCTATTTCTTCAAGCCGCTTGCGCAAATGATGGTTTTCGAGTTGAAGCGAATGGTTCTCTTCCGTCATCTGCGCGACGAATCCAATCAATTCGCGGAATTGCTTTTGCATAGATTCGAGTTCTTGCTCGAATTCCATAACCCTATCCAGAAAACTCTTTTCTTTCAACTATCCCACCTCATTATTTAATCAATTGAGCCATATTGTTTTGTTGTTCCATTATTTCTTCCAACGTATACTCTAGTACCAGATCCTGCTCTGCCATGCTTACTTGTAGAAGGCGTTCAAGTAGATTCAAACCAACTACTTTTCCAGGCCCCTCAGGTGTTTGGACGCGTGTTCCTACGTCTGGCATAAGCGCTTTCGCTTCTTCGTAATCATCGTTCTCATATTTCAGGCAGCACATAAGACGTCCACATAAACCTGATATTTTTGATGGATTAAGTGATAAGTTCTGATCTTTTGCCATTTTTATCGAAACCGGTTCAAAATCACCGAGGAATGTCGAACAGCAAAGCATTCGACCACATGGTCCAATGCCACCAAGCATTTTCGCCTCGTCACGTACACCAATCTGTCGCAGTTCAATACGTGTTCGGAATATCGAGGCAAGATCTTTAACAAGATTTCGAAAGTCAACTCGGCCTTCAGCCGTAAAGTAAAAGACAATCTTGTTTCGATCGAATGTATACTCGACATCAACCAGCTTCATCTCTAGCGCATGTTCTATAATCTTTTCTACACCTGTACTAAAAGCCCGTTCAGCCTCAAGACGATTCTCCTCTACTTTTTCGAGGTCTTCCGTTTGCGCCGGACGAATGATCTTTCTGAGTGGCAATACAACATCATTCTCACCGACTTCTCTTACCTTACCTGTAACTTTACCGTATTCAATTCCACGTGCTGTTTCAACGATGACATAGTCACCTTCGTCGAGCGTATATTCAAGTGGATCGAAATAATATATTTTACCCGCTTTCTTAAAACGGACACCTACAACTTTATACAACAAGTAACCCCTCCTGCATGCTGAGCACCAATTGTTCCATTAAAAGCATGCGATTCATATTGCCGTGCAATTGCTTTTTCGACTGCAATATTGCCTCCATATTAGCAGACAACCGGCTATATGTCATCTTCATCGAAAGGCCTCTAATTAGTTCTTGCTGATCAGGAAATGCCGCTGTTGACTGCAAACCTGCTTTGGATGCCACCACATCTCGGTAAGCATAAAGCAGTAAATCCAGTCCACTCTCAGTCTCTTCCTTCTCTTTAAATAAAGGGGCCCATTCCGATTGAATGAATAACAACGCTTCATGGACATGTCTATCCGATGCTTCAACCAATTTTAACACTGTTTTTCGCATGTGTGCAAATTGATCATCTCCGGCAAGTCGAAAAGCTTCATCCAGATTAGCTGTGACCATCGTAACTGTCGCTGCCATTGAAGACGTAATACCCTTTTCGACTAGCTCACTAATCATCATTTCTCTAGATGGTGGTAGAAAAGATAAGCGCTGACAACGTGATTGGATCGTCGGTAATATCGATTGATACGAATCCGTTAAAAGAATTGCCGTTACATCACCTTCAGGTTCTTCAAGAAACTTGAGAAGCGTATTTGCCGCAGCAACGTTCATCCTATCTGCCCTGGAAATGATATATATTTTCCTACCTGCCTCGTAACCCTTTTTTGTCATGCTATAAACGAGATTGGACATCTGTTCTTTTCTGATATCCTGCCCATCCGGCCGAATAAGCGTTACGTTTGGATGATTACTAGACGTCACTCGGCGACAAGAATGGCATGTTTCACATGGAACAAAGTTTTCAGGACTAGCACAAAGAAGGAGTTTGGCAAAAAAAAGTGCAACTGCTTCTTTTCCTGTTCCACGTTCACCGTCAAACATATATGCATGTCCAATTCGCCCATTTTTATAGGAAGAACTTAATCGTTCAGTTATTTTTTTTTGCTCAACTACAAGCCGGTTATTCATTTCATCTTGCATAAGCACACACCTCCGTGTTCAAAAAAACCGTGTTTCTTAAACGACAGAAAACACGGAATCACATGTATAGATTGATGAGTAACCCTTTAATCTCACCAATTTTAGCTAATAGATCGACAGATGTTTTTTCTTCATTCAACAAGTCTTCTGCCAACTCAATAAGCCTCTCATCTATCGTTTCGACAATTTTCAACCTGCGTCCCTCACCGAAACGATTCCATGTATGAGACTGTTTAAGTCCCATTCCTGATTCAACGGCTTCTTTAAGAAAACGTCGAACTAGCATTTTAAATTTAGCCATATCACGCAAATTGCGTGAACGGGCTATTCTGTCGCCTGCTGATGAAATATCGCCGAGGAGCTTAGTAACTTGCTCTCCTTGGAGGCGCTGCTCTTGTTTTACAACCATTTGGCCAAACCGCGCTCCACCTTGAGATGAATGTAAAGGGTCGTTCCTCATCTTATCGAGGCCTGACCGATAGTCACTATTGACTTTCACTTAGGTTCACCTCTTATTCGTCAAAACATCAAAAATGATGGAAATGTTCAATTGGAAGGACGAATACGGTGGCACCGCCAACCTCGACCTCAACCGGGTAAGGAATGTAAGAGTCTGCATTTCCACCCATCGGAGAAACTGGAGCTACCATTTGATCTCGTGAACGGCAATTTTCTCGAATAAGTTCAAGTGCCTTCGGAACGAGGGCTTCATCGGTACCAATTAGAAACGTCGTATTCCCCGACCTTAAAAATCCTCCCGTACTAGCCAATTTCGTCGCTCGGAAGTCACCTTTGGTCAAAGCCGTAGATAACCGGTTACTGTCTTGGTCCTGTACAACTGCCACAATCAATTTCACGATAATCTCCCCTTTTCCGCTTTCCAACCATTATATCATGAATCAGTCTATTTAATGAGTCGGGAGCATATGATTTCCCAAACATTTTCCGTTACTTGCTCTTTAGAGAGCGAAGCATCCGTTGATCGAATCCGTTCTGGGTAACGGCGGATGAGCTCCTGATAACCTTCATAAACATGTTGATGAAATTGGATACTTTCATTATCCAATCGATTTTCTTCACGCTTATCATTTGCCGCAATTCGCGCTAGTCCTAGTTCTGGTTTGATATCAAAAAAGACCGTCAGATCCGGCATCGTATCGCTGATAGCAAACTCATTAATAGATAGAACCTCATCGATTCCAAGTCCGCGCGCATGCCCCTGATAGGCTAGTGAACTATCAATGAAACGATCACATAAGACAACCATTCCGTCCTCAAGTGCAGGAACTACTTTTTCAACGAGATGCTGCCTTCTTGCAGCTGCATAGAGAAGCGCTTCCGTCTTCGCATCCATTTCCTGATGATCATTATCGAGGATGATTTCACGGATTTTCTCCGCAATACGAATTCCACCCGGTTCACGCGTAAGAATAACCTTCAATCCTTGTTCTTCCATACGTTTATATAATTCTTTGATGACTGTTGTTTTTCCAGCCCCTTCAGGCCCTTCAAATGTGATGAATACACCTTTCTGTATCATGTTATTCCTCCACTCTATTCTTTACTACAACTATCTGTTTTTCATTAATTCGAATCTTGCCCTGAAACTTCGCCCCCATTTGAAGCAACTCTCCAAGAGTGTGAACATGCTTATCCTTTACAATCTCTCCGGCGATTAAAAGCGGAATACCCGGCGGATAGGGAATAATGGAAGCAGCCGCCACACGACCTACAGAATCTACATAAGGAATCCACTCCACCTCCATATTCGCCACTTCCTCGAACGTGTAAGCCAGACAAGATAGTCCCTCTCCAAGTGATGGTGCTTCTACTGTACTTATTATCTTATCCAATTGATTCAAACAAGCAACCGCAGTTTTCATTTTCTCGTGAATTTCATCGAAGGGATAGGTCGATTCCACTTTAAGTAACGGTAACACGAATAGCACTTGATAAGGATCTGCAATTTCCACGTATATCCCTTCCGCTTCCAGCCTTTTTTGTATATCAAAACCGGAATAACCTTTAATTCGCAAAATGAGCTTTAACGGATCATCCGTTTCAACCGTTTGAAGTCCTTGAATGAGTTTTAGTTGTTTAATAAAAGCCACCCGCTGTTCCGCGAAGTATTTTTTATCTTCTTCATTATAAGACTCCGCATAGGCTCGTGCATCATCTAGTGAGGCCATCAACAAATAAGATGGACTGCTGGACTGTAGCATCCCTAAATAACGGGCAACTTTTTCTGTAGCTATAAAATCTGAGCGTACATGTAAAAAAGAAGCCATCGTCATCGCAGGCAGTGTTTTGTGTGCTGAATGTACAACTACATCCGCCCCCATCTGAAGCGCCGAACGAGGAAATGGTTCTCCTACAACAAAATGCGCACCGTGTGCCTCGTCTACCAAGACCGGAACTCCATATGTATGACAAAGATTGATAGTCTCTTCCAGTTCGTTCCCTGCTAGGCCATAATACGTCGGATATGTAAGAATAACAGCCTTGGTGTCAGGATTAGCCTTGAGTGCCTCACCGACTTGCACAGCCGTCACGCCCCCCGCTGTTTTTGTAGACACATCCCAAACCGGTGACACAAACACCGGCCTTGCGCCAGTCAGCTCAATGGCATGGAAAATCGACTTATGTGCATTGCGCTGAACAATAACCGTTTCACCCGCACGACACGCCGCATAAACCATCGCCAAATTCCCCACCGTTGAACCATTCACAAGAAAGAAACTCTGATCCGAACCGTAGAGTAATGACAGCTTTCGCTGCGCCTCTTCAATTACACCACTCGGCTCATGAAGATCATCAAGACCCTCTAGCTCAGTGAAATCATATTGAAGAGCCGCTCGTAACTCGGTCGGTAAACCAGAAAGTATTCCCCCCTTATGCCCAGGCACGTGGAATGAAATCGGATCTGCTTCTTTGAATTTAATTAACGCTTCAATTAGCGGCCGACTAGGATCTTTCATTGTAAATCACGCTTCCTTTCCTTCTATTATATAGTATCTCAGACCGATCATATAACCAGTACAACCAACGTCTGTCGATTAACCATTTACTTACACAATATACTGGTAAGGGAGGCTCAATAGTCTTCATTTGGACTAGTATGTTTCCGGCTCACTTTCAGTTAAACTAATCACGACTAAGAACAAAAGCGCAAGCGCCTGTTTAGCCCCGACAAGCGCTGAAAGACCTGTAGTAAAGGTGTTTTTGCCTTTACTACAGGACAAAAGCGACTCGAGGGGCTAGGCACTGGAGTCTAGACAAACAAAAAATCATTACCCACTCGCTGGTAATGACTACATTTTCTCTATGCATTTGTGCTTTGATTTTTTTAAAAAAACATGCTGATAACACAAAACGAGATGATTCTTTAGAATCATCTCGTTTTGTGTTATCCATGGTGCCCGGCGACGTCCTACTCTTGCAGGGGGAAACCCCCAACTACCATCGGCGCTGAAGAGC
Source organism: Sporosarcina sp. E16_8 (assembly GCF_017347095.1). Lineage (GTDB taxonomy): Bacteria > Bacillota > Bacilli > Bacillales_A > Planococcaceae > Sporosarcina. The sequence continues at coordinate 40 of NZ_JADPRZ010000019.1, read as the reverse complement.
TTAACTTCCGTGTTCGGGATGGGAACGGGTGTGACCTCTT